>JABZKU010000053.1 GCA_015257125.1 Prevotellaceae bacterium | reverse complement strand
ATATCCGCTCCATTGCGCAGCAGCAGGTAGCGCGTCCCCTTCAAGACTTTGCGCTTGTTGATGTCCTTTTCCATGTTATATTGCGCCCTGCGTATCTCGTCCAACTTCTCATTCATCAGTTTGACCACATGAAAATGGTCGAAGACATGCACGGCGTTCGGGCAGTTTTCAAGTACGGAGGAGATGAAAGCGGCAGAGAGATCGGTGGCGATATACCTGATGTCGAGTTTCTTTCGTCTGACCCTTTTCCAAAATCCGGCCAAAGCATTGGCCGCCTTGTCCTCACCCACATGGAGAATCCTCCCGCTCTTGAGGTCAACGACAATGGTCTTGTACACATGGCCTTTTCGGACGGCAAACTCGTCTATGCCGATGCTGTCCACTCCCTCAAGAGAGGGCGGAACATATTGACACTCAAGATGATGAGTGTGAATTTCTTTGATCGTGTCCCACGACACACCCAAAAGTTGGGCTGTGTCTTTGAGGGTCATCCCCTTTAATAGATCGACCACATACCTTGCAAAGCGACGAGTGTAACTGTGACTGCCCGGGGCAAAGGATATCCGTTCCTGACAATCATAGTCACAATCCGCACACTTGCACTTGTAACGGCGGACTTTCATCCGTAGAATTACCTTTTTGCCACCGATCGGAAGGCTGATAAAGTCACGAGTGCGAAAGCCATTTTTCACCAAATGGGGATGACCGCACTTGGGACAGCATTTCGGAGCTCGTTTACTTTAGATATGTAAGATGATTGTATTACCTTTGTATTCCTCTCGTAGACACTTGTGGTGATACAATCCCCAAGCATGATATAGAAAACTGCTGTTCATAACTGTACATTTGTTGTTGCTAATTCAAATATACAATTTGTTCAGCGGTTTTCTTCTTTTTAGAACCGCATCACTCCAAATGTCGGATGAACCTAAAATAATAAGAGAGGTCACACAGCTTGTGTACCTCTCTTAATTTTTATCTATCCAAAATACGGACTTAATCCATATAGAACTGAACAGGAATATCATCAGTCAAAGGTAAATGAGATTCCTTAACAGGAATATTGGTACAGACTTGCGGTAAAATGCCATTGGTAGGTAAGAAACCGTTTGGTAAGTTCTTACGAAAAAATACATCTTTGCGGTAATACGCCTCTGCGCCTTCGGCAATACTCATACCAAGCATTCCAGTGCGCCAATCTCCCTCGTTGTCAACTTCGTCCATCATATCCACAAGTTCAGCACAATCTGATGGGGTATCAACTTTTCCCGCTTGCATATCTTGCAATTGTTTAATCACACGTTGCATCCACTCCTCGTTGCATTGGTGCGCTTTGTCTACAGCTACAATGGTAACCGCGTAAAACGCATCCTCTCCTTTGTCGCTTGGCTTGTACAGTTCTGATTGTGCCGCTACAACTCCACGATACACAATTGGTCCCTCACTATACTTTCTTCTCCACTTATCTTTACCAAACCAAGGTGCCTTTCCTGCAACAGCCTTGAAGAATTCACTCTCAATATTGCGAGGAGTCTTCATATAAGGTTCAAGCTTCGTGAGATTGGTGCAATTTTCATGAGCGTTTCGTATTTCCTCCAGAATAGCATTCTTAGCACTACGTGCATTCTGTTTTGCTTTGCGATACTCACTAACATCGTAACCCTGTGCTTCTAATTCATCTAATCGTTCATCTGGAACAGATTGCTTAAAATTGTCTAGTTGATTCTCAATAGATTGCTTAAAATTGTCCAGTTGATTCTTGAAAAATCCCATAGATAGTTTTGATTGATATTAATACCTAAAGTACCCCACCCAAATAAATAGACGGGAAAATAACAGTTTGTCGAAATTTATCTGTAAATTGGCAACTGTTAAAGAGCTGAATTTAGAGACAAAACAACAAAACTATTATGAACGCAAAGATAAAAGAGAAAAGTGAGTTATCCAAACTTTTGAGTATTAAAACTCGAATAAGTGATGAACCAAATTTTGTCGCGTGTCCGTCGGGACATTACAGACTTTCCTCGAGTGGGTGCCGCGCTTTCGACTAATTTGGGCGCTGTTCCGTTCCGTCGTACCCTTAGTGACGGTAGGGTGAGCACACGGAGCTTTTCCCGCCCGCTCCCTGCTTCGCTCCGCCGGCCGTTGCTCCTTGCAAGTTGCGCCCTTTCTTGATCGTTTGTGCGGCTGATTCTCCCCCTTGTCGGCGGTGGGTCAGTGCATTATGCGCCGGAAATGCACCATTTCATCGAATCGGCACAAAAAAACGCTGCTTGAAGCGTTCAAGCAGCGGATATGGTTCAGCGGGAGCACCCACCTTTCGGCAGGCGACTCGCGTAGGATTTAGCGTTCGCGACGGGGGCGACGTTCGCCATCCTCACGACGGGGACGACGTGCGGGGCGTTCTTCGTAACCCTCGGGCTTTTCGGTGAGCACCTTGTGTGAGAGGCGGAACTTGCCCGTCTTCTGATCGATTTCGAGGAGCTTCACTTGGATCTTGTCGCCTTCCTTGATGCCGGCTTCTTCGACCGTTTCGAGGCGTTCCCAAGAGATTTCGGAGATGTGCAGGAGTCCTTCCTTCGAGGGCATGAACTCAACGAAGCAACCGTAGGGCATGATGCTCACGACCTTCGCGTCGTAGACTTCGCCCACCTCGGGGATGGCCACGATGGCGCGGATCTTCGCCACAGCGGCGTCGATGCTCGACTTGTTGGGCGCAGAAACTTGGATCTTGCCCACACCGTCCACTTCGTCGATGGTGATGGTCGCACCGGTTTCTTCCTGCATGCCCTGAATGATCTTACCTCCGGGTCCGATAACGGCACCGATGAATTCCTTCGGAATCTCGAAGGCTTCGATGCGGGGCACGTGGGGCTTGTAGTCTTCGCGGGGATGGTCGAGCGTCTTCATCATTTCGCCGAGGATGTGCTCGCGGCCGGCCTTGGCTTGTGCAAGTGCCTTTTCGAGAATCTCGTAGGAAAGACCGTCGCACTTGATGTCCATCTGCGTGGCGGTGAGACCCTTGAGCGTACCGGTGGTCTTGAAGTCCATGTCGCCCAAGTGATCTTCGTCACCGAGGATGTCGGAGAGCACGGCGTACTTGTCTTCGCCGGGGTTCTTGATGAGACCCATGGCAATACCCGATACGGGTGCCTTGACGGGCACACCGGCATCCATCAGTGAGAGCGTACCGGCGCAAACCGTAGCCATCGACGACGAACCGTTGGATTCGAGGATATCGCTCACCACACGCACGGTGTAGGGGAAGTCGGCGGGGATTTGTCCCTTCAGACCGCGCCATGCCAAGTGGCCGTGACCGATCTCGCGACGGCCGACACCACGTTGCGCTCTGGCTTCGCCGGTGGAGAAGGGGGGGAAGTTGTAGTGAAGGAGGAAACGCATGTAGCTCTTGTCGAGGACATCGTCCACCATCTTCTCGTCGAGTTTCGTACCGAGGGTGGTGGTGGTCAAGCTCTGTGTTTCACCGCGGGTGAAGATGGCCGAACCGTGAGGGCCGGGGAGGGGATTCACTTCGCACCAGATGGGGCGAATGTCCGTGGTCTTACGACCGTCGAGGCGAACGCCTTCGTCGAGAATGCAACGACGCATGGCATCCTTCTCCACATCGTGGTAGTAGGTATCGATGAGGGTGTTCTTTTCGGCCATTTCGTCTTCGCTGAGCTCGGTGTGAGCGGCGGCATAGGTTTCTTTGAACTCTTCGCGCACGGCTTCGAAGGCATCGAAACGGGCGTGCTTCTCGAGGGCCGACTTCGTGATGTCGTAGCACTTTTGATAGCATTCGGCTTTCACCTGCTCGCGGAGGGCTTCGTCGTGCACTTCGTGGCAGTATTCGCGCTTCACGTCCTTGCCGAGTTCCTTCGAGAGTTCCTTTTGGAGACGGCACATGGGCTTGATGGCTTCGTGGGCGGCCTTGAGGGCTTCGAGGAGTGCGCTTTCGGGCACTTCGTCCATTTCGCCTTCCACCATCATGATGTTCTCTTCGGTGGCGCCCACCATGAGATCCATGTCGGCGTTCTTGAGTTGTTCGAAAGTGGGGTTGATCACGAAATTACCGTCGATGCGCGCCACGCGTACTTCGGAGATGGGGCCGTCGAAGGGGATGTCCGAGCAAGCCAAGGCAGCCGAAGCGGCGAAACCGGCGAGGGCGTCGGGCATGTCTACACCATCGGCGCTGAAGAGCGTAACGTTGACATACACCTCGGCGTGATAGTCAGAGGGAAAGAGGGGACGGAGGGCGCGGTCAACGAGACGCGAGGTCAGGATCTCGTAGTCGCCGGCGCGGCCTTCGCGCTTGGTGAAACCACCGGGGAAGCGTCCCACGGCAGAGTACTTTTCTTTGTAATCACATTGCAGCGGCATGAAATCGGTGCCGGGTACAGCGTCTTTGGCACCGCAAACGGTAGCGAGAAGCATGGTGTTGTTCATGCGCAGCATCACTGCGCCGTCGGCCTGCTTCGCGAGCTTACCGGTCTCGATGCTGATGGTGCGTCCGTCGGGCAGCGAGACTGTTTTGGTAATAACGTTCATCTTATAACTTGTAATAGGGTAATGCGGAAAAAAATAAATAGCGACGCGAGGTGGCGCTGTGCGACGACGAAAGAAAAAACCGCGCCCACCGGGGCGAAAGATTTTCGCGTCGAAAGCGGCCTTCGCGACAGGGCAAAAATACTAAATAAATTTGATAGTCAAGTACTTTCGCTTATGAATTTTTGAGGAGCCTGCGTAAGGCTTCTCGGTGGGAGGAGAGGGCAATGCCGTCGAGCAAATCGGGGGAAAGGGGGTGCCATTCCGCAGCACTCGCATCGTCGTCGGCAAAAAGCGCGGTTTCATCGTCGACACTCACAGCGAAAAAACTATCGAGCGTGTGCACCGTCAGTTCGGAATAGACATAAAGATTGGGCAGACTGAAAAGAAATTTCGGCGCGTGGCCGTGGAGACCGGTTTCTTCTTGCAGTTCTCGCAGACAAGTGGTTTCGAGTGATTCGCCGTGCTCGGCAAATCCGCCCGGAAAGCAGAGGGTGCCGGCCGCGGGGGCGAAAGCGCGGCGCACCAAGAGGAGTTCGCCCTGTGCATTGCGCACCACCGCGGCTGCCGATGCCGAGGCATTGGCATAGTAGGTGAAGTGGCAATCGGCGCAACGTTTCGACCGACTGTCGGCCACGGTGAATGCGGCGCTACCGCAACGCGGACAATAGCGAAAGAGAGCCAAAGGATGCGATTTCATCGGTAGATCAGTGTGTAAATGCCCTCGGGATCATAGATGGTGCGTGCCAAATCTTGCACTTCCTCGGCACTTACAGCTTGGATGCCGGCCATGATTTTCGTAATGTCGCGTTGCGTGCCGGTGTGGGCATATTGTTTGGCCATGGCCACGGCAAACGACTCGGAATGGTCGCACGAAATGCCGATTTGTCCGCAGAGTTGGGCTTTGGCCACGCGAAGTGCGGCGGGCGAGAGGGGTTTGTCGCAGAGGCGTTGGAGTTCGCGCGCCACCAACTGCCGACAGCGTGCCACATCCTCGGTGTCGCAACCGAAATAGAGACTCCAAAAGCCCGTGTCGGGGTAGGTGTTCAGATAGGTGTCGATGCTATACACCAAACCATGGCGTTCGCGCACAGCCATGTTTAGGCGCGAATTCATCGATGGGCCGCCGACGATATTGTTGAGCAGCGTCAGCGCGTAGCGTCGCGCATCGCCGGCCGAAAAGGTGGGCGCGCCCATCACCACGTGCGCTTGGTGCGTACCGCGGTTTACGCGGACGGTTGAGGGCGCGGTGAAACCGGCGAAGGGTTGCACGGCTTTTTTGAAATCCTGCTTTGCGGTTGCCGAATCCATCGGAGCCATGGCAGCGGCAGCGTGGGCTTTCTCCAGGCGGCGGAGCAACTGCGGCCAATCCACTTTGCCGTAAAGATAAAACACCGCGTTGTCGGGGCGATAGTGTTCGCCGGTGAAACGGAGTGCGTCGGCGGTGGTGTAGCTGCGCAGGCGATTTTTGTCGCCGAGAATATCTCTTCCGAGCGAAGTGTCGCCGAAGAGCAGTTGTTCGAATTCATCGAAGATCAGTTCTGAGGGCGAATCCTTGTAACTGTCGATTTCATCGATGATGACCTCCACTTCTTTCTCGATCTCGTTTTGTGGATAGACGCTGTGGAAGACCATATCCGTGAGAATGTCCACGGCGCGGTGCACGTCGCGGCGAAGCACCGTGGCGCAATACACCGTTTCTTGTTTGCTGGTGAAAGCGTTGAGTTCGCCGCCCACGCGTTCCAGATAGTCGTTGATTTGTCGCGATTTGCGCCGCTGCGTTCCCTTGAAGGACATGTGCTCGATGAAATGAGCCATGCCCGAATCTTCCGGCGCTTCGTGGCGCGTGCCGGCACAAATGACGTAGCCGCAATAGACCACCTCCGATTCCGAAGGTTGAAAAATGATGCGAAGACCGTTGTCGAGCGAGGCAGTGTACATAAGCGGAGAAATCTGTGAGAACAGCGGAGAGAATTTATTTGCGGAAATACTTGCCGATGACGGGCAGCGAGGACAAGGGGAAGTCCATGCGTACGGTGAAAGCGAGGAAAACCACGATGCCGATCGAGTTGAAGGCGATGCGCAGGAGGTCGCTCGTGATGAAATCGCGCGAAATCGTCATCGCGGCGTAGAGTACGGCCGTGAGGGCGACATAAGCGAAGATGCGCTTGAGCGGATAGGCGATGGGGTAGTATTTCTGTCCCGTGAAGTAGCTCAAAAGCATGGCGACCGTGTAGCCGATCACGCCCGACCAGGCGCAGGCCATGTAGCCGAAGCGCGGAACGAACAATAGGTTGCAGGCAACGAGCACCAAACAGCCGGCACCCGAGAACCACGCGCCCCAAATGGTGCGATCGGTGAGTTTGTACCAAAAGGAGAGATTGAAATACACGCCTTTGATGATTTCGCCCACCATGACAATGGCCACGGTTTTGAGGCCGTCCCAATAGTCGCGCCCCATCATGTGCTTGAACAGGTCGATATAGGCAATCACCATGAGGAAGGCGAAGAGCGTGAAGATCAAGAAATACTTCATCGTCAGTGCATATGTGGCGCGGTTGTCGGTGGATTCGCCTTTTTTCGCGGCGGCAAACACAAAAGGCTCGTAGGCATAGCGGAAAGCCTGTGTGATGAGTGCCATGATCATGGCGAGTTTCACCGCGCCGCCGTAGATGCCGAGTTGCACGATGCCTTCATGTCCCGGAACGAGTTTGGGAAAGAGGATTTTGTCGATCGTTTGGTTGAGAATGCCCGCAATGCCGAGTACCAAGATGGGCCACGAATAGGAAAGCATGGGGCGGATGAGCGAACGGTCGACGCGCCATTTTACACCGAAGAGTTCTTTCCAAAAACCGAAGGTGATCAATCCGGTGCAGATGAGATTGACGAGGAAAACGTGCCCCACTTCGATTTGCCAACCGTCGATGAAACGGGGAAAAACCACGAAGAAAAGGAGATTGAGCAGAATGTTGAGGGCGATGAAGCTGAGTTTCAGCACGGCGAATTTCACCGGTCGGCGCTGATAACGCAGATAGCAGAAGGGCACGGCCTGAAAGGCGTCGAGCGCCACGACAGCAGCCATCATCCAAACGTAGTCAGGATGATCGGGATAGCCCATTTGTGTCGAAAGGTAGGGGAGAAAGGCAAAAACAAAGGCCAAGAAGAGCAAGCCCACGCTGCCCACAATTGCCAACACGGTGGTGTAGACTTTTTTCGGATCCTCCACATCGTCGCGGTTGATGAAACGAAACAACGTGGTCTCCATGCCGAAGGTGAGGATCACAAAAAGCAGCGCCGTGTAGGAATACATGTTGGTGATCACCCCGTTGCCGCCGCTTGCCGCTGCAAAAACGTGCGTATAAAGCGGGAAGAGCAGGTAGTTGAGAAAGCGTCCCACGATGGAACTCATGCCGTAGATGGCCGTGTCCTTAGCCAGAGATTTCAGAGAAGCCATAGGTGTGATGAAGAGGAAGGAAACAGAGGGAAGAAAGAAGAGGCGCAATCCTACACGCCTCGCGCCTTCCGCGTCACGGAAGGCAGAAATAAAAAAATGCGCCGATGGTCGGCGTCGAGGACGCAGCCAATCAGCGCATTTTGTTGGGTCACCGGGATTCGAACCCAGAATGACA
>JABZKU010000052.1 GCA_015257125.1 Prevotellaceae bacterium | reverse complement strand
GGGGTGGGCACTGTGTGCGAGGGCATTAGGCGCGTTCCTCTTCCATGCGTTTGGTGGTGAGCATACCGCAGGCGGCATAGATGTCTTGTCCGCGAGAGGCGCGCACGGTCGTGGTGATGCCGTGGGCATTGAGATAGTCTTGCAGGCGCAGCATGGCCGTTTCGTCTGTACCGTCGAAACGCGTGTCGGGGATGGTGTGGAAACGGATCATGTTGATGCGACAGTCGAGGGGAGCGAGCAGGCGCACGAGGGCGCGGCCGTGTTCGAGCGTGTCGTTGATGCCGCGAAACACGATGTATTCGAACGTCAGGCGGCGCTGTTTCGTGCCTTCGGCGTAGTCGTCGGTCGTTTTGCGGCAGAAATCATATTGACTCAGCAACTCGATGAGCGCTTCGACGCCGAAGGCGCGTTCGGCCGGCATCATCGCGCCGCGTTCGGCCGCATCGGGGTGGTGGAGCGAGACGGCCAAGCTGCATTTGCTCTCGTCGAGAAAGCGGCGCAAGCCCTTGGCCACCCCCACCGTGGATACGGTGATGCGCTTCGGACTCCAGGCGTAGCCCCAAGTTGCGGTGAGTGCTTCGGTGGCGCGCAGCACATTGTCGATGTTGTCCATCGGTTCGCCCTGACCCATAAAGACGATGTTGGTGAGGCGCTCACGTTCGGGCAGCGAATAGACTTGATTCAATATATCGGCCGCGGTGAGTTGCGCCATGAAGCCCTGTCGGCCGGTCATGCAGAACTCGCACGCCATTTTGCACCCCACTTGCGACGAAACGCAGAGGGTGGCGCGCTCGCCGTCGGGAATGAACACCGACTCGATGTAGTGCCCCTTGGCGGTGCGAAAGAGGTATTTGATTGTGCCGTCGCGCGATTCGACGCTTTCCACCGGGGTGGAAATGCCCAGCACGTAGGTTTCGGCCAAACGGGCGCGGGCGGCTTTCGAGAGATTGGTCATCTCGTCGAAAGAGCGGGCGTGCTTGTCGTAAATCCAACCACAAAGTTGTTTTCCCACGAAGCGCGGCAGTCCGAGCTCGACCGCTACGGCGGTGAGTTCGTCGAGGGTGAGACCGAGGAGCGCCGGTTTGGCGGAAAGGGGAGTGGAGTTGTTGTCGGACATAGGGGAGTAATGAGGTGAAGGCGCCGGGCGGCAGGCAAAATGCGCCGCCGACTAACCATACTATCGTGCAAAAATACGATTTTTTTGCGAGCCTTCGGGCGGCATGCGCTGATTTTCAAGCGCCGAGGAGAAGAGTGGCGCGAAAGAAGCCGTGCGAAAGGCGTTTTTCGACGACTTTCGAGCGAAAGTCCACCACTTTTGCGGCAGAGGCGTACTCTCAAAATCGAAGTGCAACAAATTATTCGTTTTTTCATAGGGGCAAATCTCTGTTTGCAGATGCGCTTTTTTGTATACAACCGGTTGTGGGAGGGCTTTTTCCGGTCGTTTTGTCAAATAGACTCGGCATGCAGCGCCCGAAGGCCGAAGCGATGTGCCGACTGACTGAAAAAAAAAGGAGCAGGGTTTGTTCGCTTGACTGAAAATGGTACTTTTGCGCGCGCATTCCGTCTCCCTCTTGCGTCCAGACATGCAAAAAGGGAGAGGACGACGTGAGAAATCGGACGCTCCCTGTGTGGCCGTTTCTCTTCGGGCAAGAAAAAACAAAACAGAATGAACATCACCGGCGGCTGCGGGCTGCCGGAAAATAGAGAATGACAAATGGCTTCCGATGAGGCCGACGTCCAAAACAAAGACTAAGTATGAAGAATGTAATTCGGTTGACTTGTCTCGCGGTATCCTTGCTCCTGTGTGCATGTCAGGCCAAGAAAGAAGCACAAGTGGTGCCGGTGTACACCGCAACAACCCCGTTGGTCGAAGACATTGCGCTTCCGCGTTCGTACGTGGCGAACATCGCTTCGCTGCGAAATGTGGAAATACGCTCACAACAAGCGGGTGTGCTGCAAAATGTGTATGCCAGTGAGGGGCAGTATGTGAAAGCCGGCCAACCTCTTTTCCGTATCGCGATTTTCGGTGCGGATGAAGAGGTGACAAAGGCTAAGGCCGCCGCTGAGCAAGCGCGTATCGACCTCCAGAACGTGGAGAAGCTAGCAGAAAGTAAGGTGGTGTCGAACAATGCGAAACGCATGGCAGCGGCAAAACTGAAGGGGGCGGAGGCCGACTATCGTTTGGCCGTGATGCGCAAGCGGTTGTCGATCATTCGGGCACCCTTCTCCGGTATTTTGGGGCGTATCCCCAACAAGCAAGGGAGCTTGATCGAAGAGAATAATTTGCTAACCAGCTTGTCGGACAATACGAAGGTGCTGGTCTACTTCAACATTTCGGAAACAGACTATTTGGACTTCCGGCTCCACCCGGAACGCTATGCCCAGAATCCCTTACAATTAGTATTGGCCAATGGAGAGGTATTCCCGGCTCACGGCAAGATTTTAGACCTCGGCGGCCAGTTCGACAGTTCGACAGGGACAATCGCCATTCGCGCGAGCTTCGACAATCCCCATTCCCTATTGCGCAACGGGGAGACGGGCACCGTGAAGCTTTTCGTGGAGAAAAAGCAGGCTATGCTGATTCCCCAAGAAGCGGTGTATGAGCTGCAAGATCAGAAATATGTCTTTGTAGTGGATCGCAACAACGTGGTGCATCAACGCGCCATCAAAATTGATGCTGAATATACAGGAACCTATGTCGTGTCTTCGGGTCTGAAGGTGACCGACCGGTATCTCGTCGACGGCATACAGAAAGTGAACGAAGGAGACAAGGTGCGCGTATCGCAAGTGTCGCCCCGGGCCGCTATGAAGTTGAATAAGCTAAACGCAGATTAGGATGTTCAAGATCTTTATTCGCCGACCGGTGCTCTCCATTGTCGTCTCACTGGTCATCGCCTTTATTGGAATTCTGTCGCTGTTTAATCTTCCCATTACGCAGTTTCCTTCCATTTCTCCTCCTAAGGTGAATGTGATCGCCAACTATCCCGGCGCCAACAATGAGCTACTGGTGAAATCGGTCATCATTCCTTTGGAACAGGCTCTGAACGGAGTACCCGGCATGAAATACATCGAGAGTGATGCGGGTAACGATGGCGAGGCGGCACTTAATGTGGTTTTCAAGTTGGGAACGGACCCGAACGTCGATGCGGTGAATGTGCAGAACCGCGTTTCGTCGGCCACCAACAAATTGCCGCCTGAGGTGATCCGCGAAGGGGTGAAAATTTCGCGTGAGGAACCGAATATTCTGATGTATGTCAATCTGTACAGCGACGATCCGAAGGTGGATCAAGGTTTCCTTTATAACTATTTTGACATCAACATTGCGCCGGAGCTGCAACGCGTCGACGGGGTCGGCGATTTGGATATTCTCGGTACGCGCAACTATGCAATGCGTGTGTGGTTGCACCCCGACAAAATGGTGGCGTACGGTTTGTCGGCAGACGACGTGAGCGATGCGCTGGAAGACCAGAACATAGAAGTTTCACCGGGTAAGTTGGGAGAGAGCGGCGGTTTGCGACCGCAGGCCAAAGAGTTCATTCTGAAGTATCCGGGACGCTACACCACAGAGGACGAATACAAAAACATCATTATCAAGAGTAATAATGGTGGGAATGTGGTGCGTTTGAAAGACATTGCCGATGTGCACTTAGGCAGTGAAGTCTATGATATCTATTCGACCTTCAATGGGCGACCCTCTGCTGCTGTCACGCTGAAACAGGCTTATGGTAGTAACGCACGCAACGTGATCATGCATGTGAAAGAGACCATGGCACGTTTGCAAAAGGACATGCCCAAAGGGATGCACTACGAAGTCAGCTACGATGTGAGCCGATTCCTCGATGCAAGTATCGAGAAAGTGATCCACACGCTGATAGAAGCCTTTGTTTTGGTGGGTATCGTGGTGTTTATCTTCCTCGGCGACTGGCGTGCCGCTGTCATTCCCATTTTGGCCATCCCGATTTCGTTGTTGGGTAGCTTTATCGCGATGCTGGTGTTTAACATCACGCTCAACATGATCTCGCTCTTTGCTTTGGTCATGGCAATCGGTATCGTTGTGGACGATGCGATTGTTGTGATCGAGGCGGTAAATGTGGAGATTTCTCGCAACAAGCTTTCTCCAATCGAAGCAACCGAGAAGGCCATGCGGGAAATCAGTGGTGCGATCATTGCCATCTCCCTCGTGATGGCGTCGGTATTCATCCCCGTGGCCTTTATGGGCGGCCCGGAAGGCATGTTCTATCGTCAGTTCTCCATCACGATGGCATCGAGCATTCTCTTCTCGGGCTTTGTTGCCCTGACTTTAACCCCGACACTGTGTGCGCTCATCCTCACCAAAGAGCAAGAACATCATGTAAAGCTTGGCTTCGTGGGGCGTGCACTGCAACGTTTCAACGCCAAATTCGACACCGGTAGCCGGAGATACGAACGACTCGTTCGGCGCACGGTGCGCAACAAGGCTTTCACCATGATCTTGACCTTGTTCTTCTGCGGTTTGGCTTATTGGATCAACATGGGACTCCCGTCCGGTTTCATTCCGCAGGAGGACCAGGGCATGATCTATGCGGTGATCGAAACGCCGCCGGGTGCCACCATCGAACGCACAAATGAGGTGGCACAGCAGCTGCTCAAAATCGCGGAAAAGGAAGAAGGTGTCGAAAGCGTGTCTTCCTTGGCCGGTTTCGAAATCCTCTCGGAGGGTACAAGTGCCAACTCGGGTAGCTGCTTGATCAATCTGAAGGATTGGAAGCACCGAAAACGCACGGCGAAGCAGATTATCGAAGACTTGGAAAAGAAGTGCGAACGCATCACGCAAGCTAATATCGACTTCTTCGAACCGCCCTCGGTGCCCGGCTACGGTGCGGCCAGTGGATTCGAACTGCGTCTGCTGGACAAGACCGGCAACAACGATTACCACGAAATGGAGCGCGTGAGCAAGGCGTTCGTAGCGGAAGTGAATAAGCGGCCGGAGATTGGCAATGCGTTTACCTTCTATTCTGCAAGTTACCCTCAGTACATGCTGCACGTGGATGACGACAAAGCTTTGCAAAAGGGAGTCAAGCCCGGCAAGGCGCTGAATAATCTGTCAGTCTTGGTGGGTTCGGACTATGAAACCGGGTTCATCCGATTCGGCAAACCCTACAAGGTGATCGTGCAGGCCGCTCCGGAGTATCGTGATTTTCCGGAACACCTGTTAGGGCTTTATACTAAGAACGAAGACGGACAAATGGTACCCTACGCCGACTTCATGTCACTAACGAAAACTTATGGAATGAGCGAGATCACGCGACATAACTTGTACAACTCTTCGGAAGTGACGGGAGCGCAGGCGCCGGGATATTCCAGCGGACAAGCTTTGCGCGCCATTCAGGAAGTGGCACAACGCACTTTGCCCAAGGGCTATGATTATGACTGGGCCGGTATCTCAAAAGACGAAGCGGAACAAGGAAACACGGCAATTGTCATCTTTGTGGTTTGTCTGGTCTTTGTTTACTTCATTTTGGCTGCTCAATATGAGAATTTCCTTCTCCCACTGCCTGTGATTGTATTTTTGCCTGTGGGCATCTGCGGTGCTTTCCTTTTCCTGAAAGTCTGCGGGTTAGAAAACAATATCTATGCGCAAATCGCGTTGGTGATGCTCATTGGGCTGTTAGGAAAGAACGCCGTACTAATGGTGGAATATGCCGTCCAGCGTAAGAATGCGGGAGAACGGATCTCGCAGGCTGCGATCTCTGCAGCGGTGGCTCGCTTCCGCCCGATTCTAATGACAAGTATTGCTTTCATCGCCGGCTTGATCCCCATGGTATTTGCCTCTGGTGCCGGCGCTGTGGGCAACCGAACCATCGGAACGGCCGCTGTGGGCGGCATGCTCATCGGTACGCTGGGCGGACTGGTACTCATCCCCGGCCTTTATTACATCTTTGCCGGAATGGCCGATAAATTGGTGCACTACCAAAAGGAGAAACCATTGAGCGAAGAAAAAGACAAACGCTATTCGAACAAACGGTTAAAGGAAAGTAGTCATGACGAAAAGGAATAAGGTGCTTAACCTCGCGGTGGTACTTGCTACGCTCCTCTGCATGGGGGCGTGCAAGACTCCACAGGCGACAATTCTCCCCAAAGACACGCTGAAGGCATCGCTCGCTTCGATGTCAAGGGATAGTAGTGTGACGATCTCACCGGCCTGGCGCGATTTCTTTCAGGACTCGGTGCTCCGGTCGCTCATCGACACGGCGCTGCAAAACAATCATGATCTCAAAATCACGTTGCAGGAATTAGCCATTGCCAAAAGTGCAATCACGGCCAAGCAGGGGGCGCTGCTGCCTTCCGTTTCGGCCAATCTCGGAGCCGGCATCTCCAAAGTTGGTCGCTACACTGCTGAGGGAGCCGGCAATGTGGGAACGGAACTCACGCCGGGACGCAAAATCCCAACGGTGATCCCCGATTTGGCTCCTACGCTGCAAATGGATTGGACCATCGACTTGTGGGGCAAACTGAACAGTGACAAGAAATCGGCCGTGGAGCGCTATCTAGCTTCTGAAGCGGGGCAGCGCGCAATAAAAAGCCAACTGGTAGCCGACGTAGCAGAGAACTATTACGCGCTATTGGCCCTTGACTATAAGTTGCTCGTGATGCAACAATACATCGCTTTGCAGAAGAATGCGGTAAGAATTGCGCGCATTCAGAAAGAAGCGGATGCTGATACGCAGCTGGCAGTCGAGAAGTTTGAAGCGGAGTTGGCCAAAGCGCAGTCTGATGAGTATGTGTTGCGACAGTCCATCATAGAAACGGAGAACAACCTCAACTTGCTATTGGGCAGATTGCCTCAACCCATCGCAAGAGCAAAGTCCGATTTCTTACAACTCCCGATGCCGGCGACAGCCCACGCCCTGTCTACACAGCTTTTGCTGCAACGGCCGGATGTGGTGCAGGCCGAACATGCACTCGAAGCAGCCAAATGGGATGTTGAAACCGCTCGCAAAGAATTTCTCCCCTCGTTTAACCTCTCTGCCGCGGTGGGACTGAATGCATTCAACCCCAAGTATTTAGTCAAATTGCCGGAATCGCTGATTTTTAGTGCGTTGGGAAGTCTAACAGCGCCGTTGATTAACAAAAAAGCCATACAGGCCAATTTTTCTCAGGCAGATGCACTGCAAATTGAGGCGCTGTACAACTACGACAAGGCGCTGATGACCGCCTACATCGAAATGAGTACACTGCAGTCGAAAATTACGAATCTAAAGCAGCTTCGTCAATTTAAGCAGAAACAGGACGAAGCGCTGATGCGTGCCGTTTCTGCCGCACAGAAGTTATACCTCAATAATAGAGCGACCTATCTTGAGGTGATCGACAGTGAACGCGGGCAGTTGGATTGCAAGATGGAACTAATTGACACTAAATTGCAACAGCTTTCGACGCTGATCGACATGTACCGTGGCTTCTTTTAGCGAACGTCATCCTAAATAACCTGAGTTCGGTCTAAGGAATCCACCTTTCACGTACTATGGTCGGTGGGATTATTTTTCGGGGAGATGCTTAGACCGAACTTAGGCCAGGATGTGAGGTCTACTGCGTCTAAACTTTTCGTGAACCGCAATCAACCGAAATCAGCACGCTGATCTCCTTGGTCTCTTCGTTCGTAGGCGGCACCCTTGCCGACAGCCTTTTGAATTGGCACAAACGATTGTTGCACAGCGAATTGCACGCTGAACGAACAGAGGGTCGGGTAGCTTCGATAATGCCTCGTCACGGTCGCGTGAAGACGCGCCGCGCGCCGGAATGTAGCGCCTTTTTGTCTATTCCGAGAGGTTGGGATATGTCAAAGTCGCGCCGGTTCAGTAAGTCAAAGAGCGTTTGCGCCGGATGGTCGGGAAAAGTACCTCGACTTTGCGCTATATGGACGCCGCGGTGCGGCGGAAAGAAGGGAAGTTGTGTTTTATCAATCGCAAAAGTAAGGATTTAGTTTCGAATTGTCGAAGGTTTTGCGAGAAAAACGTTTCATTTTTTGAGAATCGGGAGAGATCGAATAAAAACTTGTGGACTTTCTTTCGAAACGCCCCTTCTTTTTTCTTCTTCCTCCCCGTTTTTTGGGAAAAGACGCCCGTCCCTTCGCTCACGGTGTCACCCACTGTTTTCTCATCCGCACAGCCTTACGCGCGAACGGACACGCCCCTGCGCATCGCGCACTCAGCGAGTTCGAAA
>JABZKU010000051.1 GCA_015257125.1 Prevotellaceae bacterium | reverse complement strand
TGATTTACCATCCAAAAGCCTCCGCATTGTGCATCCACAAGTGTTGCGCACGTAAAACTTGTTCAACTACATCGCGAACACAGCCTGCCCCACCCTTTTCGTGGGAAACATAGCAAGAGATTTCGCGTATTTCGGGCACAGCATCTGCGGGACAACAGGGGCATCCACAGTCCTTCATGACCTCATAATCGGGGATATCATCTCCCATGTAGAGGACTTCTTCGGGCTTCAACTCGTTGGCTATCAAATAATCACGATAAACGTCTATTTTTACCGAGACCCCCATGAAAATATCAGTAATCCCCAACCCCATGTAGCGTTCTTTGATGGTTTCGTTGCGGCCTCCGGTGATAATTGCCAGCTTCAAATCCGTCTTTGCGGCATGTTGTAAAGCATAACCATCCTTGATATTGGCAGTACGAACCGGTTGTCCTCCCATAAGTAAGACATTGCTATCACTCAGCACGCCATCTACATCAAAAATCAGCGCGCGTATCTTGGTTAGATCGTAGTTTATCATTGGTGGAATTGGTGATATATGCTCTCGCTTATGATTTTATACAGCTCTTGCCACGTCGGTTGCCCATCCAGTAGACGCAAATGCGCCTCGATCACACGACGATCGCCACGCCTTGCGGGCCCTGTTTGTGCATCGTGAGGAGTGAGATCTGAAACTTTACGAGCTGTTTCGGTAATCAGTGGTAACAGCCAACGAGGGGACAGACTTTGGGCTTCCAATTGGGAAGAAGCCACCTCGTATAGGTGATTTACGAAATTACATGCGAATACAGCCGCGAGATGCAACGTTCTTCTCCTTTCAGAGTCCAAAGGGTTCACTTCATGGCTCACGCTTTTCGCCAATTCAAGCAGTGTTTGCGTCACTTCTTCATCACTCCCCTCCACGAAACATGGAATTTCGGAGAAATCAAGAGGCCGATTGGCAGAAAACGTTTGCAAGGGGTACAAAACACCGGTGCGTTCCGAAAGCGACTGGATACTATCCAATGAAACACTGCCGGAGGTGTGGAGCACCAGGGCTCGTTTGTTCGGGGGCGTCCACGTTTGCCACAAATTAGGCAAGGCATCATCAGCAATCGCGAGCACATAAACCTCAGCCTCAGGCAACTGCTTCGGATCATCCACAGCAAGGGTATCTGCGCTGAGCTGTTTAGCAAGCTCCTGCGCACGTTCCATGCGGCGGGAGGATACTCCCAAAATGCGATGGCCTGCCTTTTGAAAATTCTTTGCAAGGTGCGATGCTAAATTGCCGGAACCGACAAAAGCGATGTCAAACGAATGCGCCATAAAACGATAGTTGATGTAGCAAATATAACACTTTTGGAGATAAAATCAAAGCGTGCAACGCCAAAAAGGCATTGCACGCTTTGATATAGGGGATGGTTGCTTTTTTATCCGTAGATAATTTGGCCGTTTTCGTCCTCGAACTCTTTCGTGTCCTTGGCATATTGGTTCATGGCGCGCATGCTCATACCCATGCTCGAGAAACCTCCATCGTGATACAGGTTCTGCATGGTGACCTTACGGGTAAAGTCGGAGAACATCATGACGGTATAGTCAGCACATTCTTCGGCAGATGCGTTGCCGAGGGGCGACATCTTGTCGGCGAAATCCATGAGGTGATCCATCCCCTTGACACCGTTGCCTGCCGTTGTGGGCGTAGGGCTTTGGGAAATGGTGTTGATGCGCACGTGCTTCTCGCGACCATAGATGTAACCGAAGCTACGAGCGATGCTTTCGAGCAGGCTCTTTGCATCAGCCATGTCATTGTAGCCGAAGAAAGTGCGTTGTGCAGCCACATAGCTGAGGGCTACCACCGAAGCATACTCGTTGAGCGCGTCTTGCTTCTTAGCAACTTGCAACATCTTGTGGAAAGAAATGGCCGAGATGTCGAAAGTCTTGGCAAGATAGTTGTAGTCCAAATCATCGTAGGTGCGTTGCTTGCGCACGTTCAAGCTCATACCGATGGAATGGAGGACGAAATCGATTTTACCGCCCAAGAGACGCTGACTTTCGGCGAAAACCTTTTCGAGATCCTCAACGCTGGTGGCGTCGGCTGCGATGACAGGGGCATTGAGCTGCTGAGAAAGCGCATCGAGTTCGCCCATACGAAGTGCTACCGGCGTATTGGAAAGGGTGATTGTCGCCCCTTCTTCCACGGCTTTAACTGCAACTTTCCACGCGATGGAATGTTCATTGAGTGCGCCGAAGATGATTCCGCGCTTGCCTTTCAGAAGATTGTGAGTCATGTGTGCTATGTTGTGGGAATAGATTATACTTATGATTTTTAGTTGCGCAAAGATAGTGTAAATGTGCAATGACTGCAATAAAACAAGGGAGCGAAACAGGAAAGCAACGCAATAATACATCATTTTGTTACCTACAAATTACAGAATACAGGGATTTATTTTTCAATCCGCCCTACTCTATACATTGCGCGCACAATAAATTGGCAGCTTGCAGCAACGAAACCAGTGGAGTCATGCGCGCGGCGTCATAAAATGCGCGGCGGCTTGCAGAACCGTTCTCACCGACATCAAACATTCCTTTGTTCCATCGTATGGCCAGCATCTCGTCGCGCGTCAAATGCAACAGGTGGCTGACGATTATGCACGATTTTTCGCCTTGCCCAAAGGGAAAACGATCAACCAATTCATAGCCTTGATAACTTTCCCATTGGCCTTTCTCATTTTTTCTGCGCTTTTCGGTTTGCCGAAAGGTGTTGCACTTACAAACATCGTGAAACAAAGCGACGACAGCAATGCTTTCTTCTGTCAATCCTTCATTTTCCGGGCTTGCTCCCAAGCACGCATAAGGCTGTAACACCGATTTGTAAATGCGCAAAGCGGTTTCTAAAACATTGATGGAGTGCTGGCACAAACCACCGGGCTCGCTGAGATGTGCATTGAGCGAAGCCGGTGCCCAAAAGAAATCAGTTTTCTGGTTTAGATAGGCCAACAGCTCCGAAACGCCCGGTCGTTTGATGTACTCATGGGCGACAGAGATGAAAAACTCTCTGTTCTTGTGCTGTTCGACGTCGGTCATGGTATGAAAGGTTAGATATAGGTATCCAAAAACTGCGTATGCCGTCCTTTATTTGCCCCAGCGGGACGGACATGAATGTTGCTTTCCGGACAAACGTGGTAGCAGGCCAAACAAAAGGTGCAATGTTCGCCCCACTTGGGGCCAATCTTCGCTTGTTCGACCTTGACATTGTGCATCGGACAGGCCTTTTCACAACGTTTGCAGGCTGTACACCGCCCATTCGTAGCAAATAAATGCGGCCCCACCCAAAATCGGTAGAAGAACCAGCGAAGGAAGCCACTTTTCAGGCGGGCAAAAGCGCCGGGTACCACATCTACCACCCCACTCTTCCGTACTTGCACAGCCTGTGCGGCTTGTACCAACTTTAGGCGCGTAGCCTCCACTTTCTGCTTCGCCAATTCCTCCGAATCTACATCAAAGAACGGCAAGGCAATATAGGTGTTTGGCATCGAAAATGACCAGACGGCATCGAGGCGATAGCCTTTTTCCGCCAACAATTTAGCCAAATAGAGATTGGTTCGGCCAATATCATCACCACAAGACAGCAGCGCGAAAACGTAGTAGGACTTTCCTTCCTCAGCTCTGGGCAATCGTCGAATAAAGTCCATAGCAACCGCCGGAAGCGTCCACCCATAAATCGGAAAAGCCATGCCCAAGACCTGCTTATCCCCTTGTTCCGTTGCGACAACCTCCGCTTCGCTTACACAATCGGTGATCCGCCTTACGGGGAGCCCGCAGAGTTGCCCCATTTGCTCCGCAATCCACCGCGTATTGCCGGTGCCGGAGAAATAATAAATCATGGTTCGGGTAATCTCAAGCGCATTTCTGCCACAAAACAGTCGTGGAAGATTTCAGCAGCCTCGGGTTGGTGATTGCGAAAGAGGCCAAACACGCTCGACCCACTGCCGGACATGGCCGCATAAGTCGCACCCATATCATAAAGCGTGCGCTTGATGGCAGCGATTTCGGGATAACGATGGAAGACACTGGGCTCGAAATCGTTCTTCACCGTGTCTTTCCAAGTTTCGGGGTCGCGAGACAACGAAAGGAGAAGACTTTCTTCCGAAGGTTTGGGTTTCACCATCGCATAGGCATCGCGAGTAGACACCGTGATCTTGGGTTTTACCAAAACCAAGTTCCATCCGGCCAAATCGAAGTCCAAAGTCATGAGTTGGTCGCCGATGCCGGTCGCATAAGCCGGTTTTGCCTTGTAGAAGAAGGCACAATCCGCCCCAAGTTGCGAAAGACGATATTCGATATCTTCATCGTCCATTTGCAAATCATACTGTTCGTTGAGCAGGCGCATCATGAAAGCCGCATCACTGCTCCCCCCGCCCAAACCGGCTCCCGAAGGTATGCGTTTGTGCAACCAAATTTCGAGCGGAGGTATCTGCTTATAGTCTTCGCGCAGCTGATTGAGCACGCGAATCACCAAATTATTATCGGGTGTTCCCTCCAATTCGAAACCGGTTTGGTGGAACAGATAGGGCTGAGATGCATTCTTTGCGGAAAGCACCTCAAGATTGTCATGCAAAGGTATGGGATAGAACACCGTTTCGATGTTGTGATAACCATCACAACGGCGTTCCACAACATTCAATCCCAAGTTGATTTTGCAACAAGGAAATACTACCATAAGTCTGCGTATTTTCTATGAAACAAAGTTGCCGTTTAGGGGCAAAATGAAAGGAGGACCGCACTGTTGGCGGGGACTTGCACCGAGGTTTCTCCGTCGCGCGTCAAGACGATGTCGGTTTTGCGTCCGCTCACCAAATCACGCGCCGCAAACGTGCCTTCTGCCAAATGCAAATAGTCGAAGGCGTGCGCGGGAAGCTTGACTCCCACGCTAATGTCTTGATCAGAGAAGTTGGCCACAGCAAGAATCGCCTCGTCAGTGGTCTTGCGCAAAAAAGCATAGTGCCGATTGGGATCAAAACCACTGATGGATTGATAGTTGACGTACATCACATCGAAGAAAGCGCCCTCACGCAGTGCCGGAGAAGTCTCGCGCAGGCGCAAAATGGTATGATAGGCCTCATATAAACGCTGTTCTTCGGCATTCAGCAACTGTGATTGTTTGACCTCCTCGAGCGATTCGGGCAAAGTCGCCAACTTGCGCAGCGTTTCGGGGCTCCAATAGTCGAAAATCGTCGTGCGGCCGTCTTTTCCTGAGAAGCCTTCGGCATCCATACCGCGCTCCCCGAGTTCTTGCCCCGCGTAAATCATCAGCGGGTTCTTGCCGATGCAAGCAGCGACCACCAATCCCGGCAAAGCCTTGGCGGCATCTCCGCAGAAGAAATCGGAAGCGATGCGTTGTTCGTCATGGTTCTCTAAGAAATAGAGCATGTGCTCGCGAATGTCGTCCGTGGCTTGCCAAGCCTGCGTGATAGCTGAGGCCGATGCGTAACGACAAATCACACCGCGGAGCGTATCGTAGAGCCCCACCTTATCATAGAGAAAATCGAAGCCACCATGTGCAATGTAACTGCGATATTCTTGCGGATTGTACACTTCCGCAATGAATTGCACGGCCGGGGCTTGCTGCTTCACCTGCGCAATGGCATAATGCCAAAACTCTACGGGCACCATCTCCGCCATGTCACAACGGAAAGCATCGACTCCCTTTTTCACCCAGAAGAGCAAAATGTCGGTCATCTTCTTCCACGTGTCGGGAATGGGGTCGAAATGGCGTGCACCTCCGCCGACATAATCCACACCGTAGTTGAGTTTCACGGTTTCGTACCAGTCGTTGCGGCCGGGCCACGCATTAAAGAGATCATTTCCGGTGGCTTTAGCCGGCATTTCGAGATAAGGATAACCCGTTGCGGTCGGTGCCACAAAATTATCGGTATGCAACGGCTCGCCCCAACAATAATAGAAGTTATTGCGGACCGAAAACGCCATTTCGCTATCGTCGTCGGCGCCCAAATCGCGTTGTCCCTGCGGTGCTGCGTCTGAAGCGTACTGACGCGCCACATGGTTGGGCACAAAGTCAAGCACAAATTTCAGTCCGGCCGCATGAACTCGCTGCAACAAGGCTTCGAATTCTGCCATGCGGTCGGGAACGGACTCCGCCAAATCGGGGTCGACGTCGAAATAGTCCTTGATGGCATAGGGCGAACCGGCCTTCCCTTTGACCACCCAAGGGTGATCGGCGGCAATGCCCTGGGCGGAATAGTCGGTTTGCGTGGCATGTTCTATCACCCCGGTGAACCACACATGCGAAAACCCGTATTTACGGATTCGATTCAAGCGTTCTGCCGTGAAATGATTGAATTTCGCACAACCATTCTCTGCATACGTGCCATCGGGTACATTGGTGTGCTTAGAATTGCCATAGAGGCGAGTGAAAATCTGATAGATGTTCATGGGACTCAACCGACGAAAAGATAAGACAAAAGGTAGGTAGCTCGCTTTCCTACTCAGCGAGACACCTACCCTTGTGTTGTTTTGGAATTACATATTGGTGCCGCTCACGGTCACCTCGGCGTTACCTTTGCAGATCTTGGAAATCATGCCTTGGAGCGCCTTGCCCGGACCACATTCCACGAAGGAAGTAGCGCCGGCTGCCACCATGTTGTTCACTTCCTTCGTCCAACGCACGGGCGAAGTGAGTTGCGCGATCAAATTGGCTTTGATTTCTTCCGGCTCCGTGTGCGCTTGCCCGTCGACGTTCTGATAGACGGTGCAATTCGGACGCGAGAACTCAGTCGCTGCGATGGCTGCTTCGAGTTCTTCCTTGGCCGCTTGCATCACCGGAGAGTGGAAAGCACCACCCACGGGGAGAACAAGTGCTCGCTTTGCACCGGCCTCTTTGAGTCGCGTGCAGGCTTCTTCCACGGCCTCGCGTTCACCCGAAATCACGAGCTGTCCGGGGCAGTTGTAGTTAGCTGCCACCACCACCTTGCCGGTGGCTTCGCTCGTTTCGGCGCAAACCTTTTCGATCACATCATCTTCGAGTCCGATGATGGCTGCCATCGTTCCGGGACGGGCTTCGCAGGCAGCTTGCATGGCCATGGCACGCTTCGCCACAAGGCGCAAACCGTCTTCGAAGCGAAGACTGCCTGCCGCTGTGAGCGCCGACAATTCGCCGAGCGAGTGGCCGCCGACCATATCGGGCTGAAATTCTGCGCCGAGGCAACGCGCGCTGATCACACTGTGCAAAAAGACGGCGGGCTGCGTCACTTTTGTCTGCTTGAGTTCCTCATCGGTACCGGCAAACATGATATCGGTGATGCGAAAACCTAAGATCTCGTTGGCTTGCTCGAAGAGTTCCTTGGCCACGGGATGATTTTCATAGAGATCCTTGCCCATTCCTACAAATTGGGCACCCTGACCGGGAAAAACGTATGCTTTCATTGAATACTGAATGATTGATTACCTTATATAAAAGAGAAGCACGGCAACTCCTCTGCACCCAGTGGCAAAAGTTTGTCTCGCACTTCATACCGCAAATATAGCAATAATTCTGTTGAAACGGCTCTCCGCTCCATAAAAAAGCAACCTCCGGAGCTGTTTTCTGTCGACAAATGGAAAAGAATTCTTTCCGCAGAAAACCAGATTTTCGTATAAACACAAAAAAAAGAAGACATCTCGTTTGAGATATCTTCTTCTGTTTTTGAGAGCCTCTTGTCGGATTCGAACCAACGACCCCGAGATTACAAATCACGTGCTCTGGCCAGCTGAGCTAAAGAGGCAGGTGGGAAAGCTCTCCACATCGCGCCGCTACAACTAACTACCTTTGCTGCGATCAAGCCCTGGAGGATTCGAAAGGAGCTAGCCGTGTGGCACTTTCCCATGTGGTGGGATGCATTACTTTTGGTTTGCACTGCAAAGGAACGGATTTATTTTGAATCCACCAAATTTCAATGCGTTTTTCTCATCATTACTCATCAATATCCCTTATTCAGGCTTCCCAAGCCTCATTTTTTTGCGTTCCGTACCGGATTCCACTCACCTTTCACACAAATGCAAACTTTTTCTGCAAGCAACATCTGTCTCCTCAAATCTACTTCCTCACGCTCTATCGATTATTCACCCTTGTCGACTAGCACTCTCCACGCAATTTGACCGCACAATCACCAACCTCAATACAATGAAAGAAAAGAAACCCGTAAAGAACGGGGACAAAAAAAGGATCTCGCAAATTGCTTTGCGAGATCCTTTGTGACTCCGACAGGATTCAAACCTGTAACCTTCTGATCCGTAGTCAGATGCTCTA
>JABZKU010000024.1 GCA_015257125.1 Prevotellaceae bacterium | reverse complement strand
CGACGAAAAAAAATGCGAGAAAAATTCATTTGCGCCCATTTTGCTACTTCATAGCATGGCAAAATCGGCAGTAAAGCTCGATTTTTCGCTTCATCCCCTCCCTGCGATTTCCCTCCCAAAACCGCCCTTTTTCGTCCGATTCGGCCGGTTTTGGGGCAAAAACTGCCTTTTTCGAGGCATTTCCTTCTTCTCCTCACTGGATTTTCTCGCCCGAAATCTCATTTTGCACCGAAAAAATCAGTTCGCCGAGGAGTTTTTCCGCTCAAATCGCCCGAATTTCGACTTTTGTGGGCGTAGAAAAGAGGAAAGAAGATGTTTTTTCATCTAACCAGAGACGGAACAATATCAAATCGAGGAAGGTTCTACCCAAATACAAGCACAAGGACGAAAAAACACAAAGCCATCACGGAAAAGCCAAAGGACAAAATCAAAAAGCAAACGTACTACACAGAGAAAACCAAGCACAAGCAAGCAAGGCAAATTGTTTTTCTCTCCCTCCCCCACTCCACTCGAAAAATACAAGCCGACTTTCTTTCAAAACTTCTCCACTTTTCGCGACTTCCTCCCTTGTTTCTCTCAAAACCTCCCCACCCCGCACAAATTCCCATTCAATCCTACGCGCAGGACACGCGCCTACGCGTATATAGGCACCCGCGCACTCAGCGAATTTGCCATTTTTGCCTTCACCCTTCACCTTACCGTGCAACAATCTGTGTATCAACCGGTTGAAGGTGAAGGCAAACCCTGCATTCGCCTTTACCTTCACCGCAACAAACTGAATTTCAACACCTTGCACGACATCCATTGCAAAAAACAGGTGAAGGCAAAAGGGTGAAACCTTCACCCGTAACACACACTTGCTCAAGACTTTACCCCCAAAAGGTGAAGAAGTGAAGGCAAAAACATAAAAACACTGGACGCGCGCGCGTGCGTACGCGTATATTATATAGGGCTGTCAGGTAGAGGTTTGTATGGAAAGTTAGGCGGTGCTGCAACTGTCAAATGACACGAGGCCAACAAAAGAGACAGCCCCTTATATTCCTAGCGCTAAGTATAGACTATGCTTTAAGGGTACTATAATAAAATAATCCACATCATAATAATGGTATTATGATGTGGATTACTTGTATAAAGATTTTCCACTCCTGCGAAGTAAAACAACATCTACCGCCTACCCGCCGATTAAGTTACTTGGTCTGTGGGATTCTTTTGAAGAAAGGCTTAGACCTAACTAAGGTCGGATAGCAATAATTGGAAATATATTAAGGAGCTTCAAGACCTTAAGCTATAGATTCTTGAGCTAATATAGGAGTACATTTGACCATTAAACCGCCTTATCGTTGGTAAAAGGCTCTTTGGGCAATGTAGTGCAGCTCCTTGGAGAGAGGAAGGATTTCTTGAGTCCAAACGGCTTCATCATACTCCCACGCGAAGGGTGCGCTGTAGCTGTCCCATATTAGGCTTGCTTGCTGATCTACGGCCTCAATGAGGGGGCGAATGTCGAATACTTCGCCAGCACGATCCATCATGATGTTCCAGTTGTCATCTGGGGATCTGTCTGTCTGGGTAGATCCCTCGCCAGAGAGGAAACATACAAATTCACTGGTGTCAAAGGGGAAGAGCGTGTGACAGGTGGCTAGATCATAAATGTGGTGAGCTAATAATCCTGGCAACTGTTCGTCGCTGTAGCCGAAGGTGGATATATACAACGCTCCACGTAAGATGCCGGCTAAGTTTCTGCAGACGGGTGCAAAGGCGTATTTTGAGACTTTATTCGTTAAGGCTGCATTCCTGATGAAACTAATGGCACTATCAATCTCTCTGCGTCTAGCCTTTATGTAGGTTATCTGCTTGAATCGCCAGGCAGACATTAGGGTCATGGATTGCTCTATGACTCTCAAGTGCTTGTCCCTGCGGTCTGTCGGTGTGTCGGTCAGCTCTGCGATTCGTATCACCGCCTGTCTCCAAAATGGAATTAGAGTACTTACCCAAGCATGATGTAGCTTAAATAGCTCCATGGGGTCTTCTTTCCGGAGAACATCTCTCACCTCTGTAATGGTCATTGAATTTGAATTGGGATTTGGATTTTGCTGTACTAAGATAGGGTCGGAAGATCTAGGTGTGGCAAACCTATAGCCAAGGCATGGTGGGTTCGCTGCGCCTTACCTCTGATCTGGAAATGCAAACGACTGGATGATGCGAAGCGGAGCATGGAAATGGTGCACGAATCACCACTTCATAAACTCTTTGACGCGCTTGAGCGGGATGCCGAAATTGAAGTTGTCCGAGCCGTTTAATTTGGCGAAGTTGACGGCGACGAGATTGCCTTCAGTGTCGATCACGGGGCTACCGCTCGAACCTTGTACGGTGGCAATGTCATACAGCACACGCTCTCCGTCTGAGAGTTGCGTGACTTTCCCGCCGGTCATTTGCACTTGAATGCCGGTGCGCGTTTGCGCCAAATTCGGGCCGGCATTGTAACCAATCATATACAACTGTTGCCCCATCTCGAGGGGGGTGCTTTCCTCGGCGATGGAGAAGACATAGGCATCGGCCGGCGTCTTTTGGTTTTTCAACTGGATGAGCGCCAAATCCACGTTCTCTCGCTCCGAAGTTCTCAGCACGACACAAGGATTTTTGTCCAAGAAGTCGGCCGCTCCGGTGACGTGTGTGTCGTTGTAGGCAATACCCAATTCGCACACGGAACTGATTTTCAAAGCACTCGGATCGTCCAATTGCTCGAGTTGCTCAAGGGTTTGTTCGGCGGCGGCATACTCTCTGCGGAGTGCCTCTTGCTGCCGTTCGATCTCTGCCACCCCTGCGGGGGTATCATCAAGTACCTCTTCTTCGTCGTCGTAGTACTGACCTTTCGCTGTCTCGAGCTCATCGAACTTCTCACTGAGTTGCTGCTTTTGGTAATTATAGTACTGCTGAATGGCATGGATGAAATTTCGATAGCCGGCTTTGATGTCTTTTTCCTCAAGGGCAGGTTGGGCAACATGGCGGTTGGTCATGATCGTCCCTCTGTCGTCGACAAAAAAGCCGGTTCCCGACATCCACGCGCTGTTTCTGCGGATTTCATTGAAATCGAGGGTCACATTCTCCAAATCACCATCCTTGTCCAAGCCGGAAAAGTACAAGAACTTATCGTTCGGCAGGCGGATGCGATAATAAAACTTATTGAGAATCAACACTACTCCGCTTTTGGTCTCTGCAAAAAGTTCGGCCTGTGTCTTTTCGCGGGCACAGGAGGAGAATAGGAGCAAAAGCAAGGCGAATAGGGAAAATAGACGTTTCATACTTTGGAATTTAAGACGATGAGCAAGGTGTTCTTTACAATGCGTTGACTATAAGCGCAAAGATACAAATAATTCTATATCCACCTACGTTTTAAGATAAAAACATGCCTTGCTCGTACTCCGCTCAAAATAAGCGTTGCGCACGCAACAAGATGCGACCGCGCTCCAAACAACTGTTGGAGCGCGGTCGCCATCGGTAAGGGCCTTCGGATCGTGGGCAGTATCAGGCGCTGCCCCCCGCTGATGAGGTTCATTGGACATGCTACGAAAAATAGAAAACGACAGAGGCGCTAGTCTTTATAAGGCAGCAATTGGAGCTGATTGCCCAATAAAACTTGGATGTCTATGGGAAGGGGAAGCGTGTATTTCGAGAGATCGATGTTTTCTGTCGTAGCGCGTCCGCGGAGAGAGTGAGGAATGTCGTACCAATCTGTGTCGAAATCTAGCTTTTTGTAATCCGCTTTGCTCAATCGTTGGCGTTCGAAGACTACAATCTCGTGAATCATTGTGAGGGGAACGCGAGTGGGATACTTTTTTGTCCAAGTGTCGCGCTGCAGCAGCCAACGATAGCTTTGTAGATCATAGACACGCAGGCGTGCGGTGTCCACTGATGCAGGGAAACGCTCCTCGAGGGTGTGGAGATTAAACTTAATGGAACGGCCGAAAAGGTGACGCGTTGCGGTGTCTTTGGGAGAGAGTAGATTGACCTTTGCGACATAGGCTCTTTGACTTGGGTCGAAAGTGAGTGAACCTAGTAGTTCGCGAGTTTTCTTTTTGAGAATGAGTTTCTCCTCTCCCGATTGTTGTAGGATAAAACTCGGACTATTGGTCGCAACATGATGGTTGCTCACCCAATCCAATAGGCCGTTGTCATCCACTTCTACCTTGCTTCTGTTGAGATTGTTCTCACGAATGCGCGCTTTGTCTTTGTAAGCATCTAGTTTAAGTACACGATATTCCAACTTATTGCCCTTGCCATTGACGTAAAAGTCCAAGACGGCATCCACGAAGTTCACAGGAATGCTGTCTACATACTGATAAGAACGCACCACAGCGCGGAGTCTGTAATAGTCCGCAGCCTTTGCTGTGACTTCCGATGCCGCAATTTGGTAATCGCGTGGGACGAGGCGAACGGTATCTGCAACTTGTGCTGCCAAAGGTTGGTAGGACAAGTGAGAGAAGCTCAGTTTTTTGGCCTGAGAAGTGGAGAGAAAGAGGCCGTTTTTGGGAGTAATTCCCAAAACTTTCCCTGATTGTGTATCGGTCACTACCACATTTTCTATGGGCTGCCGCGTTGTGGCATCCACGACATGGACTTTGCGCTGCGCTGAAAGGCTGATAGAGAAGAGAGTGCAGAGGGAATAGATGAGTAGTCGGGACATAATCAAAAGTTTTTTAGAAAATAGCCCCAGAGAAGTACAAGCTACTCTGGGGCTGACCTAGCGTTCACCACCAAGGTAAGCGAATCTTGAAAGTAAAGATACGTATGTAAGCATTACCTTTAATGCCATCACCAATACCGCCAATACTCGGTCGCAATCAGTAAGGGCATTGCGGATCGTGGGCAGCATCGGGCGCTGCATTCCGCTGATGAGGTTAATAACGGCGCATGGTGGTGGTTTCTTCCTGTCCGGTGCGGGCATTGACGAACGTGACGGTGGCTTTGTTGCCGGGCAAGGAGAGGAGACCGCGCGTGGTGGCTGTTGCCAAGTCGATGGTGTCGAAGCGCTGTCCGTTGAGCGCCACGATGCGGTCGCCTTGTTGGATAGGCAATTTCTTGTTCCACACCACTCCGGCTACGATTTTACCGTCGAGGGTGGCCGTGGGAATCACTTCCCAGTCGGAAAGATAGACATCGGCGGTTGTTTTTCCGTCGTGGGGGAGGAAATAGAAGGTGCGGCGGCGGAAGTCGATGACGACATCGCCATATTGGAGCAAGCGCGCCCCGATGCGCGAGTCGTGTCCGCCGGTAGTGACGGCAGCGACGTTGCGAAAATCAAAACCTGCGACTTTGAAATGCGGCACTTTGACGCGGTGTTTGAGTGTGGGTGGTTCGATGCCCGAAGCGCCCATGGAGAGCGCTCCCATGGCCGAAGCCTGCGTGCGGAAGGCGCTGCCGGCTTTCGACAATCGGGCATAGTTGCGCACCGAAGGTTCGTAGAGGGCGTGTGCACCGAGGTCGAACATGACGGTGTCGACCACCGCTTTGTCAAGACGCACCTCGATGAGCGGCACATAAGGGTCGGGAAGGAGGGGCGTGGCGCACGAGAAATCAAGTCCCAGGCTGTCGGTGAGGGTGGTAAAGACAAAGGTGCGCGTGGCACGGCTGAGTTTGATGATGCCCATCTGCATGAGGTTGTAGCCCAAGATGCCGTCGATGCCGAAGCGTTCGGTGGGGCTGCCCTCGGGCCAGCACATGGCGGCGACGTTGCGGAAGTCGACACTGCCGACGCGAAGTGAATCGAAACGCGCCATGCGGGCGGTGACGGGACGACCGTTGGAGTCTTGTCCGGTCTGTGCCTCACCGAGGGTGAGGCCGGCTCGTTGGGCAAAGGAATAACTCACACAACAAGGGGCACCGGTGTCGAGGAGGAAACGACCGCGGGTGCCGTTGACCGTGACGTCGATCATGAATTTGCCGTTTTGCTCCACATAGGGGACGACGGCGCGGAAATGCTGCGCCATGCCGGCGGTGGGAAGCAGGGCGATGAGCAGGAGGAGAAGGCGGAAGAGGCGCATAAGCGATGATTAGAGAGAAAAACAACGACCACTCCCCGTGTGGCCGGTGGCGGTACGGGGAGCGGCGTGAGCTGTGGGGACTGCGAATCAGCGAGTGGGAACTTTCGCGATTTCGTCGAGCAGGCGTTCGGTGGGGAAGTAACCTACGATGCTACCGACTTTGGTGCCGTCGGGATTGAGAATGAGCATCGTGGGGAAGGAGTTGATGCCAAACTGCTTAGACACAGCCGGTCCTTCTCCCTTTTCCATATCGATTTGGAGATTGACGAAACGCGCATTGAGGACTTTGCCCACTTCGGGTTGGGGGAAGACTTCGCGTGCAAGTTTCTTGCAGGGACCGCACCAACTGGTGTAGCAGTCGACAAAGACTTGTTTGCCTTCCTTGGCGGCTTTGGCCAGTGCGTCTTTGAGCGAGAGTTGTTCGAAGTTCACTCCGTCGTGTTTCTCGAGCCGATCGGCAAGGAAACCGAGACGCTTGGCGGCTTCGCCGGTGTTGCGTGTCGCGGCTTCGCGGAGATAGGCGACGACTTGCTTCGTTTGCTCGGCCGTCATGTCGGGGAAGTCGAAGGTGAGTTCGTAAGACGCACGATCGAAGCGGAAGGCTTCGCCCTTGGCGCGCATGTAGTCGAGGAGTTCGCCAATGCGCTTCTCACCGCGGAGTTGCGCCAGTTTGCAGGCCACATAAACGACGGAGGTGTCGGGGATGTTGGCACGGCGAGCGTCGATTTGCATACCGAGTACGGCATCGGCGTTGTAGGGGGTGGAACCGGCGGCGTAGCCTGCAGCTTCGGCGTAGAAGAGACTTTCGACGAAGTCGTTGACCTTCTGTCCGTTGTTTTTCACGAACTCGTCTTTGTTGTCGAGTAGGTACTTGAAGAGAGGGCTTTCGCGATCGGTGATGAGTTTTGACACGACAAACCAGTTTTCGGCTTTGGCGTAGTCTTTGGGCTTGAGGGCAGCCACATATTCTTGTGCCACCTTGTCGAACTGCTCTTTATCGTCGGCGAGATTGAGGTCGTAGAGATAGGCGAGGAGCGTCTTTTTGTCGCGCTTTCCTTTCTTATAAGCGGCTTCGAGTCCGGGGAGCGAGGTTTTGGGCGAGAGGGCGCGCATCACGTCTTCTTTGAATTCGGGCAACTTCTTACCCCCTACAATGCGCAGGAGGACATTGCCATCGGCATCGAGCACGAGGAAGTGGGCAAATCGGCGAATGTCGTAGCGCTTGGCGACGGCTGCGTTGGCGCGCTTGCTCACGTCGATGTAGAGGTTGACGAAATTGTGATTCATGTAGTCGGCAAACTCGGCATCGGAGAAGACGTACTTGTTCATGCCGTGGCAGGGGATGGCCCAGTCGGCGAAGCAGTTGAAGAAGATGGGCTTCTTCTCGGCACGGGCGCGCGCCAAGGCTTCATCGAGCGTATAGACATAGTTGAGTTTGACGTCGGCTTTGACGCGATCGCCATACATGCTCGGCTCGGGCTGTGCGAAGGCGGCCAGCGGCGAGAGCGTGCTCACAGCCAAACTGAGCGAAAAAAAGAGGTGACGGAGAGACATGAAAATAAGATAAGTCTAAAAATTCGATTATCGGGTGTAAGACGGCCACACTCGAAGTCGTCGGGCGTCGACGACTTCGAGCATCGGCCGAAAGGAGGCAGGGTGCGTTACTTGAGGTCTTTGACGCAACGCACGCTGTAGAGTACGGGACGGTAGTTGTTAGCCACTCGACTGGTGCCGCGCCACACTTTGGTGGTGAAGTGATCGGAGAGGCGCACATAGGCCGCGGGGATGGAGTCTTGCAACATGATGGAAGTGGCCGTCCAGAAATACCAAGCCTTGTCTTTGTTCTCAAAGAAGTTGCCGGCTTCGCGCTGATAGAGATTACCACCGGTGCGGAGGGCGTTGAAACCGGATTTTCCGCCTACGCTGAGCAAGGTAGCGAGTCCTTCGCCGCGCCACGCTTCGTCGAGATCAGCTTCTGCGGCGGGCAAGCCGAGGGTGCGCTCCAGCTTTTTCCAATCTTCGTCGGTGGGCAGGCGCCAACCTTTGGGAGCGACTTTTTGCGCTGCGGCAAAGGTGTAGAGAAATCCGTTTTTGGCCACGTAGCCACCGTTATCTTTTTCGGTTTTCTCGAAATTGGCCATTCCGGCCTTGTGGCGCGCTTCGGGCAACTCGGCATATTTAAGGAGCCGGACGGTGAGGGTGTCGTCGAAAGCGGGGTTGAGATAGCGGATGTTCTCACGCACTTCGGCAATGGTCATGCGGCCGCGCTTGAGTTGCTTGATGAAGCCTTCGACCCACGGTGCAATGGGCGTGCCATCGACTTCCCATCCGTTGTATTTCGGATCGTGGAAAAGCCGGTCGATGAGTTCGGTCACGGCTGCATTGTCGGGCACAATCTTGGTGAGATCGACCGGGCGCTCGTTCCAAGAATAGGCACCGTCGAGGCTGTAACCGTTAGGTGCGTAGCGCAGGTTTTCGGCCATCCAAAGTTGGTCGCCGACACGCACGGTGTGGTACACGTTGTTGTCGCGAGGATCGGTGAAATCCTCTCCGGGTTGCACCGCGGAGAGATTATACTGGATCGTCTTCGGTTCGTCGCCCCCGCAAGAGGCCGCGAAGAGCGCGGCGGCAGAGAGGAGGGCGAGACAGAGAGGTTTGAAGATAGACATAGCGATGAGGAGATGAAATTGCGGAGTTCACCGCGTTTTTATTCGTTCAAACGATTGTAGTCGAGGTTGACCCCGAGTTCGCCGGTGACGAAACGACGAAGGATTTCGTACTTGGTCATCACGACGGGCAGGTGTCCATAACGCTGACGGAACCCGCCATCACCCAACCAAAGCATGGCCTTGATGAAGTATTCGCGATCTTCATCGGCGTCGCGAGGGGCGAATGAACCGGTTTGATTCCAACCTCGGATGAAGCCGAAGGCACCGATCTCGTTGAGCATCTTGTCGCGAATCTCGATCGCTTCGTCTTCACTCTCGACTGTGGGCGCGCCGCTGCCGAGATCTTTGAGGAGCAAGGTAACTAAGTCCTCATGATTGAAGGGCGTGTAGGGCGGTTGGTCGTAAAGCGCATTGACCGAAAGGACGTAGCTCTTCCTGCCCATCTCGATGACGGTGGGGCAAGGCGAGGTTTCGTTGAGTCGCTTCCATTCGAGGTCATACCACCCTTTCTGGGTACTGACATCTGCAAATTCGCCGCAGAGTTCGCGATTGGCCTTGATGCGGTCGCTCACCATGCTGTTGACGATTTCGGCAATCTGTGCATTGACCGAATCTTCGGCGGTGATGTCTTTGACCCGAGCGAGCACCAAGGTGCGGAAACCGACGTGGTAGATCGGTTTTTCGACCTTGTTGGCCGACGAAATGGTGAGGGTGTCGGCCACCATGACGGAGAAGGGACGCATCTGGCGGCTGATCTTACCCAAATAGGCGTCGACAAAACGCAAGGCGCGCAGTTGCTCTTCGGCGGTGCGCAGATAGTCGTAGCGATACTCCACCCCTCGGCTATAACCGAAGAAGGTCCAGTTGAGATCGACCGTTTCGTAACGGCGCGAGGCGCTGTCGGCGGGAGCTGTGCCGCCGTGAACGGCCACGGTGTCATTAAAATAAACGGGGACGCCGTATTTCTTATAGATTTCGTAGCGCGCATGCTGCACAGGGTCTGCGGCATTGTCAACGACCGCGAAATCACGCTCAAAGGTGACAGCGGGCGTGATGCTCTCTTCGCTTTTGCAGGCGAAGAAAAGCAACGGTAGGAGAAGGAACAGGAGCTGTTTCATGAACGATGTGACTTAATGGGGAATGAGTGATGGGAGCCGATGCGCCGCTTAAGGGGCAGGGGTCGGCGTGGGGTTGTCTTCTTCGTCGTCGGTGGGCAGCGTCGGCAGCGGTTTGGGCTGCTTCACTTCCTCGCGCTTGGGACGAATGTTGTTGGGCATCGGCACTTTGTCGAACTCGATGACCGAAAGGGGAATCGAGAAGGTGTAGGCGGGATCTCCTGCCGGCAAGACAAAGGTGTGTGTCGTCAAGAAGGCGTTGGAGTTCGAGTAGGCATTGAAGGCATGCACCACATTCTTCTTCAAGGGCTGCACCGTGTTCACCGCATAGCGACGCAGGTCGAACCAACGCTGGCCTTCGAAGCAGAGTTCGCGACGACGTTCGGCACGGATCTCGTCGACCAATGCCTTGCCGGAGAGGGGCGTGGGCGAATAGTCGGTGATGCGGCGTTGCTGCAAACGCCCCAGCGTGGCAGAAGCCTCAGTGCTCTTCCCTTGCATGGCTTGTGCCTCGGCCAGGTTCAGATAGGCTTCGGACGCACGGAGCAAGAAACCGTCGGAGATGTGGTTTTCGCCCGTGACACGCTCATATTTATTGGAGAGCGAGATGCTGTCGGAAAGGCCGTTGACAGAGAAAAAGACTTGTTTGCGCACGTCGGTGTCGACATAGGAGTCATACAATTCGCGGGTGACGCAGAAATCGCCGGGAGCGCCGGTGAGCGACGTGCCCTTGTCTTGCGCTGCCACATAATTGGCGCCTTGTGAGAAGAGAACTTCGGGATTGTTGCGCGTGAGGAAGGGTTTGCCCGCTTGGAAATCAGTGAGGGCGGCCAATTTTACCCGCGGACTTTCCACCACACGCTTGGCGGCCTGTTCGGCTTCTGCCCAACGCTGCATGTAGAGCAGAGTGCGACTGAGCAAAACACCTGCCGCTTCTGCCGAGGCACGGTGCAGACGGAAACGATCGGGCTGGGGCGAAACGGTGAGTTGTTCGACAGCCAAGTTCAAGTCAGCAACAACCTGCGCATAAACTTGTCCTGTGGTGGCACGCTCGAATTGAGTCGCTTTGTCCTTCTCGTGCTCCACGTGCGGCGTGAGCTTGAGAGGCACGCAGAGATCGGTCGAGGCCGAATCCACACGATAGGGTTTTCCGTAGAGGTTGGCGAGCGCCAAATAGAATTGTGCACGAGCAAAATGCGCTTCGCCCTTCACGCGATGGTAAAGTGCTTCGTCCTCTTTGGTGGCGTGCGGCATTTCGTCAACAATGTCGATGATGTTGTTGGCGTGACTGATGCGCGAGTAGAGCGTTTTCCACGTCGCATCGTCGCCCGCCTTGTTCGTGGCACCATAATTATAGCGCACATCTTGTTGCCAAGTGAAGTAACCGTAGAGGGGCGCCAGCGTGTGTGTCCACGCCGTGTTGGCGATGTTGCCCTGCTGCGAGGTGCCAGTGGTGTTGATGTCGTCGTCGAGTGCATTGACGAAACCATAAACTCCGGCGTTCATCCCTTTGCTGACTTCGTGGCTGCGAAGATAAACGTCGCCGACGAGCAGTTCGTTGAGATCGGTGACGCTTTTCGCCACCACGAGATCTTGCGAGTATTGGTCGAGGAAGTCGTCGCAGCTCACCGTGGTGAGTGCGAGCAGGCCGAGACCGAGAGAAAAGATATACTGTTTCATGAGGTGTGGCGAATTAGAAGGTGATGCGCAAACCCAACGTGTAGGACGGACGGAGCGAGAGCGCCGTTTGAATGGAGAAACCGTTTTGCGTGGGATCCTGTCCTTTGAGTTCCGACGACTTGAGGGTGAAGATATTTGTCACCGAGAAGTCGAGCGCGAGGTTGGAGAAAGGCATTTTCTTGAGTTGGCGCTGCGAGAACTGGTAGCGGAACGTGACGTTCGAGAGGCGGAGATAGCTGCCCGAAACGACGCGCACATCGGCATTGTCGTACATCGACCAGTAGTTGTCGGCAAACGATTTGAAACCTTTGAGATCGCTGTTCGAGGAGTTGCTCCAGTGGTAGCGGTTGCGCTGATATTCGGGATCGCTGGGGCTGATGAGCGACGGATAGTCCCTGTGACGCTCGTCGCCGGGACGACGCCAGCGGTCGACAAACTCCTTGCGGACGTTGTTTTCCGAGGAAACGCCGTCGAGGATATCCTTATAGAGCGCGAATTTGCGAATCTTGTTGCCGAGGGCGTAGTTGAAGCTGGCCGCCAACGACACTTGCTTGTAGCGCAGTGTGGTGTAGAACGAACCACTGAAGTTCGGCTCGCGACTACCGCTGCGCGCCATGACGAGTTGCATGATGCGGTCGAGCGTTTTGCCTTCGAGCAAGTGCTGTCGATCCTTATAGTCGTCGAAGAGGGGAAGACCGTTGGAGGGATCGAGGCCGAGGAAGCGATAGCTGTAGAACGTGCCGATGCTTTGTCCGTCGATCACGGCCGTACCGTTGAGATAATCGTTGAGCGTGTAGTCGTTGATGGACTTCGTCTCGATGCGGTTGTACACCACAGAATAGTTCGAGGAGAGCATCCACGACCAATCGCGCGTTTTGATGGGATAAGCCGTGAGGTTGATGCTGAAACCGCTGTTGTAGAGGTCGCTGCCGTTCATCACATAATTGTCCACACCGTTGATCGACGACACCGGCGTGTTGTTGAAGGCATCGCGCGTATGTTTGTAGTAACCATCAAAGCCCAGCGAGAGGCGATAGTCGAAGAGCGCCATGTCAAAACCGGCGTTGAACTGATCGGTCTGCTCCCAACGCAGGTTGGGGTTGGGCAGTGCGAACACCTTCGCCGTGTTTTCTCCATAATAAGTGTCTACGCTCTCTTGGCGAAGGAGGAGGTTCGGCGTTTGGTTGTCGACCATATTGCCCGTCTTACCGAAAGAGGTGCGGAAACGGAAGTCGCTCACCACATCATAGCGGCGGAGTGCCAACTCTTTGAGGTTGAGCATCCCCGAAGCCGACCACACAGGGAGGAACTTCTCGTTGCTGCGCGAGCCGAACTTATTCGACGCGTCGAAACGCGTGTTGGCACTCAGCGACAACAGGCTGCCGTAAGAATAAGAGAAAATGGCGTAACCGCTGAGACGATGCGTCTTGTCGGCCTTGATCGAAGGCGTGTTGCTCGCCAACCACTTCGCGTAGTAGGGGAACTTTTGCACCTCTTCGGCCGTCATGTTCACATATTTCAGTCCGCGATCCTTATAGAAACCGCGCGTGTTGGTGCTGAAACCGTCGGTATTCGACATGTTCATTTCGTAACCCAACGAGGCACTCACCAAATGCTTTTTGTTCGCACCGAGGGCGTGACGCAGGTTGGCTTGTGCGCGCAGCGTGAAGTTTTCGTTCACATTGCGTCCCGAGTTGTACACCCCGCCGTAGGGCAGATCGCTCTTACCATACTGTCCGGGGATGGGATCCACGCCATATTCGCTGTTGCGCAGTTGCGCCACATAGTTCGATTTCTCGCCAAACCACGTATCGTTGTCGCTCGTGTTGCGCTGGTACGACGTGGTGAGTGTGAAGTCGAGGAGTTGGCGGAAGCGATAGGTGAGATCGAGCGCGGCCATGACGCCGTTCGAGGAGTAGTTTTTCTCCGTGTTGTCGATCTCGTTGAGAATATTGTAGCGATATTTATATTGTCCGTCCTTGTCGGTGCCCACATTGTAGGCGTGGCGCTGATAGTAGTAGTACGAACCGTCGTTGTTGAACGCGGGCAGGGCGCGCGTCGTGCCGTAAGCGTAGCCCAGCGGATCGATCTCGCCGGGGAGCTGCTCCTTCTTCTGCACGTTGGCGTTGAGTCGCACATTCGCCTGAATCACCTTGGCAATGCGCGTCTGCATGTTGAGCGAAGCGGTGTAGCGGTCGTTGCGGTGACGGAGTTGCACACCCTCTTCCTTATTATAACCGAGCGAAGCGTAGTAACGCGCCGTTTCGCTACCGCCGGAAAGGGCGATCGTGTGGTTGTGGTTGAAGGTGTCGTGCGTCAAGAGGCCGAACCAATCCGTATTCGCCGTTTCGGCCTGACGCGCCTGCGCCACAAAGGTGTCATAGTCAATCTGTCCCGTGACATAACGGTGGTATGCTCCTTCGTAGCCCACCATCGTCATGTGGTTGGGGAACGTGTAGTGGAGGTTCACCAAGTCTTGGCCGAAGCGCACGCGCTCCTGCGAGTTCATCAGGTTGATGTTGCTGTCGGTATATCGCGGACGCGCCGTGTATTTGAACTGCGCATTGTAGGTGATGCGAGGAGGACCGGGATCACCCTTCTTGGTGGTCACCACAATCACCCCGTTGGCGGCACGCGTTCCGTAGAGTGCGGTCGCCGCGGCGTCCTTGAGCACGTCAACGCGCTCAATGTCTTGCGGGTTGAGTCCCGAAATGGCATTACCGATATAATTGATGTAGTCCGGGTCGTTGAGCTGCTCGTTGGTCACATCGACAGGATCGGACAAGGGGATACCGTCGAGCACCCACAGCGGTTCGCGGTTACCGATGAGGGTCGACGTACCGCGAATGCGCATGCGCGCCGTCGCACCGACTTCACCGGAGTTTTGCATAAACACCATATCGGGCACACGGCCTTCGAGCGCCTGCTCCAGGCTGGTCATGCCGGGCATGAGGATTTCGTCCATCTTGAGCGAAGTGATGGCACTCGTCTTCTCGCGCGTGCTGATCGTGCCGTAGCCCGTCACCACGGCCTCGCCCAAACTCTTCGAATTGTCTTCGAGCATGAAGTCATAGTGCATCACGCCGGTCTTCGTGGTCTTCACCTGGCGCTGCATACCGATGTAGGACACAGCGACATTCAGACCGGCCAAACTCTGTCCGGCCGGAAGATTGATCACATATTTACCGGTCTCGTCCGTCTGAACGGTCCAAGTCTTTTTGCCGTGCTTCACGCGCACATAAGCTCCAACGAGCGGTTCGCCTTGCTTGTTGAAGACCATGCCCGAGAGCTGGCGTGCATCGGGTCCCGTGGGCTGTTGAGCCGAAGAGGGAAGCGCAAAACTCAGCGCCGCACTCATCAGGAGACTCCCGACGAACACTTTCGGATGTACTGATTTCCTCATGTATCGATGGTTTAGGGTGTTTTATTTAAGAAAACCGCAATATAGACAGCGAAACGAAGTATTTTCCGTCTATATACATTGTATATTCAAACAGAAAAACAGTGTTCATTGCAAAAATACAGACTTCGTGACAATCTAACAACATTCTACTTGTTTTTCTGCGCAATTATTTTCGCCATTGTCTCGCTTTCGACCTGTTTTAGTTGCGAAATTATCAATTTCGCACGCATTTCGTATGCAAATGCAGTGTAGGGAGCCCAAAAAACGCCCAACTTTTGGAAGAAAGTTGAGCGTTTTTCGTCGAAACTTGGCTGCTTTTTGCAGAAAGTAGGCCACTTTTTCTGCTTCATCGGGAGCGACCGCCCGAAACGGGAGCCGAAACCGCGGAGAACACGGCGCTGCGCCGGCATCAATGCACCGGCAACTCCAACAGGCGGCGCACCAGCGGCAGCACCACGGCCGAAACCACCGCGCCGTTGAGCGAATGCTCGCCGTCGAAGACCACCATCTGCGCCTTGCCGTAGTGTTTCGCAAAATCTTTCTGATGATTCACGCGCTTATCGTGCGCACCGAACAAGCCCCACACAAGTGCTTTCTCCTCGGCGGTGATGCCCTTGAAAAGTTGTTTCTCCAATTCGCGAAACTGGTCGATCATCGTGCGATCCACCTTAAACTCCTTCGCGCCGTCTTGGCGTTTGTTGAAAAATTCGCGGTGTCCCATGCCGCCGAACGTCAGGTTTTTCGCCATCGTGAACGCGGGATTGATCAGTATGCGGGGAATGCCGCGCAACTGTTCGCCGTAAAGTCCGCCCATCGAAGCGGTGACGATCAGATCGGGGGCTTCGTCGGCCACCAGCCGGCGGAGAAACGGCATCGCCTCGGCCGGCATCACGGGAATGTCGGGCGCGATGACCGTCACTCCGTCGGCATACAGTTGTTCGCGCAGCATAATCGCCGTGCCGTTGTGGCCGCTCGAAGCGAAACCGTGAAGAAAGAGTATTTTTTTCATCGTGAAGAACAGACTATTTCCTATAAAAAGAAATAGCATGAGAAGTTACTTTCCGGCATGGTTATCCTACGCCCACTTCACATGCTATTTCCATGATGTGCTGCAAAGGTACAATAAAAAAGCGCATAGTTCCAAATTTGAAACTATGCGCTGCTGTCTTCGTCACCGCTGTGCGAAGAAAGGGTGCGTCGTCGCGGTCAATAATATAACCCCGTGAGACGATGATCTGCCGGCCGATCAGAACGACAAACGCACACCGGCAAAATAACTGCGGGGAGCCATCGGACCGTAGATGTAAGCCGAATCGCGGGGGTGGCCGCGGTCGAAGTCATCTTGGTAGGCATCGAAGAGGTTTTGCACCCCGGCGTAAATCTGTGCCTTGTAGTAGTTGCGAATCGGCAAGGTGTATTGCACCTTGAGTCCGCATTCGAAGAAGACGGGCGTCTTGAACGTGCGCGGACCGAGCACCGTTACATTGTCCTGTCCCTCACCGCTCATCACGCGGTCGTGGCGCACCGTGGCCGAGGGGCGACCTTCATATTCGGTCAAGCCCGTGGGCTTCGTCAGGTCGTCCTCGCCGTTGGCATCCTTGGCGTAGTCAGTCGGAATTTCGTGGCCGGCCAACATCGAACCCGTGAGGTTACCGGTGAACGAGATGTCGAGGTGCTTCATCGGGGTGAAGGTCGAAACGAAATAACCGTACACGTCGGGCGTGCGATAAATGCGGCGCGTGGTGTAGGCGTCGTTCTCGTTCCACTGCTGTGCATCGTTCCACTGACTGCGGTGGTACGTGGCACCGGCCTGCAACGTCCAATACTTCGGCAGCGTGAGGCGGCCTTCGAGGCTCGCGCCCACTACCTTCGCACCCGAAGAGTTGGTGCGGGTTTTCACAATCACACCGTCGCGTTCCGCCTGCGTGAGGTTGAAGGCATCGTGGAGTTCGGTGTAGAACGCCTCGGCCGTGAGGTTCAACTGCCAGTCGGCGCCCAAACGGGTGTACCAGTCGGCCGAAAGGCTGAAGCTGTTCGAACGCTCCTCGCGGAGGTTCTTTGCATTCTCGATCAAGATCAGATCACCGCCGGCGTTGTCCACATGCAAGTCCTCGTCGAAGATTTGCGGAGCGCGGAATCCGGCGCTGTAATTGGCGCGCAGCACCAAGTCGGGGGTGGGATTGAAGCGCACGTTGGCGCGCGGACTCAAAATGGCGTGGTCGAGCAGCGAGTGCTTGTCCAAACGGCCGCCCACGAGGAAGCTCCACTGCGCCGTCTTCCACTCATTTTGCAGATAAGCCGAAGTGGTGTGCACGTTTTGTTTGAGGTAGTTCGTGCGGAATCCGCTCTTGTCCTCCAAATCGTCGTGATTGTATTCCACGCCCACGGTGAATTGCGAGGGCATGAAGAGCAGGCGGGCAAAGTCGTAGGCATATTGCGCGCCGAGCACGCCGGTGTAGCCCTTCGTGCGGCCGTAGCTCACCATACGCTTGTTCATTTCGGCCGTCTCTTCGGGTGTGAGCGGAGTGGTTTTGGCCTTTTCGAGAAAATCCGACACGGGGGTTTCACCACCGCCGTAGTAACTTTCGCGCTGCACCTTCATAAATGAGGCAAAGGCGTTGACACGGTGGCGCGTGTCGGGCGAGATGAAGCTATAGTTCAAACTTCCCGTCAGGTTGTTGTGGCGAAGCTGTTCGGCCGTGTGTGCATCGTGCGGCTCGCTGTCAAAGCGGTCGCCGCCGCGGCGAAACTCGCGCGTATTGTGCAGCTCTGCTGTCAAGCGCGAAAGTTCGCTCAGGCGAGCAAAGCCGCGCAAACCCACGTTGTTGCCGTCGAGCTTCGGCATTTCCGAATAGCCGTCGCCGTTGCGGTCGTAAGGCGAACGATGGTGCAGCTGTCCGAAGAAGGTGAGGCCGAATTGGTTGTCGTCCGTCACATAGGTGGCATTGAGGTTGGTGTTGTTCTCAAACGTGTTCAGTCCACCGATGCCGCGAATCTCGTGCGACACCGCCGCCGAGGAGGCCGTGGGATCTTTCGTGATCACATTGATCACACCGGCGATGGCCGACGAACCGAAGAGCGCCGAACCGCCGCCGCGCATCACCTCGACACGCTCGATCATGTTGGTCGGAATTTGTTCCAAACCGTAGATGCCCGCCAAACTGCTGAACACGGGACGCGAGTCGATGAGCACTTGCGAGTAAGGTCCTTCCAAACCGTTGATGCGCACCTGCGAAAAACCGCAGTTCTGGCAATTATCTTCCACGCGCACGCCGGGTTGGTACTTCAGCGCCTGCGAGAGGAACGAACTTTGCGTGTTGTCAAAGATTTTGGCATCGAGCACATTCACGAGTGTCGGTGCCAAGCGGCGTTTCGTCACATTGCGTGTGGCCGACACCACCACATCGCCGAGCGACACACCTTGCGGAACGAGCTCAAAGTCAGCAACCAGCGTAGCATCTGGTTTTGTTGTAACCTTGTGTGTCTGCGGCACAAAGCCGGGCACGTCCACTTCGACCTGCAAGGCGCCGATAGGTAGATTTTTGAGCATGAAGTGTCCGGTCACGTCGGTCGACACCGAAATGCGGTGTCCTTTCACCGTTACCAAGACGCGGGGTAAGAACTCGCCCGTGGCGGAGTTGCGCACATGCCCCACGATGTGCGCCGGTCGGTCGTCGGGCGCGGCCGTGGCGGTTGAGCCCCCCATAAAGAGCATCAACAGCGCCAACAAGAATAGGGTAAAAACTTTTTTCATGTAAATTGGATCTTAAAAAGAGGAACGATCGCATCGATGCGGCGACTTCCTCGCTATGTTTTATTTCTCGGTGCAAAGTTCCGCACTATTTCTCTCCTGCACAATACCCAAAAGTGGGTAAAAAAAAGGAGATTTATCAGTCACTTTCGCCGAAAATCTCGTTTACAACCTACAAATCTCCTTTTTCACTACCCACAAATAGTGAGACCCGTCCGCGGCGACTGCGCTCGCACCGCCTCTCCCCCACCATGAAAGCCGAACGTCTCTGCTCAAACGCAAATAAAAGTCCGACGTTTGCAGTGAAACGTCGGACTTTTACTACGCCGGTGCAGTGTTGCTTTTCCGGCTATGCGGGTTGGCGTGTCGCGACATGCCGAGACGAGATTAGTACAGCGGCACTTCGGCAACCAAGCTGCGGCCGTCCACGAGTGTCAGCGTGAAGCGGAGCTTAGTGTAATCGTCGGCCGGCCGGTCCCACACCAACAGGCGGAAGGAAGGCACGTACAAAGAAGGCTCGGCCTTCGTTTTTAAGAGCAAATCGTCTTTTACGCTGAACGTATCGACGCGCGCTGCTTCGTAATGCTCGTGGAAAACGCCCTCTCTTGAGCGGAAGGCCATGTATATTCTCACGCCGCGCAACAAGGGATAGGAGTAGTTGCCCAGGTCGTGTGTCTTTCCTCTGCTGTCGATCCCGAGCACCGAAAGTTCCTTCACCCCGAAGAGTCGAGGGGCAATACTGATAGACTGGTGGAAAAGCGCATCGAGATCAGCATTGAACTGTGCGTCGCTTTCTTTTTGTCGGTAGATCGTGTCACCGACGGCCAGCACCTGAAAAGAATAAGCCGACACCGACGGAAGGTTGTGACGGCGAAATATAGTCTTGCCTTCCATCTCGACGTGGAGCTGTCGGGGCAACATCGGGACGACACGTCGGGGCTCGCTCACGCGAAGGCCGGCCGCCGTTGTGGAAACAACGTGCTCGAATGCCTTGCCATCGTAGACCTTGGCCGCATGAATGAGCGAGTCGGTGCTGATGAGTCCGGCGCGCTGCGTCGGTTCAGCATCGTCTTGGCAGGCAGTGGTGCAGAAGAGTCCGCTCAAAGCGAGCAGGAGAGAGAGCGAAAAGAGGGAATGGATGAGTTTCATGATCTGGCAGGATGGTCAAGAATGGACGTTTGTTCGTCGTAGTGTTGCAACGAAGTGGAAAGTTTGGTGCCGTCTTCCATTTCGATTTCGAGCAAAAGCCAAGCATAGGCTCGTCGAAGCTCAACAGGAAAATGGAAGTCTACCACCGGACGCAGTTCACCGAAAATTTCGGGACGCGCATTGGCAGCATCCAAGAGGAGGTCGCCCCTGTGGCTCTCGTAGTATTCGCACAGCACGAGGCGGCCCGTTTGTCCTTTGTAGTGGAGAGGCTTCTCGGCCTTCTCAAATCCCGGAAGGTGCAAGGTGACTTGTTTGTCCACCGCCTGTCGACTGCCGTCTTTCTGCACCCCGTAGACGTGCATGCCCTTGATGCCGAAGAGTTTCGGCGCGGTACGCACACCAAGTCCCAGCGTAGTGCGGCAGCGTTTGGCGAAATCATCCATGAGGTCTTGGTGCACCGCGACGGTGTCGCCGACGACCAAAACGCGCACGGTGAGTTTCCCTCCGGAGAGCGAAGGCAAGGCGGGATATTTGGCAAAATTGCGAATCTCGCGGTTGTCCAAGCTGAGCGGAACGACCGGAAGCCGCCACGCATAGGGCGCGATGATTTCAGACTCGTCTTTTTCGGTGATCAGCGGGAAAGCACTTGCGCGTTCTCGCAAAGTCACCTGCGGCGCAGCGCAAAGTGCCAGGCCTACCATCCAAAAGAGGACGGACAGAACAAACGAGGTGGATCTCATGAAACAAGTTCTTTTTAGGGGATTTCAGAAAGGGGGATAATTAAACTTCGGCACAAAGATAGAAAAATAGGATGAGTCTGAATTAAAATCAGTACAAAAAACAAACTCACTATAACATTGAGAACTACTACATTCCCAAGAGAATGAACCACCCAAAATCAGTACTAACAAATGTAGTTATCAACTACATTCCCAAGTGAGATGGATACAGACCATGCCCTCTCATTGCTAAGTCTCCGGCCTTCACTGAAAAAGAGCTTAGTCCGAACATCAATAAAAGTCCGACGTTTGCAGTGAAACGTCGGACTTTTACTACGCCGGTGCAGTGTTGCTTTTCCGGCTATGCGTGTTGGCGTGTCGCGGTATGCCGAGACGAATTCAGCGCAGCGGCACTTCGGCGACAAGAAAGTTTACAGCCGATAGCCGATGCCAAGATCAAGCACTAAATTCCAATTGCGCCCACGCTCCCAACGGCCAGTAATGGGAGTGCGATAGAAATCCCACTTTGGCAAACCGAGTCCAATATACGAGAAAGCGGTCCATTGCTTGCCCAAACTAAGATTGTAACCCCAACCGGCATCTAAACCGCAGGAAACCACATGGTAGTCGTCATATTTCGCTGCACCGAACAAACGAGCATTGTTCCAGGCAAGGTCTGAACGCAATGCCAAGTATCCACCGGCATTTCCGGGACGTACTCCGGAATAATACCAGCGTCCTTCCAATTGAAACGCCGGTACGAGCCCTCCGAACTTCATGTTCGGATTGCCATAAACCATTCTTCCCCATTCGGGGAAAAGCTCGAAATGACCTACCAAACTAAACCGTGAAGCCACGCGTTGCTCGTAGCTGACACCGGCATAAAACAGTCCCAGTTCGGCACGCCACCCACTTTCCACCGTGGGAGCCACATCTTGTGCAGCGGAACGAATAATTCCAAGGCAGAGCAAAGCCGTCAGGAAAAGATACTTCTTGAGGAAGAGGAAATTCTTTTTCATAAAAGACGAATTAAAACACCCTGCAAAGATACTAAAACATACCAACCCACACAAGGGCGAATACTTTTTCTCCCCCAACCACAAACATTCCTTGGGGAGTCAACAAGTCAATCGAAGCCCGCACCGCTCCGCTTGTTTTCCGCCGCCGCGTCGGTCGGTGTGCCCTCTGCTGCAGCTCGGTTCAGGTCGCGCCGCGATTTAGAGAGCGTCACCATCGCCACGCCCGTGAAGATCAGCGCCGCGGCCACGGCGTGCGTCACCGTCAGCACCGCCAGGCCGAGCAGAATGCTCACCAAAGCCGCCACAATGGGCTGCACATAGTTGTACATGCTCACCACCGTGGGGCGCAACACCTGTTGGCCGCGAATCATGAGCAGATAGGCCGCAAACGTGCCGCACACCACCACATAGGCCGTCTCGGCATAGGTTTTCAGCGGCACCTCCGCCCACGGCGTCGACAGCACATGCGCACCGGTGAAGGGCCAAATGATGCACGTCGCCGAGAGGAACATCCACTTGTTGACCGTCACCACCGAATAGCGCTTCGCCAATCGGCCGAAGACAGTGAGATAGATGGAATAGGAGAATTGCGCCGCCAGACACAGCAGGTCGCCGCGCAAATTGCCCGTCCCGACACTCGCCCCGGCGGCACGCGCACTCGACCACACCAAGAGCAGCGCCCCCATGCAGCCCAGCGCCACCCCGACGGCCTTGCGCCACGTCACGGGTTCGCGCAACACCAAGGCCGAAAGCACGAGGGCGAAAATTGGCATCGACGTGGTGGCAATCCCGGCATTGATGGGCGAAGTGAGACTCAGTCCCACCGTGAAACAACATTGGTTGCCCACCAGTCCGAACACCGCGGCCACGCAGAGCCACAGGATGTCGCGCCGCGAAATAGCTTCGCGCGGCACGAACAAGGAGGCGATCCAAAAGAGCAGTGCACCACCCGCCACACGAAACGACACCATGTCGATGCCGTCAAACCCGTGGGTCATCGCATCCTTGCCGAGCGGAGACATCAAGCCCCAAAAGGTGGCGGCGCCGATCAGACTGAGGTGAGCGGTGAGGGGAACGGAATTCGTGCGCTTTTCGGCACGCGGTGTTGCATTCGACACCGTGGTGTCAACGGAGGGAGAATCTTTCATGCGCTATTTTCAAACAAACGATTTTTTACTTACCAAAATGGGGATGCGCCTTGAAGAAGTCTGCGACGGCCTCGCGCATATTGTCATAGTGTGCTTGTCCCAAACCGACATAGGAAGGATGATAGGTATTGACGACAATGAACCGCCCCTTTTCCGAATAGTAAATCCAAGGATCAGCATCGGTACCGAACGCGCGCACATCCGCATAAAGTTCGCGCAGCAGCGCCACGCCCTCACGGTTGGCACAATCCACATAAATCGAAGCCCCGGCATACAAAGCCAACTGCTCCGACAGCAGATCTTTGAATTCGCCGATGTAGTCCTGCAAGACCTTGGTGGCAAGCGTACTTCCGCCGGGCACTTTCTTCAAGTTAACTCTCACCCAAGCCGCTTCCTCAAAATGCGCTTGCGCCACACGGGCATCGGGCCATGTCGGCATCACGCCCTGCTCGTTCATCGACACCAGCCCATAGACCCACGCCCGCAGGTTGCGATAAAACGGTGCCGTTGAGGGTTCGGGCACGGCATTCCCATTTTTCCGCCCGTGCTCTTCGCGGATATCCCAAGCCTCTTCGTCGTTCAGATCTTTGGTCAGCACAACCAGCCCGCGCTTTTTCGCGCACACCGCGTCCCATTTCGCCTCTTCGTCGCCGCATTGGCGACCCCAGGTGCAGGAACCGCTATATTCAAAGCGACCCAAATAGTGCAGCCCGTCTGCCGAAACCTCGTCAGACAAGCCCTTTTGCTGCAATCGCGCTTGGTAAGCGCCGAAAATGCGCTCTTCTTCGTCGTGGATATTCTTTTTCATGATAGAAATCTTTTATGTTGCAAAGTTACATTTTTCTACACAATGCACGCCCCCCACTCGGTGCAATCGCAGCTCACCCCCGATTTCCACTCTGGCGTGGGACATTTTTCCGCAGCCCCTCGCCACCCTACGCGCACCTCAACTCACAAACGCTCGACCAACGAAAAAAAACGGTGCACTTTCTCGACAAATGTGTCCACATTCGGAGAAAACTCCACAGCTTTTTTCTCCCCTCACCCCACCACTCTTTTCCCCTTCCGCCATCCCTCGCGCGCGTAGGCGCGCTCGCTCGCACACGCACTCAGCGAGTTTTCGTTTTTTGCCTTCACCGCACGGCGATTCGCGCACAACCCACTGATAACAAGTGGATTGCGCGTGAAGCCTTCACCTTATCTCCTACACGACATTTCGAGTATAACTCACTCTACCACAATCTTTTGCGGTGAAGGCAGCGGTGAAGGCAAAAACGCGAAAAAGGGTGAAGGCAAACAGGGTGAAGCCTTCACACGTATCTCATTGTTTGACAACAACTTGAGGCCAAATGGTGAAGAGGTGAAGGCAAAAAACAGAAAAACGGCGGATTCGCGCGCATACGCGCGCGCGTTGTCTCGTTTTTCACCGCCGTAGGGCGCTACCCAATCGGCACGCGCAACACAGGAAGTACGAAACGAACACACAAGGTTGTTCGCGACACTCCCGTGAGTTCGGTGGCGACAACACGCAACTCCACCGCCTTCGGCAATAAGAACTCAAGCAACGCATAAAAAAAAACGCTCATTTGTCAACTCTATTTATCGAAAAACAATACACAAGCACCCTTCTCTATTAAAAAAGACGTCCTACGTCAAAAAGAACAGAGAAAAAAGAAGCGGAAGCGTCGTTTATTTTCACAGAAAAGCCGTAATTTCGCAAAAAGCCAACCTTTGAGTGGCGCCCATGCACCCCGATTCGCTTTTTTCAGCGCGAATGTGCTGCCGAAGGAATCGCAACCCACCCGCCAAGCGGCAAGACAAAGCTATTTTTTCAACCCCTCAATTCATCCCGACACATGAAGCAATTTCTACTCTTCGTTCTCACTGCCGTGCTGAGCCTGAGCGCCGGCGCACAAACTCGTACCTTCACCGACCAACTCGTGATTGAACTCGGCGGAAAATCGGGCGCAACAGCCCCCATCAATGCCCAAGTGCTCCTGACCGAACACGACGGCAAAGTGGATCTCGAACTCCGCAACTTCATTTTCAAAGTGGGCAGCGGCGACCCGCTCGGTGTGGGGCACATCAAGCTCAGCAATCTGCCCGTTACGGCCGAGGGCGACAAGAAGACCTTCAGCGGCCAGGGCAAAGCCAGCCTCACCCCGGGCGACCTGCCGGGCATTATGTTTTGGATGGCCTCGGGCACGAAATCCGTCGACATGAAAGCCGATGGTTACGTCACGGCCGACAGCCTCACTTTCGTCCTCGACTTCAAAATGCCCCGCATGCAAGTACCCATGAAGGTGAAGTTCGGTCGTTGGGCGACGACGGGTCTGCACAGTGTGCTGAGTGACCCCACCACGGAAGCCGTCTACACGCTCGGCGGTCGCCGTCTCAATGCGCTCCCCGCCCGCGGTGGCGTCTACATCGTGGGTGGTCGCAAAGTGGTGCGCTAAATCCGACTTCCTGCCCACAGCATGCTCACACCTTGCCCCGGATTCGGGGCTTTTCTCCCCACAACGGCATCGATGGTTCTCACTATCGATGCCGCTGTGCGCAAGACGATGAGAGAAACAACGGAGATAAGAAAAATAGCACAATAATATCCGTAAAAAGAAAGCGGCTATTCAACGGAAAGCCGTAATTTTGCGGAAGACTAATCTTATTTTCTTTTTCGGCACTTGGCCTTTCATCTCGTTCCGCTCGCACCGATGCCTGCAGTAGAGGTGCTAAGGGCAAAACAGGCGCCACGTGCCTTTCTTTCACCCTCCAATTCTTTCCAACACATGAAGCAATTTCTACTTCTCTTTTTCGGCGCGCTGCTGACGCTCGGCGCCGACGCACAAACTCGCACCTTCACCGACAACCTCGTGGTCGACATGGGCGGAACAACCGGCACGACCGCGCCCCTCACCGCCACGGTTTATCTCACGGAGCACGACGGCAAAGTGGATCTCGAACTCCGCAACTTCGTCTTCAAGACCCCCACGGTCAATACAGCGGTCGGCCATATCAAACTCAGCGACCTGACGGTGACCGAAGACGGTGACAAAAAGCGTTTCAGCGGCAAGGGGAAAGCCAAACTCACACGTGGCGATCTGCCGGGCTACTTCTTTTGGATGTCCACCTTCATGTCTTCCCTCGATATGGAGGCCAAGGGTTATTTCACGGCCGACAGCCTGAACTTCGCCCTCGACTTCACTGTGCCCATTCAAGGCAAGATGAAAGTGAAGTACGGCCGGTGGACAACGACGGGCATGCAAACGGCAGTGAGTGCGCCGGCTGACGAAGCCGTCTACACGCTCGGCGGTCGCCGTCTCGAAGCGCTCCCGACTCGCGGCGGCGTCTACATCGTGGGCGGTCGCAAGGTGGTGCGCTAAACACACGACGAGTGCAAGGCCTGCGCTCTATACTGACCGCAAGTGCTTCACAACGCCAAAACGGCACCGACAGCTGCAAGTGTCGGTGCCGTTTTCTTTGGTTTCGAGCAAGGAGACAAAAGGTACAAAAGGTGAAGCAAGCAAGAAGAGGAAGAAAGGGCTCATTTTGAATTATTGTCGTGGGCAGTCTGGCGAAAATGCGGGGAAGTTCGTAATTTCGCCGACATAGGACTAAATTCTCCGGCTATGTCACAACTTACTCGCTTGTTTTTCCTCTGCCTACTCGCGTGCTGCAGCCTCACGGCGGCCGCACAGAAAGATAGTATTCCCGCCGATCTGCCGAAAGCCGACAACGGCGAGGCACCGGCCATGCCGATCAGCATCGAGGTGGGAAAATCGCTGTACAAAGGCGACAGTATTCCGGCCGTGATCTTCCAAGGCATTTACAAATATCCGCCCTTGGACTTTGCCAACGAGAAAGATCGACAGAATTACTCCCGATTGGTGCAGAATGTGAAGCTGTTGCTGCCCTTGGCCAAGATGGTGCGCACTACGATTGTGGAGACTTACGATTATCTGCAAACGCTGCCGACGAAAAAGGAGCGACAGGAACACATCAACGCGGTGGAGGCGGACCTGAAGAAGGAGTACACGCCGCTGGTGAACCGCTTGTCGCGCTCGCAGGGGCGCTTGCTGGTGAAACTCATCGACCGCGAAACGAATCAAACGGGCTATCAAATTGCCAAAGCCTTTGTGGGCTCGTTTAAGGCGAATCTCTATCAAGGCGTTTCGTTCTTCTTCGGGTTGAACCTCAACAAGCACTACGATCCGGAGGGCGACGACCGCTTCACCGAGCGCGTGGTGCGCATGGTGGAAAGCGGACAATTATAAGTGGATCGATGGACGCCAAAACACCGGCCGACGATCGCCCAAACACACGATAACCAAAAGCACACTGCGCCGTCCCCGTGAGGGAACGGCGCAGTTTTTATTGTGGTTGCGAAGGGAGCGCAAAAGCGCTGTGCTTACGACGGCTTATTTCTTGATGTCTTTCAACTCGACCTTGAAGATGAGCGTTGCGAAGGGAGGAATGCCGCGCGTGCCGCTTTCGCCATAGGCCAAGGTGTAGGGGATGACGAGTTCGTATTCCGAACCCACGGGCATGAGTTTGAGCCCTTCTTGCCATCCCTTGATCACTTGGTTGAGGGGGAAGCTGGTGGTTTCGCCGCGCTTGTAGCTGCTGTCGAAGACGGTGCCGTCGATGAGCTTACCTTCGTAGTGTACTTCTACAGTAGAGGTGTCGGCAGGGAGGGCACCGTTACCCTTGCGCACAGCCTTGTAGAGCAGACCCGAGGGAAGAGCGACAACGCCTTTCTGCTTCTTGTAGTTTTCGAGATAGGCGAGGTTGGCCTTGCGACGCTCGCTGATTTGGAAATCGCGCTGCTCGCTGACTACTTTTTGAGCCGAGTCGGGCGAGAAGGAAGCGCGACCGGCGATGCCGTCGGACATCCCTTTGAGGATGAGCGAAGCGTCGGTGTAGTTGACGTTTTCTCCGCCACCGTAGGAGCGATTGAGCGTAACGACGTTGGCTTTCACCTGTGCGGCGATGTCTGCACCGGTCACGATGGCGCGGAAACGTGCAATTTCGGCATCGGAGAATCGGCCTTCGAGGGCTTGTCCGAGGGCAAGGTACTGCGTGGAGTCGATGCCTTGCGTCTGGAGGAGATAGTTCTTCATGTCGGGTACTTGAGCTACACCATAAGCATAGGAGAAGTGCGTACCCGTGGCGGCCTTACCTGCGGGGAGATCCGTAGTGTTTACGGCAACGGCCGTTGTCTTTTTCTTCTTGGGAGTTTTGGGAGCGGCTGCTGCAGTGAGGGCGAAGAGCGCGAGAGCAGCCAAAGCAAAACGACGAATTTTCATGATGCGAAAATGAGTTGTGTGTGATAAAATCCGACACTCCCGATGCTACTCGTGAGCAGCATCGGAGGCGTCGGCTATAGTTGTGCAATCGTCCCGAAAAGCGGGTCGTTGCAGCGTTTTATTGCTGAACTTGTACGGGCATTTCCTGTCCCTCGGGCATCTGTGCGCCCATTTGGGGAGCGGCGGGTGCGTTCTTCACACCCACGAGCTTCACCTTGAAGGTCAAAGCCGAGTAGGGAGGGATGGGGCCGCTTTCTTGTGCGCCGTAGGCTTGATCCCAGGGGATGTAAACGATCCACTCGGCACCGACCTTCATGTTCAAGAGTGCGGTCGTGAAACCGGGGATGACACCACCGACGGGGAACTCGATGGTTTTGCCGTTCGAGGAGTCGAACACCTTACCGCCCATGAGGCGACCTTCGTATGATACTTCGGCGATTTGATCCTTGGTGGGCTGAGCACCGGTACCGGGCGTGAGTTCCTTGTAGTAAACACCGCCGGCGAGGGGCTTCACACCGGGTTGCTTGGCCATGTTCTTGATGAACTCTTCGTTCTTCTTCTTGCTTTCACCGTAGAGCTTCTCATTGGCCTTGGCCGTGAGGGCTCCCATGAGGTCTTTCAAGAGGGTATTGACCGTCTGCGTGTTGTAAGGCACACCGCTCTTGTCGAAGAGGGCGCTCACGCTGTTCTTACCGTCGAGCATACCGGCCAAGAACTTGTCGCCCGAGAGGTGCTGAGTGGAGTCCTTACCGAAGATTTGCTGTTCGACTTGGGGGAAGAGACGCGACTTGACGTTCATACCGGCTTGCATACCCATTTGGTAAGCCATTTCCTTTTTGTCGTCGCCGGCGTTGATACCGTCCTTCATTCCCTTGAAGAAAGCATCCACATAAGCCGAGTCAGAACCGGCTTGCATGAGGTAGCCTTTGATCATTTCGGGCGTGGGGGCTTGCGACATACCGAGGGCATAAGACACGGTGTCGATTTCGCTGCCGAGTTTTACTGAGGAGGTCTTTTTGTCCTGCTTGCCACAAGCAACCAGAAGCGTCATGGGCACGAGGAGTGCACCGAGGAGAAATTTATTCATTGTGATGTTTTGATTTCGAAGTTGTGATTATTTGCCTTCGATGCCGAGCAGTTCGACATCAAAGATGAGCGCAGCATAGGGAGGGATGCTACCACCGGCACCCTGCGCGCCATAGGCGAGATCGAAGGGGATGAAGAAGCGGAATTTCGATCCGATGCTCATGAGTTGGAGTCCCTCGGTCCATCCGCGGATGACACCCTGGAGGGGGAAGCTGGCGGGTTCGCCTCGGCGATAGCTGCTGTCGAAAACGGTGCCGTCGATGAGTCGTCCCTCATAGTGGCAGGTAACGGTGTCGGTGGGTGTGGGTTTGATGCCGAGTGCCGGTGTGAGCACTTCGTACTGCAAACCGGTTTCGGTGACTTTCACGCCTTCTCGCTTGGCGTTTTCGGCGAGAAAGTTTTCGCCGGCTTCGCGTGCGGCCTTGCCTGCAACTTCTTGCTGTTCGCGCAGGAATTCCTGCACGAGACCTTGGGCTTGCACTTCGGTCATTTCGGTTTTCTCACCGTTGAGCACTTGTTCGACGGCGCGCGTGAACTCAGTGGTCAGCAGTCCTTCGATGTTCATCCCTTTGAGGTTGTTGCCGATGATCAGGCCGAGGGCGTAAGAGAGTTTTTCCATATACTACGGAGCAAATTGTCTTTTTTCTTATTGATATTCAGTGCGCAAAGATACAAATTTATCGTGTGTCGCGCTGATTGATTACTATTTTTTTTCGGCACAAGCCCTTTCTTCGCGATAAATCTTGTCGATAACGATGCCGGCGAGCGTAAAACCGAAAATGGCCGTGATGTGCGACAACGTCCCGTTGATCTGCGCTTTACGGTCGTTCCACGAGTGGTGGAGCAAGTCGGCGCGTCCCTCCTCGTGGTCGGTGCATTCGGCCACTGTGGGCTCCGGAGTAGTGATGTCGTCCGCCCCGAGATTGGGCAGCACTTCGTCGGAAAACACACAATAGAACTTGCGCTTCGGGCGCGTTTTCGCCCGTTTGAATTTATTGCGCAGGGCGCGGGCGAGCGGACAGCCGCCCACCTTCCAAAACTCGGCAATCTGCACCCGCGTGGGGTCCATTTTCAGCGCGGCACCCATCGACGAAACGAACAGGGCCGAGGTTTGCGTGGCGCGCAAGATGAGATGCGCTTTTTCGGCCAGCGAATCGATCGCATCGATGATTACATCGTACGTGTCGAGGGCGAAACTCTCGGCGTTCTCCGCGCAATAAATATCTTGCACCGCACAGATTTCCGCGTCGGGATTGATGGCCAAGAGTCGTTCGCGCACAACTTCCACCTTGACGCGCCCTACCGTCGGCACGGTGGCGGGCATTTGGCGATTGACGTTCGTGATACTCACACGATCCGAGTCCACCAACGTGAGCCGGCGCACGCCCGATCGCACCAAACTCTCGGCGCACCAACTTCCCACACCGCCGACGCCAAACAGGATCACGCGCAGATCGCCGATGCGGTGCAGCACTTGATCGCCAACCAGCAAGCGGGTGCGATGAAAGATTTGTTGTTCGCGCTCGGAGAAGTCAGCGGAAAGAGAAGAACCGGGGGTTGATGACATAGATCAAAGAAAGGAGTTAGAAAAACAAGAGGAGTTTCGAGAGAAAGGAGTGGACTTTCGGCGAAAAGTGGAGCACTTTTGCGCAAAACTCTCAGCATTTTCGCAACGCTTCGCGCAGTTCGGCCACACCGTCCGAGGCTTTCGCCCGAATTAGGTGCACTTTTCGTCCGTCGGGGACCTCCACTTCCTGCGGATCGATGAGAAATATGGGCGTTTCACGCCGAGCATAGTGCACCAAGCCCGCGGCGGGATAGACCACCAGCGAAGTGCCGATGATGACCAGCACGTCGGCTTCAGCCACCCACTCGGCGGCGCGCTCGATCAGGGGCACCGATTCGCCGAACCACACAATGAACGGGCGCAACAAACTGCCGTCGCCCGCCTTTTGCCCGGGCTGAATGTCGAGATTCGGGGGCGTGAGGGTGACAAGGTGGAAGGGATTGTCGGGATCGCGCGAAGAACAGGCCTTCATCAGTTCGCCGTGCAGGTGCAACACCTGCGAAGAACTGGCGCGCTCGTGCAGATCGTCCACGTTTTGCGTAACGATGCGCACCGCATAGTCCTGTTCCAGCTCCGCCAGCAGTTCGTGGCCGCGATTGGGGCGCGCTTCCACCAGCTGCCGGCGCAGTCCGTTGTAAAACTCGTTGACAAAATCCGGATCGCGCTGCCAGCCTTCGGGCGTCGCCACCTGTTCCACGGGATACTTCTCCCAAAGTCCGCCACTGTCGCGGAAGGTGGCAAAGCCACTCTCGGCACTCATGCCGGCTCCGGTGAGCACCACGATTTTTTTTGGTTGTGCTGTCATATCGTTTATGATGAATCAACACTGCAAAAATACGCTTTTTTCAAGCTCACCTCCCAATCCACCGCGACAAAGTGCGACGAGAACGCGAAAAAAACGACACTCGCTCACATTATCGGCAAAGAATGCTTACCTTTGCTTCAATAACTTATTCAAAACGACACGCATGAATTTAGTACGCACTCGCGACGGGCGCAACTATCTGACCCCGTTTCTTTTGGTCACCACCCTCTTCTTTTTGTGGGGTTTCGCCCACAGCATTCTCGATGTGCTGAACAAGTACTTCCAAGACGCGCTGCACCTCTCCAAAACCGAATCGGCCTACATCCAAGTCGTGGTCTACGGCGGATATTTCCTCATGGCGCTGCCCGCCGGCGCCTTCATTCGCCGCTACGGCTACCGTGCCGGCGTGCTGCTCGGCCTTGTCCTCTACGGCATCGGCGCGCTGCTCTTCATTCCCGGCGCGCAGATCATGACCTTCCCCTTCTTCCTCGGCTGCCTCTTCATCATCGGTTGCGGACTCACCTTCCTTGAAACCTCCGCCAACCCCTATGTCACCGTGCTCGGCGAGCCCGAACACAGCGAACAGCGCATCAATTTCTCGCAATCCTTCAACGGTTTGGGCTGGATCCTCGGCCCGGTGACCGGCAGTTACTTCCTCTTCAACGACAAAGACCAATCGCCCGACATCTCCATGCCCTATCTGCTCATCGGCATCGTGGTCATGGTCGTCGCCCTCTTATTCTCGCGCGTTCGTCTGCCCGAAATCACCCCCGAGGAGGACGAACTCACCCAAGCCGAGGAAGCGGCACTCGAAGCCGAGGGCGATCACAATCACAGCGACCTCCACGTGCTGCTTCGCAACGGCGCTTTCCTCTTCGGATGGGTCGGCATTTTCGTCTACGTGGCGGCACAGACCGGCGTGAACAGTTTCTTCATCAACTATGCCGTTGAAAACACCGGCATCAAGAGCGCCGACGCCAGTCTTATCCTCGGTGTCGGCGGCATGGGGCTTTTCTTCGCCGGTCGCATGCTCGGCAGTTGGATCATGCAATACATCCGCGCCGAACGCCTCCTCGCCGTTCTCGCTCTTGTCGCCGCCCACTGCTCCATGCTCGTCGTGGCCTCGCCCGGCCGCGTGGGTTTCACGGCGTTGCTCATCGTCTATTTCTGCGAGAGCATCATGTTCCCCACCATCTTCGCCCTTGCGCTCCGCGGGTTGGGTCGTCGCACGAAAATCGCCTCCTCATTGCTCATCATGGGCATCGTCGGCGGTGCCGTGGCTCCCGTGCTCATGGGACTGATTGCCGACCACTCGTCCATGGCCTACGGCTTCATCGTGCCCCTCGTTTGCTTCTTCATCATCGCCGCCTACGGTGGTTTCGTGACACGTCGCAGCGCTCGCGCGAAGCACCGCAAATAAAAGCTGTTCCCTATCATGGCTCACAAGAAAAAGATGAATGCGGCCGCCCTCGCCGCCTATAAAGCCGAGAACGAAAACTTTCTCGCCAACCTCTGCGGCCGCGCCGGCATTCAAGAACTGCGTTGTGGCGTGCTCTACAAGGTGGTGCAAACCGCTCCCGCTCCGCCGGCCGATGCCGACGAGCGCACGCTGCGCCGCCACAATGCCACGCCCGCACCGCGCTCGGTGGTGACGGTGCACTACGAGGGTCGCCTCATCGACGGCCGCACCTTCGACTCCTCGCGCCGCGGCGCCGGCACACCGCCCGCCTTTCGCGTCAACGAACTCATCACCGGATGGCAAGTGGCGCTCGTCAACATGCACATCGGCGACATTTGGGAACTCTACGTCCCCGCCTCAGCCGGATACGGCGAGCGCGGCGCCGGTCGCGACATCCCCGGGCACAGCACCCTCATCTTCCGCATCGAACTCTTAGACATCGCATAAAACTATTTCATGAACAATAGCATCGTCGTCAAAGGCGCACGCGTCAACAATCTCAAAAACATCGACATTGAGATCCCTCGCGAGCAATTTGTCGTCATCACCGGACTTTCCGGCTCGGGAAAATCATCATTGGCCTTCGACACCCTCTATGCCGAAGGCCAGCGGCGCTATGTCGAAAGTCTTTCGGCCTACGCCCGCCAGTTTCTCGGCCGCATGAACAAGCCCGAGTGCGACTACATCAAAGGGCTACCGCCGGCCATCGCTATTGAGCAGAAAGTCAAGACGAACAACCCGCGTTCCACCGTCGGCACGAGCACCGAGATCTACGAATATCTCCGCCTGCTCTTCGCCCGCGTGGGACACACCTACTCTCCCGTGAGCGGCGAGGAAGTGCGCCGCCACAGCGCCGACGACATTGTCGCCGCCGCCCTCCGCCACCCCGCCGGCACGCGCTTCACCGTGCTCGCTCCCCTGCGTCTGCTCCACGAGCGCACGTTCAAAGAGCAAATCGAAGTATTGCTCCAGCAAGGCCTCTCGCGCTTGGATCTCGACGGCGACATGGTGCGCATGGACGAGGCCATCGAAAGCCCCGCCGCTGTGGCGCGCCACGAAGCAGCCTTGGCCGAAGGCCGACTCTTCCTCCTCCTCGACCGCCTGGCCGTCGACGGTTCGAAAGACGGCGTGACGCGCCTCAACGATTCGGTCGAAACGGCACTCTACGAAGGCGACGGCGAATGCCTGCTCCGCTTCTATCCCGAACGCAACCTCGAGCGTTTCTCCACTCGCTTCGAGGCCGACGGCATCAGCTTCGAAGAACCGAGCGACAACCTCTTCTCCTTCAATAACCCCGTGGGTGCCTGCCCGCGCTGCGAAGGTTTCGGCCGCGTGGTGGGCATCGACGAGCATCTCGTCGTCCCCAATCGTTCGCTCTCGGTCTACGACGGCGCCGTGATGTGCTGGCGCGGAGCGAAACTCAGCCAGTGGCAACAGGAATTCATCCGCCGCGCCGCCGCCCACGACTTCCCCATCTTCGAACCCTACTACAATCTCACGCCCGCCCAGCGCGATCTGCTCTGGCACGGCGGCCCCGGCATGGCCTGGGAGGAGGGCGACGTCGATGTCTGCATCGATGGTTTCTTCCAAGCCCTCGAACAAGGCGCCTACAAGATCCAAAACCGCGTCATGCTCGCGCGCTATCGCGGCAAGGCCGAGTGTCCCGTTTGCCACGGCACGCGCCTACGCCCCGAAGCCCTCTACGTGCGTGTGGGCGACCGCACCATCGCCGATCTCGTGCGCCTTTCGGTGGCCGATCTCGCCGAGTGGTTCGACGCGCTCACCCTCTCTGAGCACGATGCCACCGTGGCGCAACGCCTGCTCATCGAAATCCGCAGCCGCCTGCGCTTCCTCAACGAAGTGGGACTCGGCTACCTCACCCTCGACCGCCTCAGCAACTCACTCTCGGGCGGCGAAAGTCAACGCATCAACCTCGCCACCTCGCTCGGTAGCAGCTTGGTGGGCAGTCTTTATATCCTCGACGAACCCTCCATCGGGCTGCACTCTCGCGACACCGATCGCCTCATTCGCGTACTGCGCCAACTCCGCGATGTGGGCAACACCGTCATTGTGGTCGAACACGACGAAGACATCATCCGCGCCGCCGACCACCTCATCGACATCGGCCCCGAAGCCGGCCGTCTCGGCGGCGAAGTGGTGTGGCAGGGCAAGGTCGCGCCCGCCGATGCGCCGCACCATTCCAACAAAACGGAGAGCCGCAGCCACACGCTCAACTTCCTCACTGGCGCCGAAACCATTCCCGTACCCGCTTCGCGCCGTCGGTGGAATCGCTTCATCGACGTTGTCGGCGCTCGCGAAAACAACCTCCGCGGCATCGATGTGCGCTTCCCCCTCAATGTCCTCACCGTCGTGACGGGCGTGTCGGGTTCGGGCAAATCCACCCTCGTGCGCGACATCTTCTACAAAGCCCTTCTCCGTCATCTAGACCAGTCGGGCGACCGTCCCGGCGAACACGCCGACCTCACCGGCGACCTCGACGCCGTGCAAGCCGTCGACTTCATCGACCAAAACCCCATCGGACGCTCCACGCGCTCCAACCCCGTCACCTACGTCAAGGCCTTCGACGAGATTCGCAAACTCATGGCCGAACAACCCCTGGCGCGCCAAATGGAAATGGACGCCAAATTCTTCTCCTTCAACACCGACGGCGGCCGCTGCGAAGAGTGCAAGGGCGAAGGCACGGTGAAGGTGGAAATGCAGTTCATGGCCGACCTCGTTCTCGAATGCGAAACCTGCCACGGCCACCGCTTCAAGAACGAAGTCCTCGACGTGCGTTTTGAGGGACAAAACATTTACGACCTCCTCGAAATGACCGTCGACCAAGCCCTCGATTTTTTCGAAGCGCACGGCAAGAAGAAGATCGTCAAGCGGCTTCGTCCGCTCCGCGATGTGGGACTCGGCTACATCAAACTCGGGCAGTCGTCCTCCACCCTCTCGGGCGGCGAAAACCAGCGTGTGAAACTGGCCTACTACCTCGCGCAGGAGCGCGCCGTCCCCACACTCTTCATCTTCGACGAACCCACCACGGGACTTCATCTCCACGACATCAACCGCCTCCTCTCGGCCTTCAACGCCTTGATTGAGCGCGGCCACACGTTGATTGTGATTGAACATAATCTTGATGTCGTAAAAACGGCCGACCACGTCATCGATCTCGGTCCCGAAGGTGGTTCGGGCGGTGGCGACCTCGTCTTTGCCGGCACACCCGAAGCCCTCGTCGCCTCCGGCCGCGGCTACACCGCGCGCTACCTCGCCGAGAAACTCGCACCGCAATAGTTTTTCACGAACGGACTAAACAAACAAAGTGGAAGAGAACCTTTCCTTCTCTTCCACTTCTTCTTTTCTTATCATGCCCAACCGCCGCCCACTCATTCTCATCCTGCTCGCCCTCTTTGTCCTCTGGCTATGGGGCAACCTCTCCGGTCTCCCTTGGGGCATCCCGTGTCTCTTCCGCCGCTTCACCGGCCTCTCCTGCCCCGCCTGCGGCACGCAGCGCGCCCTTTTCTCCCTCCTGCACGGCGATCCGCTCGCAGCCTGGCACTTCAACTACCTGCTCCCTTTCATCGCCCTGCTCCTCATCACCCTCGCTGTCCTCGCTTGGCGAAAAAGCCCCCTCTATCGTCACCTCACCTCCCTGCCGGCCGTGATCGCCTATGCCGGCATCTTACTGCTTTGGCTCATCGTCCGCAACCGATACGGGATTTGAAGAGAAACCTCTCACACAGGAAAAGACAACAAACTCCGCCATCTACTCAGTAGATAGCGGAGTTTTTTAATGCCTGTTCGGAAAAAGTTCCGCCCAAGGGTTATTGCTACTTAGCGTACCATTTTCTTCCCATTGACGATATAGACTCCTGCGGGGAGATGTTTGAAGTCTGTATTCACACGCTTGCCCTGGAGCGTATAGATGCCTTGCGTGTTGCGGCCATTGAGCTGCACTTGTCCGACAGCAGTAGGTATATTCTTGACGAAATATCCCGTTTCGGGGTTGGCCATCGTGACATCTGTCTTCTTGGGGTCGTAAGCCACCGCCCCCTTGAGTTGAGTGCATCCTTTAAACATGTCTTCCGAGTACAAGCACTGCCACGTCTTATCCGAAACGATGCTGGAGAGTTTCTTACAGCCACTGAACATGTGAACCATTTGCTCGACTTTCTCCACATCGAAACTCCTCAGGTCGAGTGAGGTCAAGGCTTTGCAATCAGCGAACATCGACGTCATATTGGTCACGTTGGAGGTGTTGAAATTGGAGAGGTCGATCGATTTCAAGGCACTACATTGATAGAACATTGCGTACGTGCTCTTCACGTTGGAGGTGTTGAAATTGGAGAGATCAATCGTTTCCAAAGCGATACAGCCTCTAAACATATCGTAGAATCCCTCTACGTTTGCAGTATTGAAGCTCTTGAGATCGAGCGTCTTCAAAGTGGCACACCCTTCAAACATCTGACCCATATACGTCACGTTGGCTGTGTTGAAGTGCGTGAGATCTAATTCCGTCAGTGCGCTACATCCTTTGAACAGACTACCCATATTCGTCACGTTTTCAGTATTGAGATATTCCAACCCTTCGATCGTGGTGAGTGCTTTATAATAGAAAAACCATCCAAACATAGTGGTAGGGCGATAGTTTTGGAAGGAGGCATCAAACACCACCTTTGTGGTCGTGGTGTTGGGGTGTTCTTCTGTACCGGCCCATGCAGAGAGGAAGTAGTATTTAGCATCTGTCTCATCAATGTCCCATGTGGTTCCGGTGCGCGTGTTGCGCAGAGGGTCATAGTAGAAAGTGAGTGTTGTCTTGTCCGGATTTTGCAGCACATAGGCTTCCACCACATTTTCCGGTGCATTCTTTCGGAAATATCCCGTTTCGGGGTTGGCCATCTTGACATCCGTCTTGTCGGCATCGTAAGCCACTGCGCCCTTGAGTCGAGTGCATCCTTTAAACATGCCTTCGGAGTGCAGGCATTGCCACGTCTTTTCCGAAATGATGCCGGTGAGTTTACCACAACCCTTGAACATGCCGGACATATCAAAGGCTTTCTCTGTATTGAAGTTCCTAAGGTCGAGCGTCTTCAACGCGCTGCAGCCTGAGAACATAAAAGCCATAAACTTCGTTTGTTCTGTGTTGAAGTTCGCGAGATCAAGCGTCTTCATCATGCTGCACTCTGCAAACATATTACTCATACCCCCCACTTTTGCCGTGTTGAAGTGTTTGACATCGATCGTTTTCAGCCCA
>JABZKU010000050.1 GCA_015257125.1 Prevotellaceae bacterium | reverse complement strand
ACCGTGATCAACACCATCGCGCTCCTCAAAGGGGCGCACATCTTGCGCGTGCACGACGTGCGCGCAGCCGTCGAAGCGGTGCGCATTGTCGAAAAGATGCGCACGGCCGACCAATTACAACTCACTCATTGACTATGATTTTCGGAACGCTCTCTTTCGATCTCAAAGATGCGATCGACATCATCCTGGTCGCGTTGCTGCTCTTCTATATCTACCGATTGATGCGCGCCTCCAGTTCGTCCAACATCTTCACCGGCGTACTGGTTTTCATCATTGTTTGGATCTTCGTTTCGCAGTTTCTCAAGATGCGACTGCTCGGTAGCATCTTCGACCGCTTGATCAATGTCGGTGCTTTGGCACTCATCGTGCTCTTTCAGGAAGAAATCCGGCAATTTTTCTCCAGCATCGGCACCCAACGCGCCTCGCTCTTCATGCGATGGCTGCGCCGACACGGCAAGAACGAAAGCTTGTATCACGAAGACGTCATGGCGCTCGTGAGAGCCTGCATCAGCATGGGCAAACAAAAAGTCGGGGCGCTGATTGTCTTGGAGCGTTACCAAAACCTGTTCAACCTCTCGAAATCGGGGGAGCAGATCGATGCGAAGATTTCGCAACGACTCATCGAAAATATCTTCTTCAAAAATTCGCCCCTCCACGACGGCGCCATGATCATCTCGAAAGTGCGCATTCACGCCGCCGGTTGTCTGCTGCCCGTCTCACACGACGCCGACATCCCCAAGTCGTTGGGACTGCGCCACCGCGCCGCACTCGGCGTTTCGCAGAAATACGACTGTTTGGCCATCGTGGTCAGCGAAGAAACAGGCGGAGTTTCCGTCGCTTTGGAAGGACAACTTTACTTGCAACTCACTTCCGAGGAACTGGAAAAGCACATTATGCACGCTTTCTCCATTCCTCCCGAAAAGAAGGAAAAGGAAGCGGCCGCAGCTGAACAACCCAACGGCGAAACATCGGTTCGTCACGCAGAATAAGGCCGCTCACGCTCTCCCCTGCTCCACTTCAAAACCAAAATGCCGCTGCATCGCAAAGATGCAGCGGCATTTTTTATTTGCCTTTGGAGGAGCGTCGACCGGAAGGCTTAAGCTTCTCACCGGACGGGGCGTTACTGAATTTTGGTCCAGTACATTTTCTTATAGAACGGTCCGAGTTTTCCTTTCACGGTGAGGACATCGGGCTTTTCGAAATACATTTCCACTTTATACGTCTTTCCCGACGTGGGGTCGTAGATGCGGCCGTCTTCCCACTCGTTGTCGTCGGCGTCATACGTCACTTTTTCGACCAAGACGATCTGATTGGAAGGCGTGTGGCGCTTGGCCGGATCGGGATTCTTGGCATCGGTGCGCTGCGAGCCATCGGGATTCTTCATGTTTTCCAACCAAATCACTTGTGCGCGGTAGCCACCGCCGTGCTTGAAGACCTTCACCTTCGAGTTGCGGCCGTCTTTCACCACACGATACACACCTACGATTTTATCGGCCGCCGATTGCGCCGAAATGCTCAACGTCGCACCCAGGCAGACGAGGAGAAAAAGAATTGCGATTCTTTTCATTGTGATAAATTATTGGGGGCATGCCACATAAAAACTGCACACCCGAGTCAAACGTGTGCAAAAATACAATCAAACCTTTATTCCAACAAGAAACCTTACAAGAAAACGCCTCAAAAGAGAAAACCTCCCAAGTTTTTGCCCCCGAGCTTTTGTGCATTAGAAGAAAAACACTATTTTTGCAGCGCTAATCAGCATACAGACAATTTACAAACCCTATAGTTTCACACATTTGAGACCCAATAGAAACGACCGCAAACAGCCTACTAAGCCGCAATATCGCGTAAACGAACAAATCCGTGTACGCGAAGTGCGTATCGTGCAAGACGATGCCGAAAGCACCGTTATGCAAACTCGCGATGCTCTTCGACTCGCACAACAGAAGGGAGTAGATCTCGTCGAGATCAGCCCCAATGCGCAGCCCCCCGTTTGTAGATTGATCGATTATTCGAAATTCCTCTACCAACAGAAGAAGAAGCAAAAGGAGCTGAAAGCCAAGCAAGTGAAGGTGGAAATCAAAGAGATTCGATTTGGCCCGCAAACCGACGATCACGATTACAACTTCAAGCTCAAGCACGCCAAAGGCTTCCTCAGCGAAGGCGACAAAGTCAAGGCTTATGTCTTCTTCCGTGGACGAAGCATCCTCTTCAAGGAACAAGGTGAAGTACTGCTCCTGCGTTTCGCCAATGATCTCGAGGACTATGGCAAGGTGGAATCTATGCCCGTACTCGAAGGTAAGCGCATGACGATGTATCTCGCGCCTAAAAAGGCTCCCGTCAAGAAAGAGAAAGAGGAATTGCCCGAAGCTCCCGCCGTGGAAGTCGAAACCACGACCGAAGAACAACCTGCACCCGCCAAGAAGGCACCGCAGGTCAAGGAGCGTCGCGAATACACCGGTCCCAAAGTAGAAGGCGAAGACTTCTAATTCATGCGGATCGTGGTGCCGTTCACAGCATGACAGACTGAAAGCGGCTCCCCTCCCACGCCAATCTGATAAATCCGAACTGAAAAGTGATGTTCTCGGCGGAACTACCCCAGTTTCCATAATCACTAAAAAAGCATCCGTCGAGGCGCTTGGCTCGAAGTTCGTTTTTATATCGTCGCGCGTTGTGCCAGGTATGCGCAACCGCACATTCATTCATCATTTAATTACACACAAAATGCCTAAGGTAAAGACTAATTCCGGTGCAAAGAAGCGTTTTGCCCTCACCGGAACGGGTAAGATCAAGAGAAAGCACGCTTTCCACAGCCACATTCTCACGAAGAAGACGAAGAAGCAAAAACGTAACCTCTGCAAGGTTGGTCTCGTGGCCGACGTTGACGTTAAGCAGGTACGCGAACTGCTCTGCATGCGCTAATCAAAAGCTCTTACTCACAGTCATTTATTCAATCGAATGTCCGGCTCGCAAGTGTCATCTCGATGACCGCCGGCAATCACAACTCAACTTACTATGCCAAGATCAGTAAATCACGTCGCATCTCGCGCTAAGCGCAAGAGAATCCTGAAATTGACCCGCGGATACTATGGTGCTCGCAAAAACGTCTGGACCGTTGCCAAGAATACTTGGGAGAAGGGTCTGACCTACGCCTTCCGCGATCGTCGCAACAAGAAGCGCAACTTCCGCGCACTCTGGATTCAGCGTATCAACGCTGCGGCTCGCCTCGAAGGCCTGAGCTACTCTCAACTCATGGGTGGTCTGCACAAGGCAGGTATCGAGATCAACCGTAAGGTGCTCGCCGACCTCGCTGTCAACAACCCCCAGGCATTCAAAGCCATCGTTGAGAAGGCCAAATAAGTCTTCACTTGGCCTAATCCAACAACTATTCCCAATCCAATCGAAAGGCGTGCTTCACTCGTGAAGCCGCCTTTTTTCGTATCCACACTACTCGTGAGAATCGACATACCGGCGACAACTCGCTCATCGACAGACGATTTAGTAAATCAACACCTCTCGTCGACAATCGCAGCTTCGGAAATTGGTCTTCGCCACCACCGATAAAAAACGCGTAGTCGCGCAGCAATGTGCGTCAACCGCCACGCTATTCTTTTCCTCCACAACCTTCGCGCAATAGGCGTGTACTTACGGCAGCCCCTCATAGTATGCTCTTCCGCCTCACTCAAAACGCGCGCAAAAGCAGTGGGCATTCTTCTCAAACAAGAGAAGTTTTCGAGAAAAGCACACGCCTTTTCCGCAAAACGCCCCCACTTTTCAACCTCCTCCGCAAGATATTTGCTTTCACCTGACGACTCCAAATAAAAGTTCCTCCCCTCTCTGTCAAAAACTCCCCCACTCGCCCATGTTTACCTTCCGCCAATTTGTAGTCCACGACGACCGCTGCGCCATGAAAGTCGGCACCGACGGCGTTCTCCTCGGTGCTTGGGCACAATTGTGCGCAGACTCACGCCCCCACCAAGCAAAAGACTGCGAAAGCCCGCTCATTTCAACAAAAAATCCTCTTTGCGCCCCTCGAGTGCTGGATGTGGGCTGCGGTTGCGGACTCATTGCGCTCATGCTCGCTCAGCGTTTTCCGGGTAGCCGCCTTGTGGCACTTGAAATCGAGCCTGAAGCAGCCGCTCAAGCTGCGGAGAATGTGAATCAATCGCCCTTTGCTGCACAAATAGAAGTGCGTTGCGGCGACTTTCTCAACCACCAAGGCGAGGGAGTACTGCACGAAGGAGAACAATTTGATGCCATTGTGAGCAATCCGCCCTTCTTTGAGGAAACTCTTCTTTCGCCCGTCGCACATCGTGCCCAAGCGCGTCACACCGCCACGGGACTTACCTTCGAACGCCTTACAGCGCGCGCGGCTACCCTTCTGCGTCCCGCCGGCACATTGGAAGTCATCATTCCCAAAACCGCGCAAGATCGTTTCCATGCAGCCGCAGCCGAGGCCGGTTTCTCCCTCCTCCACGCCACTGACATACAGACCGTTGCCCGCAAAGCACCGAAACGCGTTTTGCTACGTTTCGTCAAGTCAGTAAACTCCCACGAGGTGAAGCGTGACACACTCATTCTGATGACCGAAGGGGAGCGATCGGAACAATATGCCAAACTCTGTCGAGATTTCTACCTCTGAAAACCGAAAAATCACCGTGCCTTTTTGCTATTCGACCGAAAACGAGTAACTTTGTAGGCAAAGAATATCATTATTTCCACTTAAACTCATTATGGAAAAAAGCGCATTGCAAATCGCTCGTGCGGCTTATAGCCCCAAACTCCCCGCCGGTCTGCGCGGCAACGTGAAAATTGTAGAGGGAAACCCCACGCAGAGTGTTGACAATCAGGAAGAAATCAAAGCACTCTTCCCCAACACCTACGGCATGCCCCTCGTCAGCTTCGAACCCACCGACGAAAAGAAGGAATATGCTCCCATCAAGATTGGCATCATCCTCTCCGGCGGTCAAGCTCCCGGCGGTCACAACGTGATTTGCGGTCTCTATGACGGTCTCAAGAAGCAAAACCCCGCTTCGAAGCTCTACGGCTTCCTCATGGGCCCCGGCGGTCTCGTTGATCACAAGTATCTCGAAATGACCGACGCCCTCATCGACGAATACCGCAACACCGGTGGTTTCGACATGATCGGTTCGGGTCGTACGAAGCTCGAAGAAGAAGCACAATTCGAAAAGGGTCTCGAAATCATCCGCGAACTCGGCATCAACGCCGTGGTCATCATCGGTGGTGACGACTCCAACACGAACGCTTGCGTGCTCGCCGAATACTTTGCCGCCAAGAACACCGGCGTGCAAGTGATCGGTTGCCCCAAGACGATCGACGGTGACCTCAAGAACGACCAGATCGAAACGTCGTTCGGCTTCGACACCGCTTGCAAAACTTACGCTGAAGTGATCGGTAACATCCAGCGCGACGCCAACTCCGCTCGCAAGTACTGGCACTTCATCAAACTCATGGGTCGCTCCGCCTCGCACATCGCCCTCGAATGCGCCCTCCAAGTGCAACCCAACGTCTGCCTCATCTCGGAAGAAGTAGAAGCCAAGGAGCAAAGCCTCGACGACGTGGTGACCTACATCGCAGGTGTAGTCGCTAAGCGTGCAGCCGCCGGCAACAACTTCGGTACTGTCCTCATCCCCGAAGGCCTCATCGAGTTCATCCCCTCGCTCAAGAAGCTCATCGCCGAGCTCAACGATCTTCTTTCCACTCCCGAAGCCGAGAAAGTGGAAGCCGCTCAACAGCGCGCATGGGTGCTCGAGAAGCTTTCGCCTGCCAACGCCGAAATCTACGCTTCGCTCCCCGAAGGTGTGGCTAAGCAGCTCACCGCCGAGCGCGACCCCCACGGCAACGTGCAGGTTTCGCTTATCGAGACCGAGAAGCTCCTCAGCGAAATGGTAGCCGAAAAGCTCGCCGCTTGGAAGAAGGAAGGCAAATACGTTGGTAAGTTCGCGCCCCTCCACCACTTCTTCGGTTACGAAGGACGTTGTGCCGCTCCCTCAAACTTCGACGCCGACTACTGCTACGCACTCGGTGCTTCGGCCGCTCAGCTCGTGGCCAACGGCAAGACCGGCTACATGGCCATCGTGAAGAACACCACTGCACCGGCCGAACAATGGATCGCCGGCGGTGTGCCCATCACCATGATGATGAATATGGAGCGTCGTCACGGCGAAATGAAGCCCGTGATCCGCAAGGCACTCGTCGAACTCGACGGCAAACCCTTCCAAGCCTTCGCTGCTCAGCGCGAAGAATGGGCAGAAAAGACCGCCTTCGTTTATCCCGGCCCCATCCAGTACTGGGGACCCACGGAAGTTTGCGACCAGTGCACCCGCACCCTCGCCCTCGAACAGGCCAAATAAAACGCGCACACAACGTGCTCCGATAAGAAAAATCCCCCTTTCTCTCTGTCGAGAAAGGGGGATTTTTCGTTATACGCTTGCGAATCACAGTTAAAATGCCTAATTTTGCCGCACTGAAATCTCACTATTTTCAACTCACACAGAGAGTTGGATCAAGAAAAACCACAGACAAACAAAATTCCCGTGCGTCACACGAACGAAAACAACAGGCAGGAACAGTCTTCTGCACCCCACTCCCAGGCGGGACACCCCTTCGGGCAGCATCGCAAACGCATCTTTTGGATCGGCGGATCGGCCATTGCACTGGTTTGCGCCCTACTCCTCTACCACTTTATCCTTGTGCCTTACCGCCATCGTTGGCGCGCCTGCTCCGGCGAGCCCAAATTTCCGGCCAACTACAGCATTCACGGCATTGATGTGAGCCACCACCAAGGCACTGTCAACTGGGAAAAAGTAGCCACCGCCTCCGATGCCAACGGCGCACGCGTGCAATTCGTATTCGTCAAAGCCACGCAAGGAAAAAGCCGTTTGGATCGGAAATTTCATCACAACTTCCGGAAAGCACAACAATACGGTTTCGTCCGCGGAGCCTACCATTATTTCTCGCCCGGCATTTCGGGCGACCTGCAAGCCCACCATTTCATCAACCACGTCCCACTCGAAAAGGGCGACCTCCCTCCGGTGCTCGATGTTGAGGTGCTCGGCAGACTCAAGCCCGAAACGCTAAGAAGAGAAGTCCTCGAATGGCTCGAGATGACGGAAAAACGCTTCGGCACGCCCCCCATCATCTACACCTATCTGACGTTCAAAAAAAACTATCTCAACACCCCCGAGTTCGACCGCTACCCTTTTTGGATCGCCCACTACAAAGTGAAAAAGCTCCGCTACAAAGGCGCTTGGGACTTTTGGCAACACACCGAAGAAGGCTGCATCGACGGCATCACCGGCAAGGTCGACTTCAATGTCTACAACGGTTCGTTGGACGACCTGCAAAAGTTAGCCATTGGCAACGTCTTAAGTCGCAAAGCACAGCGACGACAAACCCCGATCGCAGCATCTACACCGAAAAACGCTCCGACTTCCGCCAAAAGGAAACGGTCGCACCCCAAGCCGCCTCACGCCAAGCACGCAAAATCGCGCACACCGAAACAACACCCCCTATCCAACAAACGAACAAAAGAAACAAGCGCTCCAAATCGGCAAAACGAACCAAAACGCAGAAACGACGTAAATGACAGCCGTCTCATTTCTTATTAGACGACAGCGCAAACAAAGCCCTTGCCCCGACCTATGAGCAAAGTTGCGCAAGTTCCATTCAGAAAATCAGCCGTGCACACCGCCGTGGCCTCAACTGACAAGTCCTCCTTTCTTCATCCAAAGAAAGGGGGACGCTTTTTAAGAAAGCCACTTGCAGCATACGGCCAAAATGCCTAACTTTGCTGAACAGCAATCGCAATATTTCAACTCTCGCACAGTGTTCGGTAAAGAAAAACCACAGACAAAGAAAAAGCCCGTGCGCCGAAAGAAAAAAAAGACACGACGCCGAAAGTCTTCTGCTCCACTCTCGTGGGCAGAACGTTCTTTCGGCCACAAATATAAACGTGCCTTTTGGATCGGTGGACTGGCCGTCATCTTGGTCTACGCCCTGCTCTTCAACCACTTTTTCGTAGCTCCCTACCGCTATCGTTGGCGCGCCATCTTCGGCGAGGCGAAACTGCCGGACAACTACAGCATCCACGGCATCGATGTGAGCCACCACCAGGGCACCATAGATTGGGACAAGGTGGCCACCGCCACCATTGCCGATGATGCCCGCGTGGAATTTGTCTTCATCAAAGCCACCGAGGGAAAAAGCCATTTGGATCGAAATTTTCAGCGCAACTTCCGGAAAGCGGGACAGTACGGCCTCATCCGTGGAGCCTATCACTATTTCTCGCCCAACGTCTCGGGCGACCAACAAGCGCGCTATTTCATGGACAACGTCCAACTCGAGGAGGGCGACCTCCCCCCCGTGCTCGACATTGAGGAAATCGGCGACCAAACGCCCGAAACGCTGAGAAAAGAAGCCCTCGAGTGGCTCAACCTCATGGAACGACGCTTCGGCACGCCCCCCATCATCTACACCGGACTGAAGTTCAAGAAGACTTATCTCAGCACTCCCGAGTTCCATCGCTATCCCTTCTGGATTGCCCACTACTATGTGAAGCAACTCGGGTTCAACGGTCAATGGAAATTCTGGCAACACACCGACGTGGGCACCATCGACGGCATTACCGGCAAGGTCGACCTCAACGTCTACAACGGTTCAATGTACGACCTGCAAAAATTGACCATTGGCAACGACAGAGACAACGACGAACCACAAGAAAAGAAAACTTCGCCCCAACCGGCGCAAGAAACACCTCAATCCGCCGCCAACTCCAAGTCTTCGAACGCACCGGCATCGCTCGCTCCGCCCTCAAAGTCGCAGCCGTCAAAAGAAAAATATTGCTGTCCGGTAAAAGTTTTTCTCTCCACATAAAATAAGGCTGAAGTC
>JABZKU010000049.1 GCA_015257125.1 Prevotellaceae bacterium | reverse complement strand
TTCTCAATGAGGATGACAGCCCCTACTGCGCCATTGAGTCCAATGTGGGATACTTCGGTTTGGATTTCTTGAGGGATAACTACGATGACTATTTGACTTTTCAGTATCGAGAGCAAATCAACCAGGATGGCAAGCTATTTCTGAAAGCAATTTTCTTATTTGAATGCTACCCAGGCACAGATAAAAGGATGCGCCGTATCGATTTCTCGTATACCCACGAAGGTGGATGCTCGTCTGTTATCTATCAGGGAGAAGCGTATGACGGTACCTTTGAGATGATTACAACAGAACATCCTCCCATCTCAGCCGAAGAGCTGGAGCTACTCTGGGTAGACTACCCGAAGTTCGGAGAATATGATCAACTCATACGATTGGATCGCATCCCGAAAGGTACTCTCGAGCGTATCCTCGAGTATACGGACAAGGAGTTTCCTGCGTTTAGGCAGTATCTCCAGCGAGACATCGAACGATATCAAGAACCTAAGAAGTGATGATGCGTACCTTCGCCGGGCGTTGAGGGCAAAAGTACCCGATCCCGACCCGAAAAGAAAGAGCACACGATGTGGCTTATTTCACCTATTTGAGGTTTCCCGAAAATGTGCGCCGAACGATTTAGTCGACCAACCGAGACGAAACGCCTTAATGGTCGTGCACCATGCTCCTGTGCAGAGCGATGCGCTCCGCTGCTTCGTTTTTTAGTGCTTGGCAGCTGTCGCCACAGAGAAGGAAGCAGGGCCGTATGCCAGGCGGCTACCGTATATGAGGGAGGGGAAGATGCGGTGAAACGACAAAGCAGTTCAACAGCAAAAATTGCCCTCAGGCTTGGGATTTCCCAAGCCTGAGGGCAAGGACGGAGAGCATTTCCCCTACTTTGTGGACATTGCACCCCCCTTCAGGCTCCATGCACCAATTGCACCACTGCCAGGCGACCTCCCTGGCTACTGTCGAAGAGGATTTGTCGGCCTTCGGTGAGGGGAATGAATGCCCCTATGGGAATGTCGCGACCGGCGGTCACGTCGCGCAAACCGGGCAAACGGCGATTGATGAGAATCCATTGACCGTTGTGGAAGTGGAAGTCGCCCACCGGAAGTTTGTCTTCTGCACTTGTTTTTTCGTTGGGTACAATCAAATTGTTCGTATGCCAACGATAAAGGGTTTGCCGGTGATAGACCATCATGCGGTAGTTCTCTGAAATATACTTGCCATGGGAAGGGGCATAGTAGAAATTGAGAATCGGAAGTTGACCGACATAGGGTTTTCCGCAAAACGGACAAACAGGCTTTGTCTTGTTGTCAAACACATACCACCCGTTTTCGCAACTGCAGGGTTGCAACAAATCACACGTTTTTACGAGGGCTTCTTCCCACTCTCCGGCACTGGGGCGGAGTCCGGGATTGTGCAAACCGTCGATGAACGCGCGGTTGAACATTTTGGTGAGGTAAGGGCCGCACAGCGTGTAGGGGCGTTGCTTCGGATCGGCTTGCGGTAGTTCGCGCGGATCGAGTTGTGCCGGCTTCACACGGTTGGTGGCATCGGTGGGGTGCTCGATAAAAAGCGCTTTTTCTCCATAGCGAAGATCGTCATCGCGCTGAATATCGTCAAGATCCCAAACTTTGCCTCCATTGAGTGGATGGCGATTGAGCAAGAAGGTGTAAATGAGTACCGCTAAGGCGTGCCGATCGGTGGAAATCTGCGGGAGATTTTTCTTCGGATCGCCGAGGCGCAGATTCCGCGTAGCCATCACTTCGGGGGCTATGAAGCCGGGAGTACCAACGACTTCGGGGGGGAACTTCTTGGGGACAACCAAACCATCGCAATCGATGATGCAGGCATTGCCGCCTACGGGATCGACCAAGACATTGTTGTACGACAAGTCGGAATGCGCAAGTCCCGCGGCATGAAGGCGCCGCATGGCACGGGCGATTTGCAAGCACATGCGCAAACGAGTGAGAAAGGTGCCTTTTTGATTGGCAGGCACGTAGCGATTGACCAGTTTGGCCGCCGAAAACCACTTTCCGTTCTTCTCCTGTCCATTTTTGATGTAACGCCATGTCGGATCGACTCCACTGAAGAAGAATTTCTTGTCGTATAAAGGCATGACTAACCCCACCTTCTCGCCCCACATAACAATTTTGGTGGGCCAGGCGAAAAGTGTCGCCCAATACTTCCCGACCTCATCGGTGGTGAAAATCAGTTGGCGGTGCGTGTTCACGATGTCATCTATGCGCTGCCGGTCATTGGGACTGAGGGCTTTGCGATAGAAGGCCACCACATAGGTGCCATCGGTGGAAAAATAGACATCCTTGACGCCGCCGGAGGCTTTAATTTCGTCATAGAACTCAACGGAACTACCGTCAGTGGCTGTTAGCGTTACGATATTTGCCATGGTCGTAGGGGGTTAACAATGAGCATCAGGGGAATTCGTGACTTCGCCGTCGCACGGACTCGAGGTTGGCTGCGCGTCCGCGGTCTCGGTGGGAACGGGAACTTCACCGGCCGTGGCCGAAGTTGTTTCGGCTTCTTTTGATGCGACTTCAGCAACAAGTTGTTCAGTTGCTTGGGCAGACGTTGGTTCGCCGGTTTCGACATCGGGTTTGGGCTGCTTTTTCTCTTCGGCAGCGGGCGCAGTGGGCGCAGTGGGCGTCGCAGCATCTGAATTTTGCTCTGCGGTCACAGATGCTTGTGGAGCCAAGACTTCGGATGCCGGCTCTTTGGCAGGCGTTACCTCGCTATCGGTAGGCGTGTCGATGGCTGTTTTTTCTGTAGAAGTGGCCTCAGCGGTTGTTGGTTCTTCGTGAGGAGCCGCGCTGTGGGCGTCGACCGTCGACGTTTCCGCAGAAGTGGCTTCTGTTGTTGCAGGCTCTTCGAGAGAGGCCTCCGCGCTACCGGCTTTCGAGACTTCGTCGGCGACAGCAGACGTCTTTTCGTCGGACGACGGGGCTTCTTTGCCGCAGAGCACTGCGATGGTGCGGTCATCGTAATTGCCCGGCGACCAAAAATCGAGCCAAGACAACAACTGATTTTTTGCCACTTCTTCACCGGTAGTGAGTCCGACTCCTTTGTGCTCCAAATTCTCCCAGAGTTTGTCCCACTTTTGGGGATTCTTCAGATTGTTGGTGGTTTCGAACTTGGCATCACTCACGCCATCGGACATCAAGAAGAGGGCGGTGAAGTCGTCGACCAACGTAAATCGCAGACGCTTATAGCAAGCTGTTGGATCTTGGAATATTTCGGGCATGGTGACAAAACGTGTTTGTCCACCATATTCTCCTTCATCGGGCTCGCCCATCAGTTTAACCTCATGCAGATCGCGGCGATAGAGGGCAATGGCGCCGTCGCCTACCCAAAAGGTACCGACAAACCAACCAAACGGGAAACGCTTTGTGATGCTGAGCAACAAAGTGGCCGCATAGGTTCGAGGATCGCGCTGTTGTTTCGCAGCTTCTGCTTGTATGGCCTTACTGGCATTGAACGCTGCAGAGCAAAGCAGATGATAAAGCACTTCACCCACCTTCGAGATGTTTTCACTCTCTGACTGATGATAAGCCGAAATTTGTGCTTCGATGTTTTTGAGCGTCTCTGCATCGGCCAGTTTCTTCAAACAGCACTCGACCGCTGTTTCACAAGCCAAACGTGAGCCCTCGCGGGAATAGGCCGCGGAGCCGGCACCGTCAGAAACGGCCATGACGTACCAACCGTTCTCGGCACAATAGTGCATGCGGTAAGCGTCGTCACGCGGTTTGCCTTCGTGCGCATGACTGCGCCCTCGCTTGCTGGCTACCACGATGTGTTTCGCCGGAGTGCCGTCGAAGGACGTTTCCACAGCCAAAAAATCCGAGGCTTCATCGGCATGCCGGTATTGAGGTTCGCCTATCTTCTCCCAATCGACCGGGAGATCTTTCCACAACTTGTGAGGATCGGGATTGACGGTGAGTTTGAATTCCTGCTCGAGGTTTTCTTGTTTTCCATATTCACTACCGCCTTCGAAGTCAAAACGGGCTACGAGGGTGAACTCGGTCTGCAATGTGCGTCCCTCTTCTCTAAATTTGTCAAGTTGGGGAGTGCCACTGACCGTAAAGCTGTCGGACGTCATTTCAATGTTCAATCCGTGGGTTTCACGATCTACTCCGCTCACGCTTTTTAAGATCAAATGCGTATTTTCGGGAAGTGAAGGGAGGCTAATTGCAGCCTCGTAGGTCGAATTTTCGACGGCATTGGGGAGAGCAGGCCACGGATGTGCGGCGAACCAATTTGTGAGTTTATCCATACGAGAGGTTTTGAATTCGTTCCAGTACTTTTCAAAGATAAACCGGGCAAAGGCTTCAAATTCTGCCTTGTCGCATGCCGGTGGATTGAAAAAGCGATAGAGGCGTTCAAGAAACATATTAGAATTAGGGGAATAACAAGTTACGGTTGATAAGAACGAGAAAAGATGGGCGAAATGAGACGCTGTGAAGCGCATGAAATCATCACACTTTCAAAGCACAATATTGATTTCTCCCGGCGCCGGAGGTAGTGCTGTGTCTTCGGACACTCCTATCGTACGCCCTCCCTGCTGCACATTGATGGTTACCCATTGGAAAAAGCGCTTGAAAGTGGCACGATCCATTGTGTCGAGGGTAAACACGTGGTCAGTAAGTTTCTTCAGAGGAGCCGTTTGCGCCTTCGGACCGGCGGCACAGGCAACGATGTTGGAAAAAGGTCGCTGCTTTATGGCCTCGACGGCCTGGTCGTAGACAAGAAGATCGGAAGGTTTGCCATCGGTTAGCACAAACAACAAAGGCATCCAGTCACCTTTCTGCTCCGAACTGCCGGTACGCACCTCTTGATCGTAAAGGTCGCACAAAAGTTGCAAAGCCGCTCCCAAGAAAGTGGGGCCCGACTCCGGACAATCGATGTCCGGGAGTTGTAATTGCTCTAAATCGGTCAGCGGTAATACCTGTTGTACCGTCCGATCATAGGTGATGATACTAATGTGGGCAGTATCCAAGGCATAGGGATCAAGGCGAAGCGAAGATATCATGTCAGCTAAACCGACCTTCACGGCTTCGATGGGCTCGCCACGCATAGAGCCACTGGTGTCGATGAGAATGTAAACAGGTAATCTTCTACTCATGAGGAAAAAGACAAACGAGTGGTTACTGCCTTAGCAGCACCACTCGTTTGTAGGCAAATGGACGGCGATGCGCTAAACAACGATGTTGACTTCTGCGGGGGGAGGGGGGAGTTCACTCAGAGAGTTGGTTTCATCTCCCGTCTCTACCGCCTTGCTGCTGGTGCTGATGGAGGCTGACACCCATTTGAAGAAGGCTTTGATGGTAGAGCTGTCTGCAGTGTCGAGTTGCACCACATTGGGGGTAATCATTTGCAAGGTGGCCGTATCGGCTCCCTGACCGGCGGCGCAGGCTACGACCATACCGGTTTTGCGGCTGCGGAAGGCTTCGAGACCTTGGTTTAGGTCGTCGGTAGGCAAGCCGTCGGTCATGATGAAGACCAAGGGGCGCCAATCGCCTTTCTGCTCGGCGGTGGTTTTGGCCACTTCTGTGTCGATACAATCGGCCAAAAGGGTGAGTGCTTCGCCCAAAGCTGTGCATCCGCGGGCTTCAATCACAGGAGTTTGAAATTGTTCCAACTCTGTCAACGGCACAAGTTGTTGTGCGTTTGTGTTGAACGTGATGACACTGAGATAGGCTGTTTCTAAAGCATAGGGGTCGTTGCGCAGGGTCGAAACCAGCATTTCTACACCATTCTTTACGGCCTCGATGGGTTCACCGTGCATGGATCCACTCGTATCGAGCAGCAAGTATATCGGTAGTTTTCTCATAGCTTATATTTTAGGCGGTGGTATTTGATTTTAGCGGGCGAAGTCTTTCATCACGCGCGAGACGGTGTGAACGATGCTTCTATCGGGGAAGGCTTCACCGATGGCCTTAAACTGCCAATTACCATTGACACGATAGAGTTTGCCCATCACCAAGGCGCGCATTCCTTCGCAGTTTTGTTGCGTGGCCACATTGTATTGCGCAAAGACGCGACGGGGTGCACGCTCAGGCACTCCCTCAAACATACGGATATGAGCATAAGGAATACCCGAAAAGTCGCCGCTGTACTCGTTGTTATTGTAAATATTGAGGAAGAAAACGATGCTTTGCACTTGGGCATTGACACGATTGAGATCGACGGTGATGATTTCATTGTCGAGTCCGTCATCGCCATTTTGGTCGCCTTCAAGATCGTCGCCGGTATGGTGCAATGCCCCATCAAGAGAGGTCAATTTGCCATTGGGCAATCCCACATTGTTGTCTCCGAAACGATAGAGCGGAGACCAAATGTGGTCGATGGGTTGGCCTTCGGCATTGAACATGAGGCAACTCAAGTCAACGTCAACATCGATTGTCGATTTGAAGAGTCCGAAGAAAGTGCTGTTCACAACGGCTCCCCAATTACAACCAACACAGAAGTTGGTCAGTCTTTCGCCACTCTCTTTTTCCAAATTGATGGAGCGGCCTTTTTCAAGATTGATGCTCATAGTTGTATTTATCTGTATTTGTCAACAAGGAATTGAAGACCTCCTTTTCGACCGATTCCCAGTGCTTCGAATTTCCATTCACCGAAGCTACGATAGAGACGGCCAAATTCAACCGCGGTTTCCACCGAAAAGTCTTCATTGAGATCGTAGCGGGCTATTTCCTGCTGATTCTCTTCGTTGTAGATGCGAATATAGGCATTGTGTACCTGTCCGAAGTTTTGTCCGCGCTCTTCAGCTTTGTGAATGGTCACCGTGAAGAGTATCTCCTGCACACGGGGATTCACATGAACCAAGTCGACGCTCAGTTTCTCATCATCTCCTCCGTCGCTGTTTCCACCGGTGAGGTCATCTCCACTTGACTGCACTGCACCATCGGGCGAGGTTTGATTGTTGTAAAAAACAAAGTACTCATCAGCGATGAGGCGACCATTGTGTCCCAACATAAATGCCGAAGCATCCAGATCATAAGGATTACCGGGGTTTCGACTAGGATCCCAGCCGAGTCCGACAGAGACATGAGACAAACTATTAGACAAGCTAAAATTGTCTCCTTTAACAAGATTGATAGCCATTGACGGTTGTGTTTTATGTCACTTAATGTTAGATATGCTCATCTGCCCCGACCCTACTCGATGGTTTCCGAGAGGTCATCCGTTGTATTGTTGTTCGGTGTGGTAGATGTTGCAAAGGAAAAGTTTTCTGTTGAACCGAAGCGAGAAGATGCAAGATTGCACGTTCTTTTCATTTTGAAACGCTCAATAGCCTGCAAACTTACAAAGATAAGATGCGGCGCCATTCTTCCGATTCGTCCAATCTGTGAATGCTTTCTGTTTCGGCATCGTAATAGCAAATCAGATCCGGCGAAATGCTTACGGCGTAATTGCCGTAGATGTTACGATCTGCCACGTAATTTTCCGGACTATGCAAGATGTCTCTAAGGCTCATTAACTGGCGTTTCAGTAAGCTCAACATGGGAGAACGCGATTCGGTGTTCGCCAAACTCGGAGTGACTTTACTACTTCCACCAAACATGCGATAAATGAGTGCATACTTCTCTTGCATCCTTTGCATGCGCTGCTCGTGGCGTCGCTGCAATTGAGCGCCGGTTGGTCTACTGAAGTTCACACCCCCGCTTGCACTCTCTAACAAGAGCAAGGTGTAGAGTGCTTTCTCGCGACGATGCACTTTTTCCAACTCGACATCGGCATCGGCGAAAAAGATTCTTTCGTTAGCAGGATCGATCACAACGCGACTACGTATCCCTTTGCGCAACATCAAGATGTCGAAGATTTGCTTGTGAATGCCACATACAATGAAGCGCCCACTCTCTTCACGCAAATAACGTACGCTCGAATTTTGATGATACTGATTGAAGAGGTCGATCATTTCGCGCACTGTGTCCAACGCATTGTCAGAGATTTCCAACAACATGAAGTTGCTGACTTGTTCATTGTCGACCAGCGATTCGTTGATTTTGAAAAGAATCGACGGAGCGACGTCCACCAATCCCTTGAAATCGAGTTTCATCGAGAGCTGTTCGCGACAGAAACGCGCTGTAGACAGTTCGCGCAACTGCATAATGATGACGCGCAGGCGCTCATCGCTCACCTGTGGATAAAGGAAATAGCCCAGTTTGAGCAACTCTTCGTCGCTCATCTTTTGATAATTGCGGGCGATCTGCGGCAAATAGACAAAGTCGAAACCGGTCAGGCGGAGTTCGGTGCAGATTTCGCGGTATTGCTCTCCGATTGACGCATTGACTTCCTCATCGTACTCACTCTCGACGTAAAGCACTTGGAAAGGCTCTAAATTGATGCGCTGATTTCCACGTACGGAGATGACACTGTCACGACTGCCCATGTTTTGCGTCAAACAACTGCGCAAAGCCAACATCAGCATCGCTTCCTCACGAGCACAAATGTTGTCGGACATCGAAATGAGCATACAATCCTTGAGCAACTTGTGGCGCAAATCCTCATCGGCCTCCGACAAGACATCCAGGGCTGCTGCCAACGTGCACTCATCGGCAAGGAGTATTTCTGTTTTCTTCACACCGTAGTCGGAGTAAAGTCGGTCTAGTAAATCCATTTCGCGCGTATCTAAGATACCATCAGCCAAAATGAGATCGTGGATTACGCGCACTACGGCGACTTTTTCTATTTGTTTCATATATTACCGGAGCGGAAAAAGCGGAGAGGTGGGAACGACGAACTATTCCCTTTAGATTTTGAGGAGGTTATTTTCTACTATCTTTGAAAAACAGTTGACCGAAATCAGATTGGCGGCAACAAGAAATGCAATATTCGACATTTTTCTTGACATAAACAACATCTATTCAAATTATTCTCAAATGTTTTTTCATCGTGAGCTGATTCGGGGAATTTCTGGTGTGCTTTTCATTCTCCTATGAGCATTTACCAACACTCTCTCCACAAAGTGGAGCAAAAGTGCAGTTCAGCTCTCTCGAAGAGGGGGAGTTGATTTAAGACTATTACTGTCCGGTAAAAGTTTTTCTCTCCACATAAAATAAGGCTGAAGTCCATT
>JABZKU010000023.1 GCA_015257125.1 Prevotellaceae bacterium | reverse complement strand
ATGGACTTCAGCCTTATTTTATGTGGAGAGAAAAACTTTTACCGGACAGTAATAAAAACTAAAAGCGATATTTCATTCTCTACATCATTTGAGCTACGAGATGACCATCGGTGCACGGTGCAAGACCCTATATATATAAGGGCTTGCACCGTGCACCGAAAATTGTAGCCAAAACTTTTGTAACAAATTTATCCTGAATAATTTGGAGATGGTTCATTTTGTTTGTACTTTTGAACCTGAATAATGCAGGCGCATTTTTTCATGAGCAGTATCTGTGCATACTCTCAAAATACTCTGTTGTGGCTACAATCTGGCTACAGAAGAAAAATAAATACGTATAAAACGTTACGATACAGGGAGTTATAAATTTTAGTTCATAATCCACTCTCTCCGCATCAAATTGCCGTAACTCATTGAGTTACGGCAATTTTTATATTATACACCTTATAACTGCACACATTTACGAGCAGCATTGAGCGCTGCTGTGTTTCGTTCTCCTTACTACTTACCAAAAACAGAACTCATTTGCAGGCAATCGAAAGAGATTGATTCCTAATTTCATTGCAAACTTTTGGTCGTCTCGAACAACTCCACTACTTTTGCTGTTAAATTCAATATCGCATTTAGATTACCCTACTCATGCCCGACCGGATAGACGAACTACGTGCTGCACTGCACCGACACAACTATTTATATTATGTAGAGAACAGCCCGGAAATCTCCGATGCCAAGTTCGATCAGCTCATGCTCGAACTGCAAACACTCGAAGCGGCGCATCCGGAACGCTTCGATGCCAACAGTCCGACACAACGAGTGGGTAGCGACTTGAACAATGAGTTCACGCAGGTGGAGCACGAACGCCCGATGCTCTCACTCGGCAATACCTACAACCGCGACGAGGTACGCGAGTTTTACGAACGCGTGCAGGCCGGGCTCGACGGCGAACCGTTTTCCATCTGCTGCGAATTGAAATTCGACGGGCTGAGCCTTTCGCTACTGTATGAGGACGGCGCGCTGGTGCGAGCCTTGACGCGTGGCGATGGGGTACGCGGCGACGATGTGACGGCCAACGTGCGCACGATTCGCTCCATTCCCTTGCGCTTGCCCGCCGGAGGCGATTGGCCGCAGCGCTTCGAAATCCGCGGAGAAGTGTTGATGCCGTGGAGTTCCTTCGACCGACTCAATCAAGAACGTGAGGCGCGCGAAGAACCACTCTTTGCCAATCCGCGCAATGCCGCGAGTGGCACGCTGAAGAGTAAGGACAGTCGCGTCGTGGCCTCCAGAGGATTGGATGCTTATCTCTATTATCTGTTGGGCGACGAGCTGCCTGCCGACACGCACTACGCCAATTTGATGAAAGCCCGCACTTGGGGCTTCAAAGTGAGCGAAGCAACGACCTTGACTACGAGTTTGGAAGAGATATATGCCTTTCTCGATCATTGGGATGAGGCGCGAAAATCACTTCCCGTGGCGACGGATGGTGTGGTGCTCAAGGTCGATTCGTTGAGCCAGCAAGCGCGCTTGGGCTTCACGGCGAAGTCGCCGCGCTGGGCCATCGCCTACAAGTTTCAAGCTGAGCGAGCTCTGACGCGATTAGAGGAAGTGACGTTCCAAGTGGGGCGCACCGGTGCCGTGACCCCCGTGGCCAACATGGAACCTGTGCTCTTGGCCGGCACATTGGTGAAACGTGCATCGCTCCACAACGAAGATATCATCCGCCAACTCGATTTACACTTGGGAGACCAAGTTTATGTGGAGAAAGCCGGCGAGATCATTCCGCAAATTGTAGGAGTGGCCACCGAACTGCGCGACAATGCTTTGGGAGCGCCCGTGACCTTTGTACAGACCTGTCCGGAATGCGGTACGCCCCTCGTGCGCTACGAAGGCGAGGCGGCCACCTATTGTCCCAACGACGCCTGCCCTCCTCAACGCAAAGGGCGCATTGAGCATTTTATTGCGCGTGATGCGATGAATATTATGAGCCTCGGACCGGAAGTGGTGGACAAATACTACGAGAATGGGCTGCTTCGCGACGTAACCGACCTGTATCGGCTGCAACTCACCGAGTGGGACAAAAATTGGTACTTGTCTCGAGGGGCATTCACCGCTCCGACTTTGGGAGTTCCCACCGATGAGCAATCTCCCGCTATGCCCGTCACCGAAAAGGCGACGCGCAAAATCTTGGCCGCCATCGAAAAGAGCAAAAGTGCGTCGTTCGACCGACTGCTCTTCGCCTTGGGCATTCGGTTTGTGGGCAAAGTGGCCGCCAAAGTGCTGGCCACGCATTTCAAAAATGTCGAGGCGCTGCGCGCAGCCACACTCGACGAACTGATACAAGTGGAGGGCATCGGCGAAATCATTGCCGGTAGCGTACGCGCCTACTTCTCCAATCCCGACAACGGGGCTTTGGTGGACACACTTGCCGGATTTGGTCTGCAAATGGCGATGCCCGAAGTCGTACAAGCCGGCACGCAACTCGAGGGACAGAGCATTGTTATCAGTGGCACCTTCTCTCACCACTCTCGCGACGAGTATAAAAAAATGATAGAAGCCTACGGTGGTAAAAACGTGTCGAGCATATCGGGAAAGACCTCGTTTATCCTAGCCGGGGAGAAAATGGGGCCTTCGAAACTCGAGAAGGCGGCCAAATTGGGTGTGCGCGTGATGAGCGAAAGCGAGTTTCTTGCTCTCATCAGTGGCGAAAACTGAGTAGGCTTTTTGTACACTTGAATTTTAATCGCTACTTTTGCATACAAACATCGGCCAACCTACAATTTAAGTACTTGGGCCACTCATCGGAAGCCTCCAAATTCCAAAACCTATGCGAACCAATCCGTTTCAAGGAACAGGCGTTGCCGTCGTCACGCCGTTCACAGCCGAAGGAGAAGTAGACTTGCTCACCCTGCGCGAGCACATCAATCGTCTTTTAGAGGACGGTGACATAGACTATCTCTGTGTACTCGGCACAACAGCCGAGACCCCGACGCTCAATGTAGCGGAACGTGAACAGATCATCGAGGCCTTCGTGGACGAAGTCCAGGGTCGCGTGCCCTTACTTTTGGGTTGCGGTGGCAATGATACGGGTAGCGTGTGTGCCTTTCTCGAAGAAGCAGACTTTGAAGGCATCGACGGGGTGTTGATTGTCACTCCTTATTATAATAAGCCCACCCAAGAGGGACTTTATCGCCACTATCGTGCCGTATCCCAAGCATCGCCCGTGCCGGTGGTGCTGTATAATGTACCGGGACGCACGGGAGTGAATCTTTCGAGCGAGACGACGCTCAGACTCGCCGAAGATTTCGAAAACATTGTGGCTATCAAGGAGGCAAGCGGCAATTTGGCGCAGATCAATGAGATCATTTCGCACGCTCCTGCGGGTTTTGAAGTGATCAGCGGCGACGACTCGCTGACTTTCGAAATTGTAGCACTCGGGGGCGTGGGAGTCATTTCCGTAGTAGCCAATGCTTTCCCCAATGAAATGGCAGAACTTGTGCGCAGCATGAAGAATGGCGACGTTTTTGAGGCGTTGCACATTCATCGTGCCTTCCACGACATCTTCCGCTTGGCATTTGTCGAAGGAAATCCCGCCGGCGTAAAGTGTATGATGGCCGAACGCAAAGAACTGCAGAATGTTTTGCGACTTCCCCTTACAGAAGTGAGCGAAAACACCCGTAGACACATCGCACAAGCCCTTCAGGATTTTGAAATATGAACATTTTCTCGCGCAATATATCCTCTTTCTTTTTGAGCATCGCCTTGGCGATGCTTTTTGTCATTCAAAGCAGCGCACAAAACCCCTTCGCCGGCTTCACGGCTCGCGAGAACGAGCGTTTACGCGGCGGTGCCGGACATTTCAATCAGGCAAAAGGCGATTCGATCGACCCGAATTCAGTCCCGACGGGCTACTTCATGTGGAATGTCGACGAGCGTTTTGGTGCTGTGCGCCCTGTGCGTCCCGATACGCTGAGCCATCTGTTCCAAAACGTCAACAACACCGGCGGTCTTTACGGAGAATACAATTTTACCGGCAGCCTCGGCGCACCGCGTGTGGCGAGAATTTACAACGGACGCCAGGACTTCATGATGGCTTCGCAGTTTGTCTTCGAACGTCCCTACAACTGGTTTCTCGTTCCCACCGGTCGCTTTGTGTTCACCAACACAAAATCGCCCGTTGCGCGCTTAGATTATCACTCCTCGGGCAGTAAGACCGACGGCGACGACCACTTTATAGCGCGCTTTTCTACCAACATCAACAAACGTGCGGGCATTGGTTTCAATGTGGACTACTCCTACGCACGCGGCTACTACAAAAATCAGAACCACTCCTCAATCGACGGTTCACTCTACGGCTATTTCCGCGGAGACAAGTACCAAGCGCACGGATATTACGAGACCGGCTACATCAAGAACGTGGAAAACGGCGGTTTGCAAGACGAGCGCTACATCACCAACCCCAATTATTTTCCCACACGCTACGGTTCTTCGGACATGCCTGTCCGCCTCGAAGGCGTTCGTAACACGGTGAGCATCGATCGCGCCTTTTTCACGCACCGGCTCTCCGCCGGCTATGTACAATATCTCGACTCCGCCGGAAAAGAAGTGCATCGCTCTGCAAAACAAGCCACCAATGCGGCGACTGACAGCGCGGATTTGAAAAAAATGCAGGCCTTGTCGCAAGACTCTACCCTCACTCGTCGCTTTGTCCCCGTCGCCTCGCTCATTCACACCGTTCGCGCCGAAAGCAACTACCGTAATTTCACCTCGCGCAAGAAGCTCGATGACTTCTTTGCCAACTTCTTCACCAATGGTGACGCAGCCGCCGACAGCACCCACTATCTAACGATCCAAAACACCGTTGCATTGGAAATGAACGAGGGATTCAAAAAGTGGGTAAAGACTGGTATGCGCTTATTTGCCAAGCACGAATTTTCGCGCTTCACGCTTCCCGACGTCGACTTACTGCAAAAAGCCACCACTTTCAACTACTTTACCCTCGGAGCCCAACTGCTCCGCGAAAATGCCCACACGTTGCGCTACAATGTGCTGGGAGAAATGCGCACCACCGGCAAAGATTGGGGCGAATTCAACATTGAAGGTAATGTAGGTCTGCACTTTCGTATGGGCAAAGACACCCTCTCGCTCGTGGGTGGCGGTTATGTGCGCAATGAGAACCCCGCTTTCTACTATAACCACTACCATGGTCGCAATGCTTGGTGGGACAAAGATCTCAACCACATCTTTCGCGCCAGAGTGGAGGGAACGCTCTCCTATCGTACCAATGCCTTGAGCGTCGGCATCGAGAGTGTGCAGAACTATGCCTACTTCCGCGAAACGCAAACGACAGAAGCCACGACTCCCGACTTGGCCAAAATGAAATATGGCGTCACGGTAGATCAGTACAACGGCAACGTGCAAATAGCCTCTGCCTCTTTCTCCAATCGTTGGGCGTGGGGACCCTTGCACTGGGAAAATCAGCTCACGCTGCAGAAGAGTTCAAACGACAATGTGCTTCCTCTCCCGATGTTCACGGGCTGGAGCAACGTCTATCTGCAATTTAAGATCGCCCGCGTCCTCGCCACGCAGCTGGGTGCGGACATTCGCTATTTTACGGAGTACTATGCGCCGACCTATTCGCCCATCATCGGACAATATGCCGTGCAAGATGCCACTTATCGCACGAAACTCGGCAATTATCCCTGGATCAACGCCTATATCAACTTCAAACTCAAAGGCGTGCGCTTCTATTTGGCCTATACCCACGTGAATTCGTCAGAAGGCCGCTCTTTCCTCGTGCCGCACTACCCCACCAATCAGCGACTGCTCCACTTTGGCATCAGTTGGACCTTCTTCAACTAAGTCCTTCGCGCCTTTATTGACACTTTTCGCCGTGCGCCCCAAAAGTGCACGGCGAAAAGTTCTTTTCACAGACGCTTTTTCGCCACAGTCTCGTTCAAACTTTGCCTCACTCGTAGACTTGCCGCGACCGACTTGACGAAAGTATTCATTTTTCTCACCGATTCTCCGCTTCTCTTCCTATGATACCTTACGTACACCTGCACGTTCACTCCTATTACTCTTTGCTCGACGGTCAGGCCTCCATTTCTCGTCTCGTAGACAAGGCCATGGCCGATGGTATGCGCGGAATGGCGCTCACCGATCATGGCAACATGATGGGCATAAAAGACTTTTTCAACTATGTGAGCAAGAAGAAAGGAGGTGCTGCCAAGGACAAAAAGGCGGCGGAAGCCAAGTTAGCTGCGTTGCGCGACGGCTCCTACCAGAATGCGCCCGACGAAAAAGGAGTGAATCCCGACGCCGGCAAGACACACGACGAGTTGATTGCCGAATGTGAGAAAAAAATTGAGAAGGCGCAGCGCATCTTGGACTTCAAACCCATCTTCGGTTGCGAAATGTACTGCGCCCGTCGTACCAAAGCCGACAAGAAAACCAAAGAAGACCGCAGTGGGTGGCACCTTGTGGTCTTGGCCAAGAACGAAACGGGCTATCACAATCTGATTAAGCTCGTCAGCCGCTCGTGGATCGACGGCTTCTACATGAAACCGCGCACCGACAAAGCCGATCTTGAACAATTCAAAGAAGGACTCATCGTTTCTTCGGCCTGTTTGGGTGGAGAAATTCCGCGAAAGATCCTCGCCGGCGATCTGCAAGGTGCAGAAGAAGCCGTCATGTGGTTCAAGAAAACTTTCGGCGACGACTACTACCTCGAACTTCAACGCCACGAGGTGAAAGATCCCGCCCAACGTGCCAACCGAGAAACCTATCCGTTGCAGGTTCAAGCCAACAAGGTCTTGCTCGAACTGGCGGAAAAATGCGGAGTAAAATACATCTGCACCAACGATACCCACTTTGCCGACGAAGAAAATGCCGAAGCCCACGATCTTTTGATCTGTCTTTCCACCAACCACTTCGTCAACGATCCCACGCGCATGCTCTATTCCAAACAGGAATGGTTCAAGACGCAGGCAGAAATGAACGAGATCTTCGCCGATCTTCCCGAAGCACTCGCCACAACGCAAGAGATTGTCGACAAAGTGGAACTCTACAGCATCGATCACGGCCCGATCATGCCTAACTTCGACATTCCGAAAGACTTTGGCACCGAAGAAGAATACCGACAACGCTTCACAGAAGCTCAACTCTACGACGAATTCACCCAAGATGAGAACGGCAATGTGGTCGTAGACCGCGAAGAAGGTGAGGCCAAAATCAAAAAACTCGGCGGATACGACAAGCTCTATCGCATCAAACTCGAAGCGGACTATCTCGGCAAGCTCGCCTATGAGGGCGCCAAATGGCGTTATGGAGATCCGCTTGACGAAGAAACCGACGCCCGCATCAAGTTCGAGCTGCACATCATGAAGACCATGGGCTTCCCCGGCTACTTCTTGATTGTGCAAGACTACATCAAAGCCGCAAGAGAGCAACTCGATGTTTCCGTAGGCCCCGGTCGTGGATCGGCGGCGGGCAGTGCCGTGGCCTATTGCCTGCGCATCACCGACATCGACCCCATCAAATACGATCTGCTCTTCGAGCGTTTTCTCAATCCCGACCGTATTTCGCTCCCCGATATCGATGTCGACTTCGACGACGACGGCCGAGGACGTGTTCTCCAGTGGGTGACGGATAAATATGGAGCAGAGAAAGTGGCACACATCATCACTTACGGCACTATGGCCACCAAGTTGGCCATCAAAGACGTGGCGCGCGTGTTGCAGCTCCCCCTTTCGGAGTCCAATCGCCTGTGCAAACTCATTCCCGACAAACTGCCTGCGGGGCCGGACGGCAAGACGCCCAAGATGAACTTGCCCAATGCCATCAAAGCCATCCCCGAATTGCGCGAAGCAGAGGCTTCGCACGATCCCCTCATGCGCAACACTATTCAATATGCGAAAATGCTTGAGGGCAACGTGCGCAACACGGGTGTCCACGCCTGTGGTTTCATCATCTGCCGCGACGACATCAGCGATTGGGTACCCGTCAGCACCGCCGACGACAAGGAAACCGGCGAAAAACTCCACTGCACGCAATATGAAGGCAAGGTCATCGAGGAAACCGGACTCATCAAAATGGACTTCCTCGGTCTCAAAACCCTTTCGATCCTGCGCGAAGCCGTCAAAAACATCCGCCACTCGCTCGGCATTGAGATCAACGTCGACCTGCTCGACATCGAAGATCCCGCCACCTACGACCTCTATTGCGACGGACGCACCGTCGGCACCTTCCAATTCGAGTCGCCGGGCATGCAAAAGTACTTGCGCGAACTCCATCCCAGCACCTTCGAGGACCTCATTGCCATGAACGCCCTCTATCGTCCCGGCCCGATGGAATACATTCCGCAGTTCATCAAGCGCAAACACGGGGAGGAACCCATCACCTACGACCTCCCCTGCATGGAAAAATACCTCAAGGACACTTACGGCATCACCGTCTATCAGGAACAGGTCATGCTCCTCTCGCGCGAAATTGCCGACTTCACCCGCGGCGAAAGCGACAACCTCCGTAAGGCGATGGGTAAAAAGCTCATCGACAAGCTGAACCACATGTATCCGAAGTTCGTGGCCGGCGGAAATGCCCACGGCTACGATCCTGCGGTGCTCGAGAAAATCTGGAAAGACTGGACGGCCTTTGCCTCCTATGCCTTCAACAAGAGCCACGCCACCTGCTATTCGTGGGTAGCCTACCAAACCGCTTACCTCAAAGCCAACTTCCCGGCGCAATACATGGCGGCGGTGATGAGTCGCTCGATGGGCAACATTGCCGACCTCACCAAATTTCTCGATGAGTGCAAGGCCATGCGCTTAGTCTGCCTCGGGCCCGACGTGAACGAGAGCTTCCGCAAATTTTCGGTCAACCATCTCGGCGACATCCGTTTCGGACTTGCCGGCATCAAGGGGTTGGGCGACAATGCCGTACAAGCGATCATCGACGAGCGCGAACGCGGCGGCAAATACCTGTCCGTCTTCGACTTCTTCGAGCGCGTAAATCTCAACATTTGCAACCGCAAAAACCTCGAATGTCTCGCCCTTTCCGGCGCCTTCGACAGCTTCGGCGAATTGCGCCGCGAACAGTTCTTCGGACAGAGCGAGAGCGGACTCCCCTATCTCGACGCCCTCCTCACCTACGGACAGCGATTCCAGATGGAAAGCGAAGAAAGCACCCATTCGCTCTTCGGCGGAAGCGAAGAAGTGGAGATCAGCAAGCCCAAAGCCCCCGTGGTCTTTGAACGCTGGAGCGACTTGGAAAAGCTCAACCGCGAGCGCGAACTCATCGGCATCTACATCAGTGGCCACCCGCTCGACGACTACAGCATCGTGCTCAACAATCTTTGCACCATCAGCATGCCCGAAGTGGCCGACCTCAATCCCTTCCTCAACCAAGAGATCACCTTCGGCGGCATCGTCACCAATGCCGAAGAACGCATCTCAAAGCGAGGAAGCGCCTTCGGAAAAATTCGCATCGAAGACTTCAAGGGCGGCGGAGAGTTCCTCGTTTTCGGTGACATTTGGGCACAGTTCAAAGGCTACCTCGCCGTGGGCAATTCCGTCTTCATCACCGCCGGCGTGCAACCGCCGCGTTGGGGTGGAAAGGGCGACCCCGATTTGAACATCAAAAAGGTCGAATGGCTCGCCGATGTCAAGGATCGCAAGATCAGAAGCATCACGATCAACGCCAGATTAGAGGCCGTCGACGTGGCTTTGGTGACCGAAATTCTCGAACTCGTGCGCCATTCGGTGGGCGACAGCGCTTTGCAGTTCAACATCTACGACGCTTCCACGTCACAATGGATCACCTTGAGCAGTAGAAACTCGCGAATCAACGTCACACACGAACTCGTTCGCTACATCGAAGCCCATCCCGCCCTCACCTACTCCATCAATTGATCGCTTTTTCGTTTCAGTGCCGCACGTCTTGCGGTGCTGAAACGAAAAATGCGTTTTTCCTCATCATTCACAGGCCGATCCGCGCCGCACCTCAGCATTTTTTATGTCCGATCTGCGACTTTCTCTCCTCATTTGTACCATCAACGACCGCATTACCGGCGTACCCGAAATGCTCTTGCCCGAGCGTCCGGACGTGGAATATGTGGTGAGTTTTCAATACACCGACCCCATGTTTCTCGACATGGTGCCCGATGCGCTGCGCACCCGCACCGATGTGCGCTTCTTCCCCTTCCTCGGCGCCGGGCTTTCGGCCAATCGCAACAATGCTTTGCGACATTGCTCCACAGCTCTCGCCATCATTGCCGATGACGACGCTCGCTACACGAATGATGACCTCACGGCCGTGATTCGCTTGGCCGAGGAGCACCCCGAAGTCGACATTTTCTGTCTCGAAGCCACCACACTGCAAGGACAGCCCTTCAAATCCTATGCCGACCACGCGTTTGCCTACGCCGACGCGCCTCGCGGCACCTATTTCACGAGCTTCGAAATCGTTGTGCGCACCGATGCTGCACTACCTGCCTTCGACACACGATTTGGGCTCGGCGCGGAGTTCCTTTCCTGCGGCGAAGAAGAAATTTTCCTCTACCAGTCGCACCGAACCGGCTTGCATGTGCATTTCTTTCCCCAACATCTCTGCACCGTCCCCTCACGCGAAACCACCGGTTCGCGCTTTGCTGCCGATACCAAGGTGCGCCGTTCCAAAGGGGCGGTGCTCTATATGATCCACGGCGTGTGCGGTGCGCTGGCGCGCATGACGCTCACCGCCTTTCGTCATCGTCCGCGACAAGACGCCGCAAAGGTGTGGCGCGACATGTTCGATGGGATGCGCTATGTCCTCACCACGCCACTCAACGAAGGCGTGGGCGACGAAATTCCTCTCGATTTCCAACCCATCGATATTCTCAAACTCCCCTAACCGGCCTACCTCTCTCTTTATCGCCCACAAAAAAAGCACCTGCCTCTCCGAAGAGAAGCAGGTGCTCTTGTTTTGCTGCGGGGAAAGAATCCCGATTACTTGCGGCTCTTGCCGTAACGGCTCATGAACTTGTCCACGCGACCGGCGGTGTCCACAAGCTTCGACTTACCCGTGTAGAAGGGGTGAGACGTAGAAGAGATTTCGAGCTTCACGAGGGGATAAGTTTCGCCCTCGAATTCGATCGTTTCAGACGTCTTGCAGGTCGAACGAGATAGGAACATGTCACCGTTGGACATATCTTTGAAGACAACGGGACGGTAGTTTTCGGGATGGATACCTTGTTTCATTGTAGTGGTTAGCTTTATGTTCGTTTATTAGGATTACACCGTTCTCCTGAGCGAAGCCGAGCGAACACGGACTTGCACTCATTGGTGACGAAAAACGGTGGCGAAACTCACGCAGCGAGTTTCTAAGGAGTCTGAATCGCGGGCAAAGTTAAGCATTAAGTGGCTAACATCCAAGCACTGACGGCTGTAAATTGCAGCTCATCAAGAAAAAAATGCAGCCTTGACGCGAATTGGCCAGAATTTTAGGCCCCAGAATCGTTGTTTCTGGCTGATTGCACCTCCTTCCTAATTCATATTGGCAAACCGAGAGGCAGAACCGCGAGAGCATCAAAACCGCCGCACGGCTATTCCGACGCTTTTCTTGAGAGGACAACAGAAAGTTCCCAAGTTAGAAAGAAAAACGGACGACTTTTTACCCAAACCCCACTTGTTTCGCGAAAAAGTCCTCAACTTTTTCTCCGGTATTGAGACGCTGATAAAGTGTGAAGCACTGCTTGTGCGAAAAAACTGACGATGCGCTGTGCAAAAACGAGTTAAATCGACTGTGATGCGCGGAATAAAAGGGAGAAGAATCGGCAGTAAACACACGTTTTGCCATGTGGGCTACAGAAAAGAAGACTTCCATGCGCTCGAAAGCAAAAAAAGTTTCTTCATTTTTTAGCGCGAATGCTTTTGCGAATAAAACCTTTTTCGTAGATTTGCAACACCAAGCTAGCAAATAAGGCATAGGTTTTGCCGCTGCTACTTGACAAACAAAGGATTTATCAACCCATCGCCAAATTTTACAAGACAATGGATACTCAAGCTCTCTGCGGATTGAAAGCCGCCGACTTCCAAAAGGAAATCGGAGGCAAGAAAACTGATTTGTATATCCTGCGTAATGCGAATGGCTGCGAAGTTGCCATCACGAACTATGGTGGTGCGCTCGTGGCCATTATGGTGCCTGACCGCAAAGGCGAATACGCCAATGTGATTCAGGGACACGACAACATCGACAGCTGCGTGAATTCGCCCGAGCCCTTCCTCTCGACACTCGTGGGACGCTACGGCAATCGCATCGCCAAAGGCAAATTCCAACTCAACGGCAAAGAGTATCACCTCGCGGTGAACAACGGACCGAATCACCTCCACGGAGGACCCACCGGTTTCCATGCGCGCGTTTGGGATGCCGAACAAATCGACAATCATACCCTCGTACTCCGCTACGTATCAGCCTACTACGAAGAAGGCTTCCCCGGCGAACTCACCATGACTGTGCGCTACACGTGGACGGACGACAACGAACTGGTGATTGACTACCGTGGTACGACCAACAAGAAGACGGTGGTCAACATGACCAGCCACGGTTTCTTCTCGCTCCAGGGGCTCGGCACCCCCACACCCACGGCGATGGACACAATCTGCGAAATTAACGCCGATTTCTATGTACCCATCGACGAAACGTCCGTACCCACAGGCGAAATTCGCAAGGTGGAGGGTACGCCCTTCGACTTCCGTACACCACATGTTGTGGGCGAACGCATCGACGATCCCAACGACGAGCAAATTAAGAACGGCGCCGGTTATGACCACTGCTTTGTTCTCAACAAAAAAGAGGAAGGCGAACTCTCCTTTGCCGCCCGCATCACCGAACCTGTGAGCGGTCGCACGATGGAGGTCTACACCACCGAACCCGGTGTGCAGTTCTACTCCGACAACTGGGCGGATGGTTTCCCGGGCTATAAAGGTGCCACCTTCGGACGCCGCTCTGCGCTCTGCTTTGAAGCACAACACTTCCCCGACAGCCCGAACAAACCCCACTTCCCCAGCGTTGTACTTCGCCCCGGTGAAGTTTACACGCAACGCACGGTCTATAAGTTCGGAACCGACAAGTAAATAAATAATCAACAACCTATAAACCTCAAAACCTCTTACCCAAATGGCTCAAAAGTCGAAACAATGGGGCGCGATTATCGTGATGATTGCTCTCTTCGCCATGATTGCCTTCGTCACAAACTTGTGCACGCCCATGGCGACCATCATTAAAAACCAACCCGGCGGTGTGCCGAATGTACTCGCACAAATCGGTAACTACGGTAACTTCATCGCTTATCTTGTGATGGGTATCCCCGCGGGTATGCTGATCTCCAAATATGGTTACAAAAAGACGGCACTCATCGGTCTCGTCATCGGTAGTGTGGGTCTGCTCATTCAGTGGTTGAGCGGCTTCCTTGACAACGGTAACAACCTCGGACTCGTCTTCGGCGTGTACCTCTTGGGCGCTTTCATCGCCGGCCTCTGCATGGCTATCCTCAACTGCGTGGTGAACCCCATGCTCAACCTCCTCGGCGGTGGCGGTAACACCGGTAACCAGCTGATTCAAATCGGCGGTGTGTTCAATTCCTCTGCTGCTGTGGCTTGCTACATCCTCATGGGTGCGCTCATCGCCGACGTGACGAAAGCCAAAATCGCCGACGCCACTCCCGCTTTGATGATTGCACTCTGCATCTTCGTGGTGGCCTTCATCGTGATTTCCTTCACCAAGATCGAAGAACCCGAACAAGCTCCCGTGCGTGTTGATCTCATTCAAGGTGCGATGTCGCACAAGAACTTTGCACTCGGTGCCTTGGCTATTTTCCTCTATATGGGTATCGAAGTCGGTGTCCCCAACTTCGTTCAGCAATATCTCGTTGATACGGGCATTCCTTCCGGTACGGTCGGCCTTCTCGTGGCAGTTTACTGGTTCATGATGCTCATCGGCCGCTTCGCTGGTGCCGCCATCGGCAACAAAGTCAGCAGCCGTGCGATGGTAACTTCGGTGTCTATTGCTACACTCTGCCTCGTTCTCTTCGGTATGTTCTTTACCAACGCAGGAATGGTGAATTTCCCCGGTGTTGACTGGAACACACTTACGCTCATTTGGCAACCCATTCCCGTAGGTATCTTCGCCTTCTTGCTCGTAGGTCTTTGCACTTCCGTGATGTGGGGCGCCATCTTCAACATGGCTGTGGAAGGTCTCGGCAAATACACGGCCATCGCCAGCGGTATCTTCATGACCATGGTCTTCGGTTGCGCTGTGATGATGTTCATCCAGGGTCTTGTAGCCGACATCACGGGCAACTACATCACCAGCTTCTGGGTGGTAGTCTTCTGCGCTGCCTACATCCTCTACTATGCTCTCGTGGGTAGCCGCCTTACGAAGAAGGAGGAAGAAGAAACTGCCGTAATCAAATAAGAAAAAATCCTTGCATCGTTTCGTCCGTGGCACTGCCACGCGCAGACCACGGACGTTCGTTGCGTTAACCCCCATCCCTCAAATAATATCTTCATCATGAAACTCACTATCGACGACGTTCGCAGCCGGTTCACCAAACATTTCGACGGAACCACCGGCACTGTATATGCTGCTCCCGGTCGTATCAACCTCATCGGCGAGCACACGGATTATAACAATGGCTTCGTGTTCCCCGGTGCTGTGCAACAAGGTATCATAGCCGAGATCAAACCCAACGGAACGCGCACGGTGCGCGCCTATGCCATCGACTTGAAAGACTATGTTGAGTTCTCGCTCGACGATGAAGCAGGTCCCGCTGCAACTTGGGCGCGCTACATCTTCGGTGTTTGCCGTGAAATGATGGCACTCGGCGTACCCGTAGAAGGTTTCAACACGGCTTTCGCAGGCGATGTGCCTCTCGGGGCCGGAATGAGCAGCTCTGCCGCCCTTGAATCGTGCTTTGCTTTCGCACTCAACGACATTTGGGGCGGAAACAAGGTAGAGAAAATGGAACTCGCACGCGTAGGCCAGCGCACAGAACACAAGTATGTGGGCTGCAACTGCGGTATCATGGATCAATTCGCCTCCGTTCACGGTAAAAAGGGTTCGCTCATGCGTCTCGACTGCCGCAGCGGTGAGTTCGAATACTTCCCCTTCGATCCGAAAGGCTACAAACTTGTGCTCGTTAACTCGCAGGTGAAGCACGAACTCGTGGGTTCTCCCTACAATGACCGCCGTCGCAGCTGCGAACGTGTGGCAGAAGCCATCCACGCCCTCCACCCCGAAGTAGAATCGCTCCGCGATGCAACGATTCAGCACCTCGAAGAAGTTCGCGGTACCGTATCTGAAGAAGATGCACTCCGTGCATTCTACGTAATCGGCGAGCGTGATCGCGTGCTCACCGTGTGCGACGCACTCGAAAAGGGCGACTACGAGACCGTAGGTAAGATGATGTACGAAACGCACGAAGGCTTGTCGAAGGAATATGAGGTATCTTGCGAAGAACTCGACTTCCTCAACGACGTAGCTCGCGAAGAAGGCGTTACCGGTTCGCGTATCATGGGCGGCGGCTTCGGCGGTTGCACCATCAACCTCGTGGCTGAAGAACTCTATGACCACTTCGTTAAGGTGGTAAAAGAGAAGTTTGCAGCCAAATACGGCAAGGAACCCATCATCATCGACGTAGTGATCGGTGACGGTGCTCGTAAGCTCGAAGCTTAATCACCGGTATTTCCTGATTTACACCGCAGTCTCGCATCCGGCGAGGCTGCGGTGCTACTTTTATCCCCGCCTTTCTGCTCTTTCATGCGGCATTCCGCCCGGCAAAAGCCCGAGTGCAGCGTTTTAATCCGTTAGGGGCTTTTTAGTTTGCCCGAAAATGACGAACTTTGCGCTGTTATGGTAATTGATCCTTCGATACAAGTCTTTTGGAATGAGTTCAGCAGTACGTTGCAACTCGTGGTGAAAGGGCTCATCATTGGCATAGTCGTATCGGCACCTATGGGGCCGGTCGGTATTTTGTGCGTACAACGCACCATGCACAAGGGGCGTCTCTACGGACTCGTCACGGGTTTAGGCGCATCGCTCTCTGATTTGTTCTACGCCGTCGTAACCGGCGCCGGAATGACGGTCGTGATGTCCTTCATTGAGCAGCGAAATAACGTATTTTGGATGAAGATTGGCGGCAGTGCCTTGCTTTTTGCCTTCGGTCTGCACACGTTGCTCTCAAATCCCATCAAGGCCATGCTCCAACCCTCGGGAAAGAAAGGGACACCCGTGCAGAATCTCATCACTTCTTTCTTCCTCACGCTCTCCAATCCCCTGATCATCTTTCTTTTCATCGCGTTGTTCGCACAACTCACCTTCACTGTGCCGGAAAACCCCTTTGGCGCGATGTGCGGCTACTTGTCTATCTTCGCAGGAGCCATGTTGTGGTGGATAGCCCTCACCTATCTCATCACCAAGATGAAACATTCGTTCGGACTCCGCGGTATGTTCGTGCTCAACCGCACCATTGGCACCATAGTGGTCGTCATCAGCGTGCTTTACGCCATACTTACTCTCTTTAACATCCACAATCCCCTCGCTGTTCCCACAGATCATGCTTATAGCCAACCGACTCAGAGACCATAATCGCGCAGAGTATCTCCTCTACATGTGGCAAGTAGAAGACATCCTCCGTGCAAACGGTTGCGATCTCGATCGTTTGCGCGAAAACTACCTCTGTCAATTCCAACTCACGGGCGATGCTCGACAAGAATTGGAACAATGGTACGCCGATCTCTGCGAAATGATGCGATCGGAAGACAAGATGCAGAGCGGACACCTCCAAATAAACCTCAATGTCGTGGAGACGCTCGCGGAACTCCACGAGTCACTCATCCGCTCCGACAAGTTTCCTTACTATCGCCAGCTCTATTACAAGGTACTCCCCTACATTGTCGAGTTGCGCGCCAAGAACGGGACACAAGATCACACCGGCATTCGCGAAGAGCTCAATCTTTGCTTCGAACTCCTCTACGGCGTGATGATGCTCCGCCTGCAGAAAAAAGAAATCAGCACGCCCACACTCCAAGCCGCCGAAGAAGTATCGAAATTCCTCGGTCAACTTTCAGATTATTGGAAAGCCCAAAAAGACGGGCAGCTTGATTTAGATAAACCCTAGTCCAATTCATTTTAGACTAGGGGATTTTTCTTCCTTTTCTCCGCCTCACTGAACTAAACTTGGGCGACTTTTCGCCCATATTCCGCAGAAACCCCCACTTACCAACGTACTTTCTGCCATGCCTTTCCCTTTTTTACGTCATCAGCGTGCCAAAATCGTCTTTCTCAGTCTATTTTGGACACTCCTCTCCCTCCTTTTGCTCCTTTGGGTGTGCTGTCCTGCGTGGTTCCGGCAGCCTTTCTCGCCCTTCTCCGCCTGTTCTTCCGAAAACTCGGAAGCATCGACCGATAGCATCGCCCTTCAGCGGCAGCGCGTTGACCGAATTTTACGCGCCCCCCGCCAGAATCAAGCCTTAGTCGCCGCCCGTACCTCAAAAGGCGTCCACACGGTTTCGCACATCGACGGATATTCCGAAACCTTTGCCGATCTCAATCCACAACACCTCACCACCGCGCGACAAATCGGCATCCCCTCCTGCAAAGACCGCAACGCCGCCACCGGGCGTGCCGACGAATTGGTCTACATCGGCGACAATCCCTATTTTCATGTACGCCCACTCAATTACAGTATCCCCTATCTTGTGCCACATGCCGCCACTCTTCTCGAAGAAATCGGGCGTTCATTTCTCGACAGCTTGACTTTGAAAGGATATGCCTTCCAACAATTAGTCGTCACCTCCGTTTTGCGCACAGATGCCGACGTCGCGCAACTGAGAACCCGCAACCGCAACGCCGCAGCAGAGAGTGCGCACAGCTACGGCACCACATTCGACATCTCCTACACCCACTTTCTCCCTTTGGTCGCCCCCTCTCAGCGCCTACGTAACGCCGATCCCTACACCCTCAAGTGCATTTTGGCCGAAGTCTTGCGAGATCAGCGACAAAAGGGCACCTGCTATGTGAAATACGAGGTACATCAATCTTGTTTTCACATCACCGCGAGATAATCCCCGCGTCCTCACCGGAAAGTCCACCACTTACGACTCCCCTTCCCTCTCTACCGACAAGACCTCGTCCCCGTTCGGTAGTTTCTCAACGACTTCTCCCTTCTCCTCGTTCCCATTTCATCGCCCATGTTCCACAATATCACCGTCGCCCCCGAGTTTCGCGCTTTGGTTCCCACCTTTCTCGGTGCCTTCATCGAGGCCGAAGTGACCAACAGCCCCACTTCGCCCCAACTTTGGCAAGAGATTGAGGCCGAAGGTCGCCGACTTTGCGCAACCTTCACGCCCGAAACCCTCAAACAGCAGCCCGGTATCGCCGCCACGCGCGCAGCTTACAAAGCCTGCGGCAAAGATCCGTCGCGCTATCGCCCCGCAGCCGAACAACTTGCGCGCCGTTTGCTACAAGGCAAAGACCTCTACAGCGTGAGCACCCTCGTCGATCTTGGCAATCTCGTCTCGCTGCGAAGCGGATATGCCACCGGTTTGCTCGATGCTGCGCACATCGACGGTGATCTCACCCTCGGCGTCGGTCGCGAAGGCGAACCCTACGAAGGAATTGGTCGCGGCGTACTCAACATCGCGGGACTTCCCGTCTATCGCGACGATGTCGGCGCAGCCGCCACCCCCACTTCCGACAGCACACGCACCATGACCTCGCTCGAAACTCGCCGTTTGCTGTTCATCATCAACGCCTATGACGGCCATCGGGCGCACACCGAAGCCGCAGTGGCCTATGCCCTCGAGTTGCTGCGCCGTTATGCCGACGCTCGCAACGAACGCGTCGTATATTATTGAGTGGATTCGACTCAACAACGTACTGTTTTCTCCCACTTTGCCCATTTTCTTGCCGGCGTTGCCCTTCTTAGGGCGACGCCGCTTGTGTTTGTTGCAGAAATGCATCCGAACTCACGCGCTCTCCGGAATCGGGTGGCGAAAGTCTCACGCACACGAATCACTGTGCGCCGCTTTGAGCGCCCCCTCCGAAGCGCTTCAATGAAACATCCCATCATGCGAACTTTGCTCGACCTCTGTCTTCTTCTTTTCTTGCGTCGAACAGAAAAAACAGCACAAGCTCTCAGAAAAAGTCGTGGACTTTTGCTGAAAAGTCGTCAACTTTCAGCCCATTCTTCCCAACTTTTTCAGGTCGCCTCCCCACCCTCTTCCCAAAGTCGCCCCAAACGGTGGAATTAGCTATTAGTTCATAAGTGACGCATTGCGATTTACTCCCGTTCTCCCCCTTTATTTTCGCAGAAGAAGACAGAAAAACACCACTCGCGTATTTTTTACGCCAATTTATTTGGAGGGTCCAAGAAGAAGCCCTACATTTGCAGCGTAAAACTTACACAAGTAAGAAAATGAGTACACTTCCTTATTGCTACGAATACCCACATCCGGCAGTAACCACCGACTGTGTGATCTTTGGTTTCGACGGTACGAAACTAAAGGTGTTGCTGATTCGTCGCGGTATCGAGCCTTTCAAAGGACGCTGGGCTTTCCCGGGCGGATTTCTGCAGTCCGACGAAACGGCAGAGAACGGTGCGCTGCGTGAGTTGCGCGAAGAGACGGGTATCGAGCACGCCTATCTCGAACAGCTCCACACGTTTACCGATCCGGAACGCGATCCACGCGAACGCGTCATCACGATTGCCTATCTCGCGCTGATCAAAATCAGCGAAGTGCAGGGCGGCGACGATGCCGACGAGGCACAATGGTTTGCCCTCGACGAGATTCCGCAACTGGCTTTCGACCACGATCGCATTTTTCGCATGGCGGTGTTGCGACTGCGCGAGCGCATTCATTTTCGTCCCATCGGTTTTGAATTACTCCCCGAGAAATTCACGCTCCGCGAGTTGCAAATGCTCTACGAAGCCATTCTCGAGGTGCGGTTCGACCGAAGAAATTTCGCAAAGAAGATGTTGCATCTCGAACTCCTCACGGAATTGGACGAAACCACGCGACCCACGCCGAAACGCGAGGCAAAACTCTTTCGATTCAACCTTGAAAAATATGAAGAACTGAAACAAAAAGGATTCAAACTCGAATTCTGAAACAGCCGGCGCGCACTTCCCACCCAACCTTGACCTTACGATGACACACCTACTCGGGAAGTGCCGCACTCACGGCCGCACGCAGCAAAAGCACACACACAATTATATACCCTTTCTTCCCTTTCGCTCAGGTAACGGCAATGGGCAAACGATCAAAGCTAAGTTTACATACCACGGCGAGAGGAAACCGGAGAAACAACACCTTTAAGACCTAAAAATTATGCTTGGAAGTTTCATTGGCGACATCGTTGGTAGCATCTACGAGTTCAACAACATCAAAACAAAGGATTTTCCCTTCTACGGTAGGGCGGATAATCCACTCTTCTTCACCGACGACTCGGTGATGACGGCCGCAACTGCCGACTGGATTCTCAACGGCGGAAACATCGGCGAACACTATGCAAAACTCGCGGTGGCTTTTCCCAGAAGAGGCTACGGTAGTCGCTTCGCTCATTGGATTCGCCACTATCGCTACGAGGGGGAAGTGGCTCCACCCTACAACTCGATGGGCAACGGTAGCGGCATGCGCGTCGGCCCCGTCGGTTGGGCTGCCGAAACGCGCGAAGAAGTGCTCGAGATGGCCAAAGCCTCCGCGGAATGCACGCACAACCACCCCGAAGGCATCGAGGGTGCGCAAGCCATCGCTCTCGCAGTTTGGTTGGCCCGACAGGGCGTTTCCCGAACCGAGATTCGCCAAGATATTGAAAAGACATTCGGCTATGATTTGTCGCTCCACGTCGACGAAATTCGTCCGCACTACTCATGGCAAGGAATGGACGAAAAAGGCAACGGAGAGATCTGTCGCGACAGCGTTCCGCAGGCCATTATCTGCGCGCTCGAGGCCACTGATTTTGAAGATGCCGTGCGCAATGCGGTGAGCCTTGGCGGCGATTCGGACACCATCGGCTGCATGGCCGGCGCGATTGCCGAAGCGCTCTACGGTATTCCGCGCTCGATGGCGGAACGCATCCGCCCGATCATCGACACACGCTTGCTGGAGATCATCGATAACTTCGAGAAGCGCTACGGAGCCAACTATATTGAGGACTGATGCCCGAGCCTCAACACGATGTCTGGCCATTTGGGGATTTTATCCTTGTGCACTTTGGCACGTTGTTCGACAAAAAACGCCCGAACACCTTACATATAGGTGTTCGGGCGTTGCATTTAGCCTGCGTCGTTCGCTGTTCTTAATGAAAGTGGTGGAGCGCTTACGCTTTCGCGCCGCCCCACAGCCGTTGCATGCGCTCGGCCGACTTCATTTCTTGGGCATTGTCGGCCGGATACCAGAAGACAACCGACTCATGTCCCTGCGGTTTGTATTGTTGAGCGACGAAATGCTCGGGATAGTCGTGCGGATAGTGATAATCGGCGCCGTAGTTGAGCGATTTCATCAGTTTGGTCGGCGCATTGCGCAGGTGTAAGGGCACAGGGGCGTTGCCGGTTTGCTCCACATAGGCCAAAGCGGCGTTAATGGCGTTGTAGGCCGAGTTGGACTTGGGCGATGTGGCGAGATAGATGGTGGCTTCGGCCAAAGGGATGCGCCCTTCCGGCCAACCGATCTTGTTTACTGCGTCAAATGCGGCGTTGGCCAACAGCAACGCGTTGGGATTGGCCAAACCGATGTCTTCGGCCGCGCTGATCACGAGACGGCGCGCGATGAACTTGGGGTCTTCGCCGCCGGCAATCATGCGCGCCAACCAATAGATGGCGGCATCGGGATCACTGCCGCGGATGCTTTTGATGAAGGCCGAAATAATGTCGTAGTGCATCTCCCCTTCCTTGTCATAGGCCATGGGATTTTGCTGCAAACGCTCAGTGACGCCGGCATTGTCGATGACGATGGGCCCCTCAGGCGTGGCATTCGTGAGCAAATCGACGATGTTTAGCAATTTACGTGCGTCGCCGCCCGCAAAACGCAGCAAAGCATCAGTTTCGCGCACCTCAAATTCGCGTTCGCGCAGCACAAGATCGTCCTCGATCGCGTGGTGTAATAAAGAAAGGAGGTCTTCGTCGGTGAGCGGTTCGAGCACATAGACCTGACAACGCGAGAGCAACGGACGAATGACTTCGAACGATGGATTTTCGGTTGTGGCACCGATGAGCGTCACATCACCGGTTTCGACCGCGGCAAGGAGCGAATCTTGTTGCGACTTCGAGAAACGATGGATTTCATCTATAAAGAGAATCGGCGTCACCGAGCCGAAAAACTGTCCGCTCTTGGCTTGTGCAATGACTTCGCGCACTTCTTTCACACCGCTGGTCACGGCACTGAGCGTAAAGAAGGGGGCTTTGAGCTGACCGGCCACAATTTTGGCCAAAGTCGTCTTGCCTACGCCCGGAGGTCCCCAAAGAATGAAAGAGGAGATGCGGCCGCCTTCGATCATATTGCGCAAAACTGCGCCCGGCCCCACGAGGTGTCGTTGCCCCACGTAGGAGTCGAGCGAAAGAGGCCGCAGACGTTCTGCCAATGGTTTCATATTTGGTCTGAAACTTGAGATTCAACTTTACGCCCACTCGGAGAGTTCGAGCCAACGCATCGACTTTTCGTCCAATTCTTCGTCGAGGGCGGGCAAACGCTTGGAGTGTTCTGTGATTTGCTCCACGCTGAGCGCGCCGGAAGCCAACTCTTCGTGAATTTTGGCCTTCTCGGCTTCGAGGGTTGCGATGTCGCGTTCGAGCGCTTCGTATTCCTGCTTTTCTTTGTAGGTGAGTTTTCGCTTGCGGTCGCTGCCTTCGTGCACGGGTTTACGCGCTTCGGCAGATGAACGTCGGTCGCGTTGTTCGCGAACTTCTTCTTTTTCTTTGAGTTCGCGGTAATCTCGGTATTGAGAGTAGTTGCCCGGAAAGTCGTCGACCACGCCTTCTCCGCGAAACACCAACAAATGATCGACAACACGGTCCATAAAATAGCGATCGTGGCTCACCACGATGACGCAACCGCGGAAGTCTGCCAAGTATTCTTCAAGGAGTTGAAGCGTTGCAATGTCGAGATCGTTCGTCGGTTCGTCAAGAATAAGGAAATTCGGGGCTTGCATCAGCACCAAACAGAGTTGTAAACGACGACGCTCCCCACCTGAGAGCTTATAGACGTAGTCTTGTTGGCGAGCGGGGGGAAAAAGAAAATGATTCAAGAACTGCATCGCCGTAAGATGGCGGCCTTCTCCCAAATCGACCGTTTCTGCCACACGACGCACCACGTCAATGACTTTCATCTGCTCATCTACGGGCATGCCCTCCTGCGAGAAATAGCCGAATTTCACCGTTTCGCCGATGACAAAACGGCCGGAAGTGGGCGGAACCTCACCGAGTAGCATACGAATGAAGGTGGTTTTTCCCGTACCGTTATTGCCCACAATGCCCATTTTCTCGAAGCGCGAGAAATTATAGTAGAAGTCTTTCAAGATCACCACGCCATCATCGAACGATTTCGACACGTATTCCGCCTCAAAGATCTTAGAACCGATGTAACCGGCCTTGACATTCAGTCGCGCGGCGCGCTCTTCCGTGCGGCGGCGCGCTTGTTGCTCCAATTCGTAGAAGGCTTCTTTGCGAGAACGGCTTTTGTGAGCACGCGCCTGGGGCTGTCTGCGCATCCAGTCGAGCTCTTTCCGATATAAATTGCGGGCGCGGTCGATATTCGCGTTGGTTGCCGCAATGCGCTCGTCGCGTTTCTCCAAATAGTAGGCATAGTTGCCGCGATAGGTGTAGGCCGTGCGGTCGTCGAGCTCAACAATGGTCTGACACACGCGGTCGAGGAAATAACGATCGTGCGTAACGAGGAGCAACGCCTTCGTGTTGCGCTGCAAATACTTCTCCAACCATTCGATCATCTCCACATCGAGATGGTTAGTCGGCTCATCGAGAATGAGAAGATCGGGATTTGCGATCAGCACCGAGGCCAAAGCCACACGTTTGCGCTGACCGCCGGAAAGCAAGCCCACCGGTTTGTCGAGTTTATCGATCTTAAGTTGCGTGAGAATCTGCTTGGCACGCAGTTGAATGTCGTTCCATTCTTCATCGGCGTCAAAGGTTTCGGTGTGCGCCTGCAGCTCTCCGCCTTCTTCGGCGATGAGTAGCGACGCATACTCGGCACGCAACCGCCCGGCCACGGCTTGTAACACCGACATCTCGGGATCAAAGTCCGGTTGTTGCTCCAACATCCCAACGCGCAAGCCTTTTTGAAACACAATGTCGCCACTGTCGGGACTGTCCTTGCCGGCTATCAGCCCCAACAGGGTAGATTTTCCGGCACCGTTGCGGGCTATGAGCCCAACGTGCTGACCTTCGGACACGCTGAACGAGATATCTTCGAAAAGGACGAGGTCGCCGATGCTTTTCGTCAGATTTTGTATGTCAAGATAGGGAGTCGCCATGCTATACTATTGATTATACAAGCGAAAATACAAAAAAACAGGGAGAGTTTTCGCTCATTACCGCGATTTGTTTGTAAATTCGCGGCGTGAAAATGAGGATTGCAGGCATTTTCACTTACTCCGATTGGAGTTATACCGTGATTTCTCCACCATTCTTCAGACTTATCCATGAGCATCCCACACCGAGATGCTGTTTCCTGCGATCTATTCCAGAATACTACCCCATCCTCTTATGCCTCAACACACGAAAGAGCAACTCCTTGCCATGAGGGTCGACGAACTCAAGGCGATTGCTGTTGAATTGAAGACGCCCAACAGCTATAGTGACGTGAAAGCTCAGCTCGTTTACGATATTTTAGATCGACAAGCCGAAATGACAGCCGGCACTGTGGAGCCTGCTCCCAAAAGACGGCGCATCATTGCGGCACCGCACGATCATGTCTACTCCGCCACGCAGGCCGGAGAAAGCGAACGCTTCGACAGCACACGCGATGAGCGCGCCGCCAAACGCCAAATTGCGGAGAAAGCGCGCGTAGAAGCCGCGGCCGCTGCAGAAGCGCTCGTCGGGCAGGAAGAAGTGGTGGTCGAAGCGCCCAAACGCAAGCGCGGACGCCCCACCAAAGCCGAGGTGGAAGCCCGAAAGGCCATGGAGGAACAACTTGCAGCGGAAGAAACGGCCACAGCCCCCGCACAGGAGGAGAAACTCGCCGAGACAGCGGTCGAGATGCCCGAGGCTGCGACGGCAACTGCCGAAGAGTCGGCAGAACCAGCACAACCCGAGGCTAAAAAGTCGAACACCATCACTTACGATCCCGACCTCCCCGATTTCATTCTCGAGCAGATGAAGCAACAAGCCGAAGCCGGCGAGAAAGAAGAAGCCACTCCGTCGATATCTTCTCTCTCCGAACACTTCCGCCTGCGCAACGAAGCCGCCGCTTCGCTCAACAAAACGGAGGAGGCTCCCGAGTCGAAACCGGCTCCTGCGCAAAGTGTTGCAAAACCCACCGACGGCAAAGATTTTATCATCGTAGAAGATGTGCCGGTGGTCGATTTCAACGACTATTCCTTCGGCGAAAGCGAACCTTTCTCACGTCCGGCGCCCGCTTATGCACCGGTTGAACCGCAACACAGCGCACCCAAATTCCATCGCTTCAAGGACGACGTGCTCATACAACAGCAGTTGCAGGCACGCGCCGAGGGAAAAACATTTGCTCCCCAGCCTGTTCCCGAACAGAAAGACCTCATTATCGATGCCAGCGGTGTGCTGGAAGTCGATCCCCAAGGCATTGGTTTCCTCCGTTCATCGGATTATAATTATATGCCCTCGCCCGACGATGTCTTCGTCTCGCAATATCAGATTCGCAGCCACGCGTTGAAGATGGGCGACGTGGTGGATTGCAAAGTAAAAGTCCCCCGCGAAGGAGAAAAGTACTTCTCTTTGGTGAGTATTGACCGCATCAACGGCTTAGATCCCCAGCAAGTGCGCGATCGCGTGGCTTTTGAGCACCTCACCCCGCTCTTTCCCGACGAACAGTTCAAACTCTCTAACGGCAGCAACACACCTTTGGCCTGCCGCGTCGTCGACTTGTTTTCGCCCATCGGCAAAGGACAGCGCGCACTCATCGTCGCGCAGCCCAAAACGGGTAAGACGATTCTGATGAAGCAGATCGCCAACGCCATTGCCGCCAACTATCCCGACACTTACCTCATGATGCTCCTCATCGACGAGCGTCCCGAAGAAGTAACCGACATGGCGCGCACCGTCAATGCAGAAGTCATCGCCTCTACCTTCGACGAACCCGCAGCACGTCACGTACGTATCGCGCAAATGGTGTTGGATAAAGCCAAGCGCATGGTAGAATGCGGTCACGACGTCGTCATTTTCCTCGATTCGATCACCCGTTTGGCGCGTGCCTTCAACACAACGGCTCCCGCATCGGGCAAGATTCTCACCGGCGGTGTGGACGCCAACGCATTGCAAAAGCCCAAACGTTTTTTTGGTGCCGCACGTAACATCGAAGGCGGTGGATCGCTCACCATTATCGCCACAGCGCTCATCGACACCGGCTCGAAAATGGACGAAGTGATCTTCGAGGAGTTCAAAGGAACGGGCAACATGGAATTGCAACTCGACCGCTCGCTCGCCAACAAGCGCATCTTCCCCGCCGTCAACCTCATTCAAAGTTCGACACGCCGCGACGATTTGCTCCTCGACGAGAACACACTCAACAGAATGTACGTCTTGCGCAACTACATGGGCGACATGAACAGCATGGAAGCCATGAATTTCGTGAAGAAGAACCTCGAAAATTCGCTCTCCAACGAAGAATTCTTGGCTACAATGAACAAATAAGTTTTTTCCCGCTAACTTGCGGACAGCACCAAGAGCAGTTTCCTCCAACGGAAGCTGCTCTTCTTTTTATCCCGCCACCGTTTTGCTCCGCTGCCTCGCGTCGTCGGTATTCCCTCTCATCGTCCGCCCATGCAAAGCGGTCACCAAGACTTCACGACGGCGCACAAAATACGCCCAAAAGCGCACCTCGCGCCATTTGCACTCTGACTGTGCCCCAAAACAAGGGGATTTTCGCCACAAAGTCGTGCACTATTTTCAAAAACTCCTCTGCTTTCGGCGTAAAGCAGTGGAGTTTTTTTTGCCTTCGGCCTATCCCCATCCCGAACGCCCCGCCAGCGTGTGCACCTCCCGCCGTTTTGAACCGCAAAAAGCGAGCATGCCGACACTTCTTGGGCACGAAGCGAGGAAAAAACACAACCGGAAAACGATTTTTCGGGGCGAAAATTTGCTCATTCGAATTTTCTTTGTAATTTGCGCTCGAAAATAAAGGTCGACTTGGCAATAACCAGTCATAAACAACGACAGAAAGTTAAGAAACAGCCGCTCGACCTCCGTTCAACGGCTCTGCCTAAATCTCTACCCAACATGAAGGTCTACAATTCGCACGACATCAAAAACATCGCCCTCCTCGGCAATGATCGTTCCGGCAAAACTACGCTCACAGAGTGCCTCCTCTACCACGCAGGAGCCCTCCAACGGCGCGGACGCATCACGCAGAAAAATACCGTCTCCGATTATTTCCCCGTCGAACAGGAATATGGATATTCTGTCTTCTCAACTGCATTCCATGTGGAGTGGAAAGGCAAGAAACTCAACCTGATTGACTGCCCGGGTTCCGATGATTTCGTCGGTGCAGCGCTCACGGCCCTCAATGTTACCGACACTGCGTTGCTTTTGCTCAACGGTGCTTTCGGAGTGGAGGTGGGAACACAAAACCACTTCCGCTACACCGAGAAACTCTGTAAGCCGGTCATCTTCCTCGTCAATCAACTCGACCATGAAAACTGCGATTATGAGCTGATTCTCGACGACTTGCAAAACATCTACGGCTCCAAAGTGGTGCCCGTTCAGTATCCCCTCACCACCGGCCCGGGATTCAACAGCCTCATCGACGTGATTCTCATGAAAAAACTCACGTGGAAGGAGGAAGGCGGCGAACCCATCGTGGAGGAAATCCCCGCCGACCAACTCGAAAAGGCGCAGGCCATGCACAAAGCCCTCGTGGAAGCGGCAGCAGAAAACGACGAAGGACTCATGGAGAAGTTCTTTGAGACCGAACAACTCACGGAAGACGAAATGCGCGAGGGCATCCGCAAGGGATTGGTCACCCGCAGCATCTTCCCTGTCTTCTGCGTCTGCGCAGGCAAGGACATGGGCGTAGGACGCCTCATGGAATTCTTAGGCAACGTCGTTCCCTTCGTCGACGAAATGCCGAAGGTGCACAACACCCGCGGTGAGGAAGTCTGCCCCGACGAGAAGGCACCCACCAGCGTCTATTTCTTCAAGACGGGCGTCGAACCGCACATCGGCGAAGTCCAGTATTTCAAGGTGATGAGTGGTGTGGTACGCGAAGGCGACGATCTCACCAACGCCGATCGCGGATCGAAAGAACGCATGGCACAGCTTTTTGTGTGCTCGGGTGCCAACCGCGATAAGGTCGAACAGCTTTCGGCCGGTGACATCGGTTGCACCGTGAAGTTGAAAGACGTGCGCACGGGCAACACGCTCAACGACAAACAATGCGACCACCGCTTCAACTTCATCAAATATCCCAACTCCAAATTCACCCGCGCCATCCGTGCCGTCAACGAAGCCGACACCGAAAAGATGATGGCCGCCCTCACACGCCTGCGTCAGGAAGATCCCACGTGGGTGGTGGAACAAAGCAAGGAGTTGCGCCAAATTCTCGTGCACGGACAGGGTGAGTTCCACCTGCGCACGCTGAAGTGGATTCTCGAAAACATCGACAAAATCAAAGTGGAGTTCGCCGAACAGCGCATTCCCTACCGCGAGACGCTCACCAAAGCCGCACGCGCAGACTATCGCCACAAGAAACAATCGGGCGGTGCCGGACAATTCGGTGAAGTGCACCTCATCGTCGAACCCTACTTCGAAGGGATGCCCGAACCCACGATGTTTAAGTTCGGCAATCAGGAGATTCGCATCACACCACGCGGCAAAGAAGAGATCGACCTCGAATGGGGCGGCAAACTCGTCTTCATCAACAGCGTGGTCGGCGGTGCCATCGACACGCGCTTCATGCCCGCCATCCTCAAAGGTGTGATGAGTCGCATGGAACAAGGCCCACTCACCGGTTCTTATGCCCGTGATGTCCGCGTCATCGTGTACGATGGTAAGATGCACCCCGTCGACAGCAACGAAGTTTCCTTCATGTTGGCCGGTCGCAATGCCTTCTCCGCCGCCTTCCGCGAAGCGGGGCCGAAGATTCTCGAACCGATCTACGACGTTGAAGTCTTCGTGCCGTCTGAAAAGATGGGCGATGTGATGAGCGACCTCCAAGGCCGCCGCGGCATGATTGTGGGCATGACCTCCGAAAACGGCTACGAGAAACTCCAAGCCAAGGTGCCGCTCAGCGAAATGAGCAGCTACGCCACAGCACTCTCGAGCCTTACCGGCGGACGCGCATCGTTCATCATGAAGTTTGCCAGCTACGAACTCGTGCCCGGTGATCTGCAACAAAAGCTCATCGCCGATCACGCACAGCACGAAGAAGAATAAAATCTTTCTTTGGGACAATATATAGAGAATACAGAAAAGGGGAGGCACAGATGCGTGCTCCCCTTTTCTCCTTCTCTGCAATGACTGTCCCGTTCCCGTCGTTCGCTCCGCAACCCACTACTTCGTCAGGCACAATTATTGCACAGCCATAAAACAAGTGGCTTTTTTGCCCATATCCCCCATCACAGTACTAACTACGCTACGGATGAAACGTTTTATGACTATTTTCTTCTCTATTCTCCTCGGTGTGGCGCTCATCACCGTCATTGTGCTGCAGCATCCTGTCTTCGGTCGTGCGCCGCGCGGCGAACGCTTGGCGCGCATCGAGCGTTCGCCTCATTATCGCAACGGGCGTTTCCACAATCTTCGCAACGCGCCCACCATGGCCGGATCGAAATCGTTTGTGCAACGGCTGAAAGATTTTCTTTTCGACCGCCCCGATCGCATCACCCCCGGTAAACCATTGCCCTTTGTCCACACTTCGCTCGACTCTTTGGCACAAAGTGGCGACGACGCACTGGTTTGGCTCGGCCACTCGTCGGTGTTTGTTCACACTGACGGCCTTTCCGTGCTCGTCGATCCCGTGCTCAAGGCCGCTTCTCCTTTTTCGTGGATGATTACCCCCTTCAAAGGCAGCAATGGCTACACAATCGACGAACTGCCGCGCACAGATGTGCTGATCATCACCCATGATCACTACGACCATTTGGACTATCGCACCGTGAAGGCGATTCGCGAACGCATTGGCCGCGTGGTTTGTCCCCTCGGTGTGGGCGAACATCTCGAACGCTGGGGCTATCCGGCCGATCGCATCACAGAATTGGATTGGGAGGAGCGCACTTCACTTGGCAACGGGGTGGAACTCCACTGCCTTTCCACACAGCACTTCTCAGGACGCGCCTTGCATCCCGGCAATACCCTATGGGCGGCTTTCTTGCTTGAGAGCCCGACGCGAAAAATCTACTTTTCTGGCGACGGAGGCTACGACGAGCGCTTCAAAAAGGTGCGCGAGCGTTTCGGTAACGTCGATTGGGCGCTCATCGAAAACGGACAATACAATGAAGATTGGGCGTATATTCACATGATGCCCGAACAAGTGGTACAGGCCATCCGCGATTTGGCGCCGCGTCATGTGCTTCCGATTCATAATAGTAAGTTTGCGCTCGCTCGTCACGAGTGGGACGAACCGCTCCGCCTACTTTCCGCTGCCGCCGAGCGTGAAAATCTACCTTTGCTCACCCCACGCATCGGAGAGGTGGTGCTGTTGAACAACAAGACGCAAACTTTCGATCGATGGTGGGAGGAAGTGAAAGACTAACGCCCTACTTTCGCCACAAAACAGAGGCCCGAATAGCTTTTGCTCAGCTATTCGGGCCTTTTTAAGTGCGGGGAGCGAAGTGTTCTTCAGCTTTCTCGGAGATGAAAAACGTAGATTTTGCTGTCGCGCAACGCATCGGGCGCGTCAGTGTGGACAATCCGCGAGACTTGTCCCACATCGCTCACGCTGCCATCGCGCTGCAAAATGCCGATGCCTGCGCCGTCTGCCGAATACATCTCCTTCGAGACTTTGCGACAGCTCACAAAATAATGCGCTTCTTCGGCACTTACACCCAGTTGTTGCTGCACGTTGGCACGAAGTGCTGCCATTCGCTCTTCCACCTGTGCGGGCGGTACATCGCCGTCGAAGACTTCGACTTTGAACAGGCGACGTTCGTAAAAAGCCTTGGCGAGTTGCGACAAAATGGTGTCTTTGTGCTCACGCCACACGCCGATGGCACACAGCAAATCGGCATCGGTGAGCAAAAGATAGTGGTCGAGCGCCTCATCGGAGTCCCAAAAACTTTCGCGCGTGTGCACTCCATATAAAAAGTAGGCCAGTGCCGGCGAAGCAAAGAGCGTATCGCCTGCGGCCGCCAAGTGTTTGGCGCGACGCAAGACAGCACGCAGCACTTCTTCGGCGGCCACCACGGTTTTGTGCAGATAAACCTGCCAATACATCAGCCGGCGCGTCATCAAATAATGCTCAACGGTGTACAAGCCCTTGTGCTCTACCACCAAACGATCATCGACAATGCGCAGCATCTTCGTGATGCGCGCCGCGCCGATGTTGCCTTCTTGCACGCCGCAGTAGAATGAGTCGCGATTCACGTAGTCGAGTCGATCCACATCGAGTTGCGACGATAGTAACTCGTGCAAACAGCGTTTCGGATAGTCGTCTTTGAAAATTTGAATGGCATAAGTGAGTTCGCCCTTCAGGCGCTGATTGATGCGCTCCATCACGCTCAGCGTAATCTCCTCATGGCTCACACCGGGCACGAGGTCATGTTCCAAAACATGGCTGAAGGGGCCGTGACCGACGTCGTGCAATAAAATGGCGGCCATGGCTCCTTCGCTTTCCGGCTCAAAGAAAAATTCGCCTTTCTGCGACAAAACGGTCAAGGCTTCCTGCATTAAATGCAAAGCCCCCAACGAATGTTGCTTACGCGAGTGGCGCGCTGACGGATACATGAAACTTGATGTCCCAAGTTGTCGGATATGGTCGAGACGTTGCACTTCGGGCGTGTCGAGCAAGGCCGAAAGTAAACCGGGAGGCACGGAGATAAATCCGTAAAGCGGGTCATTTATGATGATCGGACTCATGAAGTAGAAAAGATTTGGGGCAAAGGTACTATATTTCCCGATTTATTGTACTAATTTTGCGGTAAACCCAAATGACTATTAGCCGATATGCTGACGATTAAACAAATCAATGAAGATAAAGAGGCCGTGATTCGCGGCTTGGAAAAGAAAAAATTCACAGAAGCCCGCGCGGCCATTGACGCAGTGCTCGCTGCCGACGGCAAACGCAAGAGCGCGCAAACGGAACTCGACGCCGTGCTCGCGGAACAAAAGACTTTGGCCAAGAATATCGGTGCTTTCATGAAAGCCGGCCAGAAGGAAGAAGCCGAAACAGCCAAGGCTCGCGTGGCAGAACTCAAGACGCGCAGCGCCGAACTCGAAGAACTCAAAAAAGCTGCCGAGGAAGAGCGCACACAGCTCCTCTATACGATTCCCAACGTGCCCTACGAACTCGTTCCCGAGGGTTTTGGCGCAGAAGACAACGTCGTGGTGAAAACCGGCGGACAAGAAACGACGCTTCCCGTCGATCCTTTGCCTCACTGGGAGCTGGCAAAAAAGTATGATCTCATTGATTTTGACCTCGGTGTCAAGATTACCGGCGCCGGCTTCCCTGTTTATAAAGGATTGGGCGCACGTTTGCAGCGCGCACTCATCAACTTCTTCCTCGACGAAGCCCGCGAAGCCGGCTATCTTGAGATCATGCCCCCGACTGTGGTCAACGAAGCATCGGGATACGGCACCGGTCAGCTGCCCGATAAGGAAGGTCAGATGTATCACTGCACCCTCGATAATCTTTACCTCATCCCCACCGCAGAAGTTCCCGTCACCAATATCTATCGTGACGTGATTCTCGAAGAAAGTGAGCTGCCCATTAAAAATTGCGCCTACACGCAGTGCTTCCGCCGCGAAGCCGGTAGCTACGGTAAGGACGTTCGCGGCTTGAATCGCCTGCACGAATTTTCGAAAATCGAGATCGTTCGCATCGATCGTCCCGAACATTCGCAGCAAAGCCACGACGAAATGTTGGCTCACGTGGAAGGTTTGCTCCAAAAGCTCGAACTTCCCTATCGCATCCTCCGTCTTTGCGGTGGCGACATGAGCTTTACGGCCGCTTTGTGCTACGATTTCGAAGTTTATTCCGAAGCGCAAGGCCGTTGGCTCGAAGTTTCGTCCGTTTCTAACTTCGATAGCTACCAAGCCAACCGACTTCACTGCCGCTATCGTCGTGCCGAAGACAAAAAGATCGAGCTTTGCCACACACTCAACGGATCGGCGCTCGCATTGCCGCGCATTGTGGCCGCGCTCCTCGAGAACTTCCAAACGCCCGAAGGCATCCGCATTCCCAAAGCTCTGCAACCCTACATGGGCTGTGAGATGATTAAATAATCCAATCGGCAGTTTGCGTCGCTTCGTGCACCGCTTTCTTTCCAAAGCCCACACGAAGCAACGCAAACCCCACGCCAAAAACTACAACCGCCATGAACATCGAACTTTTCATGCAGCAACTCGAAGCTCGCCACCCCGGTGAGAAAGAGTATCTCCAAGCCGTTCACGAAGTACTCCTCAGCATTGCCGACATTTACGACAAACATCCGGAATGGGAGAGCGCTTCTCTGCTCGAACGCCTGGTAGAACCCGAGCGCATCATCACTTTCCGTGTGCCTTGGGTCAATGATAAAGGCAAAGTGCAAGTGAATATCGGCTATCGCGTGCAGTTCAACTCCGCCATTGGCCCCTATAAAGGAGGACTTCGCTTCCATGCTTCGGTGAATCTGAGCATTCTGAAATTTCTTGGCTTCGAACAGACATTTAAGAACGCACTTACCACCCTTCCCATGGGCGGCGGCAAAGGCGGTTCCGACTTCTCGCCTCGCGGCAAGAGCGATGCCGAGATTATGCGCTTCTGTCAGTCGTTTATGACCGAGCTTTATCACCACATCGGCCCCGAAGTCGACGTTCCCGCAGGCGATATCGGTGTTGGTGCACGAGAAATCGGCTACCTCTTCGGACAATACAAGCGCCTCACGCGTGATTTCTCCGGTGTACTCACCGGCAAGAATCTCGAATTTGGCGGTAGTTTGGTGCGCCCCGAGGCCACCGGCTTCGGCGGTCTCTACTTTGTGCGTGAAATGCTCGAACGTGCCGGTCACGACATCAAGGGAAAAACCGTGGCGATCTCCGGTTTCGGCAACGTCGCGTGGGGAGCTGCCACCAAAGCCACGCAACTCGGCGCAAAAGTCGTCACCATCAGCGGCCCCGACGGCTACATTTATGATCCCGACGGCATCAGTGGCGAGAAAATCGACTACATGCTCGAATTGCGCGCCTCCGGCAACGACATTGTTGCCCCCTATGCCGAAGAATTCCCGGGTGCGCAGTTTGTTGAAGGCAAGCGTCCGTGGGAAGTCAAGGTCGACATCGCGCTTCCCTGCGCTACGCAAAACGAACTCGACGGCAACGATGCGCAACACCTCATTGATAACGGCGTGCTCTGCGTAGGCGAAATCTCGAACATGGGATGCACGCCCGAAGCCATCGATAAATTCATCGCTCACAAGATGCTCTACGCACCGGGCAAGGCCGTGAACGCCGGCGGTGTCGCCACTTCCGGTCTCGAAATGAGCCAAAACGCCATGCACCTCAGCTGGTCGGCCGAAGATGTCGACAAGCGTTTGCACCAAATCATGCACGGCATCCACCGCCAATGCGTGGAACACGGCACAGAAGCCGACGGCTATGTGAACTATGTGCGCGGTGCCAACGTGGCCGGCTTCATGAAAGTAGCCAAAGCCATGATGGCGCAAGGCGTTGTCTGAACCTTTTCGATTTCGCACGCGGAGTTGTTCCGCAAACGAAGCGCTAAAAAACTACATCCCCTCACCGTCTCGTGACGATGAGGGGATTTTTTGTGTTCAAATGCCCTTTGGGAAAACGAACGTGCCCTTTTTCTTTGTGCGGCACAACGGGGAAATGGAAAAGATGTCGGACAAATGATGGACAGCCCACCAAGGCCCGCCTTCATCTCGCGCAGAAACCGTTTTCAAGTTCCGCGAAGCCAAATGCCCTCGAGCGCCAACAGCTCCAACTTGCGTGCTACCCCACCCGCATAGCCGCCCACCGCGCCGCGCGTGCCGACAATGCGATGACACGGCACGAGAATCGAAACCGGATTGCGCCCTACTGCCGTCGCCACGGCACGCACCGCCGGAGAAGGGCGTCCCATTCGCGCAGCCACGCGAGTAGCCAACGCGCCATAGGTCAAGGTCTGTCCGAAAGGTACCGCCAACAATTCGCGCCACACCGCCATCTGAAAATCCGTGCCGCGCCATTCCATATCAGGCAGCGGAGGCAAAGACCATGTGCGCGAAAAATAGGCCGACAACCACCGACAAGTCGCCTCGACAAAGGGAGGGAGTCCGTCAAACACAGCCGATTGCTCGGCAATGTCCACTCTCGTCGGTAACATCAAACGGGGCACACTTTCGCTCACCTCAGGACAATGCCGTTCGCCTACGAACCAAAGTCCCGAAAGCCAACCTCCCCGACCGGCCAACAGCAAATGGCCGAGCGGGGAAGTCAATAGAAGATGTGTCAAAACTGGGGAAAGTGTCGCACTCATCGCTCAATGAATTTGCAATGCGCCCGCATCGGGAAGCGCTTTCCAGCGATAACCGTAAGCATCGTAGGCGTCGGTCACGACAACAAAGCAGTCGGGCGCCAGTTCCTTCACACCAGCGGTGATGGCCGGCAACTCTTTTTGGCGCACCACCAGCAACAAGATTTCTTTCTCTTGCTCGCTGTACAAGCCATAGGACGGAGAGCGCGTCGCCGTACGGTCGAGCGAGTTGAGAATCCACTCGCGCAGCACGCGCCCTTCCTCGGGCGTGCAAATGATGTGCACCAGTTTCGCATCGGTTGTGCCACTTACCACCACACCGATGGAGCGAGCGATGGCAAACATCGTGATGAGCGAATAGAACGAGAGCATCCACGAGCGAGGCTCCGCACTGCCCACATTTAAGCCCAAGCCCATGCCGATGACCAGCAGGCCCGAGAGCACAATCGTGCCGTCGACGATCATCAAGCAGTAGGAAAACGGCAGGCCCGAGTATTTATTGAGAATCATCGCCACAATGTCGCTGCCGCCGCTCGACGCTTGTTGGCGAATCACCAGACCGGTGCCGGCGCCCAACAGCACACCGCCGATCAAACTGCTCACGATCAAGTCGTTCGTCAAGTCCAAATGCCCGCCGAGCAAGAGTTTCGGATCGAGTGTGCGCATCGCCTCGCCCGCCGGATAGCTCAATGCGGTGAGCAGATTGACAAAAAGCGGAAGAGTCACCGCCGCCACGATCGTGCGCACGCCCAATCGGCCACCAAGCACCAACATTGAGATGAGCATCAACGGAATTTGAATCATCAAGCCGAGCGTACCGATGGGCATCGAAGGGAAAATGGCGTGAATCACGATACTTGCCCCGAAAGCCCCACCGGGCACAATGCCATACGGATTGATGAAGTACACCAAGGCCACCGCCGCGATGAAGCACCCGAAAAGAATGAAAGGAATGGCGCGGAGCGTAGCAGGCTGCGTGGCTTCGCGCAACAAATCACGGAACGAAAAATTCATAGATATCGTTGTCTTTGTTGAGAATCGGGCGCAAAAGTAAAAGTTTCAAGCCGATCGGCAAAGTTTTGCCGTGCCTATTTAGGCAACGACGGGGAGTTTTCGTAAATTCGCCCCGAAGAAATAAATACACACATGAAATACGCACTGCTCGCCGGCCTCATTGGGCTCACCTTCCTCGCAGCGCCGCAAGTCGGCACCGCCTTTTCCTCCGCTGTCAAGAACCCGGCACGCCCGCTGCTCGAACAACCCGCGCCACTCAAGCGCGTACCCGAACGCATCATCCGACACACCGGCTACCTGCTCTCCTTCAACAGCGAAACCCTTTGTCCGAACTGGTCGGCATGGGAGCTCACCGCCGCCGAAACCGAGGGCAACGAACGCCGATACACCGACTTTCTGCCCGATCCCCAACTGCCCGTCTCGCAACAGGTGACCACCTACGACTATAAAGGCAGTGGCTACGACCGCGGCCACATGTGTCCGTCGGCCGACATGAAGTGGAGCCCCGCCGCTCAGCGCGATTGCTTCTATATGTCGAACATCTGTCCGCAAGATCGCAGTCTGAACAGCGGGGCTTGGAGTAAACTCGAAAACGCCTGCCGCCGTTGGGCGAAAAGCGAAGGCAAAATCTACATCGTGTGCGGCCCCGTCTTTGACAAACAGCGCAAGCATCTCACCATCGGTCGCGACCTGCGTGTACGAGTGCCCAACGGCTTTTTCAAAGTCGTGCTCTCCACACGAAAAGGCCACGAGAAGGCCATCGGCTTCTACTATTCCAACCGCGACAGCCACCAAACCATGAACGCTGCCGCGGTGAGTGTCGATCAAGTGGAGCGACTCACCGGTATGGACTTCTTCCCGCAGCTCAACGACGTCCTCGAAAAGCGCCTCGAAGCCAACTTCGACCTACGCGAATGGCGATAAACGGCGCCCGGTAGCCCTCATTTCGTGCCCGTGTAGCCCATGGAGCGCAAAAGGCTGATCACGCGCTCGCGAAAATCGCCTTGCACCAAGATCTCACCGTCTTTCACGCTCCCGCCCACGCCACATTTTGATTTCAACGTGCGGCCGAGATCGGCCAAATCGGCACTCGTGCCCACAAACCCCGAAACAAGGGTCGCGGTCTTCCCACCGCGGCCCTTTTTTTCGATGCGCACGCGCAGCACTTGCGCAGCGGGAGCAAGGGTTTCGGGCTCTTCTGCCTCGTTCGTTTGATAATCGAAATCGGCCGACGTGCTATACACCACGCCGAGGCGGTCTTTCCAATCGTTCATCATAAGAAAAAAATACTTGTTGTGTTTGTATCGGTTCATTCTGCGCGGCTTGCGCGCCGCGATGCCGGGGTGTGGGTTCAACGATAGCGCCCCAAGGTGGAAAGCGAGCGCGACACGCGGTTCAACTCCCGATCGCGGCGTTTCGCCTCGCCCTCGAGGCCCAAGATGCGATCGACTTCGGCATAAAACTGCTCACTGTGATTGAGATGCTTGAGGTGAGCCAACTCGTGGCAGATGACATAGTCCACCAAAGGTTCGTCGAGCAACAGCAACCAGAGGTTGAAATTCACATTGCGCAACGACGAACAAGATCCCCACCGCGAACTCACATCTTTGAACGTCACGCGCTTGAAACTCACTCCCCCGCGTTTTGCCCAAGCCTGCACACGAGGCGCAAGCACCAACTGACATTGGCGACGCAAGCCCTCGACCACGCACTGATTGAGCCACTCTTGCCGCGCGCGGCTATTATAGTCTTGTCCCACCGGCAGGCGCAAGTTCAGTGTACCGGGCGCACTCCGCAGTTGGGCGTTCGACAAACCGGGCACTTCCTCGATGCGCAGCTGCAACAAGGGGGTGGAAATCGAAAAATCGGGGGTGATTTTGAAACGCATAGTTCAGTGAAAAAGGAAGAGCAAAGTTAGCCTTTTCCCCCCGATTGCCCAAACACGCCCCCAAAATCTCACTCATTCGGTGACCTAACGCGGGTAAAATCCCCTGGCACACTGCGCAATCTGATTCGCACCACCCTTCGGCGTTCGCCTTGTCGGCAGTCTTTTGCGCGAGGTGGCCGCAGTGGTACTTTGTTTTCGCCACGGCGTGTTCTACATTGCCCTCTTCGCCCATTAACTTGATGCACCCATCCACGCATATCTTCGAGTCGGTCGCAAAACAAGGGCGTTTTTGCCCTAAAGTTCACTTGTTTTCGGCAAAAGCCCACAACTTTCTCACAAACCCTGCGCAGTTTTTTGAGTAAAGCGCCACAAGGAGTCCCAAAAGCAATGAGCGCGAGCATAAAAAATACGCGATTTGCATACAAAAAGCCGTGAGATG
>JABZKU010000004.1 GCA_015257125.1 Prevotellaceae bacterium | reverse complement strand
TACGGACTTCAGCCTTATTTTATGTGGAGAGGAAAACTTTTACCGGACAGCAATAGATTGTGTTGGGTATGCCATAATAACTTCCCCAGTGGCAAGTTCAAAGAGTGCGAGTATGACAAGTGTGGCCGTGTAACACGTATTACCCACGACTACGACAAGGTCGAGGAACGTTGTGATGAACATCTCATCAAGCGTAGCTACGACAAGCACGGATTCATTCGCTCTCTTCAGAGTAGCCTAGGAGCACAGCTGAGCTATGAGCGCAATGAGTATGGTGAGCTTATTTGCTTCAAAGCAAACGAAGCAGAGACGAATGCACGCTTCACAAGCGAGCACCAGTATGATAGTCTAGGCTTTGAGCTGGAGCGTCTCTTACCAGGAGGCGTTAGTCAGAGTTTTACCTATGACAACATCGGACGTTTGGTCAATAGCAAGACTCACCGTTCTGCGGAGCGGCGCCGCTCCCGCCACTACACCTAATCCTCTTGTTCTTCCACCAAAAGGTCATAGCATTCTTCGTAAATGGCTCAAGCCCAAAACCAAAAGCCCCTTGTCCTACAAAGAAGACAAGGGGCTTTTGCCGTTAGAATGGGGGTTAGACAGCGATCACTATCAGCTTTCGAGCAATGGTACGCCGGTGGGAAACGTAAGCAGAGGAACTTCTACTCAACGTAGAGAACAAGTCCTTTAAGATACTCACCTTCTGGATGATAGATGTTGATCGGGTGGTCGTCAGGCTGATGCAATTGATGCAGGATGCGGACATGTCGGCCACTTTGCGCCGCTGCTGTGAAAACTGCCAAGCGGAACTGGTCTTTATTGACCGCCTGTGAGCAAGAGAACGTGAAGACGATGCCGCCGGGCTTGATCTTTCGGAACGCAATGGCGTTGAGTCGCGTGTAGCCCTTGAGCGCATTGCGCAATGCGTCCTTGTGCTTTGCAAAAGCGGGCGGATCCAGCACGATCAAATCGTAGTTGCTACCGGCACGATCGAGGAATTTGAAAGCATCTTCGGCATAAGCTACGTGACGTTGGTCGTTCGGGAAGTTCAACACGATATTGGCTTCGGTGAGTCGGATGGCTTGTTCGCTGGCGTCCACACTATGCACACATTTCGCGCCGCCACGCATGGCATAAACCGAGAAACCGCCGGTATAACAGAACATGTTCAAGACGGAACGGCCGTTGCTGTACTCCTCTAAGAGGCTTCTGTTGTCACGTTGATCGACGAAGAAGCCGGTTTTCTGTCCTTTCAGCCAGTCAATGTGGAACTTTAATCCGTTTTCGACTGCAATATTTTCCTCTGTATTGCCGCGCAAGAAACCATTCTCTTGCCATAAATCGGCTTTGTAGGGGAGGGTTGTCTCACTTTTGTAGTAAACCTGACGAACACTGCCTGCTGTGGCTTCCAACAACGCGTCGGCAATCGCTTCTCTATCGCAGTGCATACCGACAGAGTGGGCTTGCATCACGGCCGTGTCGCCGAAAATGTCGATAATCAGACCGGGAAGTCGATCGCCCTCGCCGTGTACGAGGCGATAGATGCCGTTTGTATCGGGATTGATGTTGAGTTGCAGGGCTTTTCGCATACGATAGGCTTCGCGCAAGCGTGTTACCCAAAAATGATGGTCGATTGGCTCATCACTGAAGGTAAGAACGCGCACGGCGATGGAACCTATTTGGTAATGGCCGCGGGCGATGAAAATCCCGTCGCTGTCTACGATGTCAACCACCTCTCCTTCTTGAGGAAGTGGTTCGCGATTCAACGTGCCGCGCAGGGCACCGGAGAAAATCCAGGGATGGAATCGTTTGAGGCTTTCAGATTTTCCGCGGCGAAGTTGGAGTGTGGTCATTGATCTGTGGACTTTGTGGTGGGAATTTCGGGAGCTACGAGTTGGAAGTTGCCCGTTTGCTGCAATTCTTGCATACGATGATAGAGTTTCAAACAGGCATCGGCATCAGTTGCGGCGTAGATTCGTTGTTTTTCGTCAAGCGCATCGGCCTCCCAATTGGAGAGTTGCGCATTTTTTGAGATGCGAAGACGGAAGAAGTTGGCAAAGAGTTTCGCCAAACTCATGTCGCGAATGCCCATCTGCGCAGCCATCTGTTGCAAGTCGACGAAATTCTTGGGTTTCAACGAGGGACGGCGCTTGGAAAGCTGCTGCACATCGTCTTTGAGTGAGAGCCCAATCTTTTTTATTTCGGGATTTTCGAGCAAATGCGCCAAAGCATTCGGCAACCCCATGTAGTTGAGGCGGAAAAGGAAACACAAATCAGCCGTTGCCACCTGCAAAAGCGCGACTTTGTGCTGCTGTCCTTTGCGAAAAGAGGGGCGGGTTTCGGTGTCGATGCCTAATTCAGTGTTGCGGCTGAGGTATTGCACAGCACGCTCCGCTTCTTGTTCGCTTTGGACGACAACGATTCGCCCTTCGAAGGTGTAGCGGGGGAGGGTAGGTATGAGTTTTTTGTCCGTTTGGACGAAAAGTTCTTGCATAAATTGTGAGGAAAAAAAATGACAGGGAGCCTATCTGAAGGAAAAGTTCCCCACGGTTCAGAGTTCGTCCACTTGTCCGGAAGCCACCAGCTCATGAAGTGCGCGCAAAGCGCCGAGCAACTGCTGCCCCCAGTGCATTTTGAATTCTTCTATGCACTCAAATAAAGCCACCTCCATGGCTTCTTCTATCTCGTTGCGGAAGGCTTCGACCATATTGCGCAAAGCTTGGTAAATATCGGCCAAGGATTCGCTGACAGTGCAGACTACCGGCGCATCCGAGTAGCGAAACTGCTCAACAAAGACATCGAGATAATCATCAGCGTCGCGCATAATGCTGGATATCTGAGTACGCACATATTCGTAGTCACTTTCTGTGACAACAGATTCCACAAATCCGACACCTTCTTCCAACTCGTCGATGAAAGATGCCTTGAGATAGACCATAGGCAAGAGACGTTGCATGATAGTGGTGAACTCTGCTCGCTCACTTCCCGCACATTGTTCCACTTGCTTGCAGAATTCTGTGGCGACAGTGACGAAATCTAAAATATCGCGGCGATAAATGTTGTTCATATCCTGATGTTTTACGTGTTGGGCTGCAAAGTTACGGCTTTCTGCGTGTTCTTCAGCAAAAAGTTGAGGGGTTTCGCAGAGGAGTAGCCCTAATTTCTCACTCCCTCCACCGGTGCTTTACAATCCGAACTTGCGATCGGGGCATTCGTAGAAGTAATAAAACCAATACGTGCCATAAAAGTCTTCCGCCATGAGGTTGCGCTCCGCATTCGCGGCATTTTTTACGTCTCGGGGGTACTGTTTGCGAATGCTGTCGCGGCGATTGACGAAATCTCTGTAGTTGGCTTCCGTCGCCTCGTCCGTATAATCGAGAATGGGGTGCGTTGTCAAACGAACATAGAGCACAAGTGCCTGCCGAAGCGCCACCGGAATCTTTTCCACTCGCTGCTCCGAGAGATAAACGTTGGGGATGGTTCCAGCAAATCGGTCGAGATTGCCATCGAGTAGGGCAGTCATGGCCGGAGGAACAGAGAATGTGGAATCCCCTTCGCGCAAATAGGCGTAACCTCCGTTGCCAATGGGCGTATTCACGAGGCGTTCGGCAACAATACGGTCACTAAACGGATGATAAGCCCCGGGCAGCGCAAAAAACTGGCCGGCCATGCGATCGATAGTGCCCAAAGCGCGCAAACGCAACATCTGCAATCGAGGAGAATCAGGCACATAGCGACGCCCCACCTCCAATGCTTCATCCTCTTTATGGAGCGCAATGAGACGTGCCGTGCGCAATTCTAAAATAGTTTGCTCGTCGGCAACCGGAATCAGGCCAACAACAACAAACAACAAAGTAAGGAAGAGCACTTGTCGCGTAAGTGATTCGCAACGCTTGAAGAGTTGCCATCGTTTGTTGCAGAAAATCAGCAAGGGCAAGAAGATGAAAAGCGCGAGGAGACCAAAGAAATGTGGAAAGCCGAGGAGAAATCGGGTAGTGAAGGCCGGCATCAGCGCATAGGTGCCGGCCATGAGGCGTTCTGAGAGCAGTACGCCGAAATAGCTGTAAACAAATGCACCGAAGAGTGCGTATTGCAAAATACGCACTCTTCGGATCGGTTTGTGATCGTCTATCATTTATTTTTTCGCAAGACAATTGCCGTACGAGCAGGGATGTAGAGTTGCAGCCAACCCTTACCATCGCTCTCAAGTACGGGATCGTAGTTCGTAAAGTGAGTGAGCGAATCGTCGTTAAGCGCTTGACCCCCAAATTCTTCTGCGTCAGTATTGAGAACTACGCTATAAGCTCCTTCCTTGACCATGAAACCATAGTCAACATAGGACGTGGTGGGCGAGAAATTGAAGACAAAGAGCAAATCTCCGCGCTGGTATGCCAAAATTTGGTCGCCGTCGTTGTGCCAAATCTCAACGACGGGCAGTTTTTGGAACTGTTTCTCGCTTTTCAGCACCTTGAGCATCGCTTTGTCGAAGTCTCCGAGCAGATGATAGCAGAGTTCTTTGTCATCAACGAGGTGCCACTGACGGCGCGCGTACTTATGGCTCCAACCGTTGCCCTCTCTTGGGAAATCAACCCACTCGGGATGTCCGTATTCGTTGCCCATAAAGTTGAGATATCCGCCGTTGATGGTAGAAGCCGTGGCCAAACGAATCATTTTGTGCAAAGCAATACCCCGAATGGAGCGCTCGTTCTCGTCGCCCTTGCGGAAATGCCAATACATATCGGCATCAATGAGACGGAAGATGATTGTTTTGTCGCCAACCAGCGCTTGGTCGTGACTTTCCGTGTAAGAAATGTTACTTTCGTCGGCACGGCGATTCGTCAGTTCCCAGAAGATAGATGAGGGCTTCCAATCTTCGTCTTTCAACTCCTTGATTGTCTTGATCCAGTAGTCGGGAATGTTCATCGCCATGCGATAGTCGAAGCCATAGCCTCCGTCTTTGAACGGTGCGGCGAGACCGGGCATGCCGCTCACCTCTTCTGCAATCGTAATCGCGTGAGGGTTGAATTGATGAATCACCTCATTGGCCAGCGTCAAATAGCAGATGGCATTGTCATCTTGGTGGCCGTTGAAGTAATCGGCATAACCATTGAATGTTTCACCAAGACCGTGGCTATAATAGAGCATAGAAGTGACTCCATCGAAGCGGAAACCGTCGAAGTGGAACTCTTCTAACCAGTAACGGCAGTTGGAAAGGAGGAAATGAATGACTTCATTTTTTCCGTAGTCAAAGCAAAGAGAATCCCAAGCGGGATGTTCGCGACGATCGCCGGGGTAAAAATACTGCTCCGGATCGCCGGCGAAATTGCCTAAGCCCTCAACTTCGTTCTTCACGGCGTGACTTTGCACCAAATCCATGATAACGGCCACCCCTTGTTCGTGGGCAGCATCGATCAACTGCTTCAATTCTTCGGGAGTGCCGAAGCGTGAAGAGGGAGCAAAGAAACTTGAAACATGATAGCCGAAAGAACCATAATAAGGATGTTCTTGAATGGCCATAATTTGGATACAGTTGTATCCATCTGCCACGATGCGCGGCAACACATTCTCGCGGAACTCATTGTAAGTCCCCACCTTTTCCGCATCTTGCGCCATTCCGATATGGCATTCGTAGATGAGTAGGGGAGAGCGTTGGGGCTTAAAGTTTTCTTTCTTGAAGTGATAAGGTTTGGCAGGGGTCCAAACTTGAGCTGAAAATATCTTCGTTGCTTCGTCTTGTACCACGCGATTGGCATAAGACGGGATCCGCTCGCCGAAACCTCCATCCCAATACACATGGAGTTTGTACAACTGGCCATGTTTGAGCGCTTTGGTAGGCAAAGTCAGTTCCCAATTACCGGAATCTTCGATACGTTGCAATTCATAGTCGGGGTGTTCCTGCCAGTCGTTGCAGTCTCCGACCAAGAAGATGCGGGTGGCGTTGGGCGCCCATTCTCTGAATATCCAATTCTTTCGTGTACGATGCAGTCCGAAATAGTGATGTCCCAAGGCAAAATCTGAGATCGTTTGTTTACCCTGCGTGAGTTCTTCGATTTTGCGCAAAGCCTGCTCGTGACGCCCGCGAATGGCCTCTGTGTAAGGGGCGAGCCATTCGTCGTTCTTGACAAGTTTGAGCAGCGTACGTGAACTCGCCGTTTTGCGCGAGGCAGCGCCGGCGGTCTTTGTTGCTTTTTTCTGCTGTGAGACCTTCATAATCAACTGCATGAATGTTTATTTGCGCGCAACGAGTGCAACAGCACTCGTCACAAACGCTATGGTATTTAAGATATTATCGGTTGTTGGCCTGCCGGCGGCCGTTGGTGTAGACTCCTTCGGCCGTTTTGTTGCCGTTGCGGTCGTACTCTACAAACGCACCATCGCGTTCGCCGTTGACAAACGAACCTTCGTAGCGCGAACCGTCGGACAAGATTTCGATGCCGAAACCATGCTTTTGCCCATCGCGGAACTGGCCTTTGTATTTATCTCCTTGAGCGGAAATGAGCGTGCCTTCGCCGTCCATCTTACCGTTCTTCCAAGTTCCGTCATAGCTGTCGCCGGTCTTCGTTTTGTAGACCCCGCGGCCGTGAGGTTTGTCGGCTTTCCACGTACCGACGTACGAAGCCGTACCTTTCCAGACATAAGTACCTTGACCGCTCTGTTCGCCGGCGAGGAAATGGCCGGTATACTTGTCGCCGTTGGCAAAAGTCGTCACACCTTCGCCGGTGCGTTCACCGTTTTGGTACTGTCCCTCGTAGATATCGCCGTTACGGAAGGTGTAAATGCCCTTTCCGTTCTGATTGTCGTCTTTCCACTCGCCTTTGTAGACGTCGCCGTCGGCATAGTGGTAAGTGCCAAATCCATTGCGAAGATTGTTGAACCAATAGCCTTCATATTTCGTGCCATCGTTCCAATCGAAGGTACCTTTACCTTGCTTTTTGTCGTTGACCCACTGACCGTTGTAGAAAGCACCACTCACAAAACGATAGACTCCGTTGCCATTTCGCTTGTCGTCTTTCCATTCTCCGTCGTAGACATCGCCGTTATAATAGTACATCTTGCCACGACCTTGCTTTTTGTCTTGATACCAAAGCCCTTCGTAGCGGTTATTGTTGATGTAGTAGAAAGTTCCTTTACCGTGCTGCTGATCATTGAACCAGTCGCCTTCATATTTTTCGCCGTCGGCAAAAGAATAAGTGCCATACCCCTGACGCTTACCTTTTTTATATTCACCTTCGTATCTATCGTTGTTGGGATACACCGTTACCCCTTTGCCATTCGGCTTATTGCCGAGCATTTCGCCGGTGAAAACCGCACCATCCTTGAAGGTATAGGAACCGATGACTATTCTTTGGGCATCGACAACAATAAATGAGAGGAAGAATAATATAAGGAGAGAGAAGTTACGTATCATAGATAGTGAGCTTGAGCTGTTGGAGGGCAAAAACGCCCTCGTATATGCGCAAAGATATTGCAGTTTATTGAAACGGCCAAGGAGATGGCACGTTTTTTAGCGTTTTGCGCAGAGGAATTCTTCCGCTCTGCGCAGATCTTCGGGCGTATCAATCCCGATGGTTTCGTGTGCTGTGACAGCAACGCGAATTTTCAATCCGGCTTCGAGCCAACGGAGCTGTTCTAAACTCTCCGCCTGCTCAAGTGGGCTTTGTGACAAGGCCGCAATCTGTTCGAGAGCAGTGGCGCGATAGGCATAAAGTCCGATGTGCTTGTAAAACACATGCTCCGTCATCCATTTTTCTTCAGGAATCCCACGGAGATAGGGGATCACTGAGCGCGAAAAGTAAAGCGCTTGCTGCTGTTGCCCGACCACGACTTTCGGAGAGTTGGGATTCTTCAAGGCTTCAAGTCCCATGTCGGGCGTAAAAGGCTTGACAAGTGTGGCTATTTGCGTACTTTCGTTCTCGAAACACTGACAAAGTGCACGCAGTTGTTCGGGGTGTACAAAAGGTTCATCCCCTTGAATGTTGACTACCACGTCGGGACGCAGTGCCGTCTTCTGCACAGCTTCGCGGCAACGATCGGTTCCGCTCTTGTGTGCCGAAGAAGTCATCACCACTTTGCCGCCAAATCGTTCGACAGTCTCGGCGATACGTTCATCGTCGGTGGCCACCCACACTTCTTCAAAGACCTCTTGTGCTCGTTCATAGACGTGTTGCACAATTTCCTTGCCTCCCAAAAGCGCTAACGGCTTGCCGGGGAAGCGAGTAGAGGCGTATCTGGCCGGGATGATGGCTTGTATTTTCATTTTCAAGTGGAGTTTTTGAGAAAAGCAGGGATGTTTTGTGCGAAAGTTGTGGACTTTTTCTACAAAAACACGTTGTTTTCTTGTGCAGAATTGGCGCTTTGCTCCTCCTCGTTGCCAGCATTTCCTGTCGTGGCGGGAGCATTGCGCGGACGTCCCATTTTGAAAGGTTCGAACTGGTTGTATCCCAGTGTTTTGTCCTTATAGACACTGCGCATAAAGAGTGCCCAAATCGGCAATGCCGTTGAAGCGCCCTGTCCCTCGGCAGTGGAAGTGAAATGAATGTCGCGATCCTCACCGCCCACCCAGCAGGCCGTGACCAAGGAGGGAACATAGCCGATAAACCAACCGTCGGCATTGTTGTTGGTGGTACCGGTTTTACCGGCTATGGGGCCATTCAGTCCATACTGGAAGCGCAATCGACGCGCTGTGCCGTGATCGACAACGGCGCGCATCATATTGATCATTTGGTAGCTGCTTCGCTCAGAAATCACCTCGTTCATGCGCGGTGTGAACTGTGCAATCACATTTCCTTCGCTGTCTTCGATACGACTGACGAGGGTAGGGGCGCAGCGGATGCCTTGATTGACGAAGGCGGTGTAGGCCGAGGCCATTTCTCCCACGGTGACCTCGCAAGGGCCGAGGCAAAGTGACATGGAGGGGTGAATGTCGGGATTGGCAACGCCAAAGTTTTGCACCAAGCGCTTCAGTCGGCTACCGCTGGGGTCAACTTGACTCATGAGGTTGGCCGTGGCCCAGTTGCTCGACTGCGAAAGTCCCCAAATGAGGGGTACCATCTGCCCGGCTCTTGCGCTGTTGGCATTGCGCGGTGTCCAAAAAGATCCGCCCACGCGATAAGTACGCTGTGCATTCAACACGAGCGATTCGGGTGTGTAGCCGTCTTCAAGCGCCATGACGTAGACAAAGGGTTTCATTGTCGAACCGATTTGTCGTCGACCGGTCATGGCCATATCATATTGGAAATGGGCATAATTGAGACCGCCCACATAGGCTTTGACAAATCCGTTGCTCGGATCGATAGACACGAGCCCGGAACGCAAAAACGCTTTATAATAGCGAATAGAGTCGAGGGGCGTCATCACAGTGTCCACATCGCCGTGGTAAGTGTAGACCGACATCGGCGTGAGGGTGCAGAACGCATCGTGAATTTCTTGTTCGCTCGCGCCGGCGGCTTTCATGGTTTGGTAGCGTTCGCTCTGGCGCATGGCACGATCGAAGATGCGCTTGATTTGTTTAGATGAGAGACTGGTGTTGAACGGGAAATTCTCGCTATTCTTCCGGCGATCGAACTCGGGTTGGAGCTTCAAAGCGACGTGATTGAACACGGCTTTCTCAGCATACTCCTGCATACGCGAATCGATGGTGGTGTAAACCTTCAGGCCGTCGGTATAAATATCGTAGTTGGAGCCATCTCTTTTCTTGTTCTTTTTGCACCAACCGTAAAGGGGGTTGTTGATCCAAGCGAGGGAGTCGGCATAATACTGTCCGTACTGCCATTCGCGGTAATTGGCGCGCTTGGGTTTATCTGCCATGAGCACTTGGCGGAGATACTCGCGAAGGTAGGTGGCTTCTCCCTCTTTGTGATCGATGGGGTGGAAGTTCAATTCCAAGGGACTTGCACTCAAGGTACGGCAATCTTGGGCCGACAAGAAGCCGGCCTTGACCATTTGCGACAATACCACGTTGCGACGCTGACGGCATCGCTCAGCATCGCGCACAGGATTGAACAAAGAGGGATTCTTACACATCCCGATCAATGTTGCGGCCTCGGTGATGGTCAGCTCACTGGGCGTTTTCCCAAAATAGACATTGGCTGCCGTCTTAATTCCCACGGCATTGTGCAGAAAATCGAAGTAGTTGAGATACAACGTCATGATCTCATCCTTCGTATAGTAGCGTTCAATCTCAACTGCGATGACCCATTCGATGGGCTTTTGCAATAAGCGCTGGAGTGTATTGGAGGCTTTACCGGAATATAACTGTTTGGCCAACTGCTGCGTGATGGTCGAACCACCGCCCGCATTCTGTTGGCCCATAATGCCGCGTTTCACAATGGCACGTCCCAACGCTTTGGCGTCGATGCCGCTGTGGCTGTAAAAACGCTCGTCTTCTGTGGCCACAAGCGCCTTAAAGAGGTAAGGCGATATACTGTCGGTGGCTACAAATATACGATTTTCGCTGGTCGACCATGTACCCAACAATTTACCGTCGGCAGTAAGGGCCTGCGACGCGAACTTATTGATCGGGTTCTGAATACGTTCAAGATCGGGCATGTAGCCAATCCAACCGCGCTCCACGGCAGCGACGAAGAGCACTACGGACAGCACAAGACCGACCAGAATAGACCATAAAATATAGACGAACTTTCTACGCATGCAAATTCTGTGAAAAGAAAAAGCTTTGGTAAAGCACGAAGAAAAAGAAGAAAGGCATGCCTGCGTTGGCGATGAGGAAAGCAAAACGGACTTTCGCAGTGTGCGAGAAACCGGTTTCCCTCGATTTCTTCGCAGGCACGCCCCTCTATATAAGTAACTTTAGATCAAGTATTGACTACTGATGCTCTTATTGTCGAGCACGCGGCGGATCGTTTCGGCAAAAAGGGCGTCAACACTCAGTTGTTTTACCTTTTTGCTCGTGCCGGCGTAGGGAATAGAGTCTGTGAAGACCATTTCTTCGAGCTGACTATTCTCCACACGCTCGTCGGCGGGACCGGACATGATGCAGTGTGAAGCCAAAGCACGCACGGAGTTGGCGCCCTTCGACTTGATGAGATCTGCAGCTTTGGTAATCGTACCGGCTGTGTCGACCATATCGTCAACGAGTACAACGTCCATGCCTTCCACATCGCCGATGACATCCATCGAATCCACTTCATTGGCGCGTTTGCGCGTCTTATTGCAGATCACCATGGGGCAGTCGAGGTATTTCGCGTAAGTGCTTGCGCGCTTCGAGCCACCGACGTCGGGCGTTGCGATGCAAATATTCTTCAGGTTGAGACTCTTCACGTAGGGGAGGAGAATTGTCGACGCAAAGAGGTGGTCTACAGGTACTTCAAAGAAACCTTGTTCTTGATCGGCGTGAAGATCCATCGTGATCAAGCGGTCGATTCCGGCCACGCTCAGCATGTTGGCCACCAACTTGGCACCGATAGAGACACGGGGCTTACTTTTGCGATCTTGTCGTGCCCAACCGTAGTAGGGTACCACAGCGTTGACGGTGCGTGCCGAAGCTCTTTTGGCCGCGTCCACCATCAGCAAAAGCTCCATCAGATTGTCGGTCGTGGGGAACGTGCTTTGCACCAAAAAGACGTCGCATCCTCGAATAGACTCCTCATAGCAAACCTCAAACTCGCCGTCCGAGAAATAAGTGATGCTCACATCTCCGAGCTGGCAGCCCAGGTTGTCGCAGATTTTTTCGGCCAAATAACGAGTCTTTGTGCCCGAGAATACTTTGAAGTTACTGTTCATTGTATGGAAAGAGTTGATTTGTGGGAAGTTTCTCTCGCGTTGGGTAATATAATAAGCTCCGGCTCACCTCATATTATTCGGCAAGTCGGCGCAATTTTCTGAAGTGGGTGATCATTTCTTTGTAGTCGCGGTTGGTATGGATGTTGAAACGATTCCAAAGATCGCCCAAAATCACAGCCCCACCGAAGCCTAAACTTTTGACCAGCGGCATGTTGTCGATATCTACGTTTCCAAATGCCATGACTTTCCGACCGATGAGTTTGTTGTCGGCCATTTCGTTCAATTTCTGCACGCTGAATTGCTCACCAAATCCGTCTTCGCGCGTCGCATCGAAGAGTGACGACAAAAAGACATAGTCAAACGAACGAACTCGCTCTTTGAGTTCGTCGGCGTTCAGACAACTGCAAGAAATGTGTCCTTTGTAGTTGTGAGGCAACTGCGTGTTCCGTGCATTGAGGTGAATACCTTTCAAACCGTATTCACCTTCAAATAGAAATGATCATGTACCACAATATTTTTGTGGTAGTTGTCGGGAATGAGCGAAAGCAAGCGTTCGGAATAGACGGGTTCAGATTCAGGCTTGCGCACATGCAAGAGCTCCAGCCCTTCATCGAACAATGCTGTGATGATCTGACTTTCTTCGACGAAGAAATCAGGACGAGTCATCAGTATGAGTTTCATTTCCGAACTTGGATTAAAATAGAGATGAGAAGTAATATCACGAAAAAATCACGTCGGCAGGAAGCCTACGTTCCGCGTATCGACTACAAAGTTAGGCAAAAAAGAGCGATCAACGCTCATGCCGTCGCAAAAAAACTGATTCTGAGCAAGCAGCGAGGCGTTTTTGGCATGAGAGGAGGTGCATTTTTCGAAAAAGCAAAACCCGATCAAGCAAAATACTTGATCGGGTGTTTGATAGGATTGAAGTCTTAACTCCGAAAAGGGGAATAGAAAATAAATTTCCGCCTCTTCAGGCGAAAATGCCTGAACTTCTGCGTGAATCCCGCACTCCTCTTCGTGGAATCAGGCGTACAAGTAGGGGATTCCCAAGTGGGAGAAGGCGACTCCCGTCTACTGTCCTTCAAAAGTTGGCTACTTTTCTCCTAAGAGCGCCTTTCTATTTTTCGCAGACGAGAAGCGTTAATCAAATTTGCCCTTTTGCGCGAAGAACTTTATGTGTAATTCCGTCAGTTTGGCGAACTACTTGAACATAGTCGGCCAGTCGCTTCGCCTTCGAGCGCACTTCGTCGAGGTTGGCATCGAGTTCTCCACTAACCAGCACAACGCCCATTCGGCGCTTGGGACGCATGGTCGGCTTTCCGAAGATACGCACGTCGGCATCCTCCTCGCACGTTTTCTCCAAGCCGAGATAATTTGGTTTTCCCTCAGCATTCTCACCGGCCAAGATCACTGCGCTGGCACCGATGCGCAAGGTTTTCACACAGGGAACGGGCAAAGAGAGTGCAGCACGGCAGTGCAGTTCAAATTCATTGAAGTTTTGAGTACCGGCCAGCGTTACCATACCCGTATCGTGGGGACGTGGGGACAATTCGCTGAAATAAACGCCATTTTTCTCACTGACGAAAAATTCAACACCCCAAATTCCTGCTCCAGTCAAGGCTTCAGTCACTGCTTTTGCCATGCGTTCGGCTTCTTCTAAGTGCTCCGCACGCATTACTCTGGGCTGAAAGCTCTCACGGTAGTCGCCATCTTTCTGCACATGGCCGATGGGTGGGCAAAACAAGGTATGTCCGTTGTCTTGTGTGAGCGTCAGCAGCGTGATTTCGTAATCAAAATCCACAAACTCCTCGACAATCAACTCTTTTACGTCACCGCGACTACCGGCCATGCCATATTCGAAAGCATGTTGCACGTCATTGACCGAACGCATCACGGATTGTCCTTTACCGCTTGAGCTCATCAAGGGTTTAACAATGCAGGGAAAGCCTAAATCTTCGGCACCTGCTCGCAATTCGTCCTCCGTTGTCGCATAATGGTAGCGCGCGGTTTTGATACCCAACTCTTTGGCTGCCAGATCGCGGATGGCTTTTCGGTTCATCGTGTAGTTCACAGCCTTGGCTGAAGGCACAACTCGAATACCGCGTTGCTCATATTCGTAGAGTCGTTCCGTGCGAATGGCTTCGATCTCACTGATAATGATGTCCGGTCGATGTTTTTCAACGGCACGATCTAAAGCCTCGCCGTCAAGCATCGAGAAAACCTCACTTTCGTCGGCCACTTGCATAGCCGGCGCACCGGCATAGGCATCACAAGCCACGACATACTGTCCCAAACGTTGGGCCGCGATCGTAAACTCTTTACCGAGTTCACCCGATCCAAGGAGCAAAATCTTTTTCATTCAATCCGTTTTGCGCATTCAACACGCCCCGCTGTTCGCTTGCGGACACAAAATATGCACTTTCAGTCCTTCGACCAAAGCCGTATCCGCGATGTGTTGCAAACGAGCGAAGCGTTTGATAAATTCTAAGGTCTCATGTTTGGGAGAGGGGGTAGGAAACGTAGAATAATCCATAGGCACGTTAGTGTAATACTGTATTGTCTATACTCTAAACGTGCAAGTACTTCTTTTAATGCACCGAGGATCACTTTTTTTGCGCCTTCGGGTCTTAATTTGCACTCAACATTCCTTCGCGCTGTGCCATTTTCCGCAAATTATGCAAGGCATAGCGCATTCGAGCCAGCGAAGTACTGATTCCCACCCCAGTTTTTTCGGCGATCTCTTTGAAAGGCACTTCCTGATAAAAGCGCATTTTCACCACTTCTCGCTGTTCGGGCGGGAGCAGGGCTATCCACTTTTGCACCATTTCAATGGATTCTAAACGAATCATCTCCTCTTCGCGTCCTACGCACGCGATTTGTAGCGTCGCTTCATCGGCAAATTCTTGATTCTCTTCGTCATAACTGCACTTTCCGCGCAGCGTTTTGAAATGATCTACCACTAAGTTGTGGGCAATACGGGAAATCCACGCATAAAACTGCCCTTGTTCCACATATCTTCCTTGTCGCAACGAAAGAATAGCCTTGACAAACGTCTCTTGGAAGAGGTCATTGGCCAAATCTTCGTCATGTACAGCATATAGAATGTTTTGAAACAACCGATTTTGGTGGCGCGCCAACAATTCGTCAAAGGCTTCTACTTTTCCTTCGAGATAAGCTTGCACCAACGCGTCATCGGTCATCGTGCTTCTTCTGTTCATACTCATTGAGCTTTAGTTTGAAGTAGAGTATGTGTCTATAGGCTTGTACTTTTTAGGTGAAATGGGTTAGCGCGAATTTACGTCATTCTCCTTAGAACAGCAAACCGACGGCATAAAAAATGCCGTCGGTTCGGGTAAAATATTCTTTTTCATCGCCTCACAGGCGGTCAGCATAAGCTTCGATCGCACGTTCTGCCGTGCGGATGGCCTCTTCCAACGGGAAGGGGAGTTCACCGCCCGCTGCATTGAAATGTCCGCCTCCGTTGAAGAATTCTTCTGCCAGTTTGTTGGCGGGAAAATTGTCGACACTGCGCACCGACACGCGGATTTTGTCCACTTCCGTGTCTTCACGCAAACTAATGCTCAAGCGCATGCCTTTCACTTTCAAGGGCTCGTTGACCAGTCCCTCGGCATCGCCGCGAATATAGTGGAACTGCTTCATGTCCTCGCGCGTGATGGTGAAAAGTCCGGCTTTGTGCTCGTGGAAGAAACGCAAACGCTCAGTCAATATATAAGAGAAGAAGCGCAAACGGTTTTCCGACCACGTGTTATTCACATTGCGATTGATCTTATCCTTGTCAATTCCTTTGGTGAGCAAGTGGGCGATGATGATAAAAGTCTCCGGATCGTTCGATGCATAGGCAAACCCCCCCGTGTCGGTCATCATCCCACAATAGATGCACGCTGCGGCATTGCGCGAAAGTTCATCGAAAGCCCCAAGTTGGAAAATGAGTTTGAACACCAACTCGCACGTGCTCGATGCTTTCGGATGCGAAATGATGAAGTCAGCCGCCTTCTCGTCCGGTCCTTCGTGATGATCGATCATTAAGCGTTTGGCCTTCGAGCGTTCCACCACCTGCGCCATGTCTTGCAAACGATGCAGGGCATTGAAATCCAAAAGGCAGATCAGATCGGCCTCTTGAATGAACTTCGTGGCCATCGGACGCATGTCGTCGTTCGAGAAATAAAGCACATTTCGTGCTCCCGGCAGCCAGCGCAGGAAGTCAGGACAAGGTGTCGGCAAGATGACGCGCACTTGTTTGCCCAAACTGCGCAAATAGTCAGCCCAAGCCAGCGTCGATCCCATCGCATCGCCATCAGGACCACGGTGTGCGGTGATCACCACGCGCTGCGCATCGCGCAACAAGGCCATCAACTCAAAGAGCTGTTTGCCGTCAAGAAGGGGAGAGATTTCCATCGGTTCAGAGATTGCGTAGGATTTCAATTTCTTTTTTCGGATCGGGAGCGTTGAACACCGCACTACCGGCCACCAACACATCAGCGCCGGCGTCGACCAGTAATTTTCCGGTTTCACGATTCACCCCACCGTCCACTTCAATCAGCGCCTTCGAGCCACAGGCATCCAGCAGGGCACGCAATTTCCTCGTTTTTTCGACCATCGTCGGAATAAATTGCTGACCGCCGAAACCGGGATTTACGCTCATGAGCATCACCAAGTCAAGATAAGGCGCAATTTCTTCAAGCACACTCACCGGCGTATGTGGATTGAGCGTCACGCCGGCCAACATCCCTTCCGCGCGAATGGCTTGTACCACGCGATGCAAGTGCGTGCAAGCCTCGTAATGCACATTCATCACATGCGCGCCGAGGGCTTTGACCTGCGGAATGAACTTTTCGGGCGAAACAATCATCAGATGCACATCCAGCGGCTTACGCGCGTGGCGCGCCATGGCTTCCATCACCGGGAAACCGAAGCTGATGTTGGGCACAAACACCCCGTCCATCACATCGAGATGGTACCAATCGGCGGTACTCTCGTTGAGCATTTCGATGTCACGCTGCAGGTTGGCAAAATCCGCACTGAGCAGCGAAGGAGAAATCATTGTCATGAGTTGGTAGGCTGAGAATTTTCTTCTTTTTCGTTTCTTATTTGTTGTATGCGCAGGAGTTCTTCGATGGCCGTATCCTCGCAATCGGGATGTTGCAGCAGTTCTTGAAATTGAGCCTCGGCCTCGTCGAGCATACCGCTGTCGGCCAGCGCCGTACCGCGGCGGCGTTTCAGGAAGCGCACATAGGCTTGGCGTTCTTTCTCTTCTCTGCTTTCGGGATCTTCACCCTCGCTCTCTTTGGCACTCTGTTCGAGAAAACGATCGATCACAAAAAGAGCGCGGAAGTCGTGTCCGTTGACCAGCGCATTCACATAAGCTTTGCAATAACGCGGCTTGTAGGTAATGTAGAGCGCATCTAAATAGTAGTAAGCCAAGGGATAGCGTCCCAAGCCGTTATAGCAACTGCCGATATAGTAGATCAAATCAAAGAAATGGCCTCGCTGCACCTTATTCATATAGTTGAACATCGGCGAAAGCCAGTTATACACGTTGCGGAAATAGTCTAACGCCTCGAAATAGCGCTCCGAAGCATAAAAACGTTTTCCCCAATACATGCAAAATCCATAATAGGGTGTTTTGCAGGCCAGCATTTCATCTTGCTCTTCGGTGAGTTCCTCCCCACGGGCGGCCGCGTCTTCGGCTTCCCTCCAGCGGTAGTCAAATTCCTTTTGGCGTTGTTCCGAACTCGTTTTGTCGTAAGCCACGACAAAGCTCACCGCACTTGTTTTTTGCTCGGCTTTTGTATTGATGGCCGAATGATGGGGCGAAACCCGGGCAACAGGGCGCGTGAAGTTCACGCGGAAAAACAATTCGTGTTCCGTTTCGCTTTCACACTCCACATGCAGCAAACAATCTTGCCGTCCGAGGCCCTCGATGTCGGCACCGATCACCAAAGTCAAGGTGCGTCCCTCCAATTCCTCGTGAGTCGTGCCCAAGGTCATGAGACGTTGCACAAACGAAAACGAGGTGATCGCTTCCACATCGTGCAATTCCAACGGCTGCTGCTCGCTGTCTTCGTCGCTCCGGACTCCGGAAAACAGCCCGTGCAAGTGAAGCAACTGCACCTGCTGTCCTTCATTGTAAAAAGTGGCAAACACATCGCCCAACGTGTGGTGGTGCTCCCGCTCTTCACGCCAGTTGGGCAAAGCGGGGTTGTGATTCATCTCCACAGCGTGTGCCAAGAAGTTCAATCGGCTGCTAATGGCGGCATTCTCTTCCAAGTTGTTGTCGTCATCGTCCTCGATGGTGTTCAACGTCGTTTCGATCCAACGAGCATAGACAAAGCACCTTTGCAAATGCGCTAAAAGTCGCTCCTGCATGTCCTTGCCGGTGGAGTTCACCGACAGTCCGAAACGCAAATTGATGAAGACTTCGTGATTTTCGGGCTCAATGGTGTAGTAGGCCGAATAGTTCGCCACCGCCAGGCTGTTGAACTCGTTGCAAGCATGGCGCACCGCCACCAAACGCCCCAAAGGTCGCCGCTCGATGGACGGAAAGTAAAAGCAGACCATCGAGTTTCTCGAATTAGCCACACTCGCAAAATTGCCACCTTGAAAACTAAACGCGTAGCCTTGGTCGCCCTCTTGGCACATGAAGCCGGTTTTCTTCCACTCAATTTGCAAGTGGGGAAATAAAAGCTCAAGCGCAGTGGCCGATGCCACATACGCATCGCCCGAAATAAAAGATTTAAGTCGGCGATAAAAGGTCAACCACAGCGAATATAGCAGTCCAATTACCTTTTTCCCCCCACGCCCAATCATTTGCAGGAGATACTCAAGTAGTTCTAACATTGGTCGGAGAATTGTCTATCCACAAAGCGTTATACTTTTAGCGAAGTTACTATTTTCTTTTGGCTCCTGCCGGGCTTTTGCCTCAAAAACTGTATTTTTGCTCACTCATTCCCTCATCAACACTTCATTTCCCCACCTTTTTATATATGATAGCCTTAGAAGATTTCTTTCGCAACGCCGAATCTTCCTCCTACCGTCTGTCGCCCGACGGCCACAACCTTGCCTATCTTGCCCCTTACTGTGACCGCATGAACCTCTTTGTGCGCAGCATTGCCGCCGATGGGCAACTCGGCGCCCCCATTCGCCTCACGAGCGAGACCGATCGCAGTCTTGGCGGCTACCTTTGGGCCGACAATGAGCGACTGATCTATGCCAAAGACGAGGGCGGTGACGAGAACTATCACCTTTTCGGCATTCGCCGTGACGGAAGCGACGAACGCGCCTACACCAATTTCCCGGGCGTGCGCGCCGGCATCATCGATGACCTCCCGGAAGTGTCGGGACAAATCCTCATCGAGATGAATCGCCGCAATCCCGAAGCCTTCGATCCCTATCGCCTCGATCTCGACACGGGCGAACTCACGCTCTTGGCCGAAAATCCCGGCAATTATCAGGGATGGACCACCGACCACGAAGGACGTTTGCGCGTGGTTTATGCCATTGTCGACGGCGTAAACACGCAAATTCTCTATCGTGATCACGAAGGCGAAGATTTCCGCCCCGTGCTGACGACGAACTTCCGCGAAAACGTGTGTTACTCCCTCTTCACTCCCGACAATAAAATGGTGTGGGGCGTGAGCAATCGCGGTCGGGACAAAAACGCACTGGTACTCATCGACCCCGCCACTGCCGAAGAGCGCGAAGTACTCTTTGAACACGAGCGCTATGATGTGGACGCACTTACCTATTCGCGCAAACGTCAGTGCCTACTCGGTGCCTTTTGTGCCGGACATCGCGAACCGGTTCGCCACTACTTCGACGAAACAGCGCGAGAACAGCGTGCCCGCCTCGAAAAACATTTCCCGGGTCGGCAAATTGGTCTTGTCGATACCGATCGCGACGAGGTGCGTTGCATAGTCCTGGTGGCCGGCGATCGCACGAGAGGAGCCTACTATTTCTATGATCGCGAGAGCGACCACATGGAACTCCTCGCCGAAGTGGCACCTTGGCTCCCAGAATCCGAAATGGTGCCCATGCATCCGGTGACGTTCACCTCACGCGACGGACTCCTCATCGAAGCCTATCTCAGTTTACCGCCCGGTGTGGAACTCAATGCCATCAACACTCCGCTGCCCGTCATCGTCAATCCACACGGCGGCCCATGGACGCGCGACGATTGGGGCTTCTCGTCCGAAGTGCAATTCCTCTGTTCGCGCGGTTATGCCGTGTTCCAACTCAATTTCCGCGGCAGCACAGGTTATGGGCGTGAGTTTCTCGAAAAGAGCTATAAACAGTGGGGACTCGCCATGCAGAACGACATCACAGACGGAGTGCATTGGCTCATCGATTCCGGCATTGCCGATCCCAAACGCATCGCCATCTACGGTGCCTCCTACGGGGGATATGCCACTTTGGCCGGGGCGTGTTTCACCCCCGACCTCTATTGCTGCGCCATTGACTACGTGGGTGTCTCGAATCTCCTCACCTTCCTCCAAACGATTCCGCCTTATTGGCGTTCAATGCTCGAGATGATGTACGAACAAGTGGGCCATCCGGAACGCGACCGCGCGCAACTCGAAGCCACCTCTCCGGCACTGCATGCCGATGCCATTCGTTGCCCACTCTTCATTGCACAAGGTGCCAACGATCCACGCGTCAACAAGGACGAAAGCGACCAAATGGTGGCCGCACTCCGCAGCCGCGGTGTCGAAGTGGAGTATATGGTGAAAGACAACGAAGGCCACGGTTTTGCCAATCAAGAAAATCGCTTCGATTTCTACCGCGCCGTAGAGCGTTTCCTTCAGACACACGTCTAAACAACGTATAGATGAGTAACCTGCGGTTGCAGAGCTATCCGCCCACAACTCCTTCCTTTTTTTCTTGTGACCACTCACAGTAAAACGTGGAAGAATTTCATTATAAGAATCTCTATTCCCTTGGCCGTTTCCCACCGATGAAATTATTTTGTCGGTGGGAGACTTTTTTGCCCCTGCCTCTTTTTCAGCCGCAATCCACCGGATAAGGTCACCGATTTGCGAGAGTTGTTGCTCCACAACTCTACGCATCGGGCTTCGTGCCTCACCTTCTCTTTCTGAAAAAACCTGAGTTCGGTCTAAGGAATCCACCTTTCACTTTCTTGGGTAGCGGGATGCTTTTTAGGGGAGATGCTTAGGCTGAACTTAGGTCAGGATGCGAGGTCTACTGCGTCTAAACTTTTCGCGGACAGCAAGAAACCGAAATCAGCACACGGATCTCCGTTGTCTCCTCGTTCGTAGGCGACACCCTTACCGGTAGCCTTTTAAGGTGGCACAAGCTGTTGTTACGCAGCGACTTGCGTATTGCATAAACAGAGGGTCGGGTAGCTTCGATCATGTCTCGTCGCGGTTGCGTGAAGACGCATCCCGCGCCTGAGCGTGGTGCCTTTTTGTCTGTTCCGATAGGTCGGGATATGGCAAAGTCGCGCCGGTTCAGTAAGTCAAAGAGCGTTTGCTCCGGATGGTCGGGAAAAGTACCTCGACTTTGCGCTATATGGACGCCGCAGTGCGGCGGAATGAAGGGAAGTTGTGTTTTGTCAATCGCAAAAGTAAGGATTTAGTTTCGAACTGTCGAAGATTTTGCGAGAAAAAAGTTTCGTTTTTTGAGGATGGGGAGAGATTGGATAAAAACTTGTGGACTTTCTTTCGAAACACCCCTTCTTTTCTCTTCTTCCTCCCCGCTTTTTGGGAAAAGACGGCCGTTCTTTCGCCCACCGTGACATCCACTGTTTCCTCATCCGCACCAACGTACGCGCAACGGACACGCCCCTGCGCATCGCGCACTCAGCGAGTTCGAAATTCTTGCCTTCACCCTTCACCTTCACCTGCAAGTCGTTGATACAGTGTGTATTGTGCGTGAAGAAAATGCTCTTTTTTTGCCTTCACCGGTGAAGGAAAAAGGGGTGAAACCTTCACCCGCAAGTCGCTGTTCCCGAGCTGCTTACAGTCGTATGGTGAAGAGGTGAAGGCAAAAAACGAAAAACAGCGGACGCGCGCGCTACGCGTGCGCGTTGGGGGCTGAAGTGGGAGGCCGGTGCACTTTTGAGAAAGGGCTTCCGGTAGTTGAGGCCTCACTCCAAATGTCGGACGAACTTTTTTTGCAACAAGCAAAGTAACAAAAGAGGCTGAAACCCTCTTGTGGGATTTCAGCCTTATTTTTCGCCGTGTAAAACTTTTACCGGACAGCAATATTTCAATATGGCTTATCTTCTGTGCCTGCATGCTGACGGTTGCCAGCATAAGGACAATGGTCAATAACAGATCTTCATACGGCTATTTTATTACGATGGGGTCAGGACAAACATTTTTCCGTTGGCAATTGCGGCACTCGCTACCGCACCACACCTTATCAAACTCGTTGGCGGCATTGTCCACGATGGACGGTATATCCGTAAGGACACCAGCCTCAAAGTTGCGCCGTGTAGCCGACTTCATGCCCATGCCGGCACCAGTTAGGTTGGCACTGCCAACATAGCACACTGCTTGGTCAATGACAATAATCTTGAAGTGGACGCGCGGACACATGACACGTTCCAGCATAGTGACCAGTCGTGGGTAGCGGTCGAAATCCTCCCGAAAGTTCGGGCCAGGTTCTTTGGCATGGATAAGCCGTACCTCCACCCCTTTGCCTATCAAGTCCGACAATACACCGAGGAACGGCTTTGCCATCTTGCCTTGCACCACGTACAGATCTTTGATGTCAGCCGTGCCAATCCAAAGCGTCTCTTTGGCCTTTGCCGCAAGGGCAAGCACCTTGGTGAAGTGTTCGGTGTCAGATATGAAGTCAAGCATTATCGTCCACGTTTTTTGCGGGGAATGTTTCGGACAAGAAGTTAAACATTTCTGTTTTATGAGCATCCATTTTTTGGGGTGTCCACCCGTCTGGCGTTCCTTGTGCATCAAGATACATTCGATATAGCTTGATACTTTGGAGGGCATGGTTATTGGCTTGGTCTGAAATTCTAGCAAATTTAACCGTAACGGGGTCATCACTTTGTTGTGAATTGAAACTTTGCGAAATCATAGCCAAGTTTCCAAACGAGTGTATGCACTCTGTTGGCCACTCATCATTATTGTCCTGATGCTGTGGGTGCAAATGTTCTAAGGAACGATTTGCACGGAACACATAGTCACCAACGATTTCAAGCTCTTTGGCGTTCTTAAAGAATTGCTCTTTCTGTTCCCACAAGTAGTAGTCAAGCCTCCAGAACCAATACCTATCAGGCGATTTGTCGTATGACATTTCCTCTACAGACACCGGGAGGCTACGTAAAGCATTGTCGATATTCTTCAATAGCGATAGCAACTCCTTTGCATGATGTATGGGGATGGAAGCAAGGTTTATGAGAAGTGGTTTCAGCCAATTATAAAAAGGTGTGTTAGATACATAAAGCATCGACTGATACTGACGTACACAGTCCACCTCAAAATCGCTGCCAGTTCGTGCAATGATCTCATATTTGTTTCCATTTGGACTATCTTCTTTAGTGATTATATAACAATCAAAGAGCAGACGATAGAACAACATTGTATTGTAGAACGAATGTACATCTGAGATTGGGTTGTTTTCAAAGGCGACGAGAAGATCAGTCCGATAGAACGTATATGAACCATTCAGATGAAGATGTATGTCAAGGGCAAGCATCAAAAATTCTGGGAATGTTAGTATGGACTGATCGGCAGGCTCTTCTCTTTGAGAGTTTTTATCTTTGCGTTCGGACGCGGCTATCATGCCAATTTCTACATCATCCTCAGCGTCAAAGGAAGACTCACATAAGGTAAAGGCTTCTTCAAATCGCCCTTCACGACAGAGATTTATAGCATTCATGTAACTTTGGAGATATTCGTGTTCACGGCAGTCATCGCGTTTCTTTATGATGAAATGCCCCATGTCGCTGATGCTATTCCAAATGCGAGTAAGTTTTTCCTGATTGGACTCCCCCCGCATAAGTTGAACTTTCAAAATTTCGTGCTGCTCCAGCCCCTTTCCTCCAGCATTCATTGCTTCAAAATACTTGTTAAGCGACATCGGGTCGTTCAAGTATTCATTAGGAAGAACAGAGAAAAAGAATGATAGACGTTCAAAAACATTTGTTGCAAAAACCAGTCTGTCCTCATCGGATTGGAAATCTTTTTCAACAAATCCCTCTGCCAGGTTGATGGCGGACTGCATTTTTTTGTTTGGTTCGTCCACCTGTCCAACTACATTCCTTATAGAAGCCAGTAGGTATTCTCGGTCTTTGGGTCTGGCCACAAAATGAAGTCTCTTGCCTTCATCAAGGAACTTATTCCAACGCTCATCGTATTTGCGCAACACTAACGCAAGTAAAGTCATTACCGTGAAACGTTGCTGGCCATCGATGAGGTCATATACATTGCCTCGGGCAATACAAGATAGCATTCCCAGGTAATATGGCTCTTCTTTGCCTGTTTTGCTGAAATGCTCTTTCATATCGCATAGAAGGCCATATACTTGAGACTCTCCCCACGCAAAGAGACGTTGGTATAGTGGAATGTTGAAGCACAAATAATCTTTGTTTTCAACTATAAGTTGCGGAGTATATCTATGCGTATTCATTGTTGTAATGTTCAATTATTGTGCTATCAGTGAATTCTTCATTCAGTTCCAAGAACAAATCTTGAAGCCGGTGGTAGAATCGAAGTTCGATACCTTGCTCATCAATATCCTTGCCGCTAATTTTAATTCCCGCTAAACACTCTGCAAGGAAGAATGTAGGCGAAGAGGCTTGATCTATCATCATAACAATCTCGCTGTTTTTTGCAAATTCTCGAATTTTATATGAAAGAGCGCGACGCGAGGTGTATCGGTGTTGGGCAATGTATCCGGCAATGCAAAACAGAGCTTCAGCCAGATATTGGGCTCCAAATTTCAGAAAGTAACCGAAAAGTAAAGTCTCAATAACATCTGCGTATCTTGAATGACTTTCCCATTTAAGATGTCTGCGGAGAGCTTCAACTGGATTTGCATGTTCAAATCTATCAAACAGACCTACGAAATGTTCAGCATAGGCGAAAAAGTGAGTTCCCCCATGTATTTTTTCGTAGTATTCAAATTGCTCACCGAAAGGTGGTATCTCAGGTATTATAAGAGCAGCTGAAAATTCTTCTTTAGTGCGCAATTTTTGCGACGAATCGTAATCGCGTTTACGCATCCATTTCCTTAAGCGGAATAAATGAGATGAAAGAGTGGTATCCAGCAGTCTATATTTCTGATTAGTCAAGGAATTCCACTTGCCTGCCAAGTGCTCTGCCTGTTTTTCATTGAAGACAAAACGCAGATGATGAGCCTTCAATAGGTCGTAGTCTGTCAGAGGAACGCCCTTTGAGTTCTCATTGGAGAAAAATGTATAGGCCAAATCAAGGCGGCTATCTGTCAAAATAAGGACAGAGAAGATGAGGTTGTTTATTAGTTTACCACAAAGCTTTTCATCATGTGAGCGTTTGCAGTATTGTTCGATTTGAAAGCGATTATTAGCGACATGTTGACGTGAAGCTGTGGAACGGAACGATTGTTTAAGCAGAGGCATTTCTCCCTTATATCCAAGCTGCCGACAGATGAGGGTAAGCGTTACTAACCGCTGTTGCCCATCAATGACAGCATAGTTGCCAGTTTTGTCCTTTTGCAAGATAATTGTCCCTAGATGATATTTCCCATCCACGGGGATTTCTTTAAGACTATGCCACAGGTCTTTAACCTGTTTCTCTTCCCAACAGTAGTTACGCTGATAGTCAGGTATGACAAGATGATTAGAAAACAATTGTCCTAAAGAGCATGTTTCCAAACTAACATGCTCACTTTCAAGCTCACATTCATGAAATTCAATGACACCGTTATAGGCATCTGTGCTCGTGTCTTGGTGTTTCTTTTCAAAGAAGTCCTTTATAATAGGGTCAAATATGCTCATAATACAATGGAACGCGGAAAGGAGCTCTTCCCACGAACCCGTTGGGTGTTGAAGAGTGCATCGACATTGGCTATGTCCCTGCCATCTTGACCAGGTAAGCTCAGGAATCCTAGCAGTTCTTACCCTTAGTTCTTTTGCAAAAGAACGATAGTCTTCACTTTGGAATTTGCCTTCAAGATGTAATTCCACGTGGTCTTGGAAGTATTCATAATGAAGGTCTCCGTCTTTTGTCAGGATAGTAGACACCCATATATAGCGATTTGACTGCCATGTTCTATACGCATGGTAGGCATTAATTATTCTATCGGGGAATTCCTTCCTAATAAAATTTTCAAGATTTTGGTCTATCCAAGCCATATGCGATAATACTAAAGTTGCTTTACCTCAAAATACATATTTGCACGTCCACTTCCGTCAGCAAAGTTCATGACATCAATACCATACTTACTTTTGAAAGCAGCAACGGTGGCATTTTGTCCATCTTTTGTGGCTGTGATGTTAGATGCTGAAAGGTTGCTAACAACATTCACTTCCATACCTACACTTATAGACGTGCTTCCGTTACGTCCATCCTTTTTTACTTTAACTGAATATATACTCATAGTTTCTGATATTGTGCATTATAGAATTTCTCTTGCAATCCAAGCACAGGCTTCTGCATCAGCCAGTGCGTGGTGGTGATTCTCCAACTGATAGCCACAGGCAGCTGCCACGGTGTGTAACTGGTGGTTCTCCAAGTCTGGCAGAACCCGACGGGAGACACAGAGTGTGTCGTAAAACTCATAGTCGGGATAGTCCATCTGATAGACGCGGAACACAGCCTTCAGACAGTTCTCGTCGAATGGACGGTTGTGCGCCACGAGAGGCAGACCCTCAATCAACGGTTCTATCTGCTTCCACACTTCGGGGAAGATTGGAGCCGTATCGGTGTCTTCTCGTGTCAGTCCATGTACCTGACTGCACCAGTAGTTGTAATAGTTCGGTTCGGGATTGATGAGAGAATAGAAGCTATCCACAATCTCTTCATCGCGAACAATCACGATGCCCACACTGCACACCGAGCTGCGCTCGTTGTTGGCGGTTTCAAAATCTATTGCTGCAAAGTCTCTCATTTGGCTGACCTATATTTCTTGTTCATGTATGCGATTTTACCAGCTATCTCTTCCCTAAGCCATATCGGAGAAAGCACTTCGATGTCAGGCGTGTGTGCCAGTATCTCCAACTGGAAATCAAACGTTGGACGTATCTGGTACTCAAAGATACTGTACTCGTCGCCACGATAAGACTCAATCTGTGATTGGTGTAAAGGCAGCGAGCGCAAGTAGTTGGCTTGTCCCGCCGACACTTGCAGTTCTACACGCTCGATTCTCGTTCCGTCACCGGCTATCACACCGAAGCAACCGTAGAAGAACGCTTCGGGTGTAAAATCCTTGGGATAGTCGAATGGAGTGGATGTCTTATGCACCTCCGACATGCGGTCAACCGCATAAATCATTACCCTATCATAATAGGTGCTACGTGCTACCAAGTACCACCGTTGGCGGCACAGCTTTACACAATATGGTTCCACGTCAAAAGTGAATGCTTCATTCTTCCAAAAACTTTGATAGGTAATCCGCAGGAGAGTTTCCTCTTTCAGTGCCTCCAAGATAGATGGAAGGAACAGCCGTCCAGACGGGATGTCTTCCAACACGATGCGGTCCTTAATGCTCTGATTGTTTGTAATAAGGTTGCTGACAGCAATCGTGTTGACCAGCCATGTGCGCAGACCTCCACGGCTTATCTCATCATCGTTGAGAATGTAGTATCGGTATTCACCGCAGTTCTCATTCTCAATGAGCAGCCCAAACATCTCCTCAATCGCAATGCGCCACTTGTGGAAGGTACGCTTGGGGATTTCCAGCCCTTCGCTCATGTCGTTGGCTAGCCATCGGCGGTTGATGTCCTCAAAGGAAATCCGTTTAGCCCGATGGATGGTGTCCACCAGCCAGACATACTTGTTAATTTGACTCGTTGCCATACGTGCTCTTGACTTTTCGTTGCAAAGATAGATGTGGGGTGTGCCGATTTCGGGCAGAGGTTTGAAGGTTTTGCTCATTTGACGAAAATTCCACCAATCTTTTCAAACATCCAGCAGCCGGTACTGTGGCCGTTAATCATACCGATGCTCTGAAGGAATGAGTAGATGAGTGTGGAACCAAGGTACTTGAAGCCACGCTTCTTTAGGTCTGTGGCGATGGCACCGATACTGTCCAATAAACGTGTGTAAGCTCCAAAGTTCTTATATTTGTGGTGAAATAACAAATCAAACAAAGAACAATGAAGCTTACAGTGGAACAAAGATCGGAAATTATTTCCGAAATGGCCTCAAGTGAGGCAGGTTTTAATGAGTTGATGCGCGTACTTTTGGATAGTTTTTCCAAGCAGGAGCGCGCCCTCATCTTAGAGGAGCATAAAGGTGAACAGGGTAACGGTTTCCGTCCTCGTCGTTGGCGTGGTCACGGTTGCAGTTTTTCTCTCCCAAAACACGAAAAAAGCGCGAACAAACTGTTCGCGCTATTTTGTTTTACTGCCGCTGTCGGCTTGAAATGTGATTCCGCTGGGGCTCGAACCCAGGACCCACGCCTTAGAAGGGCGTTGCTCTAATCCGACTGAGCTACGGAACCAAACCTTTTATGAGCAAAGTTTGGGCTTTGCAGGTGCAAATATAGCCATTTTTTCTGTGGAAACAATAAACATTGCCCGAAAAATCACATTCATACGGCGCAACCTGGTCCACGCGCTCGGCCATGCCTCGATTTACGAGGCGAGAAGAACGGCGATACCGGTGAGCCGTGCAGGGAAAAGGACGAGACTGAAAACTCGCAACAACGTCGGCTGTGCGCACACCGCCACCGATCAATCGGCAATGGCCGCCCTCAAGTCAGCCGGCGCGGATGCATAGAAGTCGGCACCCAGTTCTCGAAGTTCGGGCGCGTCGCGGAATCCCCAAAGCACCAACGCACAGGCGATACCGGCCGCCTGTGCCGTGGCATAATCGACTTCGCTGTCGCCGACGTACAATGTTTCACTCGGTGTCGCGTTGAGTCGGCGCATGGCTTCGAGCACAGCATCGGGATGCGGCTTACGGCGCACACCGGGGCTCTCACCTACGGCCACTTGCATGAAGTGGGCGAAAAAGCGTTGGTTCAATTCTTGCACCGCCTGGTCGAGTTTGTTGCTGACAATGCCCATTCGCACACCGGCTGCGCGCAATCGCTCGAGCAATTCGAGAATGCCGGGATAGGGTTGCGTGGTGTCGAGCGAATGAAGCAGATAGTGCGCACGAAAATCGGAAAAAACGGCTTCGAGAATGGGAGTATCGGTGCCTTCGGGCACGGAGCGTTCTATGAGATTGTGGATGCCGTTGCCTAAAAAAGCACGCACCTCGGCCACACTGCGTTCGGCCAATCCGTGCGTGCGCAGACCGTACGCCACGGAGGCGTGGAGGTCGGCCAACGTGTCGAGCAGGGTGCCGTCGAGATCAAAGATAAGCGTAGTAAATCGCATAGAAAATAGCAGAATAGTCGGTGTTGGGAAAGAAAGGGAGGGGAGTAGGCGCAGTGTCTTCGCGCAAAAAGATCACGCGCCGTGGAGTAGGGCAGCCTTCAAGCCGCTGATGGTATCGGGAAAGGTGAGTCCGAACTGTTCGATGCGGTGCAAATTCATGGCCAAGTTGCGTTGCGGCGCTTCGACGGCATTGACAGGCGAGGCATTGCCCGCTTCGAGGTGGCCGGCTGCGACCATAAAGCGCGCGGCTTCGAGCACGGTGTCGTGAGTGGAGCAACGGTTGGGCGAACCGAAGTTGTAAATTCCACCGGGCAGGGCGATGGCGGCTTCGATGCGGCGCACGACTTGCCAAACATTCGTGATGCCGCGACATTCGTTGACGGAAGCTGCGAAAGGTACACTGCTTCGAGCCGCTTCAAGCAGACGAAGCAGCAAACCGTGGTTTTGTCGCAAAGGGGAGTTGGGAACATCATACATCCACGAGAGACGAAGTCCCACCGCTGTGGGCAGTAATTCTTGCACCTCGCATTCTGTACGATATTTGAGCGCTGCATAGACGCCTTTGGGCGCAAGAGGCACATCCTCTCCGAGGAGTCCTGTCTCTGTACAGCCATTGTAAACTTGATCGCTGCTGGCATAGATGAGTTTCGCACCGACAGCCGCGGCTGCCCTCGCTACATTGAGCGTGCCGATATAGTTCACGGCTTCGCAATCGTCAGGATGCGCTTCGCAATAGGCCGTATCGGAAAGGGCGGCCATGTGAATGACGGCTTTCGGGGCGTGATCCATGAAAAGGGTGTGAATCATCTCCTCGTCGGTGACGTCAAGTTGCTTACTGTTGAGCGGTATGACTTGATGGGAGAGGCCAAGAAAACGAGTGGCGCGGCATCCGACGAATCCGGCTGCGCCTGTGATTAGAATCTTCATTGCGAAAAGAAAGGACAATGGAATAAATGCGCCGCCACTGCGGTGATAAGGCTGCACAATGTGAGGAATGTTGCACAAAAATAAGGAGAAAAGCGGAGGTGGCAAACGTGGAGTGACAAAAAAACGCCTCTCGTTGCGCAACTTACGCGGCGCAACGAGAGGCGAATGGGGCATAAAAAATGGAGAGAGGGGAACACAACTCCCGACTGTGCGGGCGAGTGGACGACAATTCGCCGTCTCGAAGAACTAATCAGGAGAAGAGACCGAAAAGTTCAGCATCAATCCGGTCGGTGATTTGACGAAATGCTTCGGGGTCGGACTCAAATTTGAGATTGTCGCCGTCAATGATGACCAAACGGCCTTCGTACTGTGCGATCCAGCGCTCATAAAGGTCATTCAGGCCTTGAAGATAGTCGATGCGCATGGTTTTCTCGAAATCGCGTCCACGTTTTTCAATCTGCGACACGAGATTGGGGATGGACGAGCGGATGTAGATCATCAGATCGGGAAGTTTAACGAGCGACATCATGAGGTCGAAGAGATCGGTGTAGTTGGCGAAATCGCGATCGCTCATCATACCCATAGAATGCAAGTTGGGAGCGAAGATTCGCGCGTCTTCGAAGATGGTACGATCCTGGATGATGGTTTCTTCGCTACGCGAAATGGCCACTACATCCTTAAATCGCTTGTTGAGAAAGTAGATTTGCAGATTGAACGACCAGCGTTGCATATCTTTATAGAAGTCTTCGAGATAGGGATTGAAGTCTACGGGTTCGAAGAGGGGCGACCAAGCGTAGTGCTTGGAGAGCATTTTGGTGAGTGTGGTTTTCCCGCTGCCGATGTTTCCGGCGATGGCGATGTGCATGGTTGTCGTGTTATTTGGAGGTGTGGCTATACTTTTTCGAAGAGTCCGAAGAGCTTGGCGTCGATACGGTCGACGATGTCGGAGAAGTCCTTGGGGTTGTAGAGGAAGTCGAGACCATCGACGTCAATGACGAGTTTCTGTCCGGGATATTTGTCGAAGACAAACTCATCGTATCGGCGATTGAGATTTTCGAGGTACTCAATGGACATGGATTGCTCGTATTCTCGTCCACGCTTGCGAATGTTGGCCACTAAATGGGGGACAGTGGAGCGAAGATAGATGAGTAAGTCGGGGGCGTCGACGAGTGAGGTCATCAATTCGAAGAGTTCCATATACGTCTCGAAGTCGCGTGTGTCAAGGTTGCCCATGTCGCGATTATTGGCCGAGAAGATATACACTCCCTCGAAGATACTTCGATCCTGAACGACGTTAGATTCGGCGCGCGCGATGTCCAATACATCTTTGAAGCGCTCTTTTAGAAAGAAAACTTCAAGATTGAACGCCCATCTCGGCATGTCCTTATAAAAAGGGTCGAGATAAGGATTCTCCGCCACGGTTTCGAACTTGGGAATCCAGCCATAGTGCTGGGCAAGTAGACCGGTGAGGGTGGTTTTTCCGCTGCCGATGTTTCCGGCGATGGCGATATGCATGAAAAGAGGGGTTTTATGAATCTAAAGAAGTTACGTTTTGCAGAAATGCTGCAGCCGAGGTGTCGTCACTTGCCAACTCCGGGGCACTATCGTCCTCCTCTTCGGCATTTTCGTCCTTCGGCAAGGGCTGACGGCGGCGAGGATCTTCGCGCGCTCCCAACTTTACGAGTTTATTGGCCGCCGAAATGATGCTTTGTCCCCCGGGAAGGAGCATTCTACGCAAGGAGTCGAAGGCGGCTTGCGTCTTTGAGAGCGTAGTTTCGACGTTCAAGAAGCGTTCGTAGAAGAGTTGCACGCGGCTCACGATGAGCGCGGCTTGGTCTACAATCTTTTGTTGGTTCTGCACCTGCAATTGCTGCTTCCACGAGAGTTCGAGCATGCGAAGCAGGGCATAGAGATTTTGACTCGAGGTGATGAACACACCTTTGTCGTAGGCTTCTTTCCACAAACCGGGAGCGGCGGTGAGCGCGAGGCTGAGTGCGCTGTCGCTGAAGACGTACATCACGACAAAGTCCAGGCGCGAGCGGTCGGCACTGAGGTGTCCGGCATAGTTCTTGGCCGAAAGTTGTTTGACATGCTGCTGCAAGGACTTGACATGTCGGTCTAAAGCCAACTTGCGTTGCTCATCTGTTTTCGCTTCATAGTAATCTTTGTAAGCCGTAAGCGAGACTTTCGAGTCGATCACGACATCGCGCTTATCAGGGAAGTGAAGAACGACATCGGGGATGAGGCGTCTGCCGGTTTCGTCGTCGGTAACGACTTGGCCGTTCTCGTCTTTCACCATCCACTGCTCATCAAACTGCACACCGCGCTCGAGTCCCATATCTTCCAAGAGGGTGCGCAGGCGAAGTTCGCCAAAGTTGCCTTGCGTTTTGTTCTCTCCTGTGAGCGCTGCGGCGAGTTTGTCGGCACGTTCGCCCACCAAACGAGCTTGGGCAAGGGTAACTTTAATGCTTTCGTCGAGTCTTGACATGGAATCCAGGTGGCGACTGTCGGCTTGTTGCACGGCATGGCGCATTTCTTGTATACCATTGCGCAGTGGGCCTAGGATTTCGTCGAGTTGACGCACGTTCTCTTCACGGAGTTGCGTACCGCGTTCGCGCATTTGGCGCTCGCTCTCATTTTTAAGACGTTCGGCCATGAGTTCCAGCCGACGTTCATTTTCTTTCCGCTGTTCTGCGGCTTGAACTTCTGCAGAGCGGCGCAATTCGGCCAAATGGCGTTCGTGTTCGTTGCGCAAATCGTCGAGCGAACGGCGACCGGCATAATAACCCAGCGCCAATCCCACCACGAGCGCAAGGAGTAGGATAAAGTAAACAGACATGGTGACTTGAGGAATGAGCTGCAAATTTACGGAAAAGGCTTGAGAAAAGTTGTCTGCTTGTGAAATTCTTCCTACTTTCGCGAAGATAGCTTCTCGATTTGCCATCTTCGCGAGAAGTATCACACCATATATATAAGAACCTTTCTTTCGAACGCTATAGACTTATGCAACAAGAACTGATATTGATCCGCATCACGGGAGAAGATCGCCCGGGATTGACTGCCGATTTCATGGCGATTATGGCCAAATACGAAGTAGATATTCTGGATATCGGACAGGCAGACATCCATTCGACGCTGTCATTGGGCATTTTAATCCACACCAATGAACAGACATCGGGCTCAGTGATGAAAGAAGTGCTTTTCAAAGCAGCGGAACGCGGCGTAAACGTTCGGTTTTATCCCATCGAGTCAGACGAATACGCCGATTGGGTGCGAGCGCAAGGGCGCAATCGCTACATTCTCACGGTGTTGGCGCGCCATCTTACGGCACGACAAATGGCAGCAGTGACCCAACTCGTGGCTGCGCAGGGATTAAACATCGACGGTATCCGACGCCTCACCGGACGGGTGCCGCTGGAACGTCATCAAGACAACGTGCGCGCTTGCATTGAATTCTCGTTGCGCGGCACACCTGCCGACTTACCGGCAATGCAAGCCGACTTGCTCCACCTCAGTGCGAACTTGGAAATGGATTGCTCGTTCCAACACGACAATGCTTACCGCCGAATGCGGAGATTGATCTGCTTTGACATGGATTCGACCCTGATTCAAGCCGAATGTATCGATGAACTGGCAGAACGTGCCGGAGTGGGCGAGGAAGTGAAGCGCATCACCGAACAAGCCATGCGCGGAGAGATCGATTTCAAGGAGAGTTTCACTCGCCGCGTGGCGTTGCTCAAGGGATTAGACGCCGGGGTGATGCAAGACATCGCAGAAAAGCTCCCCCTCACCGAAGGTGTGGAACGCTTGATGTACGTGTTGAAACGCCATGGCTACAAGATTGCGATCCTGAGCGGCGGATTCACATTCTTCGGTGAGCACTTGGCACGCCGCTTCGGCATTGATTACGTTTATGCCAACGAGTTGGAAATCCAAGACGGTCGTTTGACCGGACGCTTTGTGGGCGAAATTGTCGACGGACAGCGCAAGGCGGAGCTGCTCCGCCTCATCGCGCAAGTAGAAAAGGTGGATCTCGGCCAAACCATCGCCGTGGGCGACGGTGCAAACGACTTGCCGATGCTCTCCACTGCGGGATTGGGTATCGCCTTCCACGCCAAACCGCGCGTAATTGCGAACGCACAGCAAAGTATTAACACGGTCGGTATCGACGGCGTGCTTTATTTCTTAGGATTCAAGGACTCCTATCTCGACGACCGCGCTCCTTCGCCCGAAGGCGCACCGTCCTAAAACGAAAAACGGGATCGATTCTCAAAAAGAAGAATCGATCCCGTTTTTTTTCGGTTCGCCATTTTTCAAAACAGAGGAGGAGCAGAACAACTACGGTGAGCAGAACTTTACACACGTCTGTTTCAGACAAAAAATTATGTACTTATCTGCGACCACTCGTCACGCCTGAAGAAGACGATGAGCCACGTTGCGGCTGAGCAGGGGCACTATAAGTGGTGCTTCCCGAACGCGTGTATCCTCCCGCGTTGTAATTCTGCGAACCTCCACCACTATTCTGCGATTCCGCAGCACCTCCGCGACGACCGGACGAATAACCGGAGTTTCCACCTCCATTATTATCCGAACGCGTGGGCGAGTAACTGCTACGTCCGCCGTCGTAGGAGCGAGAGTTGCCATAGTAGTTCGACGATTCGCCGCCGCTGTAACCGCCGCTGCTGTAAGTCGTGCCACGACGTCCGGACATTCCGCTATTCTCATACTGACGAGAAGGCGCATACCCGCCACCGTTGTAGGGCGCAGTGTAGGCCGGTGCCGACTGACGCGGGCTGCTATAGGCACCACTGCCGTAGTATGTATTGCCGGTGTCGTAACTCCAACCTCTACCACCATAACGTCCTTCGACAATGCGCAAAGGTTCGTTGCGATAATAGTCGTTGTAGCCGCGATCGCCGTAGCGCGCCACATAACTGTCGCGCAATCCGCCGTAACGGCTCTCCACTACGCGCAAACCATAGTAGGGTGAGCGGTATTCGGGGCGGCGATATCCCCAATCTGAGCCGCGATAGCTCACATACACCGAAGGCCGGTCAAAGAAGAAGCGGTCGCGGTAGGAATAACGCGTGTAGACGTTGAAGATGAAGGAAGATCCCGTCCACGAAAGCGGGCGGCAGAAATAATCCGCGCCAACATAACGCGCATACTGCCAATCATAGAGGATATAACGGAGGTCATCGTCGCGGAAATCACGATAGCGTCCGTAGAGATCGTACGAAGAATTGACAGAAAGGAAGTAGTCGAGGTTCACTTGGTAGACCTGATCATATTGCGCCGGCGTGAGGTTCAACTCATACGCCATCTTGTCGGTGAGGAAATAGGCGTATTCACGAGCATCGGCATAGTTCATCGCGGAAGCCGATACGCCGGCAGCAGCGAGAAAGAGGGAGAGAAGTAATCGTTTCATATCGCTTATTTTTTAGAGGTGATGATTGCAAATATCGTGATTTGGCCGTCAAAAGCAAGACACTCGAGAAATAAATGCGCGTATTTTAGTGTTATCACGCAATATTTCCCGCTCGAAATTGATATTTTGTCAAGCAACGCGGCAAACACGGCAACTTATTTGTCAGTGTGAAGAGAAGCGCGCACAACTCGGGGCAGTCGTAAAGATTATCGCGTTGCACGCGCAAGCCTCTCCGGAGAAATCCCTCACCGTATACTCCTTATTATATAGATCGCTACGAGATCGACGAATAGTTTTGCTGCAGTTGTCGCAATCTGCGCAACTCTGCCCACATCGCCGCGTTCTCTGCTTTCGATTCATGGGGATCCTCTTCTAAAATGCGCGCCGCACTTTCGCGCGCCTCGCTCATCAATGCCGCATCGCCCACCAAGTTGGCAATGCGCAGATCGAAAGGCAAACCACTTTGTGCCGTTCCTTCCAAATCTCCGGGGCCACGAAATTTCATATCGGCCTCAGCAATGACGAATCCGTCGGTCGTTTCCACCATGATATCCATCCGCTGACGAGAGTTTTCAGCGAGATTATCTTTCGTGACAAGGATGCAATAACTTTGTTCCGCCCCACGTCCCACCCGTCCGCGCAGTTGGTGCAGTTGAGCGAGGCCAAACCTTTCGGCGTTCTCCACCACCATCACCGACGCATTCGGGACATTCACCCCGACCTCGATCACAGTCGTGGAAACCAATATCTGCGTTTCGTTTGCGGAGAAGGCACGCATCGCCTCTTCTTTCTCAGCGGGCTTCATGCGGCCGTGCACTCTTCCCACTTTCCACGGCGCAAAGGCTTCGCAAACCGCCTCGTAGCCTTTCTCCAAAGCCAAGAGATCCAATTTTTCATTGTCGTCTATCAGCGGATAGACGAAATAAACCTGCCTTCCTTTCTCCAATTCCGTGCGAATGCCGTGAAAGAGTTGGCTGCGTTGCCGCGCGCGATAGTGCCGCGTCTGAATCGGTTTGCGTCCGGGTGGCAACTGATCGATGACACTCACGTCCAAATCACCGTAAACCGTCATCGCCAAGGTGCGGGGTATGGGCGTTGCTGTCATTACCAACACATGGGGTGGGCGCGTGTTCTTGTCCCACAACGCCGCCCGCTGCTTCACGCCAAAACGGTGCTGCTCGTCAATCACGCAAAGCCCCAAATTGTAAAAGACCACGCCGGGTTCGATGAGCGCATGCGTGCCGATGAGCACCTGCACTTCGCCCGTGGTCAAAGCATCGAGCACCATTCGTCGACGCTTTCCCTTGACATTGCCCGTGAGCAATTCAACTCGGATGCCCAATTCTTCGAGTTGGGCGGCAATGCCTTTATAGTGCTGTTCGGCCAAAATCTCGGTCGGCGCCATGATGCACGCCTGAAAACCATTGTCGAGCGCCAACAAGCAGGTGAGCGTGGCCACCATCGTTTTGCCCGAGCCCACATCGCCTTGCAACAACCGGTTCATCTGTCGCCCACTGTGCAAATCGCTGTGGATTTCGCGCACCACTCGTTTTTGTGCTTCCGTAAGTGCAAAGGGAATGTGGTGCTCATAAAAATCTTTGAAGAGCGGTCCGACGCGAGGAAACGACCATCCGATCACTTCCGTCTTCCTTTCCTTATTATATTGGAGTATGGAAAGTTGTAAGTAGAAGAGTTCCTCGAACTTCAAGCGTCGTTTCGCCGCCGCCACGTCTTGCGCACTTTGCGAGAAGTGCAAATCGCGCACCGCCTTGTCATGGCTTACCAATTTATGCTCCGCCACCAAAGTCGGCGGCAGCGTGTCGACGATCGGCGAAGCCAACCGTTCAAAAGCATTGGCCACCAATTCATTGATCGTCCGCGAAGTGATGTGCGCTCTCGTGAGTCGTTCGGTCAAGTGGTAGACCGGTTGCATGCGCAAGAGCGGACGATTCTTCACCCGCTCCATCTCTTCCATTTCGGGGTGGGCGATCGATAGATAATGCCCGAAAGGTTTCGGCTCGCCGAACACTTGATATTCGACATTCACCTTATACATGTTCTCCAACGCCTTGGAAACGCGAAACCACACCAGCTGAATGTAGCCCGTACCGTCGGTAAAATTTGCCACCAAGCGGCGTTTCGGTCCTTCGCCCACCTTGTTGATCAGCACAATGTGGCCGCGCAACTGAATGTTCTGCATCCCTTCCACCAAATCGCAAATGCGGTGCACCTTCGTGCGGTCTTCGTGACGATAGGGGTAGGTGTGCAGCAAGTCGCCGATGGTGTGTACGCCCATTTGGGAGGCGAACAGCGCAGCACGTGCGGGTCCGACTCCTTTTAGATAAGTGATGTCTTGATCGAGATAGTTCAAATGAGCGTTGTTGAGCAGAGAAAACGTTTCCTTGTAGTCGAGTACGAGTTAAACCCGGCGCGACGACAAGCAGAGCATGGAGAGCTTAGTCCATGCGATCGCGATAATCCTCGTAAGTGTAGGTGCGCAACGTTTCGAGCGTGCCGTCTTCGCGAAGCAAGCAGAGGGCAGGGTGGTGAATGCCGTTGAACATGTTCGTCTTCACGGTCGTGTAGTGGATCATGTCCTCGAAAATCAGTTCATCGCCCACTTGAAGCGGACGTGCGAAGCGCCAAAAGCCCATATAGTCGCCGCTCAAGCAACTGTTTCCGCCCAAGCGATAGACACATTCGTCCGTCTCGTGTCCCACTTCTGCGCCGTCAGTGAGTGTTTCCGCGCCGCGAATGGCAGGATGGTAGGGCATTTCGAGACAATCGGGCATGTGGCAAGTGAACGATGCGTTGAAAATCGCCGTTTTGATCCCGGCGTTCTCCACCACATCCACCACTTGTGCCACCAGCGGCCCCGTTTGCCACGCAAAGGCGCTGCCCGGTTCCATGATGACGCGCAGCTGCGGATGGCGCGCGCGGAAGTCGTTGAGCAACTCCACCAGCAATTCCACATTATAGTCAGCACGCGTCACCAAGTGGCCACCTCCGAAGTTGATCCACTCCAGGCGGTCGAGCCAAGCGCCGAAACGCGCCTCGATGTGCTGCAGCGTGTGGCCAAAAGCCTCGCTGCTGCTCTCACAATGGCAGTGAATGTGGAAACCGCGGACGCCTTCTGGCAGTTCGGCGGGCAGGTCGGCACTGAGCAAGCCAAAGCGCGAACCGGGCGCGCACGGATCGTACAACGCCGTCTCAATTTCCGAATATTCGGGGTTCACGCGCAGTCCGCAATCCACCTGCTCGTCGCTGCCATGCGTGGCATTCCATTCGCGAATGCGCGGATAGAATTGCGCATACTGCGTGAGCGAGTTGAAAGTGATGACCGACGAACAGCGGAGCATCTCATCGAAGGTGGCCGCTTCGTAGGCCGGAGTGTAAGTGTGTGCCCGACTGCCGAACTCTTCGAGCGCCAAGCGCGCTTCGTAAGGAGAAGAAGCCGTGGTATGGGCGATGTACTCGCGAAAGATGGGGAAAGTTTTCCAAAGCGCGAAGGCCTTGAAAGCAAGAATGAACTCCGCGCCGCTTCGGTGCGAGATGTCCGTGATGAGGCGAAGATTTCGGCGCAAAAGACGCTCTTCGAGAATGTAGGCCGGCGACGGGGCGGTGGGAAAGGTCATAGACGTAGGAAAGAGATGAGTCATAAAGTAAAGCGCACGAGCCGAATCGGCGCAAGCATGGCTCGGCAGATTCGGCTCGTGGTGAGAGAATATTGAAGGCTGAAGATCACATGATGCCGTCTTCGCGCAGCTTTTGTTGCCACTTCCAAGCCGTAGTCAGCGAGTCTTCGAGGGTGTGCACGGCCTTCCAGCCCAGCACTTTGTTGGCTTTGTCCACGTTGCCCCACACCTTTTCGATGTCTCCGGCACGACGGGGAGCCACTTTGTAATTGAGTTTCACGCCCGTGCACTTTTCGAAGGTGTTGATCAGTTCGAAAACGCTCACGCCGTTACCCGTACCCACGTTGAAGACCTCAACGGGATCGGTGTTCTTGCCTTCGACAATGCGTGCCATGGCCGCAACGTGTGCCTTAGCCAAGTCAACCACATAGATAAAGTCGCGAATGCACGATCCGTCGGGCGTATCGTAGTCGTCGCCGAAGACAGCAAGCTGTTCGCGAATGCCAATGGCCGTTTGCGTGAGGTAAGGGATGAGGTTGGCGGGCGCACCGTTGGGCACTTCGCCGATGAGGGCAGTGGGGTGTGCACCGATGGGGTTGAAGTAGCGCAAGATGATGGCCGAGATGGGAGCACCGCTGGCCACGAAATCTTGAATGATTTCCTCGTTCACCTGCTTCGTGTTGCCGTAAGGCGATTCGGCCTTCTTGATCGGCGCGTTTTCGCTCACGGGGAGATCTTGAGGATCGGGTTGTCCGTAGACCGTGCAGGACGACGAGAAGATAATGCCCTTCACGTTATATTTAGGCATCAACTCCAAGAGGTTGATCAGCGAAACGAAGTTGTTGCGATAGTACTTCAAGGGCTTTTCCACCGACTCTCCCACAGCTTTCGAAGCGGCAAAATGAATAATGCCCTCGATGCCGGGATATTTTTGGAACACGCCTTCCAAAGCAGCGTAGTCGCAGCAGTCCACTTGTTCGAATGCCGGACGAGTGCCGCTGATTTTTTCAATGCCGTCGATGACTTCGGCTTTTGAGTTGCTGAGGTTGTCGATAATCACGACGTTGTAGCCTGCAGCTTGGAGTTCGACAGTGGTGTGCGAACCGATGAAACCGGTACCGCCCGTGACGAGAATGGTCTTTTTCATTTTTCGGTTGTGAAATAGGGGAGGGAAGCACGCGCGGAGATCATTCAATTTGTTTTACGATTTCTCATCCGGTCACGTGCCATCCGCGTCCTCAGGTTGACTTTGATGTGGCGAAGTTACGAATTATTTTGTGATATCTATCTTACAAAAGACAACTTTTTTTTGTGCCTTACGTAGTAAAACTTTTCCGTTTCGCCGCAATCCACCTCAAAAGTTCTTCGTTCGCAGTTCAAAACGGATAAAACCTCCGAAATGTCGAGGCAACGCATCCCCAACGCCACACAATGATATAGCACCATTCGGTTCATGGTCTTCGACTTTTCCCACAAGTGCACCAAGACCACAAAACATTCGCTCAAAGGGGAGCATAATACATTCATCATTGTGAGGCGACATCACAAAGCTGCGAACAAAATCGAAAAACAAGGGCGATTTTCTCAAAAAACAGAGAGTTTTCACCCAAAAGCAGCCATGTTTTACTCTTAACTTGTTGGCCTAGTGTAAGCCCACAGTGCTGCGATATTGTAAAAGAGCGGTAGTTTTACTTCAAGAGCAACACACAGATCTGATAATGAAACAGAAAGCTTGCGCCAGCTGCTCATCGAAAGAACGAATTAAAGCCTTGAAAGAAAAGTTTTTTGTATTTTTGCGCTTATACTTTGCTCAATGCCGACTATGGAGGAGAAATTCCTTTACTGAATTGACAGTAAACCTATTCTCGTTCAAAGGCAAAACAGTTTTCTCTATTCAAGAAAAACAATGATCATGAAAAAAACAACCATCAGCCTCGCTACCTTAGCACTGCTATTCGCAGGAAATTCTGAAGTTATTGCGCAAAAGCACATTGTACGTAGGGTCTCTAACCGTCGCACTGCACCTTCCCTAACTCAGCCTCATAAAAGAGTATACAGTTATAAAGACAATTACATCGAAGGCTTAGCTCGCGTAACATTCAAAAAAAAATGGGGTTTTATTGATGAAAAGGGTATTGAAGTTATCCCTTGTAAGTATGATTATGTAAATAGCTTTGAAGAAGGGCTATCTATCGTTTCTCTCAATGACAAATATGGCTTTATAGACAAGTCTGGCATAGAAGTGGTTCCTTGCGTGTATGATTTGGCAGATACATTCAGCGAAAACAGAGCCAAGGTCGACCTCAATGGAAAAATAGGCTATGTCGATAAATCTGGCACCCTTGTCATCCCTTGTAAGTATGATGCCGGAGATTGGTTTGACGAAGGTTTTGCAGCAGTAGAGCTCAACGGAAAATGTGGTTATATCGACAAGTTCGGCACCCTTGTCATCCCATTCAAATATGAGACAGCACACGCATTCTCTGAAGGATTTGCCTTGATTTCGCTCAATGGCAAATATGGCTTCATAGACAAGTCAGATTCCCTTATAACTTCTTGTAAGTATGAAAATGCTTGGTCTTTCAGCGAAGGCATGGCTTGCGTTAAGCGCAATGGCAAATGGGGGTTTATCAACAAGTTCGGTGTCGAAGTAATCCCTTGTAAATTTAGTAATGCGGAATCGTTTAGTGAAGGTCTTGCTCCTGTCGAAATTGATGGTAACGTTGCTTACATCGATCAGTCTGGTCGTGTAGTATCAACCAACAATGGTAAATAGAGTGGTGTCGGTGCGTGCCTTTTGTTTGGCCGTTCGGCACAGAATACGTAAATTTGCCCCAAACTAACCCCCCAATTATTTTTCCCATGAATGAACTGGCGCTCAAATACGGTTGCAATCCCAACCAAAAGCCCGCTCGTATTTACATGGACAACGGCACAGCGCTTCCCATTGAAGTGCTGGGCGGGCGTCCCGGTTACATCAATTTTCTCGACGCACTCAACGGTTGGCAGTTAGTGCGCGAGCTCAAAGCCGCCACCGGCCTGCCGGCAGCGACCTCGTTCAAACATGTATCTCCTGCCGGCGCAGCAGTGGGCGAACCGCTGAATGAAACGCTGCAAAAGATTTATTTTTGCGACGATCTCGGCGAACCCCTCACTCCCATCGCCTCAGCTTATGCCCGTGCTCGCGGCGCTGATCGCATGTCGAGCTACGGTGATTTCATCGCCCTTTCCGACGAATGCGACAAAGCAACCGCCCTGCTCATCAAACGCGAAGTGAGCGACGGCGTTATTGCCCCGGGTTTCACCCCCGAAGCGCTCGAGATTTTGCAAGCCAAGCGCAAAGGCACGTATTGCATTATGCAAGTGGATCCCAACTACGTACCCGATCCCATCGAACGCAAACAGGTGTTCGGCGTCACCTTCGAACAGGGACGCAACGAGGTGGACCTTTCGGATCCGCACCTCTTCGACCAACGCCCCACGAAGAACCAAGAGTTGCCCGCCTCGGCCGTGCGCGATCTGACCATCGCCCTCATCACACTCAAATACACGCAATCGAACTCCGTTTGCTATGTGAAAGACGGTCAAGCCATCGGCATCGGCGCCGGCCAACAAAGCCGCATTCACTGCACCCGTTTGGCAGGTACGAAAGCCGACATCTGGTGGTTGCGCCAACATCCCAAGGTGATGGGTTTACCCTTCGTCCCCGGCATTCGCCGTGCCGACCGCGACAACACGATCGACATTTACATTTCTGAAGATGCCGACGATGTTCTGGCCGAAGGTGCATGGCAACAGTTCTTCACCGAGCGTCCCGCCCCGCTCACCGCAGAAGAAAAACGCGCTTGGATCGCTCAAAACACCGGTGTGGCTTTGGGTTCCGATGCCTTCTTCCCCTTCGGCGACAACATAGAGCGCGCCCACCGCAGCGGGGTGTCCTATGTGGCACAAGCCGGTGGCTCCCTTCGCGACGACCATGTGATTGAAACCTGCGACAAATACAACATCGCCATGGCCTTCACGGGAGTTCGCCTCTTCCATCACTAAAAATCATTCAAAACTGATCCCTATGCAACGACACGTCAGTGACGAAGAAATCACCGCCGCAATGATGACCGGCATCACCTTCAAAGGGGCGAAGCTTCGCAAGCCTCAAGAAGAGAAAGTGAAGACGAAAGCCAAGAAGAAGAAATACATCACCGGTCTTCATGGTTCGGGCGCTGCCAAAAAGAAGGCGGAAATCCGTCAACGGCGCGCCAATCGGCATAAGAAATAAGCCCTGATTCGGTCGTCAACCTCACCACAACTCACACTCGATCGCGGAGACTGCAAAGCCTCCCGTTCGAGTGTGAGTTTTTTTGCAATAAGACAAAGCCCTATAAATCGATGAAGATGCGCAAAAAACAGCGGGGCAAACTTGTGCAGTGTGCAGAAAAATGAGTACATTTGCACGCAATTAAATTCGTACCTCGCCTTATGACTGCAAATTTCATTGCCGACAAAATTGTGATGGACGGTCTCACTTACGATGACGTCCTGCTTATCCCCGCTTATTCTGAAGTCCTGCCCCGCACGGTGTCGCTCACGACGCGTTTTTCGCGCAATATTGAGTTGCACATTCCCTTCGTGACGGCAGCCATGGACACTGTGACCGAAGCCCCCATGGCGATTGCGATCGCTCGTGAAGGCGGTATCGGTGTGATCCACAAAAATATGTCGATCGAAGAGCAGGCGCGTCAAGTGGCCATCGTGAAGCGTGCCGAGAACGGCATGATCTACGATCCTGTGACCATCCAACGCGGAAAAACCGTCGGAGACGCCTTGGCGCTCATGGCCGAATATCACATCGGCGGTATCCCCGTCGTAGACGATGACATGAAGCTCGTGGGTATTGTCACGAACCGCGATTTGCGCTTCGAGCACAACCTCGATCGCACGATCGACGAAGTGATGACGCGCGAAAATCTCGTAACAACCAACACGACGACAGATTTGGCCGGCGCAAGTGAAATCTTGCAACAAAACAAAATTGAGAAACTCCCCGTAGTAGACGCCAACGGTCGCTTGGTCGGACTCATTACTTATAAGGACATCACGAAAGCCAAGGACAAACCCATGGCTTGTAAGGATGCCAAAGGCCGTTTGCGCGTTGCCGCCGGCGTAGGTGTGACAATCGACACAATGGAACGCATCGAGGCACTCGTTAATGCAGGCGTCGATGCCATTGTCATTGACACGGCGCACGGCCACTCGAAGGGCGTTGTCGAAAAACTCAAAGAAGCCAAGGCGAAGTTCCCCGGCGTGGACATCGTGGTGGGTAACATCGCCACGGGCGAAGCCGCAAAAATGCTCGCCGATGCAGGTGCTGACGCAGTGAAAGTGGGCATCGGCCCCGGTTCGATCTGCACCACGCGCGTCGTGGCCGGTGTGGGTGTACCGCAACTCTCGGCCATCTACGATGTGGCTCGCGCCCTCGAAGGCACCGGTGTACCCCTCATTGCCGACGGTGGCTTGCGCTACTCGGGCGATGTGGTGAAAGCACTCGCAGCAGGCGGTAATTGCGTGATGATCGGCTCGTTGGTGGCAGGATGCGAGGAAAGCCCCGGCGAAACGATTATTTTCAACGGCCGTAAGTTCAAGACTTACCGCGGTATGGGCTCGCTCGAAGCCATGGAAAACGGTTCGAAGGATCGTTATTTCCAAAGTGGTGTGGAGAGTGTGAAGAAGCTCGTACCCGAAGGCATCGCGGGTCGTGTACCTTTCAAAGGCGGTGTGCAGGAAGTCATCTACCAACTTGTCGGTGGTCTCCGTTCGGGTATGGGTTATTGCGGTGCGGCTTCGATCGAAGCGCTGCATGGTGCCAAATTCACCCGCATCACCAACGCCGGTGTACAAGAAAGTCACCCCCACGACATTACGATCACGAGCGAAGCTCCCAACTATTCGCGCAGTGAATAAATTCCGACGTGGCATTTCGGCGCAGGCTTTTCCGGTCTTCGCCCCCTTTGCCGCTTGACATACACACCGTAAGGGTCTTCGAGGTCAAAACCTCGAAGGCCTTTCACGGCTTTTGCACGAGATGACATCAGCATGGACAAAAGCCGCACGAAACGACTCGTATGAAACACTTGATTTCGAGCTTATTGCTCATGACTTGCGCGCTGAGCGCCCATGCCGAAACATCAGACCAATCGGTTTTGCTTCGCATCGGGGGACGTCCCGTCACCCGTGGCGAATTTCTGTACGCCTACAACAAGAACAATGCCGTACAAGCCGGGCAACAACAAATGCCGGCACGCGAGTATCTCGATTTGTTCATCAACTACAAACTCAAAGTCATCGCCGCAGAAGATCATAGACTCGACACGTTGGCCACTTTCCGCAACGAGTTTCGCGGTTACCGCGATCAGTTGCTGTCGAAAATGCTGATCGACCGGTCGTACATTGACTCCACAGCGCGCGCACTCTACAGCCGAGAACTCCAACGACTCGACGGCAAAGATCTGCTCACCGTTTCTCATATATTATTGCGTGTGCCGACAATGGCCGGCGCCGAAGAGCGAAAGAAGATTGCAGCTCATGCCGACAGTCTTTACCGTTTACTGCTCGCCGGTGCCGATTTTGCCGCCGTAGCGCGCAGCAGCAGTGAGGATCTAAGCACCAAAAACAACGGAGGTCAACTGCCGACCATCACAGCCGGTGCAACGCTCAAGGCTTTCGAAGATCAAGTATATGCTTTGCGCGAAGGAGAAATCTCAGCCCCGTTCGTAACGGAAGTAGGATACCACATTGCCAAACTGATCAAGCGGAAATCGGCTCCCAGTTTCCAAACGGCTTATCCACACCTCCTCAACACCTTGAAGGAACAAGGCATCGAAGAGGAGGCTGCAGAGCACACGCTGTCGCGCCTCATGGCCACCCACGGCCAGACCCGCGAAGCCGCGATGGACAGCCTCGCCAACGTGAGTGCAGCCGCCAATGCCGAACTTCGCTATCTCATACAGGAGTATCACGATGGCCTGTTGCTCTTCGAAGCCGAGAAGAACAACGTATGGGATGCCGCCGCAAAAGACGAAGCGGCCTTGGAGAAAAAATTTCGTGACAACCGCAAAAAATATCGTTGGAACGCCCCTCACTTCAAAGGCTATATCTTAAGCGCCAACGACGCCGACGCGCTCCGCGCTGCCCAAAAAGCATTGAATCGCGGCGTTCCGGCGGGGATGGAAGCCATGGATTTCCTGCGTAGTGGCGTAAATAAGGATTCGGTGCGCGTCAAAGTGGCCGGCCCCTACACCGTCGAGCGAGGAGAAAACAGCACCATCGATCATTTTGCGTTCAAAGACAAAAAAGCCACCGCACGCAGTGTCGATTCCGGCATGAAATACACCACCGTGGTGGGGCGCATCGAAAAACGCCCCACAAGCTATGTGGATGTGCGCAGCCAAGTGCTTGAAGACGTGCAGAAAGAACGTGAACAAGCCTGGCTGTTAAAACTCCGCCAACAATATCCGGTGCAACTCTACACCAAAGTTTTCGAAACGATCAACCACCCTCAATAATCACTCGATATGAACAAACGAATTCCTATTATGATCGCCGGCTTCATCGCACTTGGTGTTGCCTTTGCGCAAATTCGCCCCAAAAACATCGTAGACGAAGTGATTTGGGTGGTAGGCGATTCGCCCATCTTGTTGTCGGACGTTGAAGGCTTTCGCGTAAACGCCGAAGCCAGCGGACAAACCTTCAAAGACCCGTATGCCGAAATTCCGGAACAACTGGCGATTCAAAAACTTTTCCTCCACCAAGCGGAATTAGACTCCATCACGGTGACCGACGAACAGGCAAAAATGATGGCCGACTACCGTTTGGAAGAAAATATCCGCCGTTATGGTTCGAAAGAAGCCTTGGAAGCGGCCTATCACAAGACGATTCCTCAAATCCGCGAGATCTTAATGCAATCGGCACGAGAGTATTTCCTCACGCAAGGGGTACAAAAGAAACTCACTGCGAATGTGACGGCAACTCCAGCGGAAGTGCGTAGTGAGATCTCGAAACTTCCGCAAGACAGCCTGCCCATGATTCCCACACAAGTGGAAGTGGAGATCATCACGCAGCGCCCCACGGTGGATCGCGAAGAGGTGGAACGCGTAGAAAGCCGTTTGCGCGAATTTGCGCGTCGCGTCAACAGTGGCGAAACGAGTTTCGCCGTTCTGGCACGTCTCTACTCACAAGACGGTAGCGCGCGCAACGGCGGTGAACTCGGTCTGAGTGGTCGCGGCCAATGGGTACCGGAATTTGCCAATGTAGCTTTCGCGCTCACCGATCCGAAAAAGGTGTCGAAGATCGTGCGCACGGAATTTGGCTTCCACATCATGCAGCTCATCGAAAAGCAAGGCGACAAAGTCAATGTACGCCACATTCTACTCAAACCTGAAATTAAAGAGGGCGAATACGAGCGTTTGACTTCGCGTCTCGACTCTATCGCCGCCGATATCAAAGCCGGTAAGTTCAGTTTTGAAGAAGCGGCACAACAACTCTCGGACGATAAGGACACGCGCAACAACAAAGGCTTGATGGTGGCGCAAGACGAAACGACCGGTGCGCTCACCGCTCGCTTTCAAATGAAGAACCTGCCACAAGACGTAGCAAAAGTGGTAGACACGATGAAGGTGGGCGAAGTTTCGCAGGCTTTCCGCATGATGGACAGCAAGACGGGGCAAGAAATCTGCGCCATCGTGAAACTCAAGGACAGAATCGAAAGCCACCGCGCCAACATTACCGATGATTTTCAGGTGCTGAAAAACGTAGTGGTGCAGAAGCGCCAAAACGAAGCGTTGCAAAAATGGATTGCTGAGAAGATCAAAACGACCTACACGCGCATCAATCCCGAATGGCGCAACCACAAATTCCAACACGAAGGCTGGATTAAATAATGTCACTTCCTTCGATGGGCTGCACACAGCGCCCAACGGATTTACTTACTTCAAATTACACAAAACGTAAGTTTTGAACACGCTTTTCGTTACTCGTAGAATATTAGTGCTGGGAATGGGGCTTTTTGCTCTGTTCCTTGCACACACTTTTGCCCTTACCTTCTTTCCGCCTCGCAAGAAAAAAGTATCACAAGAGGATCAGCGCATTCGCATTCACCATGCCGATGTGCTTTTTCATGATGCCGCCACCACCGGCGACGGGCAAGTATTGAAAGGCAACGTGTTGATGACGCATGCCGGCATGCGCCTCACCTGTGACAGCGCCGTTTTCTATGAAGCCTCCAATTCTTTCTTGGCTTATGGGAAAGTGCGTTTCACACAGGGCGACACGCTCTCACTCACCGGTGATTCTTTGTTCTATGATGGCTCTTCGCAATTCGCCCGCGTCTTCCATGACGTCGTGATGCGCCACCATAAAATGAAACTCAAAACGGAATTGCTCAACTACGACCGCCTTTCCGGACGCGGGTTCTACGATGTCGGTGGAGAAATCATCGACGGCACCAACATTCTGACCTCTCAAAAGGGAGATTACTTCACGGGCACTCGCGAAGCCGTCTTCAACGAAGACGTCTTGCTTCGAACGGCCAAGCGCGACTCACTCCGTACCGATTCGCTCCACTATAATACACGTACGAAATGGGCGCACGCCACCGGCCCTACCAACCTATTGAGCGGAGGTAGCCGTATTTTCACGACAGACGGCTATTACAACACACAGACCGAGAAAGCTCGCTTGGGAAAGCGCCCGCAGTTGTTCAACAAGGGACGTAAACTCACCGGCGACAGCATCAGTTACGATAAAAAGACCGGTTTTTCACAAGCCTTCCGCAACATCGTGTTCACGGACTCCACCGATGCCAACAACAAAAACATCTTGATGGGGGACTATGGCTGGTACAAAGAAAAAGTAGGCGAGGCTTTGGCCACGAAACGCGCGCTGGCCAAAAACTTCTCACGCAACGCGGACACCCTCTATGTACACGCGGACACGCTCCGCCTCTTCTCTTACGATCTGCGCACCGATTCCGCTTACCGCGTACTGCATGGTTATTTCCATGTGCGCGCCTATCGCACCGACGTCCAAGCGGTTTGCGATTCACTCGTCTTCCATTCCAAACTTCGTAAGTTGTCGCTTTACCGAGATCCCATCGCATGGAGCGACGACCGACAGATTTTGGGCGAAGAAATCAATGTCTACACCAATGACTCCACGCTCGACTCTGTTTATGTGGAGCGTCAAGCCCTCATCGTACAACAACTGCCGGATACCGTCCACTTCAACCAAGTATCGGGAAATATGTTGCAGGCTTACTTCGCAAAAGGGCAACTTTACCAAGCGCGTGTGAACGGCAATGCGATGGTAATCAATTTCCCGATAGAGAAAGACTCCTCTTTGCTCTATCAAAACTACTGCGAGGCCGCAAAAATGCGCATCGACATCGTAGATCGGAAAATGCGGCGCTACTGGGCCGGCCCTTCTCCCATCGCCAAAACTTATCCCATCAATATGGCGCCGGCAGAGCACACAAAGTTCAGTAATTTTGCGTGGTTCAGTCGCATCCGCCCCCAAGGGCCGCACGACCTCTTTGAGTGGCGCGCAAAGAGCGACGAAAACAAACTCAAAATCCTCCCGCGCCGTGCAGCACCAATGCAAACGCTCGACAAAAATAAAGCCACCGGTGCCTCGCAGTGGGAAAAGAAGATCGAAGTACCCCTCGAAACACCGACTTCCCCTCCCACGCAAACGAGCGTAAACGATAGTTTGCCCTCCAACTCGCCCAACACTCACTGATTATGCCCGACATCATTCATCTTTTGCCGGACTCCGTCGCCAATCAAATCGCTGCAGGCGAAGTGATTCAGCGACCGGCATCACTCATCAAGGAACTCGTTGAGAATGCGATTGACGCCGGCGCAACGCGCATCCAAGTGATTGTGACCGACGCCGGTAAATCTTGCGTGCAAGTGATCGACAATGGTAAGGGCATGACGGAAACCGATGCCCGATTATCCTTCGAACGGCATGCCACCTCCAAGATCACGAAAGCTGACGACCTCTTTGCACTGACCACAATGGGCTTTCGCGGAGAAGCCTTGGCTTCTATTGCAGCCGTTGCCCAAGTGGAATTGCGCACCCGCACCCCAGATAATGAGTTGGGTGTATGTTTGCAGATCGAAGGCTCAAAGGTTATACTCCAAGAACCCATCGTCTGTCCTGTCGGTGCGAATTTTCTTATCAAGAACCTCTTCTTCAACATCCCGGCACGCCGCAAATTTCTCAAGAGCAATCACACGGAGTTGTCAAACATCGTAGCCGAGTTTGAGCGCATCGCGCTGGCGCATCCCGACTTGTCGTTTGCCCTCTCAACTCCCGACAACGTACTTCTCGATCTCCCCTCCGGTAATTTCCGCCAACGCATCGTCAACATCTTCGGCCGCAAGATGGACAAATATCTGATGCCCGTTCATGTGGAAACTGAACTTGTGGAGATCATTGGCTTCGTCGGCAATCCCGAAAGTAGCAAGAAAAAAGGCGCACAACAATTCTTCTTTGCCAATGGACGCTACATGCGCCACCCTTACTTCGCGAAAGCGATACAAAGTGCCTACGAACGACTCATTCCCGATGGAGAACAAGTACCATTCTTCTTGCAAATCCTCATCAATCCCTGTCGCATCGATGTCAATATTCACCCGACTAAGACAGAAATCAAGTTCGAGGATGAACAACCCATCTGGCAAATTCTACGCGCCGCCGTTCGCGAAACATTAGGCCGCTTCAATGCGATACCGACCATTGATTTTGACGTCGAAGATCGCCCTGATATTCCGGTCTTTCAAGATGGCGACGTGAACATCGCTCCCCCAAGTATCGAAATTGACGAAAACTACAATCCATTCGCCAATTCTCAACCGGCCGCCCCAAAGGAAAGTTCTCTGTTCCCCCCGGCCTCCGGCAGCACGTCCTCCTATTCGCCCCGAAAGAGTGCAAAAGGGTGGGAAGGTGCCTTTGAAAACGCGTTCGACACCCAAGATTCTCTTACTTCCTCCACGGTGTTCAGCTCAGATTTCGCCGAGGCAGAAGAAACGCCCGCCACTGAAGCCACGCTTTACGAACATCTCCCCGAAAACAAACAAGGCAGCTGGATCAACGCAGGCACTCAATATATACAATATAAAGGGCGCTACATCATCGCCCCTTCAGAGGAGGGGTTGCTCATGGTTGATCAGCACAGAGCTCACGTGCGGATTCTCTTTGAGGACTACTTAACACGTGTGCGCGAAGCAGAACCGCAATCACAAGGCATTCTCTTCCCACAAATACTCGAAGTCTCGGCCTCACAACAGGCTATTTTAGAAGGTATTCTCCCAGAACTCGAAGCCATTGGTTTCGAATTGTCTTATCTCGGTGGCAACAGTTTTTCGATTCTCCGCGTTCCTTCCGGCCTCGACGGCCTCGACCCGGTGGTTCTGCTCAACGGCATGCTCGATGACGCCACACAAAAGGGGAGTGAGGTGCACGAAGAATTGGTACACACCATGGCACTCTCATTGGCACGCAAAGCAGCGATTCCCGTTGGACAAGAAATGAGCAACGAGGAGATGAGGGATCTGATTGACCGCTTGTTTCGACACGAAACACCCACCTTTACACCTGACGGCAAACGAGTTTTTCAGCTCCTGCCCCTGGCCACATTACTTAAACCCTTTGAATAATTCGAAACTCGCCCATGTCTGACGGAAATTTTAATCGTAGCATGCTCCCGTCCAACTCCTATCAAAGCGGGGTGCGCGCGGGAACTTCAAAAATGAAAGTGAAAGCGATGGAAGCCCTCCGTGAACTCCTTGAAACGCATTGTGTTGAAATTCCGGTCGAAAGACAAAACGAAATCATCACACGTTTTAGAGAAAAACTTGGGGCATTGTAGGGCTTTTTGTTCGCAAAATAGAACATTTCCCGTAGAATCGTCCGATTTTTCTGCTCAATCGTTTGCGCTCTTTCGTTTTCTTCGTATATTCGCAGCGTCATAGAACCTGTAGATATGTACCAGTTTCGTCGTTTTGCCCTGATTTTCACTCTCGGTGTAGCTGCAGGCTTCACCGAAGTTTCGGCTCAAGACTTGATTGGTACCACGGGCTTAATAAATATTCCCACTGCCGATATGCAGCCCGATGGCACATTTGATGGCGGTGCACGATGGGTCGGTCAAGCCGCATTCCATGATCTGATCAACTACGATACAGGCCTTTATTATGTGCGCTTCACTCCCTTCAGCTTCTTTGAATTCACTTTCAGAGAAACGCTGTGTAAGACCCAACACTCTGTAAAGAAAACTTGGAACTACTACCAACAAGATCGCTCATCGACCATTCGCTTGCGTCCTCTCGCAGAACGTAGCGGAAAGTGGTGGCCCTCGATTGTTTTCGGTGTCAACGATTTGTATTCCGCCTATGGAAACAGTTTTTACGCCGGATATTATGGAGTAGTAACAAAGCACTTTTCATTAGGCAGCGGGCAATTCGCTCTTTCGGCCGGATACTTTCATCCGTTCAAAGCCGGGAAGATGTACAATGGCCTCTTTGGCGGTCTCGAATATCGCCCAACAAGGCAAATACCACTGCAATTGATGGCAGACTATGACACGAAAGGAGTGAACCTCGGTTTAGGTTATACCTTACGGGGACACCTCCGCACCTTTGCTTTCACCCATCAATTGAAAGGATGGGGAGTTGGTTTAAGCTATCGTACGACCATCAAGTTTTGAAGATGATGAAAAGGAACATTCTCCCAATTTCCACGCCTTCATTGCTAAAGGGGCTACTATTAAGCTTATCCTTTTCGTGGTTTGCGGCCGAAAGCAACAGTGCACACGGACAAACACCGGACCAGACAGGAACCCACTCACTCGTAGAAGCCGGATTTGAGCAAATTCGCCTTCGCTCCCAGGGTGACACTATCCTTGTGGCTCTCGAGAGTCCGCAAATTCGCGGTTCCTATCGTGCCTTGGGAATAGCTCTTAGAAACTTGGCACAAAGTTTCCCCAACGCTCGGCATTATAGCCTTCTGCTTGGAGAATATGGGCAACCACAAATCGCAATAGAGGCTGCGCACGAAGCCAATCATTGGCAAGTTCGCGCCCACTACGATACGCATACCATTTGGCAGCAACTCACAGAAGGCGCAGCACAAACCACGCTCAAGGCCAATCATCAGAGAAAAATAGACATCACGCTCTATCCCATTGTCTCTATAGACAATCACATTCTCAACAAATTGGCACGCGTCGGCATTTACCTCGCCCCCTCGTTTGAAACCACACTCTGGCGCGGAAATCGTTTGATATTCCAACCCATCCTGCCGGTCTTTACCAATATACCGAACAATAATCCGGAAAGTCAATTCCAATGGGGCGTTGTCGGTATCCGACAAGATTGGTTCGCCAACCGCCGTTGGCGCGCTTCCTCTACAGCAGGGCTTTTCTTATATGATTTAGCCGGCCTACATCAAGAGGTAAACTATCACCTAACGTCCACCTTAGACTTAGGTTTACGCCTCAGCGCGACAACTCGCGTTCGTCGCAACAGCGGAAGATGGGAGAGAGATCGAAAACTGCACATCGGAGCGATGGCCATAGCCGATTATTATGAGCCGCGCACGGCATTGCAAGTGAAACTCTCCGCCGGTTCTTTTGCTTACGGCGATTTAGGCGGTAGAGTAGACGTCATTCGGCACTTTGGCGAATACGCCATCGGAGCTTATGCCATCTTTACAGACGGAGAGCGCAATGCCGGATTTAATTTCGCCATACCGCTCGGTGCAAAACGCCAAAATAATTGGCTCGGTCAAACAGTTCGCCTGCGATTGCCCCAATACTTTTCATGGGAATACAGCATGCTCAACTATTACCGCTACGCATTTGAACATATGGGCGTGACCTACAAAGAAATTCCCGATAAGAGTTTTACGACTCACTACTGGCAAGCGGCCTATATCGAGCATTATTTGCAACGCTTCCTCGACAATAAAATAAACTAAGTCGTCGTTGATTGTCTCATCGGCGCATTCTATATAGAAGATCTGAATATTCACCTCTTAAAACAAACGACATCATGAACAAGTACATGAAAATCTTCTTGCTCGCAGCTGTTCTCGTAGGAACTACCGTTTCTATCGCTTCTTGCGACAAGGATGAGCTCAATGCTCCCCACCACAATGGTGGTGCCGGCAAGTAATTGTCACGCACAGCACCACACCCAATCGCCGCACTCTGCTGAGTGTGGCGATTTTTTGTACATTGTGCAAGTTGCCTGCAATTAAGGACAAGGGAGTAGTAAAACGAGGTCGTAAGGAGAGGGAGCAGAGCCACAACGATATCACAGCATCCAATGACTACAGGCTGACCGGAAAGTCACCTTGTCGCTGTATACAGCCAATGTGCTGTCTTTGGCTTGCTTACGCTGTGTCTCAATTCCTTGTACGGTTCTTCGCCCGCTGCTTGGCGATTCGCAAATGCTCGTCTACACGTTCACTTATTGGGGATCGTATCACTTGTTTCAATAAATCAAAGATCGTTCGCGCTGATTCTCAAGGAGAAAGTCCATTGATGTTGCACTATATTGACGCCGCAATGCGGCAGAATAGGGAAAAGGTGTGTTTTATCAAGGGCAAAAGTAAGCATTTAGTTTCGAATCATCGAAGTTTTAGAGAAGAAAATACCAATATTTTTCGATAGTCATATCGCTTCAAGAAAAACAAGTGGACTTTTTTTCGTTCCTTCTCTTGTTTCTTCTATTTCCTCACTTGTTTTCGGGAAAAGATTCGCCCTTCTTCTAGCCCGCTCTCTTCATTCCGTTTTCTCGCACGCACATGTGCGCCTAAACGGACACGCACCTACGCATCACGCACTCAGCGAGTTCGCAATACTAGCCTTCACCCTTCACCTTCACACCTAATAACCTGATATATTGCAGCTTACGGGTGAACTTTTTAGCCATTTTAGCGCTTCACAGGTGAAGGGGAAGAGAGGTTTTCCTTCACACTTAACTCCCTATTCATCAACTTTTTAATAGGGTTAGGTGAAGCGGTGAAGGCAAAAAACGAAAAACGGCGGACGCGCGTATGCGCGCACGCGTTGGGCTCCCTATGGTGAAATCAAGAAGTGCAAACATGACTTCAACAATAGGCGACAAGATATCATATAGTTTGGTCGCTCGTACTTTCAAAATCGAAGTGCAACAAATCATTCGTTTTTCATAGGCTCTAATCTATGAAAAACACCGCGGGTAGGCCTCGCGGCCGGGGCGCGTAGCCCCGAAGAGCGATGCCGGCAATACAAAAAAGAGTCCCCTTTCGAGGACTCTCGGAGATTAATTATCTTTGTATTGCGTATGTATAAACAACTAACCTCGGAGCAAAGGTCGCAAATCTTTGCCTTGCTGCAAAGAAAATGCCCAAGAAAAGAAATCGCACGTATCGTGGGAATCAGCCAATCCACGCTTTCTCGTGAATTGAAACGCAACAGCACCCCGTCGGGCAAGTACATTTGGTTCAAGGCGCACGACAAGGCGATGGAACGTCGCAAGCGTTCCACACGCAATGCTGCCCTTGCTCCCGAATTGGTGTGGAGAATCAAACAACTCATCATCGAAGAACAGTGGTCACCGCGACAAATATCGGGCGTGTTGAAGAAGGAAGGCGTCAGTGTTTCACACCAAAGCATCTACAACCTGATCCATGCCGACACAACCGGAGAATTGGCGCGCCACACGCGTCATAAGCTCAAATATAGGCGCAGACCCAAATACAAGCGTTTCCCCATTGCCGACAGAACGAGCATTCACTCGCGTCCCGAGCAGGCGGACGGAAAACGCTTTGGGGATTTTGAGATGGATTTGATTGTGGACGGTCACAACCACGCCATACTCACGATCGTGGAGCGTTCCACAAACATGCTCCTCATGACCAAACTTGCCCATGGGAAGAAGTCCGAGCCATTGGCCAAAGCGGTCAGACGTCTGCTGCTGCCCTACAAGAAACACATCAAGACCATCACCACTGACAACGGCCCTGAATTCGCCGCACACAAGCTGATTACAAAGTATTTGGGCGCGGTCGTTTATTTTGCCGATCCTTATGCCTCTTGGCAGAAAGGAGCGATTGAAAATACAAATAAACTCATCAGACAGTATATTCCCAAAGCACACCAACTTCGATAATCTTACCGATAAAAAGATTGCAAGTATACAGAAGAAAATCAACAGTAGACCCAGACAAAAGCTGAGGTTTGAAACACCAAAAGCTGAGTTCTTCAAAAGAATAGTCTAATTTTGCACTTGCCGGTTGACTCTACGGGTAATGATGTAGGTCTTCCTTTGTTTTTATCCATTGTTTTGGTCAGAGTATTGCAAAAAAGCTCTATCTTTGCCATTGAGCATCTGTGTATGCTCTTGCCTCTTGATAAAAGAGCAGGATATTTTCTTATATGCTCGAGAGCAGAGAAACTTAAAGCAACAAAGGACAAAGGAAGCGAAGCACATAGTTTCACGTTTATTAAACATGCAATGAAACAAAAGTAACCAATTAAATAATTGGGCATTCTATTATAATATGAATCGATATATTCTCTTTTTCTTCTCTCTGTTGCTGAGCCTTTCGGTATCGGCTCAAAAGGTGATTCTAAGCAATGAACTCTTACCCCTATCGGGCGAAAACAATACGACAGTTTATTTCGAAAAGGACAGCCGACAACCCTTGCAGGGAGAGTGGCGTATCAAGCGGGAGCTTGACGAAGAGACTATTTCCTTTTCTAACGGACTGATGGATGGCAAGTACCACCGCTATCGGGATGGTGTACTGAGAGAAACGGGAGCGTATGACCAGGGGAAAAGAAATGGGGTGTTCACGGAGTACTACCAAGACGGCAAAACTGTCAGCAAGATTACCCCTATGAAGAAGGGCAAAATCGATGGCTGTGTAAAAACCTATTTCAAAGACGGTCGTTTGGATTTGGAGAAAGAATACCAGGAAAGTGTGGAAAACGGCTTTGAGAAGCGGTATGACAGCCAAAACGGTGCTCAAATACTTGAGACCCGTTGGGTGAATGGGAAGAAAGACGGGGTCGAGTGGAAACTCACGAAACAGGGAGATGGCGTTGAAAGCAAAGTCACACGAACTTATCGCATGGGCGTGCTACATGGGGCGTACAAAGAAGAAGTTTTGCGCAACGGAGATCCGATTTTGGTTGTAGAGGGACAGTATGCCGATGGAGAACGTTCGGGGGTATGGAAAGAGTACGACGCCACTATGAAGACGACAAGAGTACTAAGAAATAATCATTGAGACAAGCGAATTTGTATGACTGCATTAATAATTGCCGGGAGTGTCCTTATCGCAATAGCTGTGCTTATACTGATTTGGGGTATAATCACCTCTAATAATCTCATTGCCAAGAAAAACAGGGTGGAACAATGCCGGAGTGGCATTTGTGTGGTACTCAAGCAGAGAAATGACCTTATACCTAATTTGGTGGCATCTCTTAAAGCGTATATGGGACACGAAAATGAAATCCTTACCCGCATAGCTGAACTAAGGTCTCGAGCAGACGGAGCCCCCGAAGCAGAACAAATCAAGGATGGGACAGAGATCTCCGCTCTTCTCAAACAAGTTAAGGCCGTTGTTGAGAGTAATCCGGATCTCAAAGCCAATGAGCAGTTTGTCTATCTCCAATATCAGATAACGGATATGGAGAACGAATTGCAGGCTATACGCCGAACTTATAACGCAACCGTAACGGATTACAACAATGCCGTAGAAATGTTCCCGTCTTCATACATTGCTTCAAGAAAACATCTTGGGAAAGAAGCATTGATACGAATTCCTGAAAGTGAGTTGGGCGACATTCATATCAAGGAGATTTTCGGATAATTGATGAAAGAAGACCACATGATTGACTTCAAGATTGTCGCTCAACAAATGAGAGGGCAACTAACCCACATAGCTATGTGGCATAAGATTGTTAGGCTTCTCATTTATACCGTTTACCCTTTGGCTCTGCTTTGGCTTGCATTCACTATATTCGGAAGGTCTATCGTCGAAGCGGGCAATTATGAACCCTCACAAATAACGGCAACGTATGTCGTCATATTCTTTGTCGCCTTTGTGGTCCTCAATACGCTGTTCTCTTTATGCCTAAATATACTGAAGCAGAAAGAGGAAAAAGTAATGGGGCAAATTATCAACCAGCTATTTCCGGATGCAAATTATTCTCCGACAAAAGAAGTAAAGGTGTCCGATATTCGGGCAAGCAGACTATTCGGAACCCCAAATAGGTCGGAGGGTACTCTGCAAGTGGCAAGTTACGGTGCATTGAGTTTCCCAACTCAGCATCAAGCATTGACAATAGCCGATATAGGAGTAACCGCAACAAATGAACAGAATATTAAACTATGGAGATCCTTTAGGCTCCTCTATCGGGCGATTTTCAGTCCGATGTGGGGCGCACAAGTAGAGAGCACGATGTTCAGCTTTAGGGGAATGTTTGGTTACTGCCGTCTTCCAAGAACTTGCAGGGGATTTGTTATGCTGCTTCCCGACCATTTGGAGGATAAGTTGGGCTACTTCGCTCTGACGATACAAAAACTGAGGGAGAGACATAAAGCAAAGTTTGTTTATTTGGAAGACCCCGAGTTTGAACGTCTCTTTACCGTATATGCCGATGACGAGGTAGAAGCCCGTATGATTTTGACCCCGGCAATGATGAAGAAACTTACCGCTCTTCGTTGTTCCTTTACTCATGACTTGATGCTCTCCTTTAGCGGAGATACATTTTATTATGCCTCCAATATGCCAAAAGGATTTCTTCGCCTTAGCGGGAAAACATCTTTAAACGAAGACCTATTGCTTGAAATCTACCAAGAGATCGGGTTCTGTCTTTCTGTAGAAGAAATGATGGGGAAGCATGTGGATAAGTAGGAAATATGATATAATAGACTTATGTTTAACTTCAAAATAATATTTGTATGATCTGGAAAATCATCGTGGCAATAGTCGCTGTCTTGATTATTGCTTTTATCGTGCTTGAAATCGTGTCTCGGATCTTTGCTAAGAAAAACCTGAAAGCCTTTTTGGCTTCTCATCCTCAAACACCGCTCACCGAGGAAAAGAAAAGGTTACTGGTATTTGGAGCCATCTTGTCTTGTTATCGCAGTGAGGACATCCTTAGTATTATCACCGATGATAATATGAATGTATACAAGACCGGGCTTCAAAAACAATGGAGCATTAATGGTCGGGAAGATGCTCTAGAGACGCTAAACGCTCTGCTTAATTTAGAGCTGAGTACGGAATTGGACGAAGTCCTTGCTCAAGGAGGTTCTTCCGAGGAACTTATTGAGCTGCAGACTTTGATAGCAGACGGGTTAAAAACGGATTTGGCTCAAGTCCAGACCACAACCTCCACGTATGCTTGGGACGTATGCCGACTGGTGAGCTTGGCAAAATGGTGTTATTGGTTGCAATACATCAGTGAAGCGGAAATGTGGAAGTACCTCAATGAAGGAGCGGAGAAAGCATCGTCATTAGGCAAAGACTGGAACGACTATACGGTCTCGTTCTTAATGGGTCGAGCCATTCACGGATTTGGTACAGAGGATATCATAGACGATTGTAAGGCTCTATATCATAGAGAGTCTGACACGGATGTGTATTCCAAATACAGCTTTAAATAACTATTCAAAGCTGACCGAGACCTCTGTGCAAAGGTCTCCCGATGATGGTATAGTCAATGGTTCTTTACAAAAAGGATCATTGACTATATTATTATCTATGTCTATCTTTCTTGTGAGAAAGAGGAAGTCTTTGACAGCTGTTTTTTGTCAATCTGTCCATATATCTTGGTGATACAATCCCCAAGCATGATATAGAAAACTGCTGTTCATAGCTGCATATTTGTTTGTGCTAATTCAAATATACAATTTGTTCAGCGGTTTTCTTCTTTTTAGAACCCCATCACTCCAAATATCGGATGAACCTTATTTTTCCGCTTAAAACTTCGGAAAATGAGAGTTTTTGATTATATTTGCTCTGAAACATCATTTTGCGCATTGAATAGAGAGCTGCGCAACAAAACGTCGGGCGATGGAAGCAACCCTTTTTCCAGACTATTCTTCATTTGATTTTTTGCAAGATCAGCAACACACCGAGCGTGTGATGGCTGCTCTTGAGAAAATATGCCTCCATTTTTTAGGTACCAATCCCGAACGCCGAGTCGTTATACGCCGATTAGAGCGCCAAAATACCCGCAGCATCGGTGGGCTACTTCAGTTGCACCGCGGTGAGGTTTCAGAATGGCCCGGGGTCGGCAGCGTATTTCTCACAATTTTCGATGAAATGCGCGAAGAAGTGCATGCAGATCCCGAAGGCATCGTCACGAAATGGATCAACGAGCGCGCTCCACTGACCTTTCCCAAGGATTTAAACCAGCTTCACCCGTTTGAAATCACAGACAATCAGCTATTTGCCGACAGTGAGTCGACAATGCCCCATCAGCTCAATGAAAATGCACATTCCTTTCTAACCCCGACCTCCACAGAAGAAGATTGTTTTGCGGAAATCATCGAAATCGAGTGCGTTTTCACGGAAATCATACATCTGCTACAAACGCGCATTCCAGATTTAGCAGAGATGGTGCGCCGCTTTTATTTAGAAGGACTTTCGCCGGAGGTGATCGCCAACATTCTTCGCCTTCGCTCTGCCGTCGTTGTCACCCATGAGATTGAGCATGTTTTTTTACGTCCGCTGCTCAACGGAGAAACGCTTTCCAATTTATCGCTCGATGAGGATTTCCCAAAAAGAATGACGCTGCTTCGAGATCGCTTGCTAATGATGCCTGTAGAGCCGCTCACATCACTCACCGCCATGCTTCCCGAACGTTTCCTCCATCTTCTGGGGTTGACGGTGATGACCCGAAGTGCCGCTGAATTTACGTGGGCCGGGGATTTAATTGTCCCTATTGGCGACATTATCGCCACACGCAGAATGTTGCGCGCCACACTGACTTATTTACAACTCGTTCCTTCGTACGTTTCGCCCGAAAAAATCGCGGCAGACCTGTTGCCGCGGATGATCTCAGATCAGGAAACAACGAACCAGATTGCAACCATCACAGAAGAAAAACGTCTCGAAGCCTTGTTGCAACACCATCCATGGATCGAACAAGGAGAGAAGGGCGTACGCTTGATCTCCGAACAACTACTCTTTGACTATTGTCGCATTGCGCGCATATTGGCGGATGCACATCGTCCACTCGAAAAAGACGAAATACTAACTCGCTACGAACGATGTTATTTCGAGCGCCCAAGCTCCATTAGCGTGCGCTTGCTCCGCAAACACTTCCCTAACATCCAGATCCCACAAACCGGAGCATGGAGTTGGGAAAACTAAATACGACTTACCAACAAGATCGGCCGGACATTTTACATGTCCGGCCGATCTTGTCTAAGGGCAGTTCATTCATGAGATAGCGGCCGTACTCAACTGCGCTTTATTCCATCTTTCTCGTGCGAAAGACAATGAGCAGCTAAGGCTTTGATACGAGATCGTGCGGGCTTACCTGATGCTGTAAGCGGAATCTGCTCCACCACAAAAACTTTTTTGGGCATACTGTGCGAAGTTAGCTTCGCGCGCAAGAATGAAAGGAGTAGAGTGGACTCAGACAGATCGACTTGGGTAAATACCTCCTCTTCGTCTGCTCCGCACCACGTTCGGGCTAACGGACTCTCCTCAAGCAAGAGCGTCAATGCTTCCCCGAGTACAGCATCAGGAACAGAAGTCAAGACAAAACGAAAGGGTAAAGCAGCCAACTGTTCCTCAAGTGCCTCCAAATGTAACTTCACTCCACCGGAATTAATCACGTTGTCAGTTCTACCCAGAATCGTGAAACTACCATCGGGTGCGATTTGTGCTAAATCATGCGTGACCAATCCTTTAATGCCCAGTGGCATATCATCAACAACCAAGCAACCTTCAGTGTTTATTTTCACAGAAACTCCAGCCATAGGGGAATACCCTTGCGACTTTTGTTCACCATTGATTCGTCTGAGTGCAATATGTGAAAGTGTTTCTGTCATTCCATACGAGCTCCACACGCGCCCTTGACATGACTGCAATTTGCATTCCAAAGCCTCATCGATTTTTCCGCCCCCCAACAATACGCAGCCTGTCTGCTCGAGCAACAATCGTTCTGCAGGAACATCGTAAGTGGCAGTAGCTTGTGCCGGCGTGAGTGCTACAAAATCGGGAGATTCAGACAAGTCTGCAAAAGGGTGTAAGGAAGGCGCCACACATTGGAGTTGCCACTTGCCTTCCCATGCGCGCACCAACATCATTTTTCCGGCGATATAAACGATCGGCAAACAAAGAAGTGCACGAGTCCCTTCAGGAAGATTGAGTGCGTGAATGGTTCTATTCGCACTGGCACGCAGCTGCGCTTTTGTTACACAAATAACTTGAGGAGAGCCCGTGCTACCACTGGTTTTTAGTGACAATTCTTCAATTTGATCGTTCTCCAATATTTCACAAAATTCATCTACCGCACGTTCAAAGCGCTCCTGTTTGCTTCGCAAATACAATCGTTCGCCCTCAACGTACAAAGGCAAGGAAGCGTAATTTGTGACAAACAACTGACCTGTTCCTAAGCCTTGCGGCAGTGTTAAATCGCGGGCAGTTTTTTTAGATTCATTCCCTCTTAGACTTACAGAATCATTAAACTGATAACGCGAGGTCCATTGAGCAATTGCATTTAAACCGACATTACTCTCCAGTGCCGAAGTATACCACAAAGCTATACTGCGCTCATCTGCCAAAGTTTCCCATTCTTTACAACCACTAAAACCACCATGTAAAGAGGGTTTTAAGATAATGTATTGAGGTTGAACAACGTCCAACAGGCGAATCTTATCATTTATACGATTCACGCCTATCAACTCTTCATCTAATGCAATGGGAATAGGGGAAGTTCTACACAAATTTGCCATAGCTTCCCATTGTCCCGGTCGAATGGGCTGCTCGATACTATGGATATCATAGGGAGCCAATCGCCGCAATCGTTCAAATGTTTCTTCGACAGGGAAGGCGCCATTCGCGTCTAAACGTAACTCTACACGCTCTACCGAATATCGTTCGCGCAACCTTTTGATCAAATCCAATTCGCGCTCAAAGTCAATCGCTCCAATTTTCAATTTAACGCAACTGAATCCCATACGCAATTTGGCATCCATCCGTGCTTGCATCTCCTCGGCGGTGCCCATCCATACCAATCCATTGATACGAATCCCTTCATCCGTTTCTAAAAAAGACGAATGCCACAAGACATAAGGGCCGATTCCAGCAAGATCCCCAAGTAAAGAACGCTCTGCAGTTTCAAATCCCATCAAGATCGAAGGGTAGTCAATGAGTTCGCTGCTTGGGACTCGACGCTGCGTTTGCCATTGTTGGCAGGCATCGGAGAGTATATTTTCATAATCTGCACAATTGTCGCAGCTCAACCCAGGTAATGGTGCACATTCTCCAATTCCTGTATAACAATTATCGTCAATTATACAATTCAACTCCACATACCAGACTTTGCGAGTACGCATAACCCCTCGAGAGGTACCGGCAGGTTCCTTGAACTGCAGTTCTTCGAGTCGCCAATTAACCCGAAACTCAAGCACACGAGTGGCGTTGTCAGCAAGATAAGCGTCTAAATTGAGCGCTTCGTCTAAATTAGACGAAGCGCTTGTACAAATATGTTCCATTAGGGGCATCAAAACTTAGGGCAGTTTGGGGAAGCGGCTCCAATCCGGCTTACGTTTTTCTAAGAAAGCCTGTCCTCCTTCGTGCGCTTCATCGAGCAGATAATAAAGCATCGTGGCATCACCGGCCAGCTCTTGGATACCGGCCTGACCGTCAAGCTCAGCATTGAGTCCGGCTTTGATCATGCGCAGTGCTAAGGGCGAATGTTCCATCATGCGCTGTGCCCAGGCTACGACTTCGTCCTCAAGCTGCTCGAAGGGCACGACCTTGTTTACCAGTCCCATACGTTCTGCTTCAGCTGCAGTGTAGAGATTGCACAAAAACCAGATTTCGCGGGCTTTCTTTTGTCCCACGACACGCGCCAAATAAGAAGCACCGAAACCGGCATCAAAGGAACCGACTTTCGGTCCCGTCTGTCCAAACTTGGCATTCTCGGAAGCGATCGTCAGGTCGCACATCAAATGCAGCACGTGACCACCGCCCACTGCAAAACCATTGACCATGGCGATCACCGGTTTCGGGATGGAGCGAATTTGTTTCTGCACTTCGAGCACGTTCAGTCGAGGCACACCATCTCCACCTATGTAACCTCCTCGTCCTTTTACGTGCATATCACCACCAGAACAAAAGGCCTCTGTGCGCAAGCGCTCTGCTTCTGTTTGCCCTTCTTGAGCAGGGGAGTGTGCACCGGTGAGCACAACCACACGAATATCGGCATCTTCACGACAAATGCTCAAGGCATTTGAAATCTCCATGACGGTGGTCGGCGTGAAAGCGTTGCGATAGCGTGGGCGATTGATCGTAATGCGGGCGATTCCCTCGAACTGATCGAACAGAATCTCTTGATATTGACGAATGGGGGTCCAATTTCGCATAAGGGTAGAGAATTATTAGGAGATGAATATTTCAAAGAGGACGGGGCGATCAGCAGGCAAAGCCAACAAAGCCGTTGTGTACTGATCCAAGGCCTCCTCCATATTATCGGCGGTAGCCGAATGGTAAATACAATGATAACTATCTGCGATGCCACGCGCCGTCGTTTGGTGCGTGGCTGCTACATAATCGGGCAGAGCAGGAGAAGCGTTCAAGCCGGGAAGCGCATAAAAAATATCGCCGCGGCCGTTGTTGAGTAATAAGATGCGTAACCGTCCATCAAGTTGACGATTCCACAAAGCATTTACATCGTAGAAGAACGAAAGATCGCCCAAGATGCAAAGTACTTTTCCAGTAGAAGCCATGGCATAGCCCGCAGCCACGGAAAGAGAACCTTCGATGCCATTGGTACCTCGGTTTCCATAGATGGGAAAATTCACCACCTGCCAATGACGGTTCACCACTCTTACTGCCCGACTGTTGCCAACAAATAAGGCTTCACAATCAAGGGAAAGTGGAGTAGACTCAGGGAGCTGTGCATAAATTTGGTGCACTTGCTCATTTTGGGGCAAGCACTCAGCCAATTCTTCGAGTACTTTCCACGGTTGGGAGACGCGCAACCAATCAGGTTGTTTGAAAAATGTGTCCGGACACTGCTGTGCGCAACCATTTGCCGATAAATGTTCATCGGCGGCATCCAATCGAAGTACTTGAAGTTGAGCCGACTTACGCAGGCGCTGTTTGAATTGCTTATTGACAAAACACCCTCCACAATGAATTAGCACATCGGGGACTACCTCCTCGTGCTCGTCCAGCCATAAAGCTACGCGATGATCGTGACATTGGCTCAAGCATTCGGCATAGACTAACAATTGATGTTGCTCTTTCAAACGATTTACTACAGGAAGTAGCTTAGGATCATCGACTTGTCCGATAACCAAGACAGGACATTTCGCTTGCACTAAAATCGTTTTCCACAATTCAAGAAGATCAGAATTACTCTTTAATTCAATCTGTGGAACAGCACAATCAAAGTTTGGCAGTTGTTCGACGTCAAACGTGAAAAGCGGCTCGGAAATTGGCACGTTCAAATGAATCGCTTGCGGTACTGCTGTTGAAAAGCCTCGAAACGCTTCGTGCAATGTCGCTCGACAATCCCGATCTTCTTCGAGTGTACACTCGTTCACCTGCCAAGTGCGTATATAGGGCAACAGTGCCCCTTGTTGCGGTAGGGTTTGTCCGTCCAAAATGCCGTGGAACTCCTGCGGTCGGTCAGCAGAAATGACCACTAAGGGGATATTTCTCAAAGCGGCTTCGGCCACTCCGGGTAGAGTGTTGAGCAATGCACTGCCGGAAGTAACACAAAGTGCCACACCGGTGCGAACTTTCAACCATAAGCCCAATGCTACAAAGGCCGCCGAGCGTTCATCGGTGACCGAATAGAGAGAGAAGTCCCCATTCACCTGCAGGTTGTGCACGATCGGGGCATTGCGAGAACCGGGACACACCACGACATGACGAATGTTGTGTGCCAGCAAGGCCGCCGTGAGTAAATTCACGTTGTGGTGCGAGGAGTAAAGATGCGTTTGTTCCATTTTAAGAAAAAACGTAAGCGACTTTGTCTTGGATCTCAACGACTAAGCACGAAATAAATCGGCCATCGTGGTCAATTTACGTTCCGTTTCGCGCCATTCTGCATCGAAATCGCTTTCATGCAGCAGTCCGCCGCCGGCGTAAAGCGTGGCATGCGTGGGAAAGAGGTGCGCGCAACGCAAATTGACATACAAATGGGCTTCATCTTGAGAAACGGGCCCCGAGAACCCAGAATAGTATGCACGATCATGCGTTTCTGCCTGCGCTATGACGCGTCGCGCTTCCTCAACCGGCGTTCCACAAACGGCCGGAGTAGGGTGGAGTGCCGCTGCGAGCGAGGCCAGTGTCGTTTCGCCGGAAGAAGTAAGATGAAAATCAGTACAAAGATGGAGCAAGGAAGCGGCTCTTCGCACATAAACGGCTGATTCGCGTACCTCAGTCGACAAGGCGGTCAGGTGCTTGCGAATATAGTCTGCAACACAAGCCTGCTCTCTACGATTCTTAGGCGACCAATTCTCTAAAAGCAATTTGCTCTCATCAGAAACAGGTGAGGTTCCCGCCAAAGCCATCGTATGGAATCCTTTTGTTACGGTTTCTACGAGCACTTCCGGCGTAGCCATCAGCCAAGTTCCATAAGGCGCAGGGAGTTCCACCAAACTCACAAACGAATGAGGGTATCTATGGCAAGATTCGAGAAACAAAGCATGACGATGTGCGGCCGTCAAAGGAGTGCACATGCGCAAAGTCGCCGTTCGCGAGAGAACGATTTTCTCCAAATGCCCATCGGACAGCATTTCTTTGCACTGCGCAAAAGCGCGGGCGTAACTTTTGATCTCCGTATCTCCCTCACAGCGTTCCGCCTTGGGGGATTGCGTAACAGGGATTTCGACTTTGTGCCGAATCTTTTCGTCGGCAGGAATCAACCAAAACGGATTTTGTTCGGAAAGGGTGAAGGGAGCAAAAACATACCCATCGGCTGCGGTCAATTGCGCATAATGTGTCAGGCGAAGCGGCTCTCGCTTCGCTCGTATTTCCACGTAATCAACAGCTTCAGGCAAACGATAAAACACGCGTGCGCAATATCCTTCACTGGCAGAGCATGCTTCATTCAATGTTTCCACTCGCCCCTTTGCCGATCCGTTTTCTTTCACGATTCTCGTTCCTTTTGTTTTGCTTCGTCCCAAATTGCATCCATTTCCGCAAGCGTCATATCAGTCAATGCACGACCCTGCTTCAGTGTCTTGGATTCAAGATAATTGAAACGGCGGATAAACTTCTGATTGGTGCGCTCCAATGCGTTGTCAGGGTTGATTTTGTAAAGGCGAGCCGCATTGATCAACGAAAACAAGACATCGCCAAACTCAGCCTCAGCTTTGTCTTGATCCATGTTGGCGAGTTCGGCTTCAAATTCACCAATTTCCTCTTTTACCTTGTCCCAAACTTGCGCGCGCTCTTCCCAATCGAAGCCCACATTGCGCGCTTTGTCTTGAATGCGATAGGCTTTGATGAGCGTGGGCAGCGATTGAGGTACGCCGGAGAGCACCGTTTCGTTGCCGTCTTTCTCTTTTTGCTTGAGTTGCTCCCATTGCGCACTGACGTCCGCCGCGGTCTCCACTTTAATACCTTGACGCGCTCCGGCGGCTTCGACATCGGCGGGAGGATAGACATGGGGATGACGGAAAATGAGTTTGTCGCAAAGTTTGTTGCACACATCGGCGAGGTCAAACTGCTCGCGCTCTTCGCCGATTTTGGCATAGAAGAACACATGGAGGAGAACATCGCCCAATTCCTTGCAAATCTCTTTGTCGTCACTTTGCATCAAGGCATCGCAAAGTTCGTACACCTCTTCAATGGTGTTGGGGCGCAGACTTTCATTCGTTTGCTTTTTATCCCAAGGGCATTTTTCACGCAACTCTTCGAGCACGTCGAGTACACGATTGAGCGCTTCGAGTTTTTCTTGTCTACTGTGCATTTTGAATCAAAGTTTCGAGCGAAGGCACAACGATGTGACGTCTACGCAGTTCGATGAGTCCTCTCTCTTTGAGATTGTTGAGCATTTGCGACACGCGCAAACGTGTGGCCACCAGTTCCCCGGCCAAAGCAATCATATCGACGACCAACTCCTTTCGACCTGCGGGACGTGTGGACCGTGTGAGGAGGAAATAGACGAAGCGTTGCTCAAGAGAGTCGGGCATGGGGCGCCAAAACCGGGCATCGAGGAGTTGGTGGCTCGAGCAAATGTGATTAAAGAAGTTGATATGGAAAGGCATGTAGCCAAAAAGGATGTCGCGCACGTCGTGCTTCGAGACTTTGAGCAACTTCACTTCCGTTTCTGCCGAAAACCCGGCACTGTATCGCTGACGAAGGCCGAAAAGTCGTTCCGGCTGGAGCACCATGGCCGTGGTACTGAATTCACGGAAGATGTAGCTGCCGTTGTCGCAACGCTCCTCGCGGCATACGGTTCCGCTGAGCGTGCAAATAAGCGATTCACACGGATCGCCTTCTTCCACAATGGCTGTCCCGCGCGGCACGGTGAGGAACTCAAAATGCACGCGCTCATTGATACTGATGTAGTCGTCGAGCGTGAGGCCTTGGAAGAGGGGCGATTCGCTGAGACGATCGATGAATTGCTGTTCCATGATCAAGGTTCTGTGAGTTTTTGCATGCCTTCGGTCATCCAGACATTGTATTTTCCCTGTCCGTCGGCAAAAATGAAATAGGCTTGTACGTCTTTATGCTTGGCCAAAAAGGCTTTGGCACGATCCAATCCCATCACCATAAAGGAAGTGGCGAGCGCATCGGATTTTGCGCACGATGGGGTGAGGACAGTGGCCGAAAGTAAGCTATGTTGTACAGGTTGTCCGGTTTTGGGGTCGATGGTATGCGACACTTTACGTCCGTCTACGTAATAGAAGTTGCGGTAATTGCCCGAAGTGGCAATGCCACAATCGCTGACGTGCAAGATACTCTGCACTTCACTGACGGTTTTTGTGCTATCATCCACCGGTTTGTTGATACCAATCGTCCACTTCTTGCCTTTTGCGTTCTTCCCTTTCACAACAACCTCGCCACCGATCTCCACCATATAATTGGTGCAGCCTTTGGAAGAAAGCAAACGTGCCACGCAATCTACGCCGTAGCCTTTCGCCACCGCACCACAATCGATGGTGACGCGCGAATCGCGTTTGTTCAATCGATTTCCTTCGTAAAAAAGTTTGTCGTATCCAACAAACGCGCGGAGCGAATCTATTTTGGAAGCGGTGATTCTCTCACGATGTTTGAAACCAAATCCCCATTCGTTGACAAGGGGAGCCACCGTGATATCAAAAGCGCCGTCTGTTTCACGAGAAAGTTGCAACGACAGACGAACAACATCGTTGAAACGAGCATTGGAAACGTCATATTTTTCGTTACGATTGAACTTAGAAAGCACACTCTGCTTATTGAACATCGAAAGTGCATCATCCACACGCTGCAATTCGGCACGAATTTCCTTGTCTAAGTCATTCGTACCGGCATAGGTTATGTGATAAGTGGTGCCAAAAATCTGTCCTTCGTTGGTGTAGTATTTCGAACCGGAAAGAATGAACACCGTGCCCACGATCAAAGCAACGAGAAAGAGGGCAGAAAGAATTTTCTTCATATCGAAAGTGAGGGAATTAAGGGGCTACTTATGTTTCTTGTAACGGGTTAGATCGAAAACCAATTGGAATGTGCCGGCGAAGTTGCTTCCTCCGACATTCCGCCCCAAGCCGGGGACGTACCATGCGCGGCCAGCAATGGCCTGCTGTTCGGCAATGCGCAAGCGATAGCGGACAGACCAACCCAAATGAACGAACTTCCACAACGACGTTTGCAGACCAAAGACTGCTTCTCCCCAATGGGCGCTTCCGGACTGGTCAAGATATTGGAAAGGAACGGTTGTTTTCCAATGCGTGTCTATCAATCCGTCAGCATACAAGTCGTAGACATAATTGGAATAGCCGTATCTGAAACCGACAAACACCCGATTGAGACTCTGCTTGTCCTTTTTCACATTATAGTCCATACCTATGCGTCCATAAGGGGCATGAACTTTATAGTGCAACTGGGTAGCGTCGCCAATTTGGTCACAAACGCCCCAACCGAGCTCAACAACAGGGAAGAACGTGTTCTTCAGGTTCAAGCGCAAAGCCGCTTCGTAATTGCCCACACCGCGCGTTGCCGCCAAAAAGGCGCCGGCGAGATCGGCCGATAGGCTGAGTCCGGCGAAAGTTGGCACACTCCGATTGCCCATCAAACGTGCCAGCCGCTCTCGATCGGTATCGGCAAACTGAACTCCCTGCGCTTTGCGTTCACGCAACGAGTCGGGAGCTGCCGTTCCCGCCGCGTGCACACCGATGGCAGCACTACTGACTAACAGCGCGCAAATAAACTTTGAGATTGTCGACATCTTGATATTGAACTTTCGGGTTGACGATCGATACACTGTCTATTCCCAACGACGCACGAGGGAGAGTAGCTGCTCGCACACTGATTTGCTGAAGGGTATGGAACATCGAAGCGGGGCAATCGAGGGATTCGAAATGCGGTTGGCGACGATGATCGACATACAGTGTATCGACAAAAGTACCATCGGCACTGATGAAGCGAAACAGGAGTGTGTCACGATCAGAAGCCACGTTGAGTGGGAACTTTAGGGAGTTCACTCCGTAAGCCCGATTGTAGAGTAGCACCGTCGAATCCCCTTTGACTCCGAGAATCGTTAGGCTGTCGCTGAGACTCACCTCGGCACGCGTGGCAGCATCGTAGAAATGCACTTGCATTTCGGTTTGGTTATCGAGCGGGCAATCGATATTGGCACAACCGAACAAAGCTAAGCCGGCAGCCCAACACAACATTTGTCGAATCATAGGCGAAGAGCGCTCAATGAAGTTAGAATTCTTTCTCAATGTGGTAGTCATTGCGCCCTTGCGCGTTACGACTGATGAGTTCACCGAGGAAACCGGCCACAAACAGCTGTGTTCCCAAAACCATCATGGTAAGCGAGATATAGAAATAGGGCGAGGAGGTGACCAAAGGAGCGGGCGTTCCGCAGCAGATATGGTAGAATTTAATCCCTCCCACCACAAGGACGGCAAAGAATCCCACGATAAACATTAAACTACCCAAGAACCCAAACACGTGCATGGGTTTCAAGCCGAAACTGTTGAGGAACCAAAGTGAAAGCAAGTCCAAATAGCCATTTATGAAACGATTGAGTCCCATAAACTTCGACTTTCCAAATTTGCGAGCTTGGTGGTTCACTACTTTTTCCCCGATTTTTGTGAAACCGGCGTTCTTGGCCAGATAAGGGATGTAGCGATGCATTTCACCATAGACCTCAATGTGTTTCACCACTTCGAGACGATAGGCTTTCAGCCCGCAGTTAAAATCATGAAGATTGGGAATGCCACTCACTTTGCGCGCAGTGGCATTGAAAAGCTTTGTGGGAATCGTTTTAGAAATGGGATCGTAGCGCTTTTGCTTGTAACCACTCACCAAATCATAGCCCTCTTCCTTGATCATGCGGTAGAGTTCAGGAATTTCGTCGGGGCTATCCTGCAAATCGGCGTCCATCGTAATGACCACCTCTCCTTTCGCTGCTCGGAAACCGCAAAAGAGTGCCGGACTCTTCCCGTAGTTGCGACGAAACTTAATGCCATGCACCGCCGAATCACGCTGTGAAAGTTGTTCGATGATCGGCCATGATTGATCGGTGGAGCCATCGTCCACAAAAATAATTTCGTGCGAGAACTGATGTTCGCTCATCACACGTTTGATCCAAGCGTGGAGCTCGGGAATACTTTCATCCTCATTATAGAGAGGTACGACAACGGTAATGTCGAGATGAGATGTTTCTGAGGTATTCATTGTAGAGATCAGGAGACGATGTGAAAATCAATAAGTTTTGCGACTACCACGCATCGTGAAGAGGCCCGAAATGAGTGAAAAGATGGGGGCAGTGAGCATGAATGCGTAGAGAATGGTGGCAGCAAAGACAGAAGCCGGTGTTTGCTGTAAGCGTTCTACTACTTGTGTCGGGGTCAGTCCCCCGGTAGAGGCTTGTATTTGAGCCGTGAGTCCGGACTGTTGCATCATTTTCACCATGTCGGGACGATTCAGCAACTCCAAATAGGTTTGAAAGAGATAACCGTGATCAAAAAGCTGCAGATAAAGTAATGCAACGAGCGCTGCCCATACACCGGAGTATAGTACAACCAACAGAGTAAAGAAGAATCCACGGCCAAAAGAGTAGGGAAGCCCTTCGCTCACCTGCTTTCGAAAACGAAAAGCGACTAAGAGTACGACCAAGGGATAAGCTAATGTGAGTAATGACTGGACGTTCATCAATGGAGCCATCTTCAGTCCGAGCACAAAACAAACTTCTGCGGCTACGGCATACCCGCCCATCAATGCACCATACTGCATAGCATAGGCGTTAGTTTGGCGAAAATTGAGCCGGCGCCGATTCTTTATTTCTTCCGGTGTCATAAGTTGATTCTAAAATGCAAAGAGAAATAGAAAGATTGGGGGATTAAGCTGCTCGACGTCCGAAATCATCCGGCACACGAATGAGCGAAGTAACGACAAACGTAATCGGAACAAGTAGCATCACGAGGATAAAACTGCCGTAATATCCGAACCACGTAGCCACATAGCCTGCAACTTGTCCGGGCAACATCAAGCCCAAGGCCATGAAACCGGTACAAAGTGAATAATGAGCAGCCTTTGATTTCCCCTGTGAGAAGTACAACATGAAGAGCATGTAAAGGGTGAAACCGAAGCCATAACCGAATTGTTCAATGGCAATGACCGAACTGATCCACCAAATATTCTCCGGTTGGAAATAAGCCAAGAAGATATAGACACAATTAGGCAACGAGATGGCCATCACCATCGGCCAACGCCACTTGCGAAATCCGTCCATGGCTACCACAATCCCGCCCAATATTCCTCCCAACAGCAAACCTATGACCCCTAAAGTACCATAGGCAAGGCCATATTCTGAAGTGGAAAGTCCTAAGCCTCCCAAACTTACCTTTTCTGTAAGGAACAAAGGACAGATTTTTGTGAGTATAGCTTCAGGAAGGCGGTAGAGTAGCAAGAAAGTAATGGCCATGAGAATGCCGGGCTTCTTAAAAAAAGAGACAAAGGTGTCAGCAAACTCTTTCATTGCCCCTCTGACGGTTTGCCCTCTCTGTGTTTCGTCAACGAAAGTCGGCTGTTTTTCATCAAAAACAGCCTTGTTTTGCACAAAAGTCCCCGTGTTTTCCGAAGAAGTTGTGCGTTTGGGGAGTACAACCCAATGATAGAGAGTGGCCAATGCCAACAACAATGCGACAGCTCCCAAGCCTAAACTCCACGCCGTGAAGGCGCTACGCGTATAGACTTCCAATGAGCCGATGAACATGATCAGCAGTCCTTCGCTGATGACCTTAGAAAGGCGATAAAAGATGCTGCGCACACCAACATTCAGGGCTTGTTGACGCTCATCGAGGGCTTCCATGTAAAAACCATCTGCGGCAATATCGTGCGTTGCACTGCTGAAGGCGATCAAAAAGAAAAACGCCATCGTCAATTGCACGTAATACGGAGTGGGAAGCGTGAAAGCAACGCCTGCCAACGCAATGGCCATAGTCATCTCCATGACCACTATCCACCACTGTTTAGACTTGAGAATCTCAACAATGGGACTCCACAAAGGTTTAATGACCCAAGGCAAAGAAAGCCACGAGGCATAAAGCGCACACTCTTCGTCATTCAGTCCACAGCGCTTGTACATGAGCAACGCCACCGAATTTACGATAAAATAGGGGATGCCCTCAGTAAAATAAAGTGAGGGCACCCATTGCCAAGGTTGCGACCGATTGTTATTCATACTTTCTTTCAATTTGCGCCTCTTTATAGTAATGGAGTAAGATGTCGCGGTAGGCATACCCCTCCGCCCCCATTACAGCTGCGCCTACTTGACATAAACCCACTCCATGTCCCCATCCGGCACCGACTAAGCGGAATGCTGTGGGAGCTCCTTCGATCGTTTCATCCGATTTTTCTACGACAAAAGCACTGGAATACAGATGAGTAGGCGAAAGGGTACGGCGAATTTCCAATTCTTTGCCGATGACAAACTCTCGCTCTTCGCCTACGATTTTCAGACGCACAATTCTACCGCTTTCACTGCGCTCAACGGGAATGAGGTCGAGAATTTTCCCGAACTTCAAGCCGGTGCGTTCTTCAATCAGCGTGCGTATCTCATCTTGCGTGAGACTTACATTCCAACGGTAGAAATTTTCTGTCTCGCGGTCATAGTCTTTGAAAATCTGCGAGAGAATTTGTGGATCAGAAGTGCGGCAAAATGCTTCGGGACGGGTGTGCATCCATTCCTTAGCAGCCTCTTCTTGTGTAAGATCGGGGGAGAGAGCAACACTCACTTCGCGCTGTGCAATGTCTCTTGTCGGAATCAGATAGGGCTCATCATGGTTATCCCAACAAGCAGAGAACTTTTCGGTCATTCCTCCACAACATTTCGAGAAACGTGCATCACAAATCTCGTCGCCGTAGGTGAGAATTTGCCCACGTGTGGCTACAATGGCTTCGCGGACTTCAGGTCTTGTTACAATCGTAATGCCTTGATAGCGCTGACAGTGATCATCTGCACACACGTCAAAGAGCGTATGATCCTCTCTGTCGTACCAGCGAATATATTCGTCGTCTTTTCTTTGGAACGAGAAGAAATTGCCTTCTGGATTTTGGGCATGCCAACGGCGTTGTTCCATCATTTTGAATAGCCAACTACGACTTACGACAGCATGGGCTTTGAGTAATTCGAGCGATGCGGTAGCACTCATTTCAGAGGCGATGACGCTTTCCAAATACAACTCAGCAGAGACCTGATTGATGGCCACGAGCTTTTCCTCGTCCACCACAAAACTTAGCATGCCGTGGAAAGTTTGGTTTTGCTGGCGTTCCCAATGGAAATTGATGCCAATGGGCACTTCATTCAAGGTGAACGAAACCGCTGTATCTTCGCCGGTGGGGTGGAAGTTCAACTCACTATAGACGTTACCATTCCACTTTATGCCTCCATCGCTGTACTCCACAACCTGTTCGCCAATCACCGGCGCACCTTTGGCCATGAATTCTGTATTGAGTACGAAAGAAATACGCTGGGCGCGCATAATTCCCACAGCAACGCGTGGCTCTGCTCCATTTTCGAAGAGGTCTGAGGCCTTTCGACGCGACACGCGGCGGCCTCCTTTGTGCAAACGGCGAATGACTTGGGCTATTTCACTTTCCGAAAGCGCTACTTCCGCAAGTATGGAGGCGGCCTTTTGCGGGGTCATCCGCTCAAAGTCTTCAGGTTTGGGGGCTATGATGAGGCCCGCCATGTCAATGGCACCGGGAGAAATCAAATATTGCTTATCTCCTTCGGCAAAATAGCAATCGGGACGATGCTTTGCGCGAGGGAACACCAAAGTAACCAAAGAATCCGGGTGCGCGGGATGATGATTGTCCATCCAGGCGAGCAAATTCATGTCAGGTTCTCGATTTTGCTCGGCTCCCGGCAATGCTTCTACAACTTTTCTCAGCAAAAGTTGCTCGCCCTCAGCACGTTCGCCAATTACAACAAAGACGGGACAGGCATATTCTTTCAATAAGTAGATGCCTGCGCGCTTGTCTTCATAACCGGCTTCTTCTACCACAGCAGTTTCTTCCGGCGTTTGGGGGTATACACGCTCCAAACGTCCCTCATAGCGTTGCCAGTCGCGCTCCAACGGCACAATGCCGCGAGCTCCGGCTTGGAAATGCATGTGATCGGGGGCTGAGGCGCCACATCGCGCACCATTGTAGAACACAACATATTCGTCTAACTGCGAAGCGATGCGACAAAACGACGACCAATTTCCACTCATCGTCTGCGGCGTGTGGCGACGATTGATAATGGTAAGGTGATGAGGCAAGATGGGGAAAGGATTCACCAACACATTATACTTGCCTTCAACGGTTAAACCGATTTGCTCCGCCGGACGGTGATTATCGCACAAGAAGCAAGCTCGTTTTTTGAGTGATTTCCGATCAACCTTCGCAGCGGTCGAAACGAGACGAGAAGGATTATGTTGAATGGACAAGGCATAATCCTCCGCATCAAGTGCCTTAGTCTGCACAGTTTCACGTAAATCGTCAAAACGCTGGCGCGCACTCTCCCAACCGCTCAGTTGCTTATCAAAGAAAGTATTCACTTCTGTTTGATCAATCGCGTGCTGCCAACTCATATTAAGTTTGCGACGAGCACGCAACTCGAGTGTACGCAATTCATCTTTGTAAGCATTATGACGATTCACTCGATGCACATCCAGCGCTGCATCGGAATTACCTTCCCAACGACGACACAAATAGAGTTCATCGTAAATACGCGCTATGCGGAAACGGCGAGAAATAGCCAACCCCAGCGCATAATCCTCACCATAACTGGTATTCGGGAAACCAATCTCTCTCAACACCGCAGTGTCGAAAGCACGCGGCGCGCCCAAACCATTGATGCGTAAAGCGTTATTTCGCCCATTGTCAGGAGTCCATTCGCGATGGTCAATCAATCCGGGAGGCAATGTCTCCAAATTAAAGTTCACCATTCGATAGGAACCAATGACCATAGCCGCACGTTGTTTCACAAAAGCCTCAACAATGCACGTCAATGTGTCGGTTCCGCTATAAAGGTCATCAGAATCCAACTGAACTGCATAACGACCGCAGGAGTTCGAACGAATTGCATAGTCCCAACATCCTCCGATGCCCAAATCTGCGCGATCGGGCTGCAATAAGACTACGCGTTCGTCCTGCGCAAAACGGCGAACGACCTCGTCGGTTCCGTCAGTAGAGTGATTATCTACGACAATTACGTTAAACGTGAAATTAGTTTTCTGCGAAAGGGCAGATTGAATTGCATCTCCTATCGTACGCACACGGTTGCGTACAGGGATAATAACCGAGGCTACAACAGGGAAAGAAGAAACCGATACTTTTTCACTAGGCAGTTCGCCGGTAGCTTCAGTTTGCGCAGTCGAAATAGGCAAAGACGTGATTTGTAACAATGCTTGGTCTTCCTCACGCAGAGGCACATCATCGTATTCGTCAGGGGCAAGCCAAGCTCCCACAGCCTTGAGATGGGAGGTGCAAGCACGTTCCATTTCAATTTGCACCTCGCGCGCAGCCGGATTTACATAATCAAACTGCTTTTCTCCACTGCGGCGCAAATCTGTTTCCTGTTCGGTGTAAAGGGGTTCTCTCAGGTGCACCAAATCCCCGTGACGACTCAAATATAAACGTAGGGCATAGGTAGCGGCATACTTGTAGCGTTGTTTATTGTCCGCGGCAAATTGTCGCAGCAGGTCGCCACGCACCAGCCACAACCCACCGAAATCGAAATCATCACGCACAGCACCTTCTTGATAATCAATCACGGGGTGCTCCGTGGGTAGGGCGATTTGACCATCTTCATCCACGCGTTGTTCCCAACGATCGGCATATACCATCGCCGCGCCGCTATCCAGCATCACATTGTGCAAGCGCTGCAAGCAACGATAGGCTGGGCGGAAACCGGTAGGTTTCAAAAAGAGTGCGACATATTCGGCCGCTGAGGCGCGTGCAACGCTGCGAAGCATCTTAGACGAAGAAAAATCGTCGACCGGCATGGTCGTTACGCCTTCTTCCTCTTCTTGCCCAACCGTAGTCAACGCAAATACGCTCGCTACCTCCGGAAGCAATGACAATTCGCGCGCAGCCGACAAGTTGCCGACACTATCCGTTTGAATGAAAACATCTATTTTGTGCACCATATATATATAGGTTGGCGACCGCCGCACCGCAAAGCAGCGCGACAGTCGTCCGTTATATCAATTCTCAGCCGTTGTTTCGGCCGTCACTTTCAGTCTATCGCTCACTGAATCGAGCTCCACACGAATAGACTTTCCATTTTCTCCTTCAAGGAGTAAATCACACAGAGGATCTTCTACATATTCTTGCAACGTACGGCGCAAAGAGCGCGCACCATACTGCGGATCGAATCCCTTTTGCGCCACAAAACGTGTAGCCTCGGGAGAGAATGAAATCTGACGTCCCGTAGTTTGCAAGCGTTGTGCAAGCGCTCGGATTTCCAAATCAGCGATTTGCTCCACTCCTTCTCGCGTCAAAGGATCGAACATCACAATTTCGTCCAAACGATTCAAGAACTCGGGAGTGAACTGGCGTTGCAATGCTTTGCGCACAATGTGCTCAGCCGCCTCTGCGGTCACTCCGTCAATCGAAGCCGAGAAGCCCACTCCCGCTCCAAACTCTTTGACTTGGCGACTTCCGCTGTTGGAAGTCATAATCAAAATCGTGTTGCGGAAATCCACCGTCGTTCCGTTTCCATCTGTCATGCGTCCTTCGTCCATCACTTGGAGCAACATATTGAAGACGTCCGGATGTGCTTTTTCGATTTCGTCAAGCAAGACAATAGAGTAGGGGTGTCGGCGAACTTTCTCCGTTAATTGTCCGCCTTCTTCATACCCGACGTACCCCGGAGGAGCACCTACGAGTCGAGAAGTGGAGAATTTCTCACCATACTCACTCATATCGATACGAATCAAGGCGTCTTTACTGCCGAACATGAACTCGGCCAGCGTTTTGACGAGATGGGTTTTACCCACGCCGGTGGGACCGACGAACATAAACGTACCAATCGGGCGATTAGGGTCTTTCAAGCCGAGGCGGTTGCGCGTAATGGCACGCGTCAAACGCTTAATGGCGCGATCTTGAGCGATAACCTTTTCAGAAAGGGCTTGTTTCATCCCCTTCAGTCGAACCGTTTCGGACTCTTTCATGCGCTCAGCCGGCACACCACTCATCATTGAAACAACGCCGGCGATGGCGTCTTCGTCTACGATGATCCGATGTTCACTCAACTCGCGTTGCCATTCTTCTTGCAAAGTCTTGAGTTCAGCCTCGCATTGCAACATACGGTCACGCAAGCCGGCGGCCTGTTCATACTCTTGGCGCGCAGCAGCTTCCTCTTTTTCCTTGCGAAGATTTTGCACTTCCAGTTCCTTTGCAGCAATCGGCTCAGGTACGCGCACATTCAGCAAATGTACTCGACTACCGGCTTCGTCCAAAGCATCGATGGCTTTGTCAGGCAGTGCACGATCGCTGATGTATCTTTCGGTCAGCGCCACACAAGCCTCAATCGCCTCAGAAGTGTAGGTCACATTGTGGTGATCTTCATATCGCTCCTTGACGTTATTGAGGATTTGCAAAGTATCTTCCGCCGTGGTCGGCTCGAGCTGTATTTTTTGGAAACGGCGATCCAATGCACCGTCTTTCTCGATGCTCTTTCGAAATTCATTGATGGTCGTGGCACCGATACACTGTACTTCACCACGTGCCAAAGCCGGTTTCAAAATATTGGCGGCATCCAAACTACCGGGGGCACTTCCCGCACCGATGATGGTATGGATTTCATCAATGAAGAGCACCACTTCACGGTGCGCCTTCAATTCGTCAATGAGTTTGCGCAGTCGGTCTTCAAACTGGCCACGGTATTGTGTTCCGGCCACAATCGAAGCCATGTCCAGCGAAACCAACCGCTTACCCGACAACAAGTGGGGTACCTTATTATTTACGATTAGTTGCGCCAAACCTTCCACCAGCGCACTCTTTCCCACGCCGGGTTCACCGATCAAAATGGGATTATTCTTTTTGCGGCGCGTAAGAATTTGCGCCATGCGTTCAATTTCGTCGTGGCGACCGACAATTGGATCCAACACTCCCTCTGCGGCAGCCTTAGTCAAGTCTACCCCATAATTGTCGAGGATGGGAGTATCTTTTCCCGATACCTTCTCAGTCGTCGCATCATTTCCGCGGCGGCCACTCTGACGAGGGTCACCTCCTGCCGGCACCGCTTCGTCCCCATCAGACATATTCGAAGCCATGGGAGCACGGCCGGCAACATTGCGGTTATCTTTGGCGATGAACTTCATCGCGCTGTCGTAATTGAGGTTGAACGACGCGAGCACTTTGCATCCGTCGTTGGTTTTATCTCTCAGCATAGCCAGGAACAAATGTACGTCCGTGGCATTGTTTTCTCGCTGCAAACGCGCTTCAAGTTGTGCCAATCGCAAAATGCGATCGACATCACGCGCCACCTCTGTATCTTCTACTGCGGTGGTGCCTTCATTGGAAGACGGTTCTATCTGTGCCTCCAGCGTGTTGCGCAGTTGTTCTGTGGAAATGCCAAACTGTTCGATCACTTTTAGGGCCGCACCCTCACGATCGTTGAGCATACCGAGCAAAAGCGTCACAGCACCCACCTTCTCTTGGTGTGTGCGGCGTGCTTCTGCCTTGCCGAGCGCAAGAACACGGGCGATTTGTGGCGATAAGTTTTGCGTCATAATCAGTTATTGTATATGCGTCTGTGGAATAGCTATGCAAATGTACGAAAATTTGCGGTATCGTAGCCGTTCCTCATGCAAATTATATGCACAGCAACGAAAAACACGGGAGTTTTCTTGGCCATTTGTCAAAAATCCCCTACTTTTGCACCGTTTTGTGGCGTCGTCCTGCCATTCTGACAGCGACAAGGCGTCGCATATCCCATAAACACAATACTCACTCAATTCAATCACATCCCTATGATGAATCAGTATGAGACCGTTTTCATCCTCACTCCCGTTTTGTCTGATGTTCAGATGAAGGAGACGGTCGAAAAATTCAAGGGTATCCTCGCTGCCAACGGCGCTGAGGTTATCAATGAAGAGAACTGGGGCCTCAAGAAGTTGGCTTACGCCATCGACAAGAAGAGCACCGGTTTCTATCAGTTGCTGGAGTTCAAGGCTGACCCCACCGTTGTTGAAAAACTGGAAATCGGTTTCCGTCGCGACGAACGCGTTATCCGCTTTCTGACTGTAAAACTCGACAAATTTGCTGCTGAATACGCCGCAAAGCGTCGTTCTAACAAAAAGGAGGACTAATCCATGGCACAAGCATCTGAAATTCGCTACTTGACTCCCCCTACCGTTGACGTCAAGAAGAAGAAGTACTGCCGTTTCAAGAAGAGCGGTATCAAGTATATCGACTACAAAGATCCCGAATTCCTCAAGAAGTTCCTCAACGAACAGGGAAAAATCCTGCCCCGCCGCATCACCGGTACTTCTTTGAAGTTCCAACGCCGCGTGGCTCAGGCTGTGAAGCGTGCTCGTCACCTTTCGCTCCTTCCCTACGTAACTGACTTGATGAAATAATTAAAAGAGGAGGTATACACATGGAACTCATTCTCAAAGAAAACGTGCAGGGTCTCGGTTTCAAGAACGAAATCGTCACCGTGAAAGACGGCTACGGCCGCAACTTCCTCATTCCCACCGGTAAGGCTGTCCTCGCTACGGCTTCTGCCAAAAAGGAACTTGCAGAGACGCTCAAGCAGCAAGCTCACAAGCTCGAAAAGATCAAGAACGACGCTATCGCATTGGCTGAAAAGATCAACGCTGTAGAGGGTATCAAGATCGCTACCAAGGTGAGCGCCACCGGCGCCATCTACGGTTCGGTTACGAACCTCCACATCGCCGAAGAACTCGCTAAGCTCGGTATCGAAGTGGATCGTAAGAGCATCGTCCTCAAGGATGTCAAGGAAGTTGGCGCTTACAAAGCTGCCGTGAAACTTCACAAGGATGTAACCGCTGAGGTTGCTTTCGAGGTTGTTGCCGAAGAAGCTTAATCCAAACGGTTCCCAACCACACACAACAAGCCGTGCCTCCACTTGGGGCACGGCTTTGTTTTTTGTAGCATTGCTCCCTCCAGACTTTTCACCTCATGCGCTACTTCATAACCCTCTCTTACGACGGCACAAACTACCACGGATGGCAAGTACAACCCAATGCCGATAGCATTCAAGCGCGCCTCAACGATGCCCTCACCAAACTACTCCCCGTCCCCACAGAGTGCGTAGGAGCCGGCCGCACCGACACCGGCGTTCACGCCTCGATGATGGTGGCTCATTTCGACACTGACGCACCTATCGACCCGGAGCAAATGGTCTTTCGCCTAAACCGTATTTTACCTCAAGATATCGCTGTGCAACGCGTGCAGCAAGTAGATGAGCACCTTCATGCCCGATTCGACGCTAAGCGCCGAACCTACCACTACTTTGTTTACGGCCACAAAGATCCTTATCTACGTCACTACGCAGCTCGCCTGACCTTCGCTCCCGACTACGAACTGATGAACCGTGCAGCGGAAATTTTGCTTGAAACCGACGATTTCACCAGTTTCTCAAAGGTAAACAACGACCAAAAGACCAACCTTTGCCAAGTGACGCACGCACGCTGGACACAAGTAGAAGGCGATCACTGGCGTTTTGAGATCACAGCCAATCGCTTTTTACGAAATATGGTGCGAGCGGTCGTAGGCACCTTGTTTGAAGTGGGAAGAGGACGCCTATCTCTCGAGGAATTTCGAGCAGTAATAGCTGCGAAAAACCGCTGTTTTGCAGGAGAAAGCGTCCCGGGGAATGCACTTTTTCTTGTTGATATACAGTATTGATTTTCACTTAACCCACTTTCATCAATGACGTGGTTTTTTCTCGCTGCTGCCTCAGCCATTCTGCTTGGCTTCTACGATGTTTTCAAAAAACAGTCCTTACGCGATAATGCTGTCGTTCCTGTTTTACTCATCAATACCGCATTGAGCAGCCTTCTTTTTCTCCCTTTGCTCAGTGGAAGCCAACTTTCATGGATATCACCCGATAGCCGCTGGTATATTCCGCCGGCCCCTTTGACGCACCATCTTTTTGTGATGGGAAAAGCCGTACTCGTGCTGTCTTCGTGGGTATGCGGTTATTTTGCCATCAAGCATTTGCCGCTCACTCTCGTCGGTCCTATCAACGCCACACGGCCGGTAATGACGCTTATGGGCGCCTTGCTCATCTACCACGAGCAATTCAACGCTTGGCAGTGGGCAGGTGTGCTCTTGGCCATCTGCTCCTTCTTTCTCCTCAGCCGCAGCGGCCGCAAAGAAGGGATCCACTTTTTGCACAACCGCTACATCCTGCTGCTTATTCTTGCCGCTGTGCTCGGTGCTTGCAGTGGTTTGTACGATAAGTTCCTGCTGGCGCCAACAAATCGAGGAGGACAGGGGTTGAATGCACTATTTGTGCAATCCTGGTTCAATTATTACCAACTTGCACTAATGTTATTCATCTTCTTTTCCCTCTGGTGGCCATCGCGACGGCGCACCACAACATTCACCTGGCGCTGGAGCATTGTAGGCATCAGTTTGTTTCTCACCGCCGCCGACCTCTTCTATTTCTACGCGCTCTCCATTCCGGGCGCTCTCATAGCCGTTGTTTCTATGACACGCCGAAGCAGCGTATTAGTCAGCTTCTTTTTCGGAGCCTTCCTGCTACACGAAAATAATCTCCGCTCGAAAGCCGTCGACCTCGCCCTCGTCTTCCTCAGCATGCTCTGCCTTTGCCTTGGTGCTATCTTTGGATAAGAAATGTCATTTATCTATTTCTCGTTTATCTTCCAGCTCAAACGACTTATTCGGCGTAATTTCATCATTGAGCACCGGTAACTACTACATGTCGAGAAGTTTACAGACAAACAAGGGGAGTTTTCTTTGAAACAAGTCTATTTTCAAAGAAAACTCCCCTTATTTTGTATATGACTCCGAGGAAAAAGAGAATTCAACTCAATAGTTGAAACAGATTTCTCACCACCATGACTCAGTCACCCCACTAAGATTTCAAAACATACTCAAGAATAAAATCGTTTATCGGAGCAATAGCCGAAGTGTTTTGTTCAATACAACCACATAGCCAGGAAACAACATCCTCACGTCGACAACTCCATTAAATAGGGGATATTCGAAACCGAACATCCCCTATTTTCACAAAAAAACGAGTCAACATCAATGCTTAGCCCTTCAATATATACGCTAAACGTACAACACTTCAGGAGAGATTACGACACCGAATTTCGCGTTCACATCAGCTTGAATGGCTTCCGCCAGCTTTACCACTTCTTCGCCTGTGGCATGGTCTACATTGATGAGAACCAACGGTTGCAAAGCGTGTACACCCGCGCCTCCCATGCGACGTCCCTTCCATCCACACTGCTCAATGAGCCAAGCAGCCGGGATTTTAGCCCCTTCATCCAAGGCATAATGAGGCATATCGGGATACAGCTCTAGCAGTTCCGCGAGTTTCTCTGAGGAAACCACAGGATTCATAAAAAACGAACCGGCGCTGCCCACTTCTGCGGGATCAGGTAATTTAGAACGGCGCACCTGAATGATGGCCTCTCTCACCTGCTGCGCGTTGGCCTCAGCAGGCTGGACGCCCATAGCCTCCAAAGCCCGCGAAACAGCCACATGTGTCAAAATGGGTACAAACTGTTTGCGCAAACGAAAGACAACGTGCGTCACAGCAAAGCGATGTGCGCCCTCATGCTTGAAGAAACTGCTTCTGTAAGCGTATTGACAGTCATCGTGCGAGAACACACATTCTCTACCCGTGGCCATCTCTACCGTTTCGACGCGCTCAATGCAATCACCTGCCTCAACACCATAAGCCCCTACGTTCTGCACGGCACTCGCTCCGACCTCGCCGGGAATGAGCGAAAGGTTTTCCAAACCGTAATACCCGTGTTCGACGCAATAAGCGACAAAGTCGTCCCAAGGTTCGCCGCCTCCGACACGCAAAAGAAGCGCTTCACTCGTTTCGGCCAAGATTTCCTTCCCCATAATCTTGCTGTGCAGCACAACGCCGTCATAATCCTGTACAAAGAGCAGGTTACTGCCGGCACCGATGTGCAGCCACGGGGTATCCCCGAGCGTAGCGACAACCTCCTTGAGTTGTGCCACAGAAGCATACTCAACAAATTGTCGGCACGAGGCATCAATGCCAAAAGTATTGTGTTGAAGGAGAGAGTAGGGCATAGTCGTGTTTCGTTATGTCAGGTGTTTAGGCAAATTCATCGCACAGCAAACGGGTTTCACACAAACGTCTACAAGCGTACTGTCAAATCTGCGGCAAATGGATGCAACGGACGGTTTAATTGTCGAGACGCGTGAGCATCCACTTCCCGTTGCGACGACGGAAGGTGAGCGTACTCGTGAGTCCACTGGAAAGCGAAGAGATGGAGAGTACACGCAAATTCGTGTTTTTGAACGTCTGTCCGTAAAGCACGTTGGTCAACATATTTTTGGGCAACTCGGGAGCAAAATCAGGCCACTGCGAAGCGGAAATGAAGCCTTCAATGCGCTTGAAGTTGTCTTCGTCGAACGTCGAGAAACTCAGTTGTTGGGCAATGTGCTCACGCTGATACTCTTCATCGGTCGAAAAACGCTGATAGAACGCATAGAAATCGCTGTTCTCACTGCGTTCCATCTTTTCTTCTTTGAGCTGAGTCAGGCGCCATTCGGCGTTCTCTCGCAAGAATAGGTAACTTTTGATGCGATGATGCGGCAAGTTCAATTCTTCCACCACCACACGACTCACACTGGTGTCCTTCGCCATTCCGGCGCCCTTGGCACTGTCGAAAATGAGCGTATAAGTTTCTCCGGCTGAATACATACGATCATATTTCCACTCCGACTTTTGAATTTCAAAGCGCTTGCCGTCGACAATATGCTCCAACGGAAACACAATTCGCGAGCGTTGAAAACGCGGCTTCTTCATAAAAGCAAAAGCAAAGTCATCGAAGAACTCATCGGCCTTCTTGGGAATGGGCGTTTCTGCCACAGCCGGCACAGAATCGACGACCACACTGTCGCTTTTTACGCTATCAACTACCTCTTCTACGGGCGTCGCCGGTGTTTCCGTGCGGCTTTTGCAGCCCACGGTACACAGCAATCCAACGAACAAGGTCAAAAGGAGAAAATTTATTTTCATCAGGTGTTACTAAATGACTCGACAAAGTTACGGCGAATCACGAAAACAACAAAGAAAGCGAGGCCTATTTACCTCGCTTTCTTCGTTCTTTGTCTATAAATAAGGGAGAATCGTCTTTCAAAAGAGGGGAGAACTAATCTTTGTAGCCGATTCCTTTCCACCAAGCCTCGTCGCCCTGCAAATACTTGGCGAACCATGCCATGATCGTTTGTTGCCATTTCATACGCTGGCGGTAGTCGGTGACAACGTGGTTGGCGCCCTCGATTTGAATGTACTGAACGGGACGACCCAAGATGCGCAACGCGGTGAAAAGTTGCTGACTTTCATTGGTGGGCACGTTCGTATCGGCCGTACCGTGGAGCAGAAGCAACGGAGTGTGGATCTTGTCTGCATTGAACAAAGCCGATTGCTTCACATACAAGTCAGGGTTGTTCCAAGGATAGGAGCCGTATTGTGCGGTTTCGCCGTAAGTATGTCCCCAATATCCGCCACCCCAATACGAGGCAATGTTCGAAATACCGGCATGACTCACCGCCGCGGCGAAAATGTCGGTGCGCGTTTGGAGATACTCGGTCATAAAGCCACCATAGCTTGCGCCCATGCAACCCACCTTCTTGGCATCGACATAAGGATGCGTAGCCATAAAGGCCTTCGTGGCTTCGATGATATCATCGCCCGAACGCTTTCCCCAGGTATTGATGTGACGCGCTGCAAACTCCTCGCCGAAACCAATCGCACCGGAAGGTTCGAGAGCAAGTACCACATAACCCATGTTGGCCAACACCGAAAGCGGGTAGTGGAACTCCAATTCGCGAGTCGTCGGTACACAACCTCCATAATAGTAGACCAGCATCGGGTACTTCTTCTTCGCATCGAAATCGGCGGGCAAGAAGTAGAAGCCGGCCACCGTATCACGTTCCGTTCTTTTGTAGCTCAACGGCGTACAAGAAGCCACGCGAACATCACCCAACGAATTGGCAAACGACACTTCGCCGAAGGGTTTACACTTAGGACGTGCCGACGAGAGTTCTGCCACATAGGCATTGCGCGACGTCGTACCCGTTTGTCCGAAGAAAACAGCACGCGGCACACGCGTTTCCGACAACGAGAAACGCTGAATGACGGTAACCGGAAGTTCAAAACGGAAACGGCGTCCCGTACGAGGGTCTAAGCGCCACAAAGTTTCGTCATAGCCATCGGTACAACGCATATAGATGTTACCGTCACCGGCGTTCCAGTCATATTCGCCCACAGAGGGAGCAAAATCCTTGAGCAACGCCGTGGCCTGCTTCGTCGCAGGATTGTAGAGATAAAGGCGCTTGTCGAAACTCTGCGCCACCTCTCCCTTGGGCAATACGCTGCCGATACCTTCGAAAGCCGAAGGGCTGCCTTTGAACAGCAAGAGTTTGCCATCGGGGCTGTAGCAGCCATCGTCCAACCAAGCTTGATCCGTGAGCAGGGTGTCGACCCGCCCGTCTTCGAGGTACATTTCGAACACATCGACGTGGTCAAACGGCTTTCTCGTCAAATCATGCCGGTTCCGCGTGAGGAGTAATCGCTTACCGTCGGGCGAAATGTCGTTCAGATGAACACTTTCGCGGCCATAGGTGAGCCGTTGCGAAAAACCATTGGAGAAATCCACCAAATAGAGTGCACTGCGATCGCGCCAACCGGGCTGGCGGTCGTCCGGTGCATACAGTTGTTTGAGCGGGCCGTCGGTGGTCGGACCGTCTTCTTCGCGCGAAATGATGGCAAACTTCGCCGTGGGCGACAATGTGAGCGAACCTTCGGGCAAACGTGTCGCAAGCGTCCGCTCGCTCATCGTGGCCGGATCGAGCAGCACGAGGTTTGTGCCTCCGTCAGTGTTGCGTTTGAAATACAACTCGTCGGTTTTCGGCATCCACGAGCCGTGCAAATATTCAGCCGTGCGGAGTAGGGTACGGCCGTCCTTGAGATCGGTGAGCACCGACGAGTAAGTGCTCGCGCCGTCACGACGCGTTTCGATGTAATGGGTCAAGACATAACGCCCGGTGGGAGAAATGTCGGCATTGTAGTAGCGCTTGCCGTGCACCATATCATCGAAAGCAAACTTTCGCAGATCAGTCGCGTTCGTACGCAGCACATTCAACGAATCGCCGGTAAGACTAACGTTGAACGTATCGCGCGCTTGACGGTCGGCATAGACCATCAAAGTCACTTCGCTGCGTCCCGGCAAAAAACGGAGATTTCCATCCGTCACTTTCACCCCATTCAGGAAAGTATCGTAGCGCTTCAACTGCGGCGTCTGCAAACGAGCCGTGCGCCAGCGTTCGGTGTCCACCGTAAAGCGCAATACGCTCACCGCATTGCTGTCGATCGGTGCACCGGTGGTCAGACGACGCAAAGACTTTTGTCCACGTTTTTTGGCGATCAGCGCATTTTGTTCCAGCACTTCTGCAGGATCAAACGGCCGATCGGCCAGGTTTACACTGTCGGTCGCGAAAGGACGACGCAAAGGAAAGCAACCGGTGAGTTCGGCTGAGGAAACTTTCACCGTGTCAGCTTTACTCGCCGCGCTGTTGTGCGCAGGCTGCGCCCATACCGCCGTTGCCGTTTGCAGACCGGTGAGTCCGCAAAACAATAAGGGGAGAAAATGTTTCATGAAATGGGAATCTATAAGTGATCAGAAGAGGCCGTGCCTCCTCTGCAAGGTATCAACAGAGAAAATCCGCGAACCTTTCAAGAAAGGCACGCAGATTAGATGATCGGAATCAAGACGTAAGGCCACGTTTGGCGGCCAACGCCCCAAAGTCTTTACGACGCAGCACGAAAGAGTGGGTGAGGTATCGATCGCGCACCACCTCGTTTTCTGCCAGTTCCTCGGGCGTGCCGTGGAACAAAATACGACCTTCAAACAACAGATAGGCGCGGTCGGTGATCGAAAGCGTTTCTTCCACATTGTGGTCGGTGATCAAGATACCGATATTGCGGTCTTTGAGCTTCCACACGATGTACTGAATATCTTCCACCGCAATGGGATCGACACCGGCAAAGGGCTCATCGAGCATGATAAACTTGGGATCGATGGCCAGACAGCGAGCAATCTCCGTTCGACGGCGCTCACCGCCCGAAAGTTGGTCACCCAGGTTCTTGCGCACCTTCTGCAATCGAAATTCCGCGATGAGCGATTCCAAGTGCTCGCGCTGCTCCTCACGACTTTTTCCGGTCATTTCGAGCACCGAACGAATATTGTCTTCGACACTCATCTTGCGAAAGACCGAAGCCTCCTGCGCCAAATAACCGATACCGGCTTTTGCACGGCGATAGACCGGCGCTTTCGTGATTTCTTTCTCACCGAGATAAATATGCCCGCCGTTAGGCACCACCAAACCGGTGGTCATGTAAAACGATGTCGTCTTCCCGGCTCCATTCGGCCCGAGCAATCCGACAATTTCACCTTGATGAACTTCAAACGATACGTCGTTCACCACCGTTCGTTTGCCATAACGCTTCACGAGTCCTTCGGTGCGGAGCACAAGATGTTCTGCGTCCCCGTCGGTCTTGCGGGCGTCCGAGGCCTCAACGGCAGGAATCGATGTCGACTCCTGAGTAGGGACACCCATTTGTCCGTTGCTTTCTAAATCTTCCATGAAATAAACAATGAAAGGATGGCTGCAAATATAAAAACAAAAGGAGCGACTCTAAGAGCCGCTCCTTCATTGCGAAGAGGTACCAAGCAGATTCGAACTGCTGTAGCAGGTTTTGCAGACCTGTGCCTAACCGCTCGGCCATGGTACCGTGTCTTGATTACGAGTGCAAAGGTACTACTTTTTCTTGAACTGGCAAGAGTTGACCGCGTTTTTTTGAGTTTAGCGTTGCATTTTGTGCCCGTAGAGTCAACCGACAAGTGCAAAATTAAGCAATCCTTTTGTAGCACGCTGCTTTTGATGTTTCAAACTTTTGTTTTTATCTGGTGCAATGTTTTTTGCTGTTCACTCCCATCTTTTGGTTTATCCAACCCCTGCAGTGCCCCACCCACTACCAGAAGCCTTTTTCGAAAGTGCACCTGCCTCCCACCTCAGCCCCCAACGCGCACGCGTAGCGCGCGCCCGCTGTTTTTCGTTTTTTGCCTTCACCTGATCACTCGCATACGCAAGAACATAAAGAACTCGTTGATGCATCTACGCGATAAAATTCTACTGGGGGAAAGATTGTTGATCGAGACGATGAAAGACGAATTGAAGAACATCGTTCAGATTGAACACACGCGCCACAGGAGCATCGGAGGGTTTGCCGCGAATCTCATGGCGGCCATGGCTGCATAGAGTTTCTCTCCCCAAAAGCCCTCGCTTAATATTGACATCATCGAAAGAGAAAAGAGAATTGCTTAGACCGAACAGCGGTTTTTACAGATACCAATCTAAGAAAAGATTAAATGTATCCCATTTTGCAATAATAGCTAGTTGTGTGGTGTTTTCGGTTGATCGATTCAATGAAAACTGAAAGACTTCTTCAGTCTGTTTGTTGTAAAAAAAACCAACCTCGCCCTCAAAACTATCAAGAGGAATGAACTCCTTGGGTAATCCTAATCCATCAGAAGCTCTAAGCATATCGAGTTCATAGGTCGAGAATAATAAAAACCAACAGATATGATATAAAACAACTCCTTTGCTGGTGAATGTGGGACCATCCTCTGCATGGATATAAAATTGTCCTATTGCACTGTTAGGATCAATGCCTAATTCTCTGAGAGCACTGATGTACTCTTCTGAGGGTGTGTCATACCACCACCCATTCTCTTTTAGCTTGTTTATACGATCTAATGATATCATGATGTTTTTCTAATGAACCGCTTGAGATCCAATGTTCGCTACATGTCTTTTCTGTATTTCGGCTTCTGCTCGCTCTCTCCTGCAGGCCTCCCGGTCTACATAAAAGAACTTTGATTTACGAGATTGTCTGGATGCGAATTAGGTAAGCATGGATGAAGCGCCTTAAATGAATAGTACCTTGATGAGTTGATGCTGAGAGAACCTTTTGCATTCTGTCTTGAATGATGCAGTTGGATTTGCTGATATTTTCCGTCTTTATAAATGGAGCGTTCCCCCCTTCTCTCGCAATAAATTAGTTTTTACTCCACTGCGAATATTTACAGGTTAATCCCAATCTATATTTTGTTGGTACACTGTATGGATTGTTCCTGATAGAGCATGAAAAGTTGATCGATAGAAGAGTTACTCTATTAAGAAATCAGTCAATCAGTAGGCATGTCCCAATTTGGGTAGCACCATCCCAAAAAGGAAAAGTATCTCCCTCTTTCAACTCGACAGGAGCATCTGTAATTAGCAAATGAGAAACTCCAATAGAGAGGAATCCTTGCTCCTTGGGAGAAGTCTCAAAATCAATAACAAGAGTCCAAACCTCACCATTCACATACAACTGAGTGTGTAGTCGAGTTGTATCTGGTAATTCTTTTGACTCTCTAATAAAATATTCTTTCGTCCATTCTATGAGAACCGATTTTTTCATTAGTGAGAATCTATTTTACTCGTTGACTATTGATAGAAGTCACAGTGGGGATAGAGTTGTTGAGCTGACCTGCATCTATTGCTAGAACATCTCCAATTGCATCTAGGTTTTTGACCTTGTATGCCCCAGACAAAATCTCATCATCTATCTCAAATCCAACCACATAGAACTTCGTATCTATTCCATATCCTAACCTATGTTCAAATGCTACGGCATCATCATAGCTATTCGCAAACCATTTACTTTCCATTTGTCCATAACTATTCCCCCATTATGTTTGATATCAAAATATTCTGCTCTTGACATTGATCGAAACACTTTGGCTAGACCAAGCCGTAGAGTCAACCGGCAAGTGCAAAATTAGACTATTCTTTTGTAGAACTCTGCTTTTGGTGTTTCAAACCTCAGCTTTTGCCTCGGTCTATTGTTGATTTTCTTCTGTATACTTGCAATCTTTTTATCTGTCAAATCATCGAAGTTGGCTTGTTTGGGAATATACTGCCTGATGAGTTTTTTTGTATATTGCTCCTTTCTGCCAACCCGCACTCCTATTCTTCTCCACCGTCTTAATGTCCTTAACGCTGCGCTTACTGCGGACGGGGAGTAAAGTATATAGCGTGTAAGAAAAGCCATCCGCCCAATTCAAGTGACTGAGCATCATGCCCACAATGCCTTCAGGCCAAACCAAATCCTTCACCGGCTCATCCTCTTTATCGATGAACAAACCATCATGAGGCTCAGCTTCCCTATAGAAATAATGACTCAATCTCTTGATCAATTCTATAGGAAAACGTGATAATGTCTTCCTGCTGTAAGGATTCCAACGATGCGCCACGACCAAAGAGAGTTCAAACGTCGCATCCAAAGCAAACAAACCATGAGTGAAGAGTAGACGATGCTTATCTTTATTGACTGCCATCATACGAAGCCGAACGTCTATATCCGATTGTACATCTACGATAAGCGGCGAAACTCGACTCTTTAGCTTAAGCATCAATTCGCCCATCACAGCATTGCCCGGAATGTCCTCAAGTGCCCAATCGGGGCGTTCATACAGCCCTATGGCATTAAGGCGCTGCAAGATTTGCCGAGTTGCTCCTTTAGCCACATCCAGCGGAAAAGTATCTAAATTCACATGCATTCGATTAGGGTCTGCACCTAACTCGAGCAGATGCTCCAAAAGTTGAATATCTTCATCCATTGCAGCAGACCATTGAGGTGGGATTCTTCCCTCAGGATTATCAATCAAAGCCCCTCGCTCCAATAACCACAAAGTACAAGACTTCCTTTCATGCATTACAGCACAAATAAGCGGTGAGACCCCATTGTGACAATAGTCAATATCAAACTCCGGGAAGCGTTCCAGCAACCATTCCAACAGTTCGGTGCTATGCCACGAAGCTGCAGTGCAAGCTAACACATTTCCATGGCTTCCCAAGCTGCGTTCGTGCGTAAACAGTTCAGGTGCTTCATTGGCTATTCGTTGTACCTCCTCTAAATTTCTATCGTAGCAAACCGCTTGAATTAAGGATGTCTCTAATAATTCCTGTTTAGTCATATCTTTCGCCATTTTCTTTGCTTCTTCTCGCGTACGACCATAGGAAGAGAAGCGTAAGCTCCACGTTATTCCCCTAAAGCAATCCTTGCCCGCTCTTCATCAGACGCCCCCTTAGCGTGCCTATACTACCGAACGCGAGTAGTTTACGGTAACCATCATCATAAACAAAATTAGGCACTTCTCCCGACACCATGAAATAATGACCGATATTTCATCAAACTTTTATTCAGACGCACCCGATGTTTCCTCTTGTCTCGTGCAAACAGTCGAAGACGGGATGCCCTCCACACCGATGAACCTTCAATGAGAAAGCACATGTGCATTCCCCAATGGCTATCATGTGCTCCGAGACTCCCAACGCGCACGCGTAGGCGCGCGTCCGGCTTTTTTCGTTTTTTGCCTTCACCCTGAGAGGGTAAATAACTGATGAACAGACCTTTGCAGGTGAAGGTTTCACCTTATTTCCCTTCACCGGTGAACGCTAAAAAAGGCACAAAACTTCACCCACAACATGCGAATAATCAACTCATTACGGGTGAAGGTGAAGGGTGAAGGCAAGAATTGCGAACTTGTTGAGTGCGCGATGTGCAGGCGCGTGTCCGCTTAGGCGTACCTACGCGCGAGAGGTAGAACAGCTCTCCAAACCTCAGACAAGAGAATACCCACCTTTTCTCAAAATAGAGAGAACTTGTAGATGAAAGTGGACGACATTCGAGAAAAAGTCCACTTGTTTTTATTCCTACTTCTATCTTCTCGAAAAATGGCAACTATTTTCTTCTACAAATCTCGATGATTCGAAACAAAAGTTTTATCTTTGCGCTTGATAAAACACATTTTCCCTTTTTCCCAGCCGCTCTGCGGCGTCCAGATAGCGTGAATTCTTGGGTTTCTCCCAATCGACCAACGCACACGATCTTTGACTTTATGAAAAACCCGACACACGATGCCGCTAAGGACACCATTGCGCACCAACAAGATAGACAGATCTGCAATGGGGGGAGGACTTTTTCACGAAACAAGTGCACGGTCTGTTGCTGACGTCCGATACCTTTTTGTGCCACTTCCCAATCGAGCAGACTTTTAAAACAAAAATCCCTCCCTCGACTGAGTCGAGAGAGGGAAGAGATATACGGGTTAGGATTAACCGCCGAAGTCGTCGAACGAGATCATGTCGCGTTCTACTCCGAGCGAATCGAGCAAGTCGAGCACCGTCTTGGACATCATGGGAGGTCCACAGAGGTAATACTCGATGTCCTCGGGCGCTTCGTGTGCCTTGAGGTAGGTGTCGCCCATCACGGGAGCAATAAAGCCCGCAGTGTACTTCACCCCCATGGCATCGGCCTTGGGATCGGGACGGTCGAGCGCGAGGTGGAAGTGGAAGTTGGGGAAATCCTTTTCGAGCTGAAGGAAATCTTCGAGGAAGAAAACTTCATCGATGGCACGTGCACCGTAGAAATAGTGCATCTCGCGATCGCGCACGTTCTTCGTTTTGAGCAAGTGCATGATTTGCGCACGGAGAGGAGCCATACCGGCACCACCGCCGACCCAAATCATTTCGCGCTTTGAGTTGTAGCGCGGGTGGAAATCACCGTAAGGGCCGCTCATCATCACCTTGTCGCCGGGCTTGAGGCTGAAGATGTAGGAAGAAGCGATACCGGGCGTCACATCGAGGAAACCGGGGCCTTGGTCTTTCGGTTTGAAAGGAGGCGTGGCAATACGCACGGTGAGCGTGATGATATCGCCTTCGTCGGGATAGTTGGCCATGGAGTAGGCACGGATCGTGGGTTCGGTGTTCACACACTTCAACCCCAGGAGGCCGAACTTCTCCCAAGCGGGGAGATACAAATCGCCGATCAGGCTCTTGTCGATGTCCTTGTCATAGTCCATCGAGAAAGCGGGGATCTGAATTTGGGCGTACGAACCGGGTTCAAAATCCATGTGCTCTCCGGGAGGCAACTGCACCTTAAACTCCTTGATGAAGGTGGCTACGTTGCGGTTGCCGATCACGGTGCATTCCCACTCCTTGACACCCATCACACTTTCGGGGACTTTGATGGCCAAATCGCCTTTCACTTTCGCTTGGCAGCCCAAACGCCAGTTGTCCTTGATTTCTTTGCGGGTGAAGTGTCCCTTTTCGGAGTCGAGAATCTCGCCACCGCCTTCAACAATCTGGCATTTGCATTGTCCGCACGAACCTTTACCGCCACAAGCGGAAGGCAGGTAGACACCGTTCTCAGAAAGCGTGGTGAGCAGGCTGGCACCTTGCTCTACTTCGAGCGTTTCTTTTCCGTTGATCGTGACTTTCACGTTGCCGGAAGGAGAAAGATAGTATTTGGCGATGAGGAGAATGACCACCAACACGATGATGATGGCAAAGAAGACGCCAATACTGGTAAGAATAAGAGTTGTATCCATAGGGTAGTGGAAATTTCCGATTTAGATTTTGAGACCGGAGAAGCACATGAAGGCCATCGCCATCAACCCCACGGTGATGAACGTGATGCCGAGACCTTGGAGCGCCTTAGGCACATGGGTATAGGCCATTTTCTCGCGAATTGCAGCTAGTGCCACAATGGACAAGAGCCAACCGATACCCGAACCGAGCGCATAGACGAGGGCGTCCCATACGCTACTGATGGCTTGTGTGCTCGTGGCGGGATCCATGAGCACGCGCTGCTGCATGAAGAGCGACGCACCCATGATGGCACAGTTCACGGCAATGAGGGGAAGGAAAATACCCAACGCCGCGTAGAGCGAAGGCGAAAAGCGTTCGACGGCCATTTCCACCAACTGCGTGATACCTGCGATGACGGCAATGAAAAGAATGAACGAGAGGAAGCTCAAATCCACACCTTCGACAATGCAATCAGGGTTCAACACATACACTTGCAGGAGATAGTCGATGGGGACGGTCACCAGCAATACAAATGTGACGGCGATGCCGAGCCCGAGGGCCGTTTTCACGTTCTTCGATACGGCCAAGTAAGAGCACATACCGAGGAAGAACGCAAATATCATATTGTCCACAAAAATCGAGCGGACGAAAAGACTTAGCAGATGTTCCATATCTATTTGTCAGTTGTCATTTGTCCGGAATCGATCATTGTTTCCGGCGATCGTTGATAGCACGATGCGCCCACACCACGCAACCGCAAATGATGAGCGCCATGGCGGGCATGGTCATCATACCGTTGTGGAAGAAGGCGTTGTCTTCGAGGCCGGGGATAGCCACTCCGAAGAGCGATCCCGAACCGAGGAGTTCGCGCACGAAGCCAACGACCACCAAGATCCAAGCATAACCCAAACCATTGCCGATGCCATCGAGGAAAGACTCCCACGGGCCATTCATCATGGCGAAGGCTTCGAGACGTCCCATCAGGATACAGTTAGTAATAATCAATCCCACGTAGACCGAAAGCTGCACGCTCACATCATAAGCGTAGGCTTTGAGGATTTGGCTCACCACCGTGACAAGCGCCGCCACAACGACGAGTTGCACAATGATACGAATACGCGAAGGGATGGTGTTGCGGATGAGCGAAATGATGACATTGGAAAATGCCGTAATCACCGTCACCGAAAGTCCCATCACAATGGCGGGCTTCAACTGCGAAGTCACAGCCAGCGCCGAGCAGATACCGAGTACCTGCGCCACGATGGGGTTGTCGAGATTCAAGGGCCCGGTGAGGACTTCCTTGTTTCGTTTAGAAAAAAGACTCATAGTGTTGTCGTCCTTAGGGGTTATTGATGATGAGCCGAGAAATAGCGCTTGTACGGCAGCAGGCTGGTGGCAAACATGTCGGTCACCCCATTGCTCGTGAGCGTAGCGCCGGTGATGGCGTCCACTTGGTGTTCGGGATCTTCGATCTTTTTGCTGAGCGCGAGTGCGACGTGGTTGAAGGTGCTGTCGGTAAACACCTTCTTGCCGACAAACTTTTGCTGGAATTCCTCTTCCACGATGCGCGCACCGAGACCGGCTGTTTCACTCTCGTGAGTGAAATAGGCACCATAAACGGTTTCGAAATCCTTTTTGAGGGCAAGATAGCCGGAGATACCGCCCCAAAGTCCGCGACCGTAGAGGGGTACTACGTAGATGGTGTCGTTGTTCACCTTGGCGACATAGAGGGGAAGGCGCTTGGCGTTGTCGTCTTTGGCCGTGATGTCTTTCGATTCGACCTCGAAGCCACCTGCGGTGTCAACCACCTCTCCTTTTACATTGAGCACAGGAGCGGCCACGATGTTTTGCTTGTACGCTTCTACGACATTCGCGGTGTTGCGAATGTTGAGTGCAGCCAAGATTTGTCCTCGCTTGTCGTTGGCGATGTTCTCATCTTGCTTGCTTTTGAGCGCAGAGGCGACGAATGCCAGCAAGAAGGCGGCGAAAATCACCAGCACCGAGGCGTAGACGAGCGTATATACGTTGCTGTTGGTATTGAGTTTCATTGTCTTGATCGCTTTATTGTTGTTTGGCGCGACGCAAGCGCTTGTTGATGTTGCGCTGCACGAACACATAGTCGATGAGCGGTGCAAACATGTTCATAAACAGGATGGCGAGCATCATGCCTTCGGGATAACCGGGATTGAGCACGCGAATCGTGATCGCCAATGCGCCAATCAGGAAACCGTAGATGAACTGTCCCTTTTCGGTGCGTGCGGAAGTCACCGGATCAGTGGCCATAAATACGGCACCAAAGGCGAAACCACCGAGCAACAAGTGTTCTACACCGAGTTGTGCCGAAACGTTGTCAGCTGCACCGAAGCTCTTGAAGAGCAACGCTACGAGTGCACCACCGGCAAAGACGCTGAACATCGTGCGCCAGGAAGCAATGCGCGTCCAGAGCAGGAGAGCAGCTCCCAACATGATGGCGATGAACGAAGTCTCACCAATGGAACCGGGCATCAAGCCGGTAAACATTTCGCAAACCGAAGTGGTAACGGGGTGGTTGGCACCGGCTTGGCCGAGAGCAGTGGCCGCCGTGAAGCCGTCGGGCAGATTTTGTCCCAATCCCAACACTTGCTCGGTGCTTACCCATACGGCGTCGCCACTCATCTTCGTGGGCCATGCAAAGAACAGGAAGGCACGCGTCACGAGTGCGGGGTTGAAAATGTTCATACCCGTACCACCATAGATTTCTTTAGCGAAAATCACCGAGAAAGCCACGGCCACGGCCAACATCCACAGGGGAGTGCCGACGGGCACAATCATCGGGATGAGAATACCCGAAACGAGGAAGCCTTCTTGGATTTCTTCTTTCTTCCACTGGGCGACGATAAACTCAATGCCGAGACCGACGATGTAGCTCACCGCGATTTTGGGCAGCGTCACGGCTAAACCGTAGAAGAAGCAAGCCCAGAACGATCCATCGACGCCTGCGGCTTTGTAGTTTTGGAAACCAATGTTGTACATTCCCACAAGCAGTGCGGGAACCAGTGCAAGGACGACGAAACTCATAATGCGTTTCGAGTCGATGGCATCGTGCACACTCACCCCTACGCGAGAGGTTCTGTTGGGCACTACGGCAAATGTCTCGAGTCCGTCGAACACACTGTGAAAGGCTTGGAGCTTTCCACCGGGTTCGAAATGCGGACGGACGTTGTCAAAAAACTTTTGTATCATTGTCGTTGGTGAGTTTCTATGCGTTTTCCTTACGGAGCAAATCGAGTCCCTCGCGTACGATGCGCTGCAACTCGAGTTTCGACGAGCACACGAATTCCGCGGGAGCGAAATCCTCGGGTGCCACCTCGTAGATGCCCAGCGCCTCCTGACGATCGATGTCGCCGGTGATGATCGCCTTGATCAAATAGGAAGGATAGATGTCCATCGGGAACACACTTTCGTATTCGGCCGACATAATCATGTGGCGTTCGCCGCCTTTCACGCGGCAATCGAGCGTGTAGTGCTTCTTTCCGCCCAACCATGAGAAGTAGCTGCGGCTCGTTGAGAAGCTGTCGAAGCGCGGACGAATCCACCCCAGCACTTCATGCACGTCATCACCTTCGGGAATGGCGGTGATTTCTGTGACATGTGCACCGAGGAAATCATCGAGGCTGGCTTTTTCACCCACAAGCGGGTTACCGTTGATGATACGCACATTGTGCTGAGCGGGCAAAAGCTGTCCGTCGAGAATGGACGAAAGTTGGGCACCGACTTTCACACGTGCATATTGCGGTGATTCGATCTCGCTACCGCCCACTGCGATGGTGCGTGTGAAATCGAGTTTACCCGTGCGCAACAATCGGCCGAGGAAGATCACCACTTCGGGAGCCATCGTCCACACCGTTTCACCCTTGTTAACAGGCGCCACACGGTTGATCTGCACTCCCACATTGCCGGCGGGGTTGGGGCCGCGGAAGCAAGCCACAGTGACCTTGGGCGCGCTGATGGGCAGCAGGGGCGTGTTGAGCTGTTCGTCGTTGACACCGAGATGTACGGGAGCCACCTTCGCCAATGCAGCAATACCTTGCTTGAAGTCTTCCTCTTGTCCTGCGGCGACATACGTGAAATCGGCAGCGAGAGGCATCGAGGAAAAGGCGCTCACGAAGATATCGCGAGGCGCCACACCGGGAGTGGGCACCACATCGTAGGGGCGCTGACGGAGATAAGCGAAGAGTCCGCTTTCGAGCAGCAAACGTACCATGGCATCGCCTTCACCATTCGGGAGTTCGAACTCTTTGGCTACTTGCACACTGTCGGGCTGAATGCGAATGCTCAAGAGTTTACGGCGTTCACCGCGCTCCACAGCGGTAATCGTTCCGCTGACTGGCGAAACGACCTTCACTTGCTCCGTTGCTTTGTCCACAAACAACGGGGTACCGACGAGCACGGCATCGCCGACCTTAACGAGCACTTTGGGGGTGATGCCTCCAAAGTCGGCCGGTCGCACAGCATACTCAGTCGAAGGAGCCACCTCCCGCGTCGACCGATGCGCTTCACCGGTCAGTCGCAGGCGCAACCCCTTTTTGATCTTGTAAATGTCCATATAGTGAGAAAAAATTATTGCTGAATCTTAGCCATCCTCGGCAGCAAACAAAACAGCGCGCGGGCGTCGCCCGCTTTGCGCGCGTCGCTCGTGCATACGAATGGCCTTGCAAAAATAGTTAGTTTTTTCGTTTCTGACAAGTATCCCAAGCGCAAAGCCTTCTATTTCACTCAACTCCACAAGAGAAACACCTTTCTAAGCGCAACATTTAGAGAAAGCAACAACATTGCATAATACTCTGATTACCAACACCAAATAAAACTGCGTTCTACGAAAAACATTCTGCATAAACACCAAAAACGAGTTCTGTTTTTATTTTCCACGGCGAGACAATTTCACGATTATCTCGTCGTTTTCATATATACAAGCGCGCAATTACACGTTCACTCACCCTCTGTATACTAATCCCCAATAAGACTATAATAAATGTCGCCCGTTGATGGTATTCTGAGCAAAAACAAAGAAGAAAATACGCAATTTCTGCGCATACCCCTTGAAAAAACAAATTCAACTGCGTAAATTTGCCGCAAAACGACAGAAGAATAAGCAAGATCACAGCAGCCGCAGAAACTGCGCCCGGCAATCCTACCATCCAATCCACAACTTGCTGCGCTTGTTTCCCCTCCGCACACCCATTCTCCCCATGACCAACCAAGAATTGAAAGCGCTTCGTCTATCGCTACGAATGAATCAAAAGGACTTCGCCGACGATTTTGGCGTAAGCCTACGCACCCTGCAAGCCTACGAATCCGGGCTCACGCCCATTCCCAAGGCACGCATACGCGCCTACCTGGCAGCACACCCACAAACAGACACAACTGCCGCACCCTCACCCAACCAACAAACAGAGGAAGCAGAAAAGCTGCTTCCTTTCGACACCTTCCTTCCCTCAACAGAGTACCCCGCTGACAGCACTGCGGCAGAAATCGCCCTGCTGCGTGAACGAGTTGTGAGATTGCAACAACTCGTTGATGAAAAAGAGCGCACCATCCAAATCTTACTTCGCCAACTCCCTCCGCTCTAAGTGGAAAATCACCGGCCTACACTCCTCTTTGTATATTACTTCATTGCCGTCCTCCCCACACCAAAGAGAAGTCGGCAAGAAAAATCCACACCTTTTCGAAGAAAATCCCCTTGTTTCTCCGAAAACTCCCCAAGTTTCCGGCAGACCTCCTCAAGTTTTGCAGGGTAGTGCGATGCCACAAAACAACAACACACAAGAACGGAAAAATACAAGAAGAGATTTGGTCAACCCAAAGGACAAAACACACAGCGAGTCCAAAAAGTTCCGACTTTTTCTATACAGAAAGCCGGCTTTCGCCCGAAAAGGTGTAACTTTGTACGACCATCAACCTCATGCAACTTACGACACTATTATGTCAGAATATAAAGATATCAGCGCGTTGAACGCCAACATTGAGGCGAACTCCGGTTTCGTCAAGTCGCTCACCGAAGGCATGTCGCGCATTGTGGTGGGGCAACCCCACCTCACGCAAGCCCTGCTCATCGGTCTCCTCTCCGACGGACACATTCTCCTCGAGGGTGTGCCGGGATTGGCCAAAACACTCGCCATTCGCACCCTCGCCTCACTTATCGACGCCGAGTTCGGACGCATTCAGTTCACCCCCGACTTGCTCCCCGCCGACGTCGTGGGCACACTCGTCTACAGCCGAAAAGACGACGCCTTCAATGTGCGCCGCGGCCCCATCTTCGCCAACTTTGTGTTGGCCGATGAAATCAACCGTGCCCCCGCCAAAGTGCAAAGTGCCTTGCTCCAAGCCATGCAAGAGCGCCAAGTCACCATCGGCGACGACACCATGGCATTGCCCGATCCCTTCCTGGTGATGGCCACCCAAAACCCCATTGAACAAGAAGGTACTTACACACTGCCCGAAGCGCAAACCGACCGTTTCATGCTCAAAGTCGTCATCGACTACCCGAGTTTGGAAGAAGAACAGCGCATCGTTCGCGCTTCGATGAGTGGCAACATCGGCGACACCCCGGTCAGCCCCGTCGTGGATCTCGAAACGATTCGTCGCGCGCGCCAGTTGGTAAAATCCATCTACGTGGATGAGCGCATCGAACGCTATGTGGCCAATTTGGTTTTTGCCACGCGCTATCCCGAACAATACGGACTCGAACAACTCAAGCCCTACATCGCCTACGGTGGTTCGCCCCGTGCCAGCATCAGTTTGGCACTCGCCGCACGCAGTTTGGCCTTCCTCAATCGCCGCGGCTATGTGGTGCCCGACGATGTTCGTGCTTTGGCCGGCGATGTGCTCCGCCACCGCATCGGACTCACCTATGAGGCCGAAGCAGCCGGTGTCACCGCCGATCAAATCATCGGCGAAATTCTCGCAAAAGTCGAAGTGCCCTAATCCTTTCGCACCCTATGGACGACAAAGTGCAACAACTGATGCAGCGTGTGCGCCGCATCGAAATCAAGACACGTGCACTGAGCGACAATGTTTTCGCCGGACAATATCATTCGGCCTTCAAAGGGCGCGGTATGTCGTTCGCCGAAGTCCGCGAATACCAACCCGGCGATGATGTTCGCGACATTGATTGGAACGTCTCAGCACGCTTTGACCGCACCTATGTGAAGGTCTACGAAGAAGAGCGCGAACTCACCGTGATGCTCCTCATCGATGTGTCCGGCTCCTTGGAGTTCGGTTCGGAAGAACGCACACAACGTGATTTGGTCACAGAGATTGCAGCCACACTTTCCTTTTCGGCCATTCGCAACAACGACAAAATCGGGGTTCTGTTCTTCAGCGATCACGTCGAAAAGTTCATCCCACCCGCCAAAGGTAAAGGGCACATCCTGCGCATCATCCGTGAGCTTCTCACAATCCGTCCCACCGGCAAACGCACAGACATCGGCGGGGCGCTCGAATACTTCATGCGCGTGATGCGACGCCAATGCGTAGTTTTCCTGCTCTCTGACTTTGTCGACGACAAAGACTACAGTCGACCATTGGCCATGGCGCGCGGTCGCCACGACGTCGTTGCCCTGCAAGTCTACGACCGACGCATGGGCACGCTTCCCGATGTGGGACTCATGAAATGGGAAGATGCCGAAACCGGCCACCAACAATATGTCGACACCTCATCGCCGGCTGTGCGAAAAGCCTATGCAGAACATTGGCAACAGCGCATGAATTTGCTCCGCAACCTACTGAACCGCAACCGTGTAGACCACGTTTCGATCAACACTGCCGGCGACTACATCCAATCGCTCAAGGCACTCTTTGCCAAGCGTGCCCGCTGAAACAAAGCGGCTCACCTTCCCAAAAGAAAACAAGATCTCACGTCCCCTCCTCTCTACGGCTCCATTGTTTCACCTATGTATAGAACGCTTCTCCCCCTGCTCTTGGCTTTGCTATTCGCTGCTCCGGCAGCCGGACAGCAAAACACGGTCAACGCAGTGATCGATGCCACCGAAATGCTCGTCGGTGAGCAAGTGGTGCTGCACACCATCGTGAATTGCAACGCCGGATCGCGCGTTCGTTTCCAAGAAAAAAGTGGTACGAACCTCACTCCGGGAGTAGAAATCGTAGAGATTTCTCGCCCCGACACCGTGTTGCTCAATGAAGGCAAGCGCTGGCAAATCAAACGCGACTATACTTTGACCTCTTTCGACAGCGCTTTGTATCGTCTGCCGGCCATTGAGGTGGAAATCAATGGACAAAAGGTGAGATCGAGAGGCGAAATCGCACTGAAAGTGAACACGATTTCGGTCGATCTTCGTCAACCCGACAAACTCCGCTCGCCCAAAGGCCCTGTCGAAGGCGTATTTGAGTGGAACGCCGCATTATTGGGATATTGCGCCCTCGCGTGGCTGCTATTTGCCGCATGCATTGCGCTACTCCTGCGCCTTTCGGCACCGCGCAAACACACGATGGTCATCACCGTTCCGGCTCCTCAACCGGCACATGCCGTGGCCATCCAAGCCATTACCGAGTTGCGCAACACCACGCCTGAAGACACCGCAGCCAATCAGCAATACTTCACCCAACTCACAGACATTCTGCGCACTTATCTCCACGATCGATTTGGGTTCAACGCGATGGAAATGACCACGCCGGAAATCATCGAACAACTGCGCAAGAGCAACGACGAACAGGCACTGCGGGAGTTGAAAGACCTTTTGCAAACTGCAGACTTGGTGAAATTTGCGCGACTCGCTCCGGAAATGACAGAACGGGAACGCTCTCTTCTTCAGGCCGCCGACTATGTGCGCCAAACCCAACTCGCTGACAGCGAAGTGCCCAAGACCGAAAAGCGCATTGTGCCTGTCGAACAGCGCACTGAAAACCGCAAACGAGCCTACTGCCTCGTGGCTCTGCTCGTTTGTCTCGCGGCGCTCTTTGTTGTGCTCTTCCACCTCTGCGGCACCTTGTGGCTCATTCTGTTTTAATCCTCTGATTATCGGACTGCTATGACTTTTGCTCATCCCGGTTATTTCCTATTGCTGCTCTTCGGCATCCCCATCATACTCTGGTACGCGCTGCGTCGCCAACGCCAAGAACCGACTTTACGCGTGGCCGATAGCACTGCTTTGGCCTCTGCCCCTTTTAGTTTACGCGCAGCGGCAGTGCATCTGCCCTTCATGTTGCGAATGCTCGTTTTTGTTCTCGCCATCGTCATTTTGGCGCGCCCACAAACAAGCACGGCATACAGCGAGCGCGAAGTGGAAGGCATCGACATCATGATTGCGATGGACATTTCGCAAAGTATGCTCACCCCGGACTTGAAGCCCAACCGCATCGAAGCGGCGAAGCAGGTGGCTTTCGAATTCATTGCCGGACGCGAAAACGACAACATCGGATTGACGCTCTTCGGGGGAGAAGCCTTCACGCAATGCCCCATGACCACCGACCACACAGCTCTGCTGTCGATGTTCAACAATGTCACTTGCGACCTCCAAACCAATGGTATCATTGCAGAAGGCACCGCCATCGGTATGGGGCTCACCAACGCCGTGAGTAAATTGGCCGAGAGCAAAACAAAATCCAAAATCGTCATTTTGCTAACGGACGGAACGAACAACACCGGCGAAATATCTCCACTCACAGCAGCAGAAATCGCCAAACAAAAGCAAGTTCGCGTTTACACCATTGCGGTGGGTAAGTCCGGAAATGTGCGCCAACCGGTAAGCGTACTCCCGGATGGAAGTTATTATTACGCAACGGTGAAGAGCGATATGGATCCAAACACCTTGCGCGCCATAGCAAAAACGACCGGAGGGAAATTTTATGAAGCAGGCTCGAAAGGTGAACTCGAAAAAATCTATCAGGACATTGATCAACTGGAGCGCACGAAACTCGTTCAGCAAAACCATAGTCAAAAATTTGAGGCCTACGCTCCGTTTGCCTGGGCTGCATTTGGGCTGCTGCTCTTAGAAATCCTCCTCCGACTCACTTGGCTGCGCCGCATTCCGTAAAGTTTATGTTCAAGTTTGCTCATCCCGAATATCTTTATTTGCTGCTGCTCATCCCGGCACTCATCTTGCTCTACGCTTATGGCGCGTGGAGAAACCACTTGCGCAAAAAGCAATGGGGGGATGCGGCCTTGTTTCGAACGCAAACCCAAGGTTTTTCCGCTCAGCGCCCCTTGTTCAAATTCACCCTCCTCCTTTTGGCTCTCGCATGCGGGGTACTGATGCTCGCTCGCCCACAATACGGAACCAACAGTTCCACGACAGAAACTCGCCGAGGCATTGAAGTGATTTTTGCACTTGACATTTCGCAATCCATGCTCGCGCAAGACGTGACTCCTTCGCGATTAGAACGAAGCAAACTGCTCATTTCCAACCTCGTATCGAAAATGGACAATGATAGAGTCGGCTTCAATGTCTTTGCCGGAGAGGCTTATCCCATTCTTCCGTTGACCGGCGACCTCACCAGCGCGAACTTCTTCCTCGACAATGTCAACACCAACATGGTCACCCTCCAAGGCACCAACATTGCGTCGGCCATCAAACTGGCCTATCGAGGTTTTTCCAAACGCAAACAGGTGGGCAAAGCAATTATCGTCATCACCGACGGCGAAAACCACGAAGAAGGTGCTGAACAAGCGGCCAAGGAAGCAGCCAAATACGGATGCCATGTTTATGTGATTGGCGTTGGAAGCACGAAAGGTGCGGAGATCCCGACTCCTGAAGGCTCACTGCGCGACGCTTCTGGGCAAGTCGTGCACACCGCTTTGAACGAATCGGCCTGCGAAAAACTGGCAAAAGCCGGAAAAGGAGCCTACTTTCATCTCGATGAAAGCAGCAATGCGCAGACTTTGTTACAGAAAAAACTCGATACGCTCAAACGCGCTGAGAATGCGTCAGAATTCTCCGGTAGCCCGAACGAATTATTTGCAGCAGCAACATTATGTTTCATAGTGATTCTTCTCGGAGAGCTTTTCCTCTCTGAGAGACAAAGGGGTTGGACTCAGCGCATCAAACTTTTCAAAAGCAAGTCGTGATGACAACAATATATCTACGTTTATGCCTCATTGGGCTATTCTTGTGCTCTGTTTTAACGAATACGGCTCAAACTCCCGAATGGATCAACTTACACAAGGGCAATAGTGCTTTCAAAGCGGGCGATATGTCGACCGCCGAAAAGGCCTATCGTCAAGCATTGAAAGCGAATCCGCGCAGTGCAAGAGCAGCTTTCAACCTCGGCGACGTGTATTTGAACAAAAAGGATGCACAAAATGCGCTGAAATTCTACGAGCAGGCTGCGAAACAAGAGAAATCGAAACTCGTTCGTGCCATGGCCTACCACAACATGGGGTACATTCACCATGTGTCCAAAGAGTATGATCGCGCCATCAACTATTATAAGGATGCGTTGCGCAACAATCCGAAGGACGACGACACGCGCTATAATTTAGTGCTCTGCCAAAAGCAAAAGAAACAAGAGAATCAACAAAAACAGAACGAGAACAAAAACGACAAACAGAGCAACAAAGAGAAAAACGAACAACAAGATAAGCAGCAAACTCCTCAAAATGAACGGAAAGAGCAGAACAAACAGCCCAATTCCGGCATATCAAAGGAAAATGCTGAACAGTTGCTCAATCTTTCACGGCAAAACGAACAACAAACACGCCGGAAAGTAGAAAATGCACAACAACCGCGGGTCAAACAACTGGACAAAAACTGGTAATCCCGCTCCATAATGCCGCATAAAGCACCATGCTACGCACAATTACTCTTCTCATGCTATCAATTTGGGCGTTTTTTATGCAAGCCCAAATACGATTTTCAGCACAAATACCGTCTAAAGCCGAGGTAAACGGAGAACTTCGTGTCCAGTTTGTCCTCACAGGCGCAGAAGGGGAGGGCTTCACGCCACCTAAATTCAACGACTTTGAAGTATTGGCCGGCCCTTCCGTGTCCAGTTTTTCGAACGTCTACGTCAGCAACGGACGCAGTAGTTCTCAGACCTCTACAACCTACACTTACATCTTGAGTCCCAGACGCAAAGGGGCCTTGAAAATAGGTTCAGCCTCAGTGCATGCCGGTGGAAAGACCTATCAAACTGTGGCTACTACGGTGAACGTCAACGGTGAAGCCAAAAGCAACGGCGCCAATATGGGCGCTTCTGCTTCCACTGCGCCGACAACGAACAACATACAGACAAGCGGTAGCCGAATTTCTCCAAACGATCTCTACCTCACCGCCGATCTCAACAAAAAAGAGGTTTATGAGCAAGAAGCCGTGATGCTGACTTATCGATATCATGCGAAGGTTGGCGTAGCTCTTACACAGATATCTCTTTCACAGAAGCCGGAATTACAAGGTTTCTGGACGCAAGAAATTCCCGAATCAAGAAATGTAAGTCCTAAGGCGGCCACGATTGGCGGGAAAATGTATGCAGTTGGCCCCGCTTTTCAATATCTCGTCTTTCCACAACAGACCGGCACCCTCACGATTCCTTCCGTCTCTTTCACTTGCGATGTAGCGCAAAAAGATGACGCTATAGACGAAATCGACGCCTTCTTCAATGGAGGTGGCATGATCAACAAGAAGGTGCAGGTCACTTCTGCGGCCAATCAACTCCGGGTTCTTCCCCTTCCGCTTCCAAAACCTCAAAACTTCTCGGGTGGAGTAGGGCAGTTCCAAGTTACGGCCGAGCTGATTTCACCCCAGCCGCGCACCAATGATATCGGAACATTGCGCATCACCGTCACCGGAACGGGCAACCTCAAGTTGATCAAAGCCCCCATTATTCTTTTCCCTAAAGACTTTGACAGCTATCCCGCGAAAGTCACGGACAACGTCCAAATCACGCCGGAAGGGGTCACGGGAAATATGCAATTTAACTACAACTTTGTGCCGAAAAGAGTTGGAAACTACACGATTCCTCCTGTGCAATTGGTCTACTTTGACCCTAATCAAAAGCGGTATGCCACGGCACAAACGACTCCTATCGCCCTAAAAATTCTCAAAGGCGAAAAGAGTTTGGAAGAAACAAACGCTGAACTTGGACTCAGGAACTCGGATATTCGCCCCATCCAAACGGGTACTCACGCCGCCTATCGACAGGCTGCTTGGAATCACTTCGGCACACTCCCGTTCTTCATCGTTCTCTTCTGTCTGTTGGGCAGCTTCACTTTCATCTATAAGTATCTCCGCAAATACATCGCTCGTCATAGCGATACGACTGCCTTGCGCCACGGTAAAGCTGCGCAAGTGGCTTTCAAAGCGCTCGATCAATTAGAGAAAACGAGCTACAAGATCCACACAAACAACCAACCGGCAGCACTGAAAGCCGTGCTTTTGCAGTACTTTGCCGATAAACTGAGATGCGATCGCTCTATGCTCACGCTCCAAGCCCTGCAAGAGCGGCTCGCTGCAGGCGGTTATCCGGAAAAAGTGGTCAAACGAACGGAAGAAATAATCCAACGCATTGATTTTCTTGAGTTTGCTCCGAGTTCAGGAAGCGCTGATGCTCAAAACTTACTCGCAGAAATCAAGTCATTGCTCACGTCCATCGAACAATCGTCCAAATAATTCGGTTATGCGACACCTCATTTTGTTTTTCCTTTTCCTCGTTTCAACGATGGTTGGCCAACCTGTTCATGCAGTTTCACCAACAGCCGGTGATCGCGCTTACGAAGAAAAGAATTTTACTCAAGCTTTGCAATCTTATCAAGCGGAAGTTCTCGCAAATCCTTCCTCCGCTGCCTATTATAACTTAGGCAATGCGCACTATCGCCTGAAAGAATACGGAAAAGCTGTATTGGCCTACCGTCGTTCTCTGCGTCTCGATCCGGATAATGCGGATGCCCGTCACAACCTTGCGTTGGTGGAAAGCAATCTGACCAAGGCTATCCCGACTACGGACAACAGCCTTTGGCAAGCGCTCCGCTCTCGATGGATAGACACCCATAGTCTCGCATTTTGGACGTATGGAATTTTCATTTTTCTCATGCTTTCATTCCTCGGATTTGGATTTTGGCGCTTAGCCTCGAAGATATTCGTTCAAAAGATAGGATTTTCCAGCTTTGCAATCGGGATATTAGGTTTCACATTTACAACTCTTTCGGCCTATCGGGCGCTTTCGTTATACAACGATACATCTACGGCCGTAGTGACCACAAGTTCACTCTCCACAAGCACCACAGAAAACAGAAAAGGCAAGGCCGGCCCGACATTATATGAAGGAACCACGGTGCGTATTCTCGACAAAACGGCTCAACAGACAGTACAAATCCTCCTTCCCAATGGAGTTTCCGTTTTCTGCTCAGAGACGGGACTGACTCCAATCGTAGAAAATCAACAATAAAGGCTTCATTTTTCAGAAAGAGGATACCTAAAAATTGAAGTAGAAAAAGTATCTTTGCCACGAAACTAATTTCCCACCAAAAGCAAGCTACTCTTTTATGGACTTTATGTACCTTGGAATTCTTGGCTTCCTGCTTCTGTTGGCAGTCTTCGACCTCAGCGTCGGAGTGGCCAATGATGCAGTGAACTTTCTCTCGCCTGCTGTAGGCGCGAGAGCAGCCAAATTCAGAATCGTACTCCTGGTTGCCGCAATCGGCATCTTTATTGGCGCTTCGACATCAAGCGGAATGATGGACATCGCACGTCACGGCATACTACAGCCGGCACATTACAGTTTTGCAGATGTAATGTGCGTCTTTCTTGCAGTAAGTGCCACCGATGTCATCCTACTTGACATCTTCAACACACTGGGAATGCCAACTTCCACCACAGTTTCGATGGTATTCGGACTACTTGGCGGATCAACAGCCCTGGCATTGAAACATATCCTCAATGAAGGTTTGGCCTATTCCCAACTGATCAATACGGACAAAGCACTTACCGTCATTTTCGGTATCTTCCTCTCCGTTGCCATTGCATTTGTGGTCGGACTTGTGGTCATGTGGATCACGCGCATCGTATTTACCTTCAATTATAAGAAGCATCTGCGCTGGACCATCGCCATTTACGGCGGCATCTCCATTGCACTCATCTTTTTCTTCTTGATGACCACAGGTTTCAAGAACTCTCCGATGGTGCAGAACAGCGATTTTGGACATTTCGTGCAAGATCATCCCGTACAACTGTTTATTTACACGACGCTCATCGCGGCCGTTTGCGTAGAAATCCTCCATTTGCTGCGTGTAAATATCTTCCGTCTCATTATTCTTTTCGGTACTTTCTCATTGGCCATGGCCTTTGCAGGCAATGACCTTGTGAACTTCATCGGTGTTCCACTTGCCGGATTGGAAAGTTTCCTTGATTTCACCAATCACGCGAATGGCGCAACGGCAGACACTTATAAAATGAGTGTGCTTGCCCAAGATTCAACACTCCCGGGCGTGCATTTATTCCTCATTGGGGCAGGCGTTATCATGACCGTGGCCATTTGGACTTCGAAAAAAGCACAACAGGTCGTACAAAGCACGATCAATCTGTCAAGCCAGAACGAAAGTGAAGAAGTATTCTCCTCTTCTAAGGTTGCCCGCACCACAGTTCGCAACGTACTCAACTTCAATAGTAAGGTAGCTCGCTACATTCCTGAGAGTGTACAGGAATGGGTCAACGGACGCTTCAACAAAGACGAAGCCGATCAAGAAGAAGGCGTTGCTTTCGACCTTGTTCGCGCCAGTGTCAACCTGGTTTTGGCCGGTTTACTCATTACGGTCGGTACTTCTTTCCAACTTCCGCTCTCAACAACCTATGTTGCGTTCATGGTTGCAATGGGTTCGTCACTTGCCGACCGAGCTTGGGGACGTGAGACCGCAGTTTACCGCATTACCGGTGTGATTACCGTTGTCGGCGGCTGGTTCATCACCGCCGGTGCCGCATTTATTCTAGCCTTCCTCATCGGAACGCTCAACAATGTCGGCGGTGTCATTGCCATGGCCGGAATAATTCTGCTCATTGCCTTCACCATGATCAGCAACAACCGCCGATTCAAGAAGAAACAAGAGCAATCTGAGAACGTCGACGTGCTTTTCCGTCAAATGGTCAACTCGCGCGACAAGAAAGAAGTGTGGCAACTGCTTTTGCGCCACACGCAAGACACGCAAGTCCACCTCATTGCCGCATCTCGCGAGATCTTCAAAGGCGTAACCCACGGTTTGACCAACGACAATGTGCGTTCTGTCCGTACGGCCGACTCAAAGCTCAAAGAAGAGCGCGAGATGTGGAAGCGCTATCGCAGAAAAGAGATTTTAGGCATGCGCCGCGTGGATAGTTTGGTGGCCGTCGAAAAGAACACTTGGTTCTATCTCGGCACAAACAGCATCTCTCAGATTCTCTATGGCCTGAAACGCATGTCGGAACCCATTCTCGAGCACGTCGACAACAACTTCAACCCGTTGCCTGACGCCTATGTAGAGGAATACACCCCCATCATCGAGCGCACCGACCACCTTTTGGAAGAAATCCAGAAGTGCATCGATCAAAACGACTTCTCTCAAAGCGATCAGATCCTCGTCGAGGGCAATGCCCTCAAGAGCGACATTTCAGCCATCCGTCATTCGCTACTCGAACGCATTCAAAATGACGAATCAAGTCTGAAAATTGCACTTCTCTACCTGAGTACGCTCCAAGAAACTCAGGAAATTATCTCCAATGCACGCCACTTGCTTCGAGCAGCCAAGCGTTTCTGCGCATAAAATTGAGCTACAGCTTAAAGATAACCTCGCCCCCGCACAGCCACTTCAAGGTATGCGGGGGCGATTGCATGTATAGAGAACGACAATAGTCCTTTCTACAGCAAAGCAAAGCGCCTCCCCACAATGATGTGAGGAGGCGCTTCTATTATCGTGAAATGATACAATCAAACAATTAGGCGGGATGCTCGTCCAAGAACGTCTTCACTTCAAGAGCCGCCTTGCAGCCCATAGCCGCTGCGGTGATGGCCTGACGATAAATGGGGTCTGCCACGTCACCTGCAGCAAAAACACCGGGAATATTCGTGCGCGGCGTCTGACCTTCGGTTACAAGATAGCCCGTTGCGTCCATATCCAACTGTCCCTTGAACAGTTCGGTGTTCGGGTTGTGTCCGATAGCCAAAAAGAAGCCATCAATCGGCAGATCGTATTCACGTTCGTCAGCTTCTCCCTTGCGATGCACCACATGAGCACCCTCTACGCCTTCTTCGCCGTACAGTCCGAGCGTATTCGTTTCGAACAAGACTTCAATCTTTTCATTATTCAACACACGATCCTGCATCGCCTTTGAAGCACGCAAATAAGGTTTGCGCACAATCATGTACACTTTCGAAGCCAAACCCGCCAAATACGTAGCCTCTTCGCAAGCCGTATCGCCACCGCCTACAACAGCAACGACTTTCTTGCGGTAGAAGAAACCATCGCAAGTGGCGCATGCCGAAACTCCGAGTCCCTGATACTTCGTTTCATCAGGCAAACCGAGATATTTCGCCGTGGCACCGGTAGCGATAATCAGCGTATCGGTCAGCACTTCGCTCTCATCATCGAATTTCAACGTGAAAGGACGCTTCGACAAATCGGCACTGACGCACACTTTGTTGCGCACTTCTGCACCGAAGCGCTCAGCTTGTTTGCGAAGATCCTCCATCAACTGGTTACCTTCCACTCCTTCGGGATATCCCGGGAAGTTTTCAATCTCTGTGGTTTGGGTAAGTTGTCCGCCCGGCTGAAGTCCTTCGTAGATAACGGGCGAGAAGCCGGCACGACCGGCGTAAATGGCAGCTGTGTAGCCCGCAGGGCCGCTACCGAGTATGAGTGTTTTGAGATGTTCCATAAGAATATAGGGTAGTTTTATATCATTATCGAAGGTCTACGACCTCCACTTTCGGAAAGTCTTTCGGATTGAAGCGGAAAAAGCCATCTGCTTTTTTTGCGCCGACTTGGAGTCCGGAAATCGCAATCGTGGTCCACGACGAAGCCCCCGTACGTACACGCACCTGCTGCGGCAAGTTAGAAGACTTTGCCACCGTGACATACGCCTCTTTAATAGAGTTTTTGGCATTCGTCGCCACCAAATGCACTTCATACGCGGAACCTTTGTCCGTCATCGTGGCATTATAGCCTCGCTTGTAGAGGTTTACGAAGTTCATCGGGTTCATCGAAGCCACTTCCGCGGCCGAAGGTGTAGTCACATTCACTTCTCCGGAACCTTGTGCCAACGCCCATTCCGTTTTTCCGTCGAACCAAATACGGGCTTGGGGTGAAGTGAGAACAAATTTATTGCCCTGTGCCACCAGTGTACCGTTCTGCTTACCCATTGCACCACTTGCGGTGAAATGAGCCGAAACAGCACCGCGACTCAGTTGCGAAGCCGCTTTGTCCAAGACAGATTTGGCGGATTGCGCCCACGCACCGAGTACGGTGAAGGCACATGTCATCATTAGCATTCGTAGTTTCATATCAATCAAATTTTTTTCCTTGCGCTCTCAGGTCAGCAAGGATCTGTTCTAATTCCATTTCAGTCTGCACATACACCTCTCGAGGCTTCGAACCGTTGACAGGGCCGACGATCCCCACCTCTTCGAGCTGATCCATCAGCCTTCCGGCGCGATTAAAGCCGATGCTGAACGTGCGTTGTATCTTCGAGGTGCTGCCTTGTCCTGTGCTTACCACAAAATGGGCCACCTGTTCAAAGGTGCTACCTCCCGAACCACCAAATGATTCGGACGAACTTTCGACACCATCTTCAGACACCAAAGGCAATTCAAAAGGATAAGGATAAGCCTGTTGTTGAGAGATGTATTCGGTCAGCTTCTCAATTTCCGGTGTATCAACAAAAGCACATTGCAGACGCACGACGTCACTGCCGGCCATAAAGAGCATATCGCCGCGACCGATGAGATTTTCGGCCCCCTTACGGTCAAGAATCGTTCTGCTCTCCACCAATCCCGAAACCTTAAAGGCCATTCGGGCAGGGAAATTCGCCTTGATCTTACCGGTGATGATCGTTGTACGCGGACTCTGTGTGGCAATGATCATGTGTATGCCCACGGCTCGAGCCAACTGCGCAATACGCGCAATAGGCAACTCGATATCCTTACCGGCCGTCATGATCAAATCACCAAATTCGTCGATGATCACCACGATATAAGGCAAGTAGCGGTGCCCATCGTTCGGATTCAGGGTACGCGAAACGAACTTTGCATTGTACTCCACGATGTTCTTGCAGGCTGCCGCCTTCAAGAGGTCATAACGTGAGTCCATTTCGACACAAAGGCTATTGAGCGTCTGCACCACCTTCTTCACATCGGTGATAACCGGCTCATCGCTGTCAGGAACTTGCGCCAAGAAATGATTGACAATGGGGTTGTACATCGAAAACTCCACCTTCTTCGGGTCTATCATCACCAATTTCATTTCGGCAGGGTGCTTTTTGTAGAGCAGTGAGGTGATAATCGCATTCAAGCCCACCGACTTACCCTGACCGGTAGCACCGGCTACGAGCAAGTGCGGCATCTTGGCCAAATCGACCATGAAGACCTCATTGGTAATCGTCTTACCGATCGCAATCGGGAGCTGCATTGTCGTATCTCTGAACTTTTGCGTATTGAGCAGGCTCTCCATCGATACGATCTGCGATTCTCGGTTGGGAACTTCGATGCCAATGGTACCTTTGCCCGGCATGGGCGCTATAATGCGGATACCAATAGCCGACAACGACATGGCAATGTCTTCTTGCAAGTTCTTAATCTTCGAAACGCGCACCCCTTGCTCCGGCGTCACCTCATAGAGCGTCACCGTAGGGCCAACAGTGGCTGTAATCTGCACGATTTTCACGTTGAAGCTGCTCAACACCTCGACGATGCGGCGCTTATTTGCGTTCAACTCTTCCATGTCTATGGGAAGATCCACCACCTCGTGCTTATCCAAAAGCGAAAGCGGGGGAAACTTGTAGCGCGAAAGGTCAGCTCGGGGATCGTAGGCTTCTAAGCCCTCGATAGCTGACACAGTCTTGCTGTCGGCCTGTTTTTCCACGTGAGTTGCTTCCACCGACAGCTCAACCTCACCCGACTCGCTGTGCGCTTCGTTTTCGACCTCGGCGGGAGGGGAGGGGAGAGGCACGATCTCTTCGGCCGCCACAGGGCTAGCCGGAACCATTACTTCCAAACCGTCGTCAAGGTCGAGTCCTATCACAGTCGAAGGAGTCTCCGTGGTCGGGGCATTGTTCTCTACCTCCACCTCTTCTTTTTGAGGATTGTCCTCCACCTCTTCTGCTGTTGATTCCTCCTCCTCATCGTCCTCAGCCTCTTCGTCTACTTCTTCTGCTTCGTCGTCGTCTTCTTCGTCCACCTCGTCATCATCTGTTTTGGTCGACGCCAAAATCCAAGCAAAGAAGCCCGAAATGCCGGCCACACACGTGATGAGCACTTGAATGAACCAATAACCCACATACGACAAGGTAAGCAATGCAAGAATAATGCCAGTAGGAATCATACCCACATAGTGTTTGATAAACTCCAAGACAAACTTGCCGTGCAAGCCGCCGAGATCAAAAGGCAAAACTTGCACAATCGACTGCGGCAAGAATGCTTCTTGCACAAAAGCCAAATCCACACTACCCACGGCCATGATGATCGTGAGGTGAATCAAGACCTTCCAAAGACGAATCGCTCTCGGATCGTCGAGAAAGAGTTTAATTGCCACCGTGATGCCAAAGACAGGAATCAAAAGGCTGAACACCCCAAAGAGGTTGTGCATCATATAGTAGCTGACATAAGCACCTAAGGTTCCGGCATAGTTAGCCGGTTGCGTCAACCGGCCACTTTCCACTCCTGCCTGATCCTGACTTCCGGTAAAGCAATTAGAAACAATCGCCAAAATGAGGAAAATCGAAACCAAGGCAAAAGCGACTCCAAACAACACGCGCACCAAGTCGACTTTAGACTGTACGCCTACGACCTCGCGCAGCTCTTGCTTCAGCTCACTGCGTCGGTTGCCTACCGTCTTTCCGCCTTTCTTGGTCGTTTTTTTCTTATTTCCTTTTCCTTTTGTTTTAGATGCCATTGTCTGTTGTTTGAAATTAGAGTTTTAGGAACAAGGTGTTTTTTGCCCCCAAGCCCCCATTGTCGGTCATATTTATTGTGGGCGAGTATAGAATTCAATCATTCTGCACAGCGCACGGCGGCATACCCCACAAAATTCGGGTACCTCATTTGTGCGCATGCGGCAATTCACATAAGGGCGGTACACCCCTTTCGACATGTAGCCACCGCCTTCATATACGCCGATGCGGCGCATGTCCAACTCCGAGAGTCCTTTGGGCGAGGTGGGAATTTTCGTACCGCGGGGGAGCATATCCTGCCATTTGCTGCCGAAATCGGCCAATGTGGTGATATTTTGTTCCCAAGGCTCCACATCAGCCGAATAGAAATTGCTGTATTGGTCGTCATAGAAGTACTCATCGGCCAATCCCCCGAAGGAATGTCCGAATTCGTGCACCGTGACCGGAAGGAACAAGCGGTTGTTGGCAGCCGAAAGCACATAACTGTTGTAAATGCCGCCCCCACCATATTGCTCTGTGTTGGCTAAGATGATGATGTGCTCATAAGGCAAATTGCCCAAAGCATCGTGCAAGTTTTTGAGTTTCAGCGTCGTGAGATAGCGTTCGCTGTAGAACGTATCGAAATGCGAAGACAAAGCTGTCTGCTTCCACATCCCGGCGTGCGGAATACTCACCCCACTTTCGGGACTGGTCAAGGCCACAGCACGCACGTTGAAACGATCGCGATAATCGCTAAAAGGAGCATACTTCAAGATCTCATCGCTCGCCGCTTTCGCCTTGGCAAAAAACGATTCCTGCTCAGTTGCAGTGTAGCCCTCGCCCACTATCACCAAATCGATGCACGCTTCATCGGCCTTGCCGCGATGAACGAAACGCCACGTCCCGGCCGGCGAGGCAACAGGGCGGATCAAGATGTCGTCAACCTTCACCGGGTGCGTCATCGTGCCCACAGTTTTGCCCTTGCTGTCATACAATGACACCGTAATTTTTACATTACGACGCGGAAAGGGGAGGAGAAAGACATTTTCGAACGAGCGGCGCACCGATGTCGCCTCCTCGCTGCTCTGCCACTCCTGAAACAGCGTGCTGAACGAGTGCTTGTAGAGCACACGTCCGTCCTGCGCGTCGCACATCACGAGTTCTCCATTCCCTTTCAGCGGCACCTGCTGCAAATTCACTCTGCGACCGGCCCATCCGGCAAAGGATTTCAGTTCATCCACGGCGATCTCTTGTGTATCGTTCGTACCGGAAAACACATAGTCGATGCGTAACGTCGAATCACGAAAATCGCGTTCGAATTGCGACTGTGCTTTACCGATAAAAGCACAGCAGAAAAACAGGAAAAAGAGGAATGAGCGTATCATCATCAGGTAATATGCGGCTAAACGATGCGAATTTACGATTTTATTGGGAGATACCCCTACTTCTATCCCTCGAAATTGCAGGCAAATGCCCCTCTTCTTTCCGATTGCCACTTTTAGTGCACCTTTCGTGGGCTATTCCCACTAATTTTCAAGCCAATTGCGCACCGCAATCCTCCCATTTCCCTCCTCACCGCCCAACTTCACTTTCATACTTCTCGCCCAACGCGCCATCACTCTCCTTTTTTTTGCGGGCTTTGCTCCGTCTTTTTCGTCCGCATTCGGCTCATGGAAAAGAGATGTTGAAACCTTTCACGAAAAACAAGACAAGTTTTTCGCAAAACAAGTGGACTTTTGGGCAAAAGTCCACTTAT
>JABZKU010000048.1 GCA_015257125.1 Prevotellaceae bacterium | reverse complement strand
CGAGATAGTTTTTTCATCTCTATATAAGTTCTGTGAGGGAATGTTTCGTCGTGAGACGGTTCATTCCCATTTTTTTTGTCCATTTTTCTCCTTTTCCTGTGTTTTCAGCCCCGCATCGTGTCGTTTGCACGCTCCATCGGCGATTTTTCCGCGCGCCGGGAGCGCGTTGCGGGGGAGTCTTCTCATCGCTTTGTCGTGCAGTGCGCTCTCCTGCGGCAAGTCCTTGCGCGTTTCGCTTCGTCACGAAGGGCGAAGTTCGGCGCCGGCGCGAGTTGGCGTGCGGTGTTTGGAAGGGAGGATGTCCGTCGTTTTTTTGTTTCCCCTCGAGTCGCGCAAAAAGCCGTGCCACCCGGGTGAAAATGGCGCGCAAAATGCAGCGGGAGACCCGGGAAGAAAACGTGAAAGAACCGGACGAGAAAGGCAAGTTATCTAGCCATCTCGCTGATTATTCGCATCGCAGGCGAAAATAAATGCAGAAACGCCGCGTTTCGTTGTTACTATTCACTAACTTTGCAGTCGTAATCTTTTACACAACGTCCAAACAAACATTCCCCCCATGAGAAAAGAACTTTTGCTCGCAGCCTCGGCCTTTGTGGTCAGCGTTGCCGGCAGCAGTGTGGCACAAGCGCAGTGCGTGCTCAAAGGAACCGTGATCGATGCAGCCACCAACGATCCCCTCGTCGGCGTGACCGTATCGCTTCAAGGCACCCCCACCAAGGTGTTCACGGACAACGATGGTAAGTTTGTCATCAAATCGCCCAAAACGAAGTGCAATTTGCAGTTTTCCAGCGTGGGTTTCGAAAGCACCACACTGGCTTCGAATCACGCCGGCGAATATGATTTCGGATTTATCCCCATGGCCAGCGCATCCATCGCGCTGAAGGATGCCGTGGTGACCACCCGTGCCGTGGCACGCAAGACGCCTGTGGCGTTAACCACCCTCGGCGCCATCGCCATTGAGGAACGCGTCGGCACAGCCGACCTGCCCAAGGTGCTCGAAACCACGCCCGGCGTATATATTATGCGCGAAGGCGGTGGCTATGGCGACACGAAAGTGAACATGCGCGGCTTCAAGAGCGAAAACGTGGCGGTGCTCGTCAACGGCGTCTCGATGAACGACATGGAGTGGGGTGGTGTGTACTGGTCCAACTGGGCCGGCCTCACCGATGTGGCTTCGAGCATCCAAACCCAGCGCGGTTTGGGCGCAGCCAAGGTGTCGACGCCCTCAGTCGGCGGATCGATCAACATCGTCACCAAGACTACCGACGCCCGCAAGGGAGGTGCTTTCACCTACGGCTTGGGTAATGACGGATACAACAAACTCGCTTTCTCTCTCTCCACGGGTCGCACCGCCGACGGCTGGGCTTTGACCGTCATGGGCGGCAAAACTTGGGGCGACGGCTATATCCAAGGCACCGATTTCCGTGCGTGGAATTACTTCTTGTCGGTTTCAAAGGAATTGAGCAAGAACCATTTGCTCACCTTCACCGCCTTCGGAGCGCCGCAAGTGCACAACAAGCGTTCCGCTTACGACGGACTCACCGTGCAAGGTTGGCAAGAAGTGGGTAAATATATGCGTCCCGGCGAACAATATCGCTACAACGCCACCTTCGGTTATGACCGTTACGGACAGATTCGCCACTCGCAACAGAATGTTTACCACAAGCCCCAGCTCCAACTCCAGCACCTCTGGCAGATCGACCGCACCTCGTCGTTGAACACCGTGGCTTATCTCTCGCTCGGTTTCGGCGGCGGCGAGAGCGGACAGGGCACGCAGGAGTACAGCTCCGCATGGTACGGCTCGAACAACGGCATTCTCACCACTCAGTTCCGCAATGCCGACGGCACTTTCGCCTACGGCAAAATCCAGGAGATGAACGCTGCGAGCGAAAGCGGCTCGAAAATGGTAATGAGCATGAGCAAAAACCTCCACAAGTGGTTGGGGCTCGTGTCTACCTACACGAAAGAGATCAATGATCGCTTCAATCTCTACGGAGGTGTGGACTTGCGTTACTATGTCGGCACGCACACCAACGAAATCACCGACCTTTACGACGGCGCTTACTACATTGACCGCTATCGCAAGAACGTGAAGGCCGAAAACTTCGCCGGTGCGGGCACCAACGCCTTCATCAATAAGAAACTCTCCGTGGGCGACGTTGTGCAGCGCGACTACGATGGTTTCGTTGCCCAGTCGGGTGTGTTCGGACAAGCCGAGTATGACTTCAACAACCTCACCGCGTTTGTAGCAGGCTCCTTGAATAACACAACACAATGGCGTAAAGACCGTTTTTATTACGATGCTGCGCACGCCGAAAGCGACAAAGTGAGCAAAATCGGCTTCACCGTCAAGGGAGGTGTCAATTATAAGTTCCCCCACTTCGACGCTTGGGGCGGACAGCACAACGTTTTCGGAAATATCGGCTACATTTCGCGCGCACCCTTCTTCTCCGGCGGCGTATTCCTCGCTTCGCAGGTGTCGAATCAGGTGAATCCCGACGCAGTAAACGAGAAAATTTTCTCCGGTGAGCTCGGTTATTCTTACCACACCGCCGCCTTCACCGCCAATGTCAACGTCTACCACACAGAATGGAAGGACAAGACGATGGCCAAAATGACGGAAATTCCCGTAGACGGCAATGTTGAGCGCACATGGATCAACATGCAGGGCGTAAACTCCATCCACGAAGGCGTGGAAGTCGACTTGAGCTACAAACCCGCCAAGTGGTTCTCGCTCCGCGGTATGCTTTCGGTCGGCAACTGGCGTTGGACGAACAACCCCGTGGGCTATTTCTACAATTCTGCCGGACAACCCATCGATAAGTTCGGACATCCGCTCGAACAGAGCCAAGGTGCCGACCACGCCCGCATGCGTTTCAATCAGAAGGACGTGAAAGAAGGCGGATCGGCGCAAGTCACCGCCGGTTTGGGCTTCAATGTCTATCCCATGGAAGGCCTCCGTATCGGATTAGATTGGAAGTATTTCTCCAACTACTACGCCGACTACGCCGTAACGGCCAACGATATCAGCCTCGACGGCGTGAAGACGTTCCAAACGCCCTGGAAGGTGCCCGCCTATGGCTTGGTGGATCTCTCGGCCGGCTACACTTTCCAAATGGGTGGCTACAAAACCACACTTTCCGGCAACGTCGAGAATCTCCTCGACCAGGAATACATCAGTCAGGCCTACGACGGCCCGGGACACGACTGGAACACTGCACATCGCGTGTTCTACGGTTTCGGACGTCAGATGTCTGTTAAGCTCAAAGTCAATTTCTAATCGCCGGAAGCGCTGTGCCGCAACGCACACCGTGCCGGCGGCACAGCGCATCCCTCTTTTTTCTTGATCACAATGAAATATTCTGCATATCTCGCCCTCGCCGCTGCGGCATTGTTCACCGCAAGCTGCGATTACAACGAGCAATTCGACGGATTGGTCAAGGGTCCGCAGCCCACTGACGTCAAAAAGATCGAATACACCCTCACTGCCGCCGATTACAAGGCCATTGCCGAGAATAAAGCCAACCTCGCGCTCTGCACCACCAAGGCCGACAGCGCCGCCCTCAAGGCTTTGGCCAAAACCCAGCAGTTCACCGAAACCGTCACCGCGGCCAAATTCCTCCCCGCCTTCCTCGCGGAGAAATGGTTCACGGCCGACGACAACAGCGCCGTGGTGGTCAACTACAATCGCCACGAAGTGAAAGGCACGCTCGACTTCAAAGAAGATTTTGAAGGCACCGGCGACAAGAACACGCAGCCCGCTGTCGTGAAAGGCTGGGCGACGCTCCCCGCACTCGGTGGTGACAAGGCCGCATGGAGCACCGTTTTCCGCAACAATGCCCACTACGTGCAGGCATCGGCCTACAAGCAGCCCGATTCCACGCAAACCTATCTCCTCTCGCCCCGTTTCACCGTGACGAAGGGCTCGCACCTCACCTTCGATGCCCTCTACGGACACTATACGGCCGCAGGTGGTCGACTCAGCGTCTTTGTTGTCGACGACAATATGAACAACGCGTCCATCGAGCACCACCTGAGCGAAAACCTCACCGCGAAGGTGAAGATCGAAGTCCCCGCCGCAGGTCAATCCTTCGGCACGTTCAAGCAAGCTCTCGACGTTGATCTCTCCAAGTACGCCGGCAAAAACATCGGCCTCGCCTTCCGCTACGACGGCAACGGCAAGACCGGTGCAACGACCACCGTGCAATTTGACAATATCGTGGTGGGCAACCAAACCATTGACGAGACGCCCGGCAAAGACCAGTTCGTTCGCAACAACGGCAAGTGGGTTTACAATCCCTCCTCGCTCATCGAACTCAAAGCTGAGAAGGGCAACCCCCTCACCACCGCTTACATGCAAGCCGGTGTGGACTGGGTGAAGGAACACGTCGACGCGCCCCTCGGTGTGGCCGCCGGTGCCGGTTATGTTTCCAAGTATGGCAACAACGAAGTCTACTCCGGACTTTCGGCCTACTACGGCAATGTGGATCTCCGCGCCTCTACCGCACGCGCACAGTATGCCAAGGAATATGCCTCGATGAGCGACGCTGAAATCACGGCCAAGATGGCCGAACGCTTGCAGCAAACGCTCGGTGCCGCCCTCACGAAACTGAACCCCGAAGCCCTCCCCGTGGCCGGACTTGATGTGATCTACACGCTTCACTTTGGTCTTTATGACGGCAATGCCACGAAGACCTATGAAATGAAGTTCAAGGTGGTGGGCAAAGGCCAATTCGAATACGTCAAGGACAGCTACAAAGCCCTTTGATCTTCTTACTCTCGGTCGTTTTTCGACCGCACTCCCCGTCCTCGCCTCGGCGAAGACGGGGATTTTTTTGCCTTCGCTCGCCGCAATATTCCGCCGTTTCCCCCGCCACTTCCCAACGAAGCGGCTGCCCCCGGACAACGAAGGGTGAGCCGGCGAGAGGCGCGCAAAAAAAGTAGACTGTTTTCCGACGAAAGTCCCCTTGTTTCGCACAAAAGAAGTCCGTTTTCGGCCGAAAACTCCCCACTTTTTTCAGCCCACTGCGCAGATTGGCCGCACAGGCTAAAGTCCATCGACAAAAACGCCCCCTCTTCTGCACGAGCCCCCGCATTTCTTCGTACATTTGCAGGCACAAAGCGCGCCCGCCGAGCGGGGCGTCACAGCACAACACGCGCCTATGGCACAACACAACCACTTCGCTGAACTCGGAGAGCGTCCCGTCGGCGCGCTTCTGCTCCAATATTCCCTGCCCGCCATCATTGCGATGGTGGCTTCTTCGCTCTACAATATCGTCGATGCCATCTTCATCGGCCAGAGCGTGGGCAAATTTGCCATTGCCGGCTTGGCGCTTACCAACCCCCTCATGGCGCTCACCGCCGCCTTCGGCGCGATGGTCGGCGTCGGCGGCTCTACGCTGATGAGCATCCGTCTCGGACAGAAAGACTACGAAGCGGCGCGTCGCATCTTGGGCAATGTCGTGATCCTCAACGTCGTGATGGGGCTCACCCTCGGGGTGGTTTTGCTCTGCACCCTCAGCCCCATCCTCCGCCTCTTCGGCGCGAGCGACAACACCCTGCCCTATGCCCACGACTACATGCGCATTTTGCTCTGCGGCAACGTCGTGACGCACCTCTACTACGGCCTCAATGCGCAGCTCCGCAGCACCAATCGGCCGAAACTGGCCATGTATTCCACCTTCGGCAGCGTGCTCATCAACGCTGTCCTCGCGTGGCTCTTCGTCATGGTGCTGGGTTGGGGCATCAAGGGCGCGGCGTGGTCGACACTCATCGCGCAATCGTCGATGCTCCTGTGGCAAATCTATCTCTTCACGCGCCCCGGCGACATGATTCGCTTCCGCCGCGACATCTTTCGTCCCGACCGCCGCATCATGCGCGAGGCCATCGTCATCGGACTGCCCCAGTTTCTCGTCAACTCGTGCTCCTCGCTCATCAGTAGCCTGCTCATGTACTCCATGCAGCGTTATGGCGGCGACACCGCCGTGGGGGCTTACGGCATTTGCAACCGTTTGGCCATGTTCATCGGCTTCGTCGTCATGGGACTCGACCAAGGCATGCTCCCCATTGCGGGCTACAACTACGGCGCGCGCAAGTTCGACCGCTTGGTTTCCGTGGTGAAATACACCCTCGTGGTGGCCACCGTGATCACCACCTTGGGTTTTGCGGCGAGCCACCTCTTCCCCGTGCAACTCGTGTCGCTCTTTGCCAAAGACGCCTCCCTCATCGCGGCATCGGCGCAGGGACTCAAAATCGTCTCCCTCTTTTGGCCCGTGGTCGGCATGCAAATCGTGTCGACGGCCTTCTTCCAGAGCATTGGTATGCCCGGCAAGAGCATTCTCCTCTCGCTCACGCGCCAACTCCTCTTCCTCGTGCCCGGCATTCTTCTTCTTCCTCATTTGGCCGAGGGGTGGCTCAGCCCGAGCGACGGAGTGTGGCTTTCCATTCCCATCGCCGACGGCGCCGCTGCCCTCCTTTCGGGCACGATGCTCGTCGTCCAACTCCGTCAACTCCGACGTTCCGCCGCCTGAGTGCGGACGGTTCGCTCTTCGCTCACTTTTTTTCTTCTTTTCCTCCCTATGACCTCTCCCTTCGTCATCACCGTGGGTCGCCAGCTCGGAAGCGGCGGCCGACAAATCGGCAAGCGTCTCGCCGAACGCTTTGGCATTGCTTATTACGACAAAGAAATTCTCTCGCTTGCCGCGCAGGAGAGCGGACTCGGCACCGGTGTTTTCGAGCGAAGCGACGAGCGGAAAGGTTTTCTCCACTCCATCGCGCAGGTGGTGCAGCCCTTTTTCGGCGGCGGGGGCAGTTTCTACGACAATCAGCTCAGCGACGAGAATCTTTTCACCATCCAGAGCCGCGTCATCCAGAAGGTGGCGGCCGAACGCTCCTGTGTGGTCATCGGACGTGTGGCCGACTACATCCTGCGCCACCACCCGAACCACGTCAACGTGTTCATCACGGCCTCGATGTCGGAGCGCGTGCAGGAAATGATGCGCCGTCGCGGCATCGACGCGAAGTCGGCGCGCCGCATTCTCGAAGAGGCCGACGAGGAGCGCGCCACTTACTACAACTTCTACTCCCTCGGCACTTGGGGCACGGCTGAAACCTACGACCTCTGCGTCAACTCTTCGGTGCTCGGCGCCGATGGTACGACCGATTTCATCGCCCGTTTCGTCTCGGAGCGCTTCGGTTTGGGAGAAAACACGGCGGAATAAGCCCACAACTCCTCATTTTTTTGACGGAAAAAGCCCCCTGTTCGTGCGGAACAGGGGGCTTTTTGCGGCCGGTGGTGAAGTGGTGGACGAAAGGCACGCTGCGGTTTTTGTTTTGACGCAGAGCGAAAGGCGCGGTGGACGATCAGCGGCGCGAAGTGCGGGAGGGAGCGGAAGGAAGGACGCGCTCGGGCGAGTAAATCAGTCCGTCGAGGGCTTGCCGCCCAGTGAGATCGGTGAGCACAAAGGTGAACATCCACTTTTTCAGCCGCGTTCCGCCGTCGGGTTGGAAGGGGAGTTTGAGCAACACCTTGTTCCAGCCCGCGCGGAGCCAGATTTTTTGCGGCGCACGGCCGGTGAAATTTTCGTTGAGGAGGAGATCTTCGTGGCTTATGGGCGTTTTGCCGGCATTGTCGAAGCGCGGCGGCGAAAGGAGGCTGTCGTTGAGCCAAATTTGTGTGCCCATGCGATCCCAACTTCCGGAGGGTGGGGCTAAATCGCGTTCGGAACGACTGTAATTGTAGCCCTCGATGAGCGCGCCGGCGGCTTGTGGACGCGGCGAATAGACGTAGGTCCAGGCGTAGGCTGTGGAGTGGGGTTGTGCTTCGGCGAAGAGGGCGGGGACGATCTGGCCCCAAGTGTGCCGCAAGTAGAGGCCGGCGCCGGTGACTCGGTGGGTGGCGTAGGTGCGACCGCCGAGGATGTAGGTGGTTTTCAGCCCTTCGGTTTCGGGCGGGAGGGCAAGTTGCGGATCACCGCCGTTGGGGAAGGCATCGGTGACGCGCCACACGACGTTGGTTTGTCGGACGTAGGGCACCGGTTCTGCGGCGAGGGTGGTGGACTTGTGGAAGAGAAAACGGCGTTCCCAGTTGCGAAACGCTTCGAACTCCGCACCGGCGTTGGGAAGCGCGACGCCGCCCTGCTCGATGTAGGCTTCTCCGCCGCCGATCCAACCGCGTTCGGCCGAAGCGAGGACGTTGGCGTAGAAATTGTTCTGCTGCAGAATGGCCGAGGCGTCGGAGAGTTGGCGGTCGTTCCACAAGCACGAAATCGTACCGGCCAACTCGGCGTTGCCGCGCGGCGCATAATAGATGTTGCTCTTGTAGATGCCGACGAGATCGGCGAAGACATCGAAGTGGTTGGTGTAGTTGTAGCGGCAATCGATGTTGGGCTTTCCGGCGATTTTTCGTCCGGCGGTGCTCCACATCTGCGTCATGTCGATGTCAAGGGTGGAGAGATCTACGCCTTGAACGGGGTTCCAAACCACAACTTTGCGCCCCAAAGCATGGACTTTGGCGATCATTTGCGGCAAAAAGTTGGGATAGGTGATGCGCTTCTCGTCGGCGCCGATGTGAAGGTAGGGGGCATGGGGGAAAATGGCGGCCACTTCCTCGAGAATGGTGTGGAGGGCGGCGACACCCTGCGCCGATTGCATGTCGAAACCCATGGCGCGGACGAAGGCTTCGCTGTGGCCGGGCATGTCGATCTCGGGGATAATGGTCACACCGCGCTCACGGGCGTAGGCTTCGAGGGCGCGGGCTTCGGCTTGCGTGTAGTACCGTCCGGCGAAACGCGTCATGGAGGCGGCGGAAGTCAGTTGCGGAAAGGCTTTGATCTCAAGGCGCCATGCTTGGTTTTCCGTGAGGTGCCAATGAAAGACGTTGACTTTGAAGCGCGACAAGAGGTCGATTTGTCGGCGAAGGTCGTCGATCGGGATAAAAGAGCGTCCGACGTCGTGCATGAAACCGCGGACTTTGAAGGCGGGGAAGTCGGTGATCGTGAGGCATTCGAGCCGTGGTGTGGCGCTACCTTGCGCGAGTTGGCGCAAAGTCTGTGCGGCGCGAATCACACCGATGGGCGTGGCGGCGGTGATGTCGATGCTTTGGGGCGAAATGCGCAGCCTGTAGCCTTCTGAAGGGAAGCCTTCGAGCGGATAGTCGAAGGTGTCGAGCGTGGAGTCGAGGCGAACGCGCACCGCGGCTTGGGCTTTTTCGGAAAAAGGGCACCGCATTGCTGCGAACACCGCAGCGAGTTGCGCACAGTGGGTGGGATCGTCGAGCAAGACGGGGCTGGCGAGCGAAAAATGGCCTTTGGAGCGCACCACAGTGTGGGGACGGGGCAGTAA
>JABZKU010000047.1 GCA_015257125.1 Prevotellaceae bacterium | reverse complement strand
GAGATGAGCCGGTTCGTTTGCTTTCCTATCTACCATCTTTGAGGTTCGTTCCCAAAAAAGATAAATTATTTCGCACCACTTTGCGCATAAAATATCATATTAAATCGCTACATTTGCATGACAATATTATGATCTGGCGCAAGTTTTTGTCGGCATGTCTTTGTACTTAGGGCGACCGACTCGCAACTGCCCAATTTTCACTCCTGCGAAATGAAGTTCAATCCGCTACTTTCCACGCCACTGCTTTGTGCTTTGGCAGGTTCGGTCGGTACGCCGTCCGCACAAGCCCAAATCGTCGATACATTGGGTTTAACCCCGACCATCACTTTCAGCCTACCCACGCCGCAAGCCCTGCCCACGGCGCGACGTCGTGACAACTCGCGCCGCGAAGCCGACAGCCTGGCCGCTCGGCGTCTTGAAATGCCTCAACTCAAGGGCGACGCCGATGAGCGTTATCTCGTGCACCGCGTACGGTCGGCGAGCAGTGGGCAAGATTCGATTCTCAACTACGCCATTAGCTATGATGCCCGTTGGCATCATCCCCGTTGGGTGGCGTTCAGATTCGACACGGAAACGCGTCCCACCCGCGTAAAGCGAAGCGGAAAATTCACTTTCGACCCGCTGCTTGCTCCCTCCGAAAGACTCACGGGCCAAACTTATCCAGGAAAAGTCTACGATCGCGGGCATCTCGTGGCTTCGCACGACCGCGTTTTTTCGCAAGAAGCCAACGAGCAAACGTTCTACATGAGCAACATGACTCCGCAAGTAAAACAGTTCAACCAAAAATACTGGGTTGCGCTCGAACGATTGGTGCAAGACCTCGGCCGCAACAATAGTTTTGCCGACACCCTCTATATTGCGAAAGGCGGAGCCATCAACGACCCGAATGATTTTGTCGAGGTACTGACTGTAGAAGGCAAAAAAGTGCCGGTGCCCCGCCACAATTACATGGCGCTGCTCAAAGTCAAGAACGGAACATACAGCAGTATCGGTTTTTGGCTGGAAAACAAGGACTACGGCCGCGCCGGTAAAAAAGAAGACATGGTGAAACATGCCGTGACGATCGCAAAACTCGAGGAACTCACGGGCATCAACTTCTTCCACAACCTGCCCGACGCGATCGAAAAGCGCATCGAATCCTACTATTCGTTTGCGGACTGGACACTCGGTTCGGGTGGCTCAGGTGAACCCGGTGGATCTGAAGACACGGGTGGATCAGGCGGAACCGGAGGTAGCGGAGAATCCGGCGGAACCGGCGGCTCAGGAGGAACGGGTGGAACGGGTGGAACGGGTGGAACGGGTGGAACCGGCGGGACGGAAGAACCCGGTGGATCCGGTGGCGATGAGACACCGCCCCATTCCATTGCCGCGCTCAACGGGAAAAAGGTGTTTGTGGTCAACAACTCTAATTACGGCCAACACTACCTGACACTCAACGCGAAATACGAGCCGGTGGCGCAGGATCTCGACAAGCCAGGTGCCGAACAGGCTTTCATTTTGAACTACGATACCAAGAACAATCGCTTTGCGCTGGTTCATGCGGTCACGGCGCGTCCGCTCACCTTGGCCACAGCAGGCAAATATGCGCTGACCACCGGTGCAGTGGGTACGAACTTCACCTTCGAAACGACAACGAAAGACCACTTCCACGGAGGTATTCGTGCCGTGGAGAGCTCGCGCACGGACAATTACCTTAATGTGGAGAAAACCACAGGAGAGGAAGTTGCACTCCTGTTGGGCAAATTCGCCAAAAGAAAGGGAAGCAAGAGCCTTTGGGAGGTGTCTTCGGCACAAAGCATCAGCGAAGCCGATCTCACTGCCGCCGCACGGGCTCGATTTGAAGCCTTGCCCGCAGCGCCGGAAAGCGACGACTTCGGTGTGCCGGCCGGCTACAACCACGAACTCCAGAAGGAAGCGGAGGCAGCAAAAGCAGGTCACGCCAATTTGGGCGACTACCGTATGCTCTTGCACGCTGCGGCCGAAGGTCGTCTTTACGGCGTGAATATGCCGAAGACGGGCGACTTCTTGCAAGTGAAGACCAACGACGGCACAATGAGTATCAGCGCGCAGGCTGAAAATGCCGACGATATGCGACTGACCTTGACCTCCGACGCGAACGAGAACGCGGTCTTCTACTTTGACGGCGCGCACTTGGTGAACTTCGGCACGGGCTGGACGTTGCAACACAAGGCCGATGACAACATCGTGAGCCTGGCTGCGCCGACAACTGCGCCGACGACCGTGAAATTCGGTACGGCACCCCACGACAAATACACCGTGCAGATGGCCACCGGCGAAGACAACGTCGCCACGCTGCGCCTCCATGCGAAAGCCACTGACCGACAAGTGGAGGGAACGCCGACTGACGTGAAGGACGACGACACCGCGCACTTGCAACTGCAGCGCGTGAAGATCCTTTCACTCACGACCGACGCACAAGGCTACGCGGCCATCTACGCTCCCATGGCTATGGAAGTGAAGGATGCCAAGCTCTATGCCGTGAACGGATTCAACGATGAGAAGGCACTTGTGGGATTGACGCCGATCGAGGGAAACACTATTCCCGCAGGCACGGCGGTTCTCCTCGCCGGTATGCCGAATGCTGCGATCACCCTCACGCCGACTTCGACAACGACCGCGGCTCCTGCCGAGAATTTACTCACAGGTGGGGCTATGCCCACCGCACTTGCCGACGATCAAGTGGCCTTTACACTCGACAACGGTATGATGGTGCGCCAAGAAAGCCGCGACGTCCGCGCTTTCCGCCCCTATCTCACGGCCAACACCACTGTGACGGCACCGAACCTGCAATTCCTTATCGGTAAGGTGACGGGACTGCAATGGATGACGCCCTCGCAAAAGGAAACACCAATCTACGATTTGAGCGGTCGCCGCGTGAAGGTGACGATCTCCGGTCGGATCTATCTCCAAAACGGGGTGAAGTTCATGCAACACTGATGCACTGACCCTCTCGGTGGTCTACCCTGCCGCAAAACAAAAACGCCACTCCTGCGGGAGTGGCGTTTTTTCGTTGCCGGCCGATGATGGGTTCAATGACGAGCGAGGGGGACTCTCTCATTGTTGGGCAACTTGCAGCACGAGGTGCAAAAAAACAGCGTCCGCACGAGGCGAACGCTGTGAAAGAGGTAGCGGGACAAACGTCCCGAGCGGTATGAATTAGCTGAACCAGCGCACGAAGCAGAGATCTTGGCGAGAAGCCAACTGCTTGTTGCGGGGATACATGCGGAAGGCGGTGCGGAACGAACCGGCAACATCGATGGCGGCCTTGAGTTCGAAGGTGTAAAGGTTACCTTCGTGGCCCACGACTTGGAGAGGATAGGTCTTGTAGATCACATCCTGACCGGTTTCGGCGTCCTGACGGAGCACCACAAGTTCGATGCCCACAGCATCTTCCAAACCTTGTTCGTCAACGACAACGCTAACCGAGAATTCCTTGTCGCTGACAAGCGAAGTGCCGTAGAGACTTTCGCTGTTCTTGACTTCAACGACGTTGATATTGTCCCAACGCTCGATGACGCGGGCTTTCCATTCGGCGATGTCGCGCGCTATGCGGTTGTTATCGGCCGAAATCAGCGCGTAACGATCGCGGAGAGGGTTGTAGAAACGAGTGTAGTAGTCGTCGAGCTGACGCTTCATCGTGTAGAAAGGAGCGATCTGCGCGATGGAGTTCTTCACCGTCTTGATCCAACCTTCGCTGTAGCCCTTGGAATTGCGGCTGTAGTAGAGGGGGATGATCTCGTTCTCGAGGAGGCTGTAGATGTTGGCCGCATCGAGTTTGTCTTGTTGTCCCTGATCTTGGTAGGTACGCTTGTCGGTGAGCGCCCAACCTGCGCCGGGACGATAACCTTCGTACCACCATCCGTCGAGCACGGAGAGGTTGACGACACCGTTCATCAAGGCCTTTTCACCCGAGGTTCCGGAGGCTTCGAGCGGACGGGTGGGCGTGTTCATCCAGATATCGACGCCGCTGACGAGACGGCGTGCAAGCTCCATGTCGTAGTTGTCGAGGAAAATGATCTTACCGATGAACTCAGGGCTTTGGGAGATGTCGTGAATCTTCTTGATGAGGCCTTGTCCTGCACCATCGGCGGGGTGTGCCTTACCGGCGAAGAGGAACTGCACGGGATAGTCGGGGTTGTTGACAATCTTCGACAGGCGTTCTAGATCGGAGAAGAGCAGGTGGGCGCGCTTGTAGGTGGCAAAGCGGCGGGCGAAGCCAATGATGAGCGCATTGGGGTTGATCTTGTCGAGCAAAGACATCACGCGGGCGGGATCGCCTTGGTTACGCAACCAGTTATCGCGGAAGCGTTCGCGGATGTAGTCGATGAGTTTCTTCTTCAATGCCACGCGAGTTTCCCAAACTTCCTTGTCGCTGACTTGATAGATGTTTTCCCAGAGGGCGGGGTTGCTCTGATCGTTGAAGAAGGTCTTGCCGAAGTACTTTTTGTGCACGGCTTTCCACTCGCTGGCGCACCAAGTGGGATAGTGCACGCCGTTGGTGACATAACCTACGTGGCTTTCGTCGGGATTCACGTTATAGACTTCCTCGTACTCGTCGTGAGTGAGGATCTTGTGCTCACGATAGGATTCGGCGGGGAGGTAACCGGGCCAAATGCTCTCGAACATGCGCTGAGAAACCTTACCGTGCAACCAGCTGACGCCGTTCACTTCTTGACAAGTCTTGCAAAGGAAGGTGGACATGCAGAAGCGCTCGCCCTTGTCTTCGGGGTTTTGACGACCGAGTCCCATGAAATCGTCCCAGCTGATGCCGAGTTTACCGGGATACTGGCCGAGATATTTTCCGCAAAGGCCTTCGTCGAAGTAATCGTGGCCGGCGGGAACGGGGGTGTGGACGGTATAGAGTGAGCTGGCGCGCACCAATTCGAGGGCTTCGTTGAAGTTGAGACCGCTTTCTACGAAGTCGGCAAGGCGTTGCAGGTTAGCCAACGCGGCATGTCCTTCGTTGCAATGGTAAACGTCCTTCGTGATGCCGAGTTTTTTCAGGGCGAGAATACCACCGATACCAAGCAGGTATTCTTGCTTCATGCGGTTTTCCCAGTCGCCGCCGTAGAGGGAGTGGGTGATGCTGCGGTCGTATTCGGAGTTCATCTCGTTGTCGGTGTCGAGCAAGTAGAGAGGAACACGACCCACATTGACGCGCCAGATGAGGGCATGCACCGTGTAATTGGGGAAAGGAACGTCGACTACAACTTGATTGCCGTTGGCATCCAGCACACGCTCGATGGGCATGCGGTCGAAGTCCTGCGCTTCGTAGTTCGCAATCTGCTGTCCGTCCATAGACAAGGTTTGGCTGAAATAGCCGTAGCGGTAAAGGAAACCGACAGCGCACATATCTACGTTAGAGTCGGAGGCTTCCTTCACATAGTCGCCGGCCAACACACCAAGACCGCCGGAGTAGATCTTGACATTGTGGTTCATGCCGTATTCCATGCAGAGATAGGCCACAGAAGCGCGCTGGGCGTTGGGTTTCTCGTCCATGTAAGCACGGAAAGTCTTGTAGACAGCATCCATTCGACCGATGACTTCGGGATCGGCTGCGAGTTCTTGGAGCTGCTTGTAGGGGATGTGGTTGAGCAACTCAACGGGGTTCTGATCGACTTCTTCCCAAATTTTGGAGTCCAAGCTACGGAACAAATCCAAAGCTTCTTGGTTCCAGCAGAACCAAAGGTTGTGTGCCAGCTCATCGAGCGGCTTCAGTTCGGCGGGAATATGGCTTTTTACGGTCACCGTCTTCCACGCAGGCTGATTGGCATTGGTGATTTTAACGTTCATGGGGTGAGTATATTTTGTAGTTTTGTTCAGTTACGGTGACGAAGCGCGAAGTCATAAGCGGCATAATAGTGGCGAATGAAATGCTTCCACTGGGCTTTTTCCGCAAACTCCTCGGCGCGCTGACGAATCGTGGCGCGCGTTGGCTCGTTCATCTCAAGATAGTTGCGAATGTCGGCGCACATGGCATCGGCACACTCGAAGTAGTTGTTGTCATCACGATGCAAAACGCTGACTCCGTCGGACAATCGGCCGGCGTGTCCCAACTCTGCATTGACCCATTGGCCGAAACCGCTGAGATCGGTGGTGATGCAAGGGGTTTTGAAGGCTACGCTTTCCAAAGGAGTGTAGCCCCAAGGCTCATAATACGAAGGATAGAGCGTAAGGTCGTTGGCGGTGAGCACATCGTAGTAGTGCTGGTCGAAAATACCGTCGCTGCCGTCCAAATAGCAGGGGACAAGCAGTACCTTCACGGGGTTCTCGCGGCGATTGTCCAAGCCTAAATCCTTGATCAAGCAGAGAATACGGTCTTCGTTGAGATTGTGCAGATCGTGGGTGATCATCGGCGTGGGCAAAGCCGTTGTGTATTGATGGTTGCGCAAGGCTTTTTCGTCGGCAAGTCGAGCGCGCAGGTCTTCGCGGGGGCCGAGTAACCAACAGGGCACCTCAATGAGTGAAAGCACTTTGCGCTCGCTTCCGCGCAACTGCTCGTTTAGTCGGCGCATCGACTCAAGATACACATCGAATCCTTTGCAGCGGAAATCATTACGTCCCGAGGTGGAAATGATCAGTGTGTCCTCTGCGTACGTTTCGCCCGTCAATGCTTCGGCTACTTCGAAGATGCGACGACGAGCGGCCTTGCGTTTTTGCTCAAACTCCGCACCTTTCGGCACAAAGTCGAGTTCGAAGCCGTTGGGCAAGACGACATCAGCCGGTTTGTCGAGCAATTGCGCACATTCCACGTCCGTAAATTCGGACACTGTGGTGAAACAATCGCAACGGTGCGCACTTTGTTTCTCAATACTGTGCTTAGCTTCCATCGAAAGTTCACCGGCCATTTGATCGCCGTTGTAGCCTTTGAAATAAGCATAGAGCAATTTGTTGTTGCCCGCGATGCTTCTTCCGATACTCGTGGCGTGGGTGGTGAAGATGGTGCGCACTTCCGGGCACTCGTGCTGCAAAAAGAGCATGCCGAGTCCCGACATCCATTCGTGAGCTTGGTAAATCACGCGACGTTTCGCAAAACAATGCTTGCATAAAGCCGCAGCAAAGCGTCCGGCGGCGTAAGAAAACATCGAAGCTTCGTCGTAATCACCATAAGCGTGCAGCGAATCCACTTGAAACAAGTCCCAAGCTCGTGCGTAGATTTCATTTTTCTCCGCAAAGAACGGGGCAAAATCCACCAACACGGCAATCGGTTGACCGGGAACGTCCCAGCGGCCGATGCGTACAGACACTCCTTCTTCAAGAGCAGCCTTCTTCCACTCGGGATATAGTTTTTTATCTTCTGTGAATAGCGGATTTTCGTGCTGTCCCCATACGTCGGGACCGATAAAGATCAGGTGATCTTTGAATTCTTGGACGAGGGTCTTGGCGCGTGTCGAAAGCACCGTGTAGATTCCCCCTACTTTGTTGCACACTTCCCAGCTGGTTTCAAATACCACTTCGGGAAGGAGTTGTTCTTGCGTCATAAAAGCTATTGCAATGGTATGGAGCAAAAGTAATCATTCTCGTTGTGGCTACCAATTTTTGGAGCACCAAAACTCGATATAATTGTACTTTCACTCGCTTATTGTAGAATGGAGCGAACAAGTCTTCGGGCAATTGTAATCTCGGAGATAGCAATCGTGCATTTCGCTCCGATTTGTTCCTAAATTGTACGAAGTGTCGTTACTTTGTCGCCACCCACCGACGTGAGGGCGACTCCTCTTATATATAAAGCAGACCCACCCTTCCGCTCAATAGACTTGAGACAGAAGAGTGGGTACCTATTTTAGAATGTAGGATAGATGTTTCGATCGAATATCATCGCAATGATCCTTCAAGCATCGCTGCTACGCGGTGAAAGCGCCTCAATAGCGCACCATTTGTCCGCGCGTGAGGACCGTTCCGGGCGTAAAACCGTTCAAGTCGCACAAAGCTTCGACGGTAAGTCCCAGTTTCTCTGCGACACTTTGTACAGAAACGCGGCGACCTTCCACTTGATACATTTGTCCGGTCGGCACAGCCTGTGCGAGATCCTCGCGATTTCGTTCTATGGTAGTGCGACTCAAGATGCCACCGTCGCAATCACGATAACGGAAAGTGAAGGTGTTGCAAGTCACATCTTGGTTCGGAAAGTCGAAAAGCAGCGTGGGATCGATGGCCACCCCGACAATACGTGTTTCAAAGTGCAAGTGTGAACCGAACGAGCGCCCGGTGTTGCCACCCAGTCCGATCGTTTGACCGGCTTTCACGAATTCTCCCTCTTGTGCAATGCTCTTTGAGAGGTGACCGTAGATGGTTTCCAGTCCGTTGCGGTGGCGAATCACCACATAGTGGCCATAGCCCGTGGCTTCATAGCCTACCATGCGCACTTTTCCGTCGAATGCAGACACAATCGTGTCTCCGGTGTAGACTTTGATGTCCAACCCTTTGTGCATACGGTGGAACGTGGGGCGGTAACCAAAGTGGGAAGTAATATTTCGACTGGGAGTAGGCATGCGAAATCCACGAAGGTCAATTTTATAAGTCTCGGGGATTTCACTGCTTGAATAGCAATGTACTTTAGAAGTATTCCAAGATGAATACAACTCGTTGCTCTCTAAATTATTCAGAGCGGCGTTACGGATCACTCGGTTGATGACTACCGAGTCGGCCGACTTGATGCGGCGTTCTACCGGCGCTTGTCTGGCAATCAGATCCTGCGCCGCTGCGCCGGATGCACCGCCCAAGAGACAAGCGAAGGCGAATATATATTTGGAAATCGTATGCTTCATTGATGCGAATAATAGGGTTCCGCTTGCAAATATATGGTTTTGAGGTCAATCTACCAAGTTTTTGGCACATAAACCGCCGAAAAACATGAGTTGCAGGCGACACATTTTCTTCAGTTCTGCTTTGCAAAACGCATATTTGATGAATTATTCAGGAAGTCGCTCACCGAAAAACTCATAGGTGAAATTACTTCCTTTCGCAGAGGGGAATTGGCTGCGCGGGTCGATGTCTTGTCTGTTTTTTAAGTGCGAAACAATGCGGTTGTAACACTCCATCGCCGACGAAGTGAAGACATAAGCCGCAAAAGTCGTATCACGATATTGAAATTTCTGCGTGCCAGGGATCAAAAGCACGCGTTTGAAATTGATACGCCCCAAATACCAGCCCTCACGCTCCTCTTGTAGCATGTACACGCGGGAGTCTTTGCGCACTATCCCCCCCATGTTGCTCATATAGGGAGCAGCCATGGCCGAAGGCTGTGCCGAACGATTGTTAGCTTTGAATTCTTCGAGCGTTTGCGCCGTGGTTTTGATGAGAATGAAGTAAACGCGCGGACGCACCTTGTAGCGCTTGGGATAATTGGCCTCGTCATTGACGTAGTTCGTCAGTTCGTCGACCATCATCTTGTTGATCGTAATATCACCCAAACCGGAAAGGAAATCAAACAGTTCGTCAAGATTACGAACCAGCGCTTCATTATCAAAATAGCGTACGTAAATGTTCATGTTCTCTCGAAAAAAACCACCGCAAAAGCCGTTGGTGTCACAAAACAAAGTGTAATCCGTAGAAAACGTACACACGGTGCACGTAGAATTGGATTCAAAAAAAGAAAAGCGAACTGCTTTTTGAGCAATTCGCTTAAGAGCGGAAAACGAGACTCGAACTCGCGACCCCAACCTTGGCAAGGTTGTGC
>JABZKU010000022.1 GCA_015257125.1 Prevotellaceae bacterium | reverse complement strand
TTCCCCTCCCGCTCCGCGCCCTCGAGTTCCCTGCTTGTCGGTGCGGTTTCCCCTCCCCTGCGGTCGCCGGCGCCGCTCCCTTCAGAGAAATGCTCAGCCGGAACGTTTACTTTCTAAAATATCAAGAGAAATGTTTGGCTGCCTGCAGCCGAATGCATAAATTTGTCCTATCCACTCGCCCGATGCGCACCGCCACCGCGGTTCGCGCCTCCGTGCCATGGCCAACCGTCCACCCCTTTCTGACAGAGAGAAGATATGAAGCAGATGACAATCCAGAATACGTGGTCACTTCGTTCGGCTTCGCACACCTTTCGCGAAGCCTTCACCGCCGAGCAACGCGCGCGCCTCTTTGCCGCTCAGCGCGAATACATCCTTCCCAAAGACGAAATCATCTACCGGCAGGATGACACGCCCCACTTCCTTTATTACGTGCTGGAAGGCACCGTGCGTCTCTACCGCGAAGGGCGCACCGAGCGCGCACAAACCCTGCGATTCATCGGGCCGGGCGAAATTTTCGGCTATCGCGCCGCCTTGGCCGATGAGCACTATGCCGCCAATGCCGTGACCCACCGCTCCTCGACGCTCTTGGCCTATCCCATTCCCCTCGTGCGCCAACTCATCGACGAGTCGCCGCGACTCATGCAGCTCATTGTCAAGCAAATGGCGCGCGAACTCGGCATCGCCGACCGCCGAATCGTGACCCTCACCCAGGGCATGCTGCGCGAACGCATGGCCGAAACCCTCCTCTTCCTGCGCTCCACCTACGGCAACCCCGCCGACCACCACGACATTGGCCTGCCCTTGACGCGCCGCGAACTGGCGGAACTCTCGAATATGAGTACCTCGAACGCTATTCGTACGCTCAAACATTTCGAACAGGAAGGCGCCATCGCCTTCGTTTCGCGCACCCTGCGCATCCTCGACGAGCACAAACTGCGCGAACTCTCGCTCCACAACTGAGCGCCCGCGCCTTTCGAGGGTGACCTCCGCAAGCAGCGCGCACAAATCGGGCTGCGACCTTGCCCTTGTGCCACAAAAACATCCCGCTTTCCTGACTTCAGGAAAGCGGGATGTTTCTTTTTTTGCCTAACAGTGGCTCCGTGGCGCGGCAACGGCACACGATGCGCGCAACGGTAGGCGCGCGCTGCGAACGAAAAGCGAACTTAATGCTGTCCCATGTCGAAGCTCGGCACGTGGCGCATCTGGTTCAAGATCCAGCGCGTACGGCTGCGCATGTAGGGGCCGGGCGTTTTGCTGCTGAAGCGCAGGGGCGCGGGGAGCGTGGCGGCGATGAGCGCGCAGTTGCGGCGCGTGAGTTGCGACGGTTCGCAGTCGAAATGCTGCTCCGCCACGGCTTTCACCCCATAGATGCCGTCGCCCATCTCGATACTGTTGAGATAGACTTCCATGATGCGCTGTTTCGACCAAAAGAGTTCGATCAGCACGGTGAAATAGGCCTCGAAACCCTTGCGCACCCACGAACTCGTGGGCCAGAGAAACACGTTTTTCGCCGTTTGTTGAGAGATGGTGCTGCCACCCAGGCGGCGTCCGCCCTCCATGCGCTGCACCAGCGCATTGCCGATGGCTTGGGTGTCGAAACCGCTGTGGACATAAAACTTCTGATCCTCAGAGGCGATAACGGCCACGGGAAGCGAGGGCGGCATCTCCTCAAGCGGCACCCAACTGTGGTGCAGACGCAGACGCTCGCCGCGACTCCACTGCTGGACACAGCGGATCACCATCAGCGGGGTGACGTAGACCGGCACCCACCGCAGGGCGATCACCGAAAGGAGGCTCGACACGAAGAAAATGCCCAGCGCCCAACGGCAGAAACGAAAGAGTTTATTCACGAACATAGGATAGAAAAAAAGCCGATTCTCCCGCAGTACGGGAGAAACGACTCATAAAAGTTGAAACTGCTCAGAAGGGGAGATCGTCCGTTCCGCCGTCGGCAGCTTGAGGTTGAGGGCCGGGCACGCCGACTCCGGGCACTTGTCCGTATTGTGCAGCACCGTCGGCCGGCATCGTCACGCCGGGCGCGCCAACTTGCGGGCCGACACCTGCAACCGGAGCGGCTCCGGGAGCTTGTGCGGGCATCACGCGCCAAGCACGGATACTGTTGAACCAGCGGCCTTGATATTCGCGGGCATCGATGTCGAAGCTCACCGTCAACTCCTGACCGGGCTGGATGTTGAACTGCTGAATTTTGTCGTCGCCGAACACGTCGAAGACCATACGACGCGGGTATTGGTCGTGCGTCTCGAGCACGTAAGACTGCGATGCCCAGTCGTTGCCGGTGCGCGCGGACTTGCCGGCGCGGCGTTCGAGGGCAAAAATGATTTTACCGGTAATTTCCATAGGTTGTTTTGAATATTCGTTGCGAAATTACGCTTTTGAGTCGACAAGGGCAAACAAAACGCGGCCTTTGTCGACTTTTTCGCGTGCGAAAGTGCCAAGTTGCCAACAGCGGTGGCGGGCTTCACTCGCCGAACAGTTGTTTTCGCTCGGGCAGATCGTAATAGAGTTCCTCATTGTTGCGCCATGCGCGATCCACCACGAGGTATCCGCGCTCAATCTGCGGAGCGAGCAAGCGGCGGCCGTTGAGATACACCTGATCGGGCTCCACGCCGGTGGGCAATCGCAGGTGAAGGCGCAGCGCACTGCCGTGTTGCGGAAAACCGGAGAGGCGATATTTCACCCGCCCCATTTCGCAAATCTGATCGACGGTGCAACGCAGCGCGGGGGTGGCGACATTCATCATACAGTCGACGGGTAGGTTCACATACAGGTCGGTGCCTTCGCTCGCCGCCACCCATCCGAGGGTGTTGAGCAGCGCTTGTGCGGCGGCGCGGTCGGTGGGATTGGCCGAAAGAAGACTGTCGCGGCGCAAACGTTCGCGGTCGAGCGCGGCGGCGATGTGGGCTTCTCCCGTGACCAAGAAGAGGCGCGCGAGCGTATCGGCCGAACAGCGCGCGAGATCGGGCTGCCGCGCGGCCAAACGGCGGAAGGCACGCGCCGAATGGGCGGTGAGCGTGTCGGCCTGCGGCGCCAAGTAGGGCGAAACTTGCATGACGCGTTCCACCACATTGGCCGCTCCGGGCGTGACTACGAGGACGGACGCGGCGGGCAAGAACGAAAGCGGACGGCGCAAGGGCGTTTCGGCCTGCGCCTCCACGGCCACGCTCAACGCGGTGAGGAGAATGAACGCAACCACCACTGCGCGCCGAGCGAACACGGCAACCGCTGCCGCGAACGCGGACGAAACGAGGCGGCGCATCAGGCTTTGACGAATTTAATGCACGCCCAGTCTTCGCGACTGCGCTCGTCGACGAAGGTGAGTCCCAAGGCTTCGGCGCGTTCGCGCAGGGGAGCGACGTCGGCCGTGTAGAATCCACTCATATAGATGTGTGCGCCGCTTCGCATCGCAGCGACATAGCGCGGAAGGTCGGCCAGGAGGATGTTGCGGTTGATGTTGGCGATCACCAAGTCGAAGACTTCGGGGCGCGACTCGAGGACAGTGGCATCGCCGTGCACGACTTCGATCTCTCCCACGGCGTTGAGGGCGAGATTGTCGCGCGTGTTGCGCACACACCACTCGTCGAAGTCGACGGCCACGCAGTGTTTCGCCCCGCGCAACGAGGCTAAAATCGCCAAGATGCCCGTTCCGCAACCCATGTCGAGGACTTCGAGCCCGCGCACCTCGTCGTCGAGCAAGCGCTCGAGCATTTGCGCCGTGGTTTGGTGGTGTCCGGTGCCGAACGACATTTGCGGATTGATTTTGATGGCATATTCCGCTTCGGGCACGTCGGTGTGGAAGGTGGAAGAGACAACACAGCGCGGATGGTCGGCCGATCCGATGAGCAAGGGCTGGAAGTAGTTTTTCTCCCACTCCTCGTTCCAGTTTTTGTCCTCCACTTCTTCGCGCACATAGTCGATGCGGTGGCCGGGCAGCGGGAACTCAGCCAAGACAGCACGGAGTTCTTCTTCGTCAAATCGGGCAGCGGGAATGTAAGCCTGGAAGGCATCGGTCGCGGCCTTGTCGGCAAAGACGGCGCTCTCGGGGAAATTGTCTTGAAAGGCCACACGCGGCAGGTCAAGTTCGTCAGTGTGCACGAAACTGTCGAAGCCGGCACCGGCCAACGCGTCGGCCAACAGGTCATAGGCGGCTTCGGAGGCCGGCGTGAGGGTGAAGGTGAAACAGAGATATTGCATAAGTCGGGGAAAAATCGGGAGAAGAATAATATATAATGAGGCGCACGCGACGACACGGACGAGATGCGCCCACAAAGGTCGGGCACTCCGCCCACGAAGGGCGGCACTTTTACGCCTCGGTCAAGCGCAATCGCCACTCGGCGGGGTAGAGATTGTTGGCGCGCGAGCCGAGATTGTTGAGCCAGCCGAGGGGAAGATCCTCAAAGGTGGCAAGCACGTAGCCGCGAGGCACATCGCTGGGCAGCACCATGGCTTCGCGGCGCAAAAAGCAGCGCGCTTCTGCCGCAGAGAGTGCCACGGTGGGGAAAGCCTCGGGGGCAAGGGCGGTGGAAAGCGCCAAAGCGGTGTGCGGAATGAGCTTGGTGCCTTTGCGTTCGGCCAAGGTGACGCCCGAAACCAGCAGGCGCGCCACACCGGCCAGCCGTTCTACGAAATCGGCATGGGCACGCGGCACGGCATTCCAGCGGCCGTCGGGCAACAAACGGAGGGCGAACGCTTCCGACTCGCGCAACCACGTCGTGAACTCGCGGGGCGGGGCTTCGGGCTTGGCGGTTTTGCGGCGCTTATCGCGGTCGGCGCGGCGCGTCTTGGGCGCTGCGCCCGAATCGGCGTCGCCTTCGCCCGAAGTCTTGCGCAGCAGGGCGAGAAAGAGGCCTTCGCCGGCAGTGCGGTGGGGGAAGAAATGGTAAACGGAGAGGTCGCGGCCGGTGGTGTCGCCCGCTATCGGCCACGACGCGTCGAGGGGAATGGGAATCAGCTCAGCGCCGAGTTCTTCGCAGGCGAAAACCACCATGTCTTCGTTCTCCTCGCGGTTGAAAGTGCAGGTGCTGTAGACGAGAAAGCCCCCCGGACGGAGCGCCGGCCACACGTCGCGGAGAATTTCGCGCTGCCGCTCGGCACAATGCGCCACGGCTTCGGGCGACCACTCGGCGCGCGCTTGGAGATCTTTGCGAAACATGCCCTCGCCCGAGCAGGGAACGTCGGTGGCGATGAGATCGAAACACTCGGACAGGCCACCGAAATCCGCAGGATAGGCGTTGGCCACGACGGTGTTGGGGTGTCCCCACTTAATGAGGTTTTCGGCGAGAATATTAGCGCGCGCTTTCACCGGTTCGTTGGCCACAAGCAGTGCGTCGTCGGGCAGGAGCGTGCGCCAGAGCGTGCTTTTTCCGCCGGGGGCGGCGCAGAGATCGAGGGCACGTTGGGGCGCGCTGTCGGGAAACGCCGCACGATAGGCCGCCGCCACGAACATCGACGCGGCTTCCTGCACATAATAAGCGCCGGCGTGCCAACGCGGATCGAGAGCGAAGGCGGGCCGCGCCGAAAGGTAGCGCCCTTCTTCGCACCACGGCACGGGGGTGGCGACAAGGGGCGCGTCGTCGGCCACGAAAGGCAACTCATCGGCGGCCCACTTGGCGGGGTTGCGGCGCACACTCACAGGGGTGTCGCCTTCGGTGAGGGCAACGCAAAGCGCGCTCGCCTCGGCGGGACCGAGGAGAGCGCGCAATCGGGTGACAAAAGCTTCGGGAAGCATCATGCAGAGAGGGGTTCAACGGCGAATTTCCATCTCGTTTAGGAGATAATGCGAACCGCCGTAGGTGTCAATGACGAAAAGGATGTAACGAATGTCGGCGTTGATGCAACGCTGCAGCTGCGGATTGTAGCGGAGGTCGGACGAAAGGCTTTCGATGTTGCCGTCGAAGGCCAAACCGATGAGTTCGCCGCGCGCATTGAGGACAGCGCTGCCCGAATTGCCGCCGGTGATGTCGTTGTTGGTGAGGAAGCAGGTGGGCAACTCGCCGTCGGCGTCGGCATAGGGGCCGTAGTTCTTGGCGAGATAGTGCTGTCGGAGTTTTTCGTCCACGACATAGTCGGGATCGGCGGGATTTTCCTTCTCAAACATGCCTTTCAAGCCGGTGCGCCAGCCGTATTGCACGGCATCGCGGGGCGAATAGCCGCGCACGCTGCCGTAAGTCATGCGCAAGGTGGAATTGGCGTCGGGCGCCTTCGTCCATCCGTACATTTCGCAGAGGCCGCGCACATAGATTTGGTTGAGTTCGGCCACTTTGCGCTCATAGCGGTCGAGCGCGGGGCGATACACCTCATCGATCAAGCGGTCGAATTGCAGCCAGTGGCTGATGACGGAATCTTCGGAGAAGGCCTCGAAACAGTCGGTGGCCATGTACGTGTTAATTTCGGCCGTGTCGCGGAAAGCCGTCTGCGCATAGAGCGAGTCGAAATAGGCATTCATGTCCTCGCGCACGAAACCGGGCTGCGCTTTGAGGCGGTGATGCTTGGCCCAATAGGGAGCCAGGAGTTTCATCTTGCGCAGGTCGTAGTCGAAATCAGTGGTCAGTGCCACGCGATGCGCAGAGGTCATAAATTCGCGGTAGAGCTTTTTCTCCTCAGCGCCGGCTTTGATTTGTTTCTTGCCTCGGTCGAGTCGCTCCCAGTTGCGTTGAACACGCGGGGCAAAGCGAAGAATGAAGCCCCAGAGGGCGACGGTGTTGGGATGAAAGTCTTGCGCGCCGTAGGTGAAGCGGAGGAGGTTGTAGTCGTGGAGCGTGTCGCGCACGGCGGCCACGAGCGAATCGATGCGCTCGATGACGTTTTTGTATTCCGGCCGGCCACTGCGCGCGGCAAATTCGCGGAAAGCGGCTTCTTCGCGCGCCTTGATGTCGAGCAAACGGGTGGAAGCGACGCTGGCGTTCATGCCGCCGAAGTTCTTCACCATGTTGCCGAGCTTCATGTACTCGCCGGCGTATTTGAGCGAGGCGGCTTTGTCGCTGTCCATCAGCGACTTCATGAAGCGGAGTTCGGCTTCGCCGGCGAGATTGATGGGCTCATTGATGCTCTCGCAGCGCAGGCGCACCTGCGAAGCGGTGAGGAAACGGCTGGTGCGGCCGGGGAAGCCCATGATCATGGTGTAGTCGCCCTGTTCGACGCCGCGAAGGCTGATGGGCAACCACTTCTCGCGGCGCAAAGGCACGTTGGTTTTGGCATAACGTGCCGGACGGCCTTGGGCATCGGCGTAGATGCGGAAGACGGCGAAGTCGGCATTGTGACGCGGCCAGAGCCAGTTGTCTTGGTTGAAGCCGAATTGGGCGATCTGCTGGGGCGGGTTCACCACCAGGCGGACGTCGTCGTAGCGCTGTTCGACGAAGAGGAAATAGCGATTGCCGCCGAAGAAGGGGACGATGCGCGCGCTCACGCCGGGGGTCTTGGCGAGGGCGCTCGATTTGAGGAGCTTTTCAGACAAGGCGGCGAGCACGCCGGCCGATTGGCGCGTGTGCTGATCATATTTCTTTTGACGCGCGAGGGCTTCGACGCGGGCGGTGACATCGTCGATGCGCACCACGAAGGTGAAGGTGAGGCCGGGCACGGGCAACTCCTCGGCGCGGCTCTTGGCGAAGAAACCGTCTTGGAGATAATTGTGCTTGAGGTCGCTCATGGCCTGCACAAAGGAGAAGCCGCAGTGGTTGTTGGTGAAGATGAGGCCGTCGGGGCTGACGACTTCGCCGGTGCATCCGCCGCCGAAACGGCCGACGACATCGCGGAGGGAGGGGGCATTCTCACTGTAGAGGGCTTCGGGCGCAAGCTGCAAGCCGGCTTTGCGGAGCGAATCGGTGAGGTGCTGCTCTTGCATGAGTTTGAGCAACCACATGCCCTCGTCGGCACGGGCTACCGTGAGCGAAAAGAGGGCGAGGAGGGCAAGAACTATTCTACGCATGGTGTGAAAGAAAAGAAAGTGGAGAGCAAGATGAAAAAAATGGGGGACTTTTGAGTAAAAGTCGGGAACTTTCTGCGAAAAGTGGGGCGTTTTTTCCGTAGGATTTGTTGCGCGGCGCGGAAATCAGTGAATGGTGACCATCGTGGCGCCGAATCCGTACTCGCGGAAGGAGGCATCTTGGTGGGTGCAGCGGGGATAGTGGCGTTTGAGATCCTTCAAAATGGCAGCGCGCAGCACGCCTTCGCCCTTGCCGTGAATGAAGACGATGCGACGCCCGGGCTCTTTGGCATACTGCTGCAGGGTTTGGTGGAAAACGCGCAGTTGGCAGGTGAGAATGTCGGTCGAGGTGAGGCCGGCCGTGGAGTCGAGGATGGCGGTGGCGTGCAAATCGACTTCGACGATGGCGTTGCGATCGAGCGTTGCGGCGCCTGGCACGGCAGCGCGGGTGGCATGGCCGACTTGGTCGCTCTTGCGGGCGGGACGATCGCGACGCGATTCGATTTCGGGCGTGATGAGGGCTTCTTCGATGCACTCGGCGCTGACGGACACGGACTTGTCGGGGCGATCATTCTCGACCAAACAGCGCACGAGGGCGGGTTCGTCGAAAAAGTCGGAATCGCCGAAGGTGTGGAGCTTGTAGAACTTGGTACCGTCGACGCGGAGGGTGACGTTGAGGGGGAGTTTGAGCGCGAAGGGCTTGTCTTCTTTGTAAGCGATAAGTTGGAAGGTGAGGCGCTCGAGGTCAGGGAGATCGGCGTGGGTGAGTTTGGCGAGAAAGACCTTGCGATTGGGCTCGACGAGGCCTTCGCGCCACAACCGATAGTCGGTGCCGTGCTGCGTGAGGACGAGGTAGCGGACGAAGAGGTTGGAGTCGTTGACGAAATAGGCTTCGAACTCGGTGACACTGAGTTTGCGGGTGTCGGCGGGGACGAAGGCGAGGTGGAGGTTGAGCTGATCGGCACCTTTGCGCTCGAGGGGACGGGCGCGGAAGGTGATTTCGCGGTCGGCGGGATCGGTGTCTTCGCCGGCGAAAGCGTAGGTTTCGTCGACTTCGTCGCCTTCGTCTTCACCATCGTGTGCGGCGAGGGCGGCTTTGACGCTGGTGTGGGTTTCGCCGGAGGCAACTTGTGCGCGGCTTTTGCGCTCGGCGGCGTCATAGGGATTGATTTCCTTGCTCTTGCGGCCGGGGGCGGGTTTGCGCTCGAGGTTGTAGCCGTCGGTGTCGACGACGACGATCTCGTGGCGGAGGGTGGGGACTTCAAAACCGTCTTCGTCGGTGACGAGGACGAGGTCTTTGCCTTGAAATCCGGTGATGCGGCCACCGCCGACCGCATTGAGAAAACGAACTTTGTCTCCGATGTTCATAAAGTGGGGATGTTTTGGGGCAAAGGTACAAAAAAATCCGTGTGACACGTCGCACGGGAACAAAAAATCCCCGTCGCCACATGGGCAACGGGGAAGTTCTATTTAGGATCGATCCGAAGATCGTTCTCTGTCGCTATTATTCAGCGATGCAGATCACGACGCGGTTCTGATCGTTGACAGCGAAGGGCTGAACGGTGTCACCCTTAGCGTCCTTGATGATGCGGTTAGCAGCGATGTTGCGCTTAACGAGCTCAGCGAAGACAGCGTTTGCACGTTGCTTGGAGAGACGGCTGTTGATCACGGCGTTACCGGTACCACGGTCGGCATAACCGGTGATAGAAACCTTAGCGCTGGGGTTCTGCTTGAGGTAGTTCACCACTTCGTTCACCTTCACGATTTCGCTGGGGCGTACCTTTGCGGAATTGATGAGGAAGAATACGTTGCGAGTGAGGTTCTGCTGAACCTGAACGGGAGCAGGAGCGGGAGCAGGTGCGGGAGCGGGAGCGGGTTCAACCACTACTTCTTCTTCCTTCACCTCTTCTACTACGGGAGCCACCACGGGAGCAGGAGCTGCCGCAACGGAAACAAATTCACCGTCAGCGATGCGGCCGAGACGGAACTTCAAGCCAGCGTAAGCTGCAAAGAGCCAATCGGGGTTATTACCATCCTTCGAGTTGAACTTATCGGTAGTAATTGTGGCGAGACCTTCGAGGTTGAACGATACGCGCTTGGCGAGACGGAAATCAAACTGGAGACCACCGCGGCCACTAACGGCGTTGAGCTTGTTGTTCTCCCAGATCAACGTCATTTCGTTGGGGTGAACGTAGGTGTACTTGTTCGTGTGAGCCTCGTCATTCTTGAAGCCACGGATATAACCCACACCGAGGATACCATACACGGTGAAGAAACGGTTGGGGTTGTAGTGGCTGAAGATGGTGTTGAGGTCGAGCATAGCGTCGAGGCCGAGTTGACCGTAGTTCCACTTGTAGTAGTCGATACGATCGTGTTTGTAGTCCCAACCGTTCTTAGCTTCCCAGCCGCTGGCGTGGAGACGCAAGCCTACGGGACGCGAGAAACGATAGCCCACCGAGAAAGCGGCAGCGGGAGAGATCGTCTTCGACCACTCAAGGTGTTCGCCATAGGTAGTAGCTGCGCCACCCTGAAGACCAATCGTCCAGTAGGGGCTGAAATCATACTTGGCCGAGCTCTGTGCATTGGCACCGAGAGCAACTGCTGCGAGGGCAGCAACCAAAAAAGTTCTGAATTTCATAACTGTGGTTATATTATTGAGTTGATATTGTGCGATGTGTAGTGCTAAACCTGCGGACTTTCTTGGGTTTTCGCCCAAAAGTCGCGTACTTTTACACTATTACTCATTGCAAAGGTAATTGTTTTCAGAGAGCCGCCCAATGTTTTTAAGGAAAAAAAGGAGGGCAGACACAATATAATAGGAGTAACGCACTGAAACGGGGGCTTTTGGCACACAGATTCAGCACTTCGCGGGCTTTTACGTCAACAAATTGGGATTATTGCCCCACGATGACTTTGCGTCCGTCGCGAATCAGCACGCCGGCAGCGTCTTTTTTCGCTTTGCGGCCATTGAGGTCGTAGGTTTCGGCCTTTTTCTCCATCAAGTGGTGGGTTTCGCCGGCCGTTGCGCCTGCCGTTTGTGCCCGCTCGTCGGTTTTCACGGCATCGATGCCCACCAGCGGGTTCTGCTCGCGGGTTTGATAAACGCGCACCCAGTCAAATCGAGTTTCGTAGACGAAATTCTGATCGGGTTTGGCCGCCCAGCTGCCGTCGCCCACGCTCTGATTGAGAATCAGGTAGAAGGGTTCGGTGTAAGGCCACTGTCCATTGGCCAAAGCATCGGAGTCCGTGCTCTTCACTGCGGTGCCGGTCACTTTTCCGTCGACGCTCCACGTGATGGTTGTGGGTGTCCACTCAACAGCGAAGGTGTGGTAGCGCGAATAATCCAATCCGCCCTTCACAAAGTGCGACATCGGATCGTTTTTGTGCTTGAGATTAAATGTCCAATTGGAGTGCAGCGTGTGATACGCGTTGTTTTCGTTGTTGATCTGCTCCCAAATGTCGATTTCTCCCTCGTGCGGCCAACCTTTCTTGCTCTTTGCGGGCATCATCCAGAAGGCGGGGAAGTTCCCGCTGTGGGGCGTAGTGAAAATACGCGCCTCGGCACGTCCGTAACGGAAGGTATAGCGTCCCTCGGTGCGCACGCCGCCGGTGATATATTCCTTGTCTTCGCCCTTAGCCTTGAGGGAATCGGGCGTAGCCATGGCGCGGCACACCAACTCTCCGTTCTGCACGAAGACGGTGAGGGGAGAATTGGAATGGAAGCGCGCCCATGTGGGATTGCGACGGACGGTGCGCGACCAAACTTTGTCATTGGGCTGCTGCGAACCGTCGGGGGTATCGAATTCATCGACAAAGCCGGGAATGTATTTCGTGTTTTTACCCGGTTCGTAGTGCGCAATGACACGCACGTCACCCTGCATCACGCTCGCCGGGAGGGTGATGGTGCCGTCGGCAGCTGGCTTCAAATCCTGCTCCGTCCACTGTTGCACGCCGTTTTCGGTAGAGCCGCCATCGAGGTTTTTGCCGTAGCGCACGGCAAAGCGGGTCATTTCGTAGCCCGCATCGGGCGTTTCCACCTTCAACACGAGCGGTTCGTCAGAAGCCACAGTGAGCGGCAGCGCACCGTCCACACCATATATATTGGCGTGGCGCGTATCGAGACTCAAACGCGACTCGGCGTAGGCCTTGCCCTTTACTTCCAACCACGTATCGACAATGGCGCCGCGATTGGCAAGGATACCGTTCTTGCCCTTCACGTTGTTCTCCGATCCGAGGGCACCTGCCGGGTCAATATTATCCCAGTCTACTTTGAAACGCACGCGATAGCGTCCGGGCGCCAAGTCGGCGGGGAGGTGAAAGGTGGGGGGATTGAGCGCACTGCCGTAGCCTTGCAAGTTGGCCGCGATGGATCGGCCGTTCATGTCCTGACCTTGATAATAAGAATAGGCCAAGAGATCGCCCTCGGTGGTGAAATTCCCATCGGTGTTGCGATCCAAAAAGAGATAACCGTGCATCCACGTCGCCCCGTTGTTGCCATAATCGAAACGCACCGTCACGCGATCGCCGGGACGCGCCGTGAGGGTTTCGGAAGTGAGGTCGGTGTAGGGTTTGGGATTGGCAATGTTCAGTCGCTGGGCGCCGGCCGAGGTTGTGAAGTTCACGGCACGCAATTGGCGGTCGGTGCTCACGGCGGGAGCGTCCTTGTCAAAATGGAGAGGATAGTCAGTTTGCGCCATCACGCCGAGCGGGAGCAGAAAGGCAAAGACAGAAAGGTAATGTTTGATCATGCAATGAAATGAATACGAGGAACGAGTTGAGTGGCACGCCGCAACATTGTTCGTTGGGCTGTCTCGAATCTGTTCTCGGTTGGAGGAAAAGACAGAAAATCCGGTATGTCAGAGCGAAAAGTCGCCCCTTCTCACCGCTGCTGTGCGCAAAGCAGAAAGGCATACGAGACGCATGTTGTTGCTCTCGTATGCCTTTTGCAATCAGTGGCGCATTAGCGTACCACTTTGTGTCCGCCTACGATTTGCACACCGTGCGCTTCTGCATTGGCGCGGCGACCGGTGAGGTCGTAAGCCACTTGTGCAGCACCGGCCTTGGCCGTCTGCACCGCAGCGATGCCGGCGGGCTTCGTATAGTCGATCTCTACGGTAGCGCCCTCGGCAATACCCTTGAGTTCGTAGGCACCTTCCGTCTCAGTGGGCACCACTTCGACGTTCTTGCCGCCCGAGCGTACCGACACCTTCGTGAGATCCTTGTCAGCCTTCACCACGAGGCGAGCACCCTTGTTGCTCACGATGCGCGTTTGCGTGGCTTTACCGGCCACCCACGTGATGTCCACGGTGAAGTTACCCACGGCTTTCAAGCCATTGACCTGTCCGTTCTTCCAAGCAGAGGGAAGTGCGGGGAGGATCTCGACGATGTCATCGTGGCTTTGGAGCAACATCTGCGCAATACCCGAGCACATACCGAAGTTACCATCGATTTGGAAGGGAGCGTGCGAGTCGTAAAGGTTGTAATAGATACCGCCTTGACCTTCGTCCACGCCGTAAGTAGTGGAGTGACGCAGGGCGTTGTTGAGAATCACACGAGCATGGTCGCCGTCCTTGGCGCGTGCCCAGAGATTCGCCTTCCAACCCATCGACCAACCGGTGGCCACATCGCCGCGGAAGCGGAGCGAGCGCACAGCCGCATCGTAGAAGCCGCCATCTCCGGGCTTCACTTGGTTGAGGGGGAAGAGGCACATCAAGTGACTCATGTGGCGGTGGTTGGGGCCTTGTCCGCTGGTGAAGTTCGAATACTTCCACTCACGGAGCAGGAGATCGCCCTTCTTGATGTTGCGTTGGTCAGCCTGTTGCTTCCACGTCGTGCCGTCATAGGCTTCGGTGTGGAGACCGGTGTCCAAATTGTCGAGGTAATCGTCGAGTTTTGCCACATCGGCCGCCGTCAAACCGAGTTCAGCGGCACCGACTGCGTTGATCGCGTCGCGGCAAATCTGCAAGTTGGCGCGCACGAGTTGCTGAGCATGGGGCACACCGTCCTCCGTGGGACCGTGTTCGGGCGACCACTCATTGGGGCAAACCCACTTGCCGTCGTTCACACGCGTGTCCTTCTTGAGGCGTTCCATCCAGAATTCAGCCGAACTCCAAATGGCGGGGAAAGCGCGCTTGAGGTAATCCTTGTCGAGCGTGTAGCGATAGTGGTCCCAAAGGTGGGTGCAATACCAGGCGTTAGCCACGGTGTATTGCGAACCCCAAGTAGACATACCGCCGAAGATGCTACTTTCGGTGTAAACCGTCCAGCCCTTCGTCTGTCCCGAGCGCTTGGCCGCGGTCATCCATCCGTAGGATTTCGCGTTGTCGATGATGAAGTTGAGGAAAGGCTCGTGGCATTCGCTGAGGTTCGTCTGCTCAATGGGCCAGTAGTTCATCTGGATGTTGATGTTCGTGTGCACATCCGAGTTCCAAGGCGCATTGGCGCGGTTGTTCCAGATACCTTGCAAGTTGTTGGGCACGTGCTGTGCACCGCGGCTCGACGAGATACCGAGATAGCGTCCGAAGTGGAAATAGAGTTCTTCGAGGAAGAGGCCGTCGGGTGAGTTCTTACTGCTTTGCGAACCACCGTAGTACTTCACGAGATCCTCGGTGTTGCGCTTCGAAGGGTTGGGTGTGAGTTGGAGATCCACACGTCCCATGTAGGAAGTGAAGTCGGCGGTGTGCGCGCTGAGCAGTTCGTCCCAAGACTTGGCTGCTGCGGCGTCAACAATGTCCTTCACGCGGTTAGCCAACTGCGTTGCGTCGCCGGAAGTGCGCTCTGCCGAGAAGCTGTCGAAGCTCGTGCCACCGCAGAGGAAGAGGAGCACTTCAGAAGCGCCATCCACCTCGATACCTTCGTCCGTGGCGCGGAGCGTACCGCCCACGGGAACGACCTTAATGCGTGCGTTGTGGTAAACCGTTTGGAGCTTGCCGTGGAAAGAACCCGTGCCGTCTGCCGAATAGGTGGCGTTGTCGGCGTGGAGTTCCTCGCCGGGGATCAAGCGGAAGACCAAATGGAGTTTATTGGCGCCCTCTGCCGTGTAGCGCGCGGCGATCACACCGTCGGGAGCAGAGGCGAAATAGCGACGGGTGTACTTCGTGCCGGCTTTATCGGAGAAGTTCACGCCGCCGATGCCCTTGTCGAGGTCGAGATAGCGGACGTAGTTGAGTACGTTTTTAGCCGATGTTCCGTCGAAAGCCTCAGTGTTGAGGTTCTTGACGAAGACACCGCCGAAGTTCAGGAAGCAACCGAAGCCACTGCCGGGACCGTCGCCGCCGCGGGGATTGATATCCTTCGGACCACCCGCCCAAAGCGTTTTTTCGTTGAATTGAATCTCGTCGTTCATCACGCCGCCGAAGAGGCTGGCGCCGAGCGAGCCGTTACCGATGGGCAAGGAATATTCCATCCAAGGGTTGGAAACGCCCATGGCAGGCTTCTTGTACCACAGGGTGTGGCGACTTTCGGGCGTGAACGTCGAAATGGGCGAAAGCGGATACTCCCAACGGCCGTTTTGCGGCAACTGCTGGCGATAGGCCGTGTAGGTCAACGGCGGTTGGTAGCCGGGCTCTACGAAATAGAGCGGGTTGTTCGGGTCGCCGGCGTTCCAGAAACCGAGTTGTTTGCCGGCACCGGCACCACCCCACTGGTTGAAACCCTTCGACTTGTCGTCCTTCTTGGTGATTTCGTAGCAACCGGCGTGTCCGGGGCTGGCGATCAGGGCGAGTTCGATGGCCTTAGATTTGTCGGCCGTGGTGCCAATGTGCGTATTGTTGGACGACATCGTCACGTAGTTGCCCTTGTCGGAGCGAAGCACGAAGGCATCTTTATTACCGATCAGAGCAAAAGTTTGGCCTTGTTTGGCAAAAACGGCCGTGCGACACTGCTGTCCGTCGCCATTGTCCTGCAAGAAAGCCTCGCCCGTCTTGAACTGGATGCGCACATATTGGAGTGCACCCTCCGTACTGAACACGGGTTCGATTTTCTGCGCGCCTGCCACCACCCAAGTCAGGGCGAGGAGAACGAAAAGTGAGAGGAATCTTCTCATGTAGTGAGGAATAGATAAGGTGATTGTGAATAAGTTGCTGCCGGGGAGTCGGCGTGCCTGCGGGCACTCAGCGCCGCAAGATGAGCGAAGCGGCCGGATTCGGGCAAGCCGAGGAGCAGAAGGCGGCGAAAAAGGGCGTTCGTGGCAAATCGACCTGTCAAAAAGCGCACACTACCTCACACAGCTGTAATGCTCGTGTGGCAAAAATAGTATTTTCTCGTAATATAAACAATGTTTCGTGCCCAAAATTCTCGTTTTTTTCCGTGGAGATCACGCAAAAGCGGCGCCCCTCTCGATGAGGAACGCCGCTTGTAGAGGCCTATCGCAGACGGGGAGAAGCAAGATCGCCGCGCGTCTACATATATATATAAGGAGTGTAGTCTTACATCATGCCGCCCATGCCGCCCATGCCGGGGGCACCCATCGGCATTTCGGGCTTGTCTTCCTTCTTGTCGCAGATCACGCACTCGGTGGTGAGGAACATACCGGCCACCGAAGCCGCGTTTTCGAGCGCCACGCGCGTCACCTTGGCGGGGTCTACCACACCGGCTTCGCGGAGGTTGACGAAGGTGTCGTTTTTCGCGTTGTAGCCGAAGTCGCCTTCGCCTTCGCGCACCTTGTTCACGATCACCGCGCCTTCCACACCGGCGTTGCGGCAGATCTGACGCAGGGGTTCTTCGATGGCGCGACGGATGATAGCGATACCCGTTTGCTCATCGGCATTGTCGCCCTTCACATCGGCGAGCGCAGCTTGGGCGCGGATGTAGGCCACACCGCCACCGGTCACGATACCTTCCTCGACAGCGGCACGCGTAGCGCAGAGGGCGTCGTCGCAGCGGTCTTTCTTTTCCTTTTGTTCGGTTTCGCTGGCCGCACCGACCTCGAGCACGCACACGCCGCCCGAGAGTTTGCCGAGACGCTCCTGGAGTTTCTCCTTGTCGTATTCGGAAGTCGAGTTTTTGATCTCGCTCTTGATCTGCTGCACGCGTTCGGCGATGTTTTCCTTCCGGCCGGCGCCGTTCACGATGGTCGTGTTGTCCTTCGAGATGGTCACCTTCTCAGCCGTACCGAGCATTTCGAGCGTAGCCTGCTCGAGTTTGAGACCCTTCTCCTCGCTGATGACCACACCACCCGTGAGCACGGCGATGTCTTCGAGCATGGCCTTGCGGCGGTCGCCGAAACCGGGGGCTTTCACGGCACAAATCTTCAACTGCGTGCGCAGGCGGTTCACCACGAGGGTGGTCAGCGCTTCGCTGTCCACGTCTTCGGCGATCACCAAGAGGGGACGGCCGCTCTGCACGGCGGGTTCGAGGATGGGGAGGAAGTCCTTGAGGTTAGAAATCTTCTTGTCGTAGATCAAGATGTAGGGGTTCTCCATCTCGCAGTGCATCTTCTCAGCGTCGGTGACGAAGTAGGCCGAGAGATAACCGCGGTCGAACTGCATACCCTCGACGGTTTTGAGCACCGTGTCGCGACCTTTCGCGTCTTCGATGGTGATCACGCCGTTGGCGGTCACCGCGCGCATACCGTCGGCAATGAGTTTACCGATTTCGGCGTCGTTGTTGGCCGAGATGGTGGCCACCTGTTCGATCTTGTCGTAGTTGTCGCCCACCTGTTCGGCCTGCGAGCGGATGTGCTCCACCACAGCGTTCACCGCCTTATCGATACCGCGTTTGAGGTCGAGGGGATTGGCCCCGGCGGCCACGTTTTTCATGCCTTCGGTGAGGATGGCTTGCGTGAGCACGGTAGCCGTTGTCGTACCGTCGCCCGCGTCGTCGCCCGTCTTGGAGGCCACGCTCTTGACGAGCTGTGCACCGGCGTTTTGGAAGGAGTCTTCGAGTTCGATCTCCTTGGCCACGCTCACACCGTCCTTGGTGATACGGGGCGCGCCGAACTTTTTGTCGATCACCACGTTGCGGCCTTTCGGGCCGAGGGTCACTTTCACGGCGTCGGCGAGGGCGTCGGCACCTTGGCGCAGGAGTTCGCGAGCATCTACGTTGTACTTAATATCTTTTGCCATCTTGATTATCTGTTAGTCGTTTGAAGTTGGGCGCGCCGGTCGGTCGAACCTGCCGCACGCACACCTTATATATAAGAGGAGTTGATTCGCCACGGGGCGAAAATTGCGCGGTGGGGCTTATTCCACCACGGCAAAGACGTCGCTCTGGCGCATGATGAGCAGCTTCTCGCCGTCGACTTCCACTTCCGTGCCGGCATATTTGCCATAGAGCACGCTGTCGCCGGCTTTGAGCACCATAGCTTCGTCTTTCGTGCCTTGTCCCACGGCCACAACGGTGCCACGGCTGGGCTTCTCTTGTGCGGTGTCGGGGATGATGATGCCGCCGATGGTCTTTTCCTCGGCCGGTGCGGGCTTGACGAGCACGCGATCTGCAAGCGGTTTGATAGTCATATCTATAATGAATTTATGTTTTGATTTTGACCTCATCGGTTGCAAAGACCTTGCCAACGACCACTGCGGCGAGAAAGTGCGCCATTTTGTCAGTCAAGGTGACAAAAACACGCTTCCCCTCCCCCACGCTGCACCGCGCGGCGAAGGCGGGCGCGACACTTTGCAACCCGATTGCGAAAAGAAAGGCCTACATTTGCAGTGTACTCCCTCGGCGACAGCGCTTTCTCGCTGGTCGGTGCATCTCGATCGCCCCGCGAAGCGCCCCGGGGTCACAACTTCGAGGATCGCTCGGGGAAACCTCCGCAGTCCCCTCCCGACACCGCCCCGCAGCGTCGTCCCGCTCTCAGCGAAAGCCCGAACCGACACCCAAGCCCGACGCACACCGCCGATGAAACGGGACGAAAATGCGCTCCCCTCCACATCTTCGTCGGACACTTCGTCCGCGCTCGGCACTCCCTTCCCCCCTTTGCGGCGCACGGCCGAACGATTACCCGTTCGCCCCGCCGCCTTCAATGCTTTTCATCATGTCCACTCCCCTCCGCCCTTCGTTTTTTTCCGCCGCCGGCCGCTGCGTTTCCGCACGCGCCGCTGCCCTTGCGGCCGAACGTGCGCCATTTTTTCTCAAAACTGGTGCACTTTCTTTCAATAACGCCCCACTTTCTGCCAAAAGTTCACCGCTTTTTTCGTGCGCCTGCACGCCGGCCGGTGGTTGCACCTCGGAGCACGCCCATGACCACGGGCACGACCACGGGAAGTCTTCTGCCTCATGCGGCTGCGGTTGCTCCTGTGGCGGCGGACAAGACCACGGCGGCGAATCGGGCTTCAGTTGGCACGATTGGCGCCGCCCCCTCCTCGGACTCCTCCTCGCCCTCGCGGCTTGGGGGCTGTTGCACGCTGTGCCCGCCCTTGCGCCGTGGGAACGCCTGCTCTATCTGCCGGCCTACATCTGCGTGTCGCTGGGCGTGTGGCGCGAAGCGGGAGAATCCCTGCGGCGCGGCGACTTCTTCAACGAGTTCACCCTCATGCTCATCGCCACGGTGGGCGCGCTCGCCCTCGGCGACTGCCCGGAAGCGGTGGGCGTGATGCTCTTCTACTTGGTGGGCGAAACGCTCCAAGGCATGGCCGTGGGACGTGCCCGCGCCGACATCGCCTCGGTGGCCGCCCTGCGTCCCGATCACTGCACGATGGTGGACGAAAGCGACGACACGCTCCGCGAGGTCGACCCCAAAACGGTGGCCTGCGGCACGGTGCTGCACATTGAGCGCGGCGCGCGCCTGCCCCTCGACGGCGTACTGCTCACCCCCGTCCTCCGCGCCGACACTTCTGCTCTCACCGGCGAGAGTGCTCCGCGCACCTTCGCGGCCGGCGACGAGTTGGCGGCCGGCGTCATCGCCCTCGACCGCGCAGCCCGCATCCGCGTGACGAAACCTTATGGCGAGGATGCCCTTTCGCGCATCATGCACCTTGTGGAGGAGGCCGCCGAACGCAAAGCCCCTGCCGAACAGATGATGACGCGCATTGCCCGCGTCTACACCCCCGTTGTGGTGGCGCTGGCTGCCCTGCTCGCCGCCGTGCCCACGCTCTTGGCGGCCGTGCGTCCCGACTGGGGCATCGCGGCGCCGCAGTGGTGGTATCGCGCCTTGGTCTTTCTTGTAGCTTCCTGCCCCTGCGCCTTGGTGCTGAGCGTGCCGTTGAGCTATTTCCGCGGCATCGGGGTGGCTTCGCGCCGCGGCATCCTCTTCAAAGGCAGCCTGCATTTGGATCGCGCGGCGGACATCGACACGGTGGTTTTCGACAAAACGGGCACGCTCACGCACGGCGTGGTCACGGTGGCCGACGGCATCGACAGCGGTACGGCGGGGGCATTCACAGTGAGCGACGACCGCACGCGCACTTCGGCCTTCGCGGCCGTGAAACAGCTGCGCCGATCGGGCATGCACACGGTGGTGCTCTCGGGCGACGAGCGGCCGAAGGTGGAAGCCTTGGCGCGCGAACTTGCCCTCGACGAGTGGCACGCCGAACTCCTCCCGGCCGACAAACTCACGGCGCTCGAAACGCTCATCAACGGCGGCCGGCGCACGGCTTACGTGGGCGACGGGGTGAACGACGCCCCGGTGTTGGCGCGTGCCCACGTGGGTTTCGCCATGGGTGCCGGAGGTACGGACGCGGCGGTGGACACGGCTGACGCAGTACTGGCCACCGACGACCTGCGCCGCGTGGCCGATGCGCTGCACATCGCGCGCCGCACGCGCCGACTCGTCTGGACGAACGTCCTTTTGGCGGTGGGCATCAAACTCCTCGTCTTGATTCTCTCGGCCTTCGGCCTGGCGGGCATGTGGGCGGCGGTGTTTGCCGACACGGGCGTGGTGTTGCTCTGCGTCGCCCTCGTGTTGCTGGCGCGTTTCCCCTCGGGCGAAGCGCAAACGGCTGCTCCCCTTGCCGAAACGAGCGACGGAACGGCGGAAAAATCGTAACTTTGCCCCCAATCCCCACGGCGCGCACCCACTCTTCCGGCAGCGTGTACCCGTTCCTCCGGCGGCATGCACCCATCCATCCCACAACGTCCGGCCGTCCCCCTCACCGCGCGCACCCATTCCCCTCGTGGTACGTTCACCCCGATGGGGCTTTTTCGCAATTCCTCACCCCACTTGCCCATGTCCACCCACGAAGAAGAAAAACTGTTGCACCGCGGCATTCGTCCCACCGCCGCACGGTTGTTGGTATTGCGCGCGTTGCTCGACGCAGGTTGCGCCCTTTCGCTCGCCGACTGCGAAGCGCGGTTGGGCACGATGGAGCGCAGCACGGTGTTTCGCGCCCTCTCCACCTTCGCCGAGCACCATTTGGTGCACCATGTCGAGGACGGCACGGGACAAGTGAAGTACGCCCTCTGCGCCGACGACTGCCATTGCGGCGAAACGCCGGCCGACGATCCGGCGGATCTGCACCTACACTTCGTTTGCGAGCGTTGTCACCGCACCCTCTGCTTGCCCGATGTGCCCATTCCCATCCCTCCTCTCCCCGCCGGCTTCGTCGTACATACGGCCGGCTACGTGGTGCGCGGCATCTGCGCCGATTGCGCCACGCGTTCCCACACTTGACATTCCCCACAAGGCCGCAGCCCCCACAACGTGACAACCTTTTCCAAAAACAAAAAAACGAGCACCGTTCCTGATGGAGCGGTGCTCGTTTTGTGGTAAGGGGAAGCTCTCGCTACGGAAGAACTTCAAAAAAGTGCTGCCCATTTAAGCACAATGTGCCTAAGGGCTCTACAAACATCGAAGAGAATGCTCGAGATCGTGTGATCAACGAGCGCGATGGGCGCGATAAATTTGGTTGACGCGACGCTGCACTTCAGTGTAGCGTGCACCCAATTTATCCATGCGCTCACGACCATTGCCGAACTCGCCGCGAATCACCTCGTGCGCCACTTGTTCGACACTGCCTTTGAGAGCCTCCATCGACGTTGCCGCTGCGGGCTGTACCGCTGCGGGCATTTGCGTCGCTTGCGCCGAGGCACTTTTGGCCGTTTGGGGCATCGTCGATGGCTTTCCTGCCGCCGTCTGCTGCGCAGCAGCCTCCTTTGCGGTGGGCGTCGCGGCTTTAGCGGAAGTCTGCGCCACCGATGCGGGTGTTTCGGACGCACCAGCCTTCACTGCAGCAGGAGCTGCACCTTGGGCAGTAGCACTGGCCTGTCCGGCTTCGGCTCCTTTAGTCTGCACTTGGTTTGCAGCACTTTGAGCCGGGGCAGATGCCTCATTACTTTCTCCGGCCTTGGAAGTCGTCTGCGCTGTGTCTACTCCTTGCGTGGAGCCAACGGCTGCTTCTGCCACGGCCTTTTCGGCTGTAGAAGCGTTGTGGCGATAGGAATAAACTCCCAGCCCCACCAAAAGGAGCACAACAGCCATTGCAATCCACCACTTTCCTTGACCCGAAGAGGGCTTTGGATCCTTTTGTAGCGTTGCAGGCTGCGGTTCTTGCTCCACGGTTTCCTTCGTGCGGAGAGTGACTTTACGTTTAAGCTGAACCATTATCAGTTCCTTTAATCGTTGCAGATGAGTGCGAAACCGGGCACTTCGTCGAAGGCTGTGCCGAGATCCATCACACGGCTCTCGTTGATGAGGGCAAATTCGCCGTTGTTGTTGGCAATGGAGCAGACAAGATAAACGTGGCCCTGGCTGGGATCGTCCATGTTCACCTCGAGGTTGTCGCCGGCATCGCTGGTCACTTCCACGCGACCGCCCTCGTCTGCGAAGGTCACATCGCGTCCTTTGATGGCTGCATCGTAGTTCACCACGCAGATGTAGGCTTTCTCGATGTCAGCGAGGGTGGCCACGTTGATTTGTTCCACTTCTTCACCGCCGGGAGAGGGTTCTTTCTGGTCGCCCATGTGAAGGATGTAGGGGAACTCGGTGAGCGAACCGAGGTCCTTGCGGCGGCGACGGTATTCGTCGGAGAAGACACCACCTACTTCGCCGTCTTTCTTCTTGAAGAAGAGGCAAAGGTCGAGGTCGGTGGCCGACTGCCAGAGCATGCGCACCTTGAGTTTTCCGGAGAAGGTGAAAGTTGCGGTTTCGCCCTTGGTGCGAAGGGTGATTTTGCGTTTGAGTGTTACTGCCATAGTGGGTAAGTAGGTTAAAGAAGTTGGTAAATAAAATGATAAGACAAAGGGAGGTTACTGCAAGATGTGCAGAAGCGGCACGCAATCGTCACCAAATTTTGAGGTGAACAGCGCAGAGAACTTGCAGTAAGCAGGGAGATTCATCGATGGCAAACGGCGGGGTCACTCACAAATGAGGGAGAAGCCGGGCACTTCGTTGAAAGCCGTGCTGAGATCCATGACGCGGCTCTCGTTTTTGAGGGCGTAATTGCCCTCGCGGTTGAGGATGGAGCAGACAAGATAGACGCTTCCGTGCTCGGTGGCATCGGCTTGTACTTCCAAATTGTCGCCGGCGTCGCTGGTAATCTCAACACGTCCGCTCTCTTCGGCGAAGGTGACATCGCGACCGTCCGTGGCTGCGCCATAATTGACAATGCAAACGTAGGCTTGCTCGAGGTCGGCCAGCGATCCGACATTGATTTGCTCTACAGATTCGCTACCTTCGCCGGGTTCGGGGCTGTCGCCGAGATGAAGAATGTAGGGAAACTGGTCGAGCGCGCCGCGATCGGTCATGCGGCTGCGGAAGAGGTCGGAAAACACGCCACCCACTTCGCCATCCTTCTTTTTGAAGAAGAGACAGAGGTCGAGATCTGTTTCGGACTGCCAGAGGAGTCGCACTTTCAGGCGGCCGGTGAAAGTAAAGGCGGCCTCTTCCTTGCGACGAAGGGTGACTTTGCGCTTGAGACGCACTTGGGGTTGATCAGACATATAAGAATAGATATTGAAAGGTTTATAGATATCGAATGTGGGGGCGAGGGGAAATGGACTACCCGCCGGAAAATTTACGATTCAAGGCGAAACTTGTCCCCTTATGATGGGACAATGTGAAAAAGCTTGGACTGCGGTCGGCGAAAAGCGGGCCTGATATCACTCAGCGTTGCCTTTCTCCGGGGCTTTGCAGATGAGTTTGAAACCGGGGATGTGCTCTGCCGCTTCAGCAACCGACAATACTTTTCGCTTGCGTTTGAGGCATTGCAGTCCATCCGCGCCTTTACAAATGGAAGCCACCCAATAAACGGCACCACTATCGGGCGATTTGAGATTGCAACGGTGATTATCCCCTTCGGGAGTGGAAAATTCGACATAAGCCCGGGCATCGTCGAAAAGAGCCGGCAGGCCATTCAACGCGGCTTCGTAGTCGACAACACAAATGCAAGCGCTTTCGATTTCGTCCAGCTTAACGATTTCGATTTTTTCGAAAGCGTCCCCGGTTGGTGTGCGCAAAATGCGATCGCCGCAGTGAAGGATGTAAGGAAACTGGGCTAACGTACCGAGATCGCTGGGAGAATCGCGATACTCTTCGGAGAAAACACCGCCCAAGCGCCCATCAGTTTGGCAATAGAAAAGACAAAGATCAAGATCCCGGGCAGAACGTTCGACGCTTTTGGCGGCTTTCCCAAAAAGCCTCACATTCATTTCATCTTTGAACGTAAAGATGATACCACTTTTTTCGCGAATGGTGATTTCTTCCCCTTTGCCGATTCGCTCCAATGGGCGATTCGAGGGATCAGGTGTTATTTTTTTCGTACGGTGAGTTGAGAATCATTATCCATTGTGGTGGTTTACTTAAAACTCGAAATCAGCGGGGGAAAATCCACTCTTATCTTCTTCCGATTCGTTCTTCTTTTCTTTGTTTTGCGCGGCTCGATTGCCGAAAAAATCGTCGTCGGCTTTGGGTTCGGGACGCTTAGCACTTTCTTCTCCGAAAAAGGGATCTTCGTCACTGGAGAAACCGGAGACTCTCCTGTAATTTCGAAACAACTCGGGCTTTTTTCTACTGTTTCTATCCTCTTCTTCGAAGATTCGGGAAAAGAGGCTACGCACGATTTGCAACTGTTCGGGTGTAGTGGCGTAGGCTTTGAGCGCTTTGAGGAGGGTGCGCGCTTCCTGATAATGGCGATCGGCGATCATGATCTTGACCTTTTTGATGCCCTCTTCAAATTTTTGACGATCCTGCTCACTTTGCAAACGTTCCTTGGCGCGCTCTACGCGTTCTGCCAGTTCTGCATTCGGTTGGATCAGAAGTGCTTCTTCGGCATAACGTATGAAATGCGCATAATCTCCATCGAACCAGGCATTGTTGTATTCTTTTCTGTACTCCGCCAGGCGCTCTTGCTGTTGTTTCTCTGTTTCGAGTGCCTTTTTGTGTTGCTCTTCGCGGGCAATCCACTCAGCTTGAAACTCGACGTCGAGGAGGGCAACGAGTTGATGAGCGTATGCTGCAGCTTTTTCGTGCTCTTGCCGATCGGCGGAGAGGACATACTCCTGCTTCACACGGAGGATATTTTCCTCTTGTTCGCGGATCTTCAAACGACAGTCGGCCATGCGCTGTGGCAACTCGGGATGATGGCGATCTATTCGCTGTATTTTTTCCAGTTCTTCGAGGGCCTTTCGATAATTTCCCTGCTGTTCAAAGGCCGTGGCCGTGGCAAAGTGCTCGCGAATGTGGGCGAGTTGTTCTATTTTTTGAGCGAGTTGCTCGTAAAGTTGCTTGGCTACTTTGGAATCGGGGAAGACATTGAGTGCCGCCTTGGCATGAGAGAGCGCATCTTGCCAATCTCCGCGTGCCTGTGCTGCCTGCGCCTGGGTCAGGGTCTGCTGATATTGTTCATTGCGCACCTTCGCTTCAGCAAGAAGGTGTGTAGCACGTTGAAGTTTTTCCTTGGCATGTTGATCTTCGGGCAGGAGTTCGAGGGCAGCCTTGGCCGCCTCGAGCATTTGCGCCCATTCTTTTTTGCGTTCGTGCTCATCGACTTCGTCCATCGCCTTGAAATACGCCTCTTTGCCCTTTCGTGCTGCAGCTTCGGCAAGGGCTTTTTCTTCGGCTTGTCGACGCGCTTCTCGTACACGCTCGGCCTCTGCCTGCGCATTGCGCAAGGCAATCAGTTCTTGCTCGCCGCGGTGTTTGTGTTTTTGGGATTCGGCACTGAATTGGTTGAGGTTAATTTGCCGATAAACGGAAACAATAGCAGGCAAATCGGAACGTCTGAAGTGGACAAAGTCTTCTTTCTCCAAACGATAGCTGCGAGCGAGGGTTAAATTGAACTGTTCGTTGACAAATCCGTCTCCGAGGAAAAGGATGGAGCATATATTTTCTCCGGAAGGAAGGGTTTTCGCAACAAAATTGTTGACTTCGTTGACGACGTCGGCAACGATTTTTTTAGTGCGGCCGTTAATTTCTCCGGCCGTCACAGTGACTGAATAGACATTGGGAACAACCGAGAGGCGAACGTCCAACAACTGGAGGGGGTGTCCACCCTGTACGGCATTAAGTTGGCGAAGCCACTGGTCGGTATATTGCCCGAGATTGCAATACTCCTTTTCTTTTTCCTCAGGCGTGGTGAGAAAATGCTGTACATTGTTGATTTTATCGACAACATCCTCAACGAGTGCACGCGCTCTGGGGTCGGTACCCATACCGAGGAGGGTGTTTTCTCCGAGCCTGACGAAGCTTTTCTTTTGGTGTCGGTAGAGACTGAAATGAAGTTGCTCGTTGTAGGCATTGAGCACGAGATAACAGCCTTCTTTCTTCGCGCGTTTGAGTCGCAAAGCGTGTTCGAGCGCGAGATGCTCGATGGGAACAGAGCGTTCGCGGACGTTAAATCCCTCTTGGCTGAGGATGTTATCCACAAATACGTTGCGCGAGGCATAATCTACGTCGGCTGCGAAAGAAATGTAGGTGGGAACTTGACAGTCACCGCGGGGCGCTCTATCTTTCCCTGCAGTATCTACGTTCTTCCGGAAGAGGAGACCAAACACATTTGAGACGCCGTTAACTTGCTCTCCGCGACTTGCGTCACGATCCTCCCCCACAGCATCTTTCCACTCTCTAAGTATCCCGGATTCTTTGAAGACCTTATCGAATGTTTGCTTGCGATCGAAGAGCTTGAAAGTCTTGCTATTATCGGCTATGAGGCGAAAGATCCCTCCGTAGTAGTGAGGAACCTTCTTGTAATAGTTGGGCTTATTCGCCTCACCATAGCTGATGCGATTGTGATCGGTGTCTTCGAAGAAGAAAAGACTATAAAATTCGTCCTCGGTTTTGGGAAGTACCGGTTTCATCACATCGTTGTCGTCACGAATTGCGGCAGCGATGTAATGATTGTCGACGTAGAGAAAGAGATTATTCATAAGAGTGAGAGAGCGTAGCTCCTTTTTCTCCCCAAAACAGCAGGGTGCGCGTCGCGGTATCGCGGCAAAACGCGATAATTTCCCCAGCCTTTGGAGCGAGAATCAAAGTTGCGCGAAGAAAAGCTCCGCGCCATTGGAAGATAACACCGCACAATAGGAAGCATGATGTGGCGATTGTGCAGCACTTTGCCAATGTTCGGTCCCGGCTTCGCAGTTGACGAAGCCGGGAGCCGTATTGGTCAACGTGATCACGGAGATCACACAAAGATTTTCTTGATGATCGTTTTCAAGAAACAAGCACCTTCGGCGATAATGAGGGGCTGGTGGTAGGGGAACTCACCGCCCTGATGCTTCAACGCCTTCTTGTATTCGTAGTCTTCGGTGACGTAGCTTGCGATGCGGTCACGAAGGTCTGCGATGTCCTCTCGGAGGTCAGCGACTCCGGGATAGAGTTTCGTTTTGGTGCTCACAAAGTCGCAGAAAACATCCATAAAGACTTGGAAGTTCTTGGTGCCGGTGAAGGTCAACTTGTTCATATTGTCAGCAAAGAACTCACCGCTCAGTTCATCGTCGGTGTTGAGCACAATCGTGCTGCCGTCTTCCTTGAGATAATTGACGTCAACTTCACCGCAGATGTCTTTTTCGTTGAGCGAAGCGCCTTTTTCGATGGCTTTGGGCTGCACAAGTCCCTTGGCCACTTCGGCTTTGTTGTCCACTTCAATCTCATCGCGGTACTTCACTTCGACTTCCTTGTCTACCATGAGACGAAGTCCTGCATTCAGACAGTCTCTATAATAGGCATTGGTCGCCATCGAGCCGGCAGGCTCACGGAGCCAGTGGAAAAGACGGCCGCCTTTACCGAAGGTGAGGATATCGATGCGCTTAATCTGGTCGAGTTGCTCCTTTTTGATGGTATTACCGATGAGCATGCCCGAATAGAAGAGGAGCAAACCGGTCACATACGCAGGAATCGTGAAGACAAACTTGGCCTTTTCGTTGATGGTGCTGTAAAAGTTTTCGTAGTCCTCCAAACCTTTGAGCTGATCGAAGACACTGTTGAGGCAATAGGGCGCCTTTTGCGGTGCTTCTCTCACCATCTCCTCAACATTATTGACAAAGACCTTCGATTTGTTGGTCTTTTGACAATAGTAGTTGAGCGCCTCGCGGAACTTTTCGGAGTTGATGATGGCATTGAAGAAGACGCCAGCCGCCAGTCGAACCGAACTTTCGCAGAAGAGCGTAGCCTTGTTCGAGTTCTTGGGATCTTGTGCCAAGAGCAGAATGTCGCTCGTGCTGCCACCGACGTCGATGCCGAGGAAGAGCTTGTCGGCACTGAGTCCAAACTCTCTCGAGAGGGCGAAACTGCACACGGCCTCCGCTTCAGTGGTCAACGTTTCGGGCAGTTTGGGACGACAGCCCACAATGGGAGTGACTTTGCAGAGTTCTTCGTAGATATTGGCCAACTCATTGCGATCGGCCTCCATCATCGCTCCGGGATAGCTCCAAACGATTTGTTTGGGTTTCAGACGTTTGGTGTAGAGATAAGCGCAGGTTTGCAACCAGAGGCTCTTGAGAAAGGCGCGCTTTTTCTGCAGTCCTTTGTCGTCATTGAGCCACTTCATGTTGTAGTGTAGCGTACCGGCTTGGGTGGTAATGGTGCGTTCGTCCATTTCCTTGACAAACAGGTTGGGACGGCTCACGGGTACGCCGCCGGCCACTTCCTCACTCTCGTTGTAACTATTGTAACGACTGTCGTGTTCGTGGAGCCAAGATTTAGCTTGTCCGTTGTCGGTGGGGTAATTGCTGAAGAAGAGGAGCTCGTGGTTCTCCGCCACGGCACGCAAGTCGCGACTTTCTGTCCCGACAAGCATGGTGCGGTAATTTTCGAACTTGATGGGTTCGGCTTGTCCATCGTCAACACTATAATAAACGCACATGTTGTTGCTACCGAAGTCGATACCCACGACAGCTTCGCCCTGCGCATCGAGACTGGTGCGATCGTTCACCACCTGCGGACGGAGGATCAAGTAACCGGCATGCGCATCTTTTCCGTTGTCCTTGACCGTTACGGAGAGACCGGCGGGTGCCAAGGTCATGGCGTAGATATTATATTTGTGCAATTCCTCCCCCTGTCCGGCAGGATAGGTAATGAGTTGTCGCACTTGCGGCGCGTTGTCCTCATCAGCTGCGGGTTGATAATCCGAAGTGAAGAAATCACCACGGATATTGCGCAAGAATTCTCCCTTCTGCTTGAAGATGGCTTGGAATTGTTGCGCCGCGTCCGAAGTACACTCGGTGTAGAGATAGTAGTTCTTCCAATTTTCCGAGACGAAGTTGGGCCACATGATGACCTTTCGTTGCTCCGTCATCCACTTGACGGCATACTCACGGGTGTTGAGTTCGACTTGCTGTCCATCGATCTCAACAACGAGCGAAACTGCCAACGAGCCTGCATCGTTGAGTCGGGCAGAGAGGCGCGTATTGCAGTTATCGCCATAGCCAAGGAGGCCGGAAAGCGAATTTTTGAAGATATCCAAACCGATTTCCGAGAGGGGAAGCGAGAAATAGTCGGCTCCACCTGTGGCAAGGTTGTCGATTTTGAGATAGAAGACAGCACCTTCCGAAAGTTTGGGGCGGGCATCGGCCGCTTCTGCCCAACCGACTACAAATTTGTCGTCGCTGAGCAGTTTTTGCACGTCGCCCACCAGCTTATAGTCCCCATCGTTGTCGTAGGTGAAGGTGAAATCGGGCTTCAAATAGACGGGAACGCTGCTTTCGAAGAGAGCCGAGAAGGGATATTCCAAATTGGGATACTGCGCCACAGGACCTTTGTCACGCAGCTGTCCGCCTTTACGACGCAACTCCTCTTCCCATTTGCGACTCATGCCCTTCAATCCGCTCAATTCCATGCGTTTCTTCTCTCCGCGCTGGGCATTGATGTTCGTCTCAAAGTCATCGAGATGACTGTTGAGGTTTTTGATGAAGAGATAGAGCTTTTGCAGCTGTTCGGGGTTGAGGAAAGGCGTCGGGTCTTCGAAACGGCCATTGCGGAACCACTGCACTTCTCCTGCATCGGCCCCAATTTGGCTGTAGTCCACGCCGGTAAACACGCCGGTCATGGGCGAGGTACCACCAACAAGATGTTTGCGGTAGTAAATGAGCTGAACGAAGGGCTGTGCATCGGGGTCTTTGGCGAGTTGCAGTTGGTTGCTCCAGAGATCTTTATCGTCGAAGAGCATGCGACCGAAGGCCGATGCGATGTCGTAAAGTCCCCCATTCACACTCATGGTGATGGGTTTCGAGAAGCTGATGCGGTCAGGATAGAGCGCCATGACGGCGAGCAGGCCGCGCCACTCCCCGTGCAACATTTCATAGAACTGCTGCAAGCCCGAAGAGTCGATGTTGGGATCGGGGGCATTGAGGGTTTGGAGGGCAAACTTGAAGAGGCGTGCGCGCGCCCAGGGCGTGGGCACACCCGAGATGAGGGCAGCGAGCTTGTCGCTGCTCATTTCTTCGAGGATTTTACCGGTTTTGATGCCTTGAATATAGGAAGGCACCATGTTGAGTTCGTTCCATTCGCCCGCCGTACCGGTCGACACATTGGTGTAACTCTTGATGAGCAATGCTTTTGTAGACATAGTTTCGTGGGAGATTAGTTGAACTGATAAAGTTTGCCGAGGGTGTCGTAGACGAGCTTGTAGAGCTGCTCACCGCGATTGGTGATGGCCTTCCATCCTTGGGTGTTTTCGCGCTCGGCGATGAACGCTTTCTTGAAGGGGTCGAACTTCGATCCGCTGAAGATACCGAAGCTACCGCTCTTCTTATAATTATTGTCCTTTCCCAGTCCTTCGTTGCGGTAGAGTTCTTTGTTCCAATCCACTTTCATCAGCTCCTTGAAGGTGCTGAAGCCAAAAAGGCTCGCGTTGAAGAGGAACCTGTCGCCACCACCGGCCGAACGGTGCAGTTGTTGCACCCATCCCTCGGCAAGTCTTCCCTCACCGCGGGTGAAGAAGAGAAGACCAAAGTACTTTTTGAGATACTCCACCTGCGTAACTTCCATGCCTGTGAATTCGGTGATTTCCTTCTGCGCTCCGCAACGCACGCTTTCTACAAAATCGTCTTCGCCGTTGCAGAAGAGCGCAAAAGCGAGGAGTGTGCCGAATTTCCGCGCGAATTCCTCCGCACGCTGCTGGCCGACGAAGTCTTCGAATTCGAAACGTCCGTCTTCGCTGATGGCACGATAGATATAATCGGTGTCGGCGTGCTGTTTCTTCTCTTTGAGGCGTTCATCGTTCGTGTTGTAGAAGTCGAGTGCCGCACAGGCCGCAAGGAGTTCGATGTAGTGAGAGTCGTTTTTCTGTTCCGCTCCACCGGTGATGGTCTTATTCACCCCTTCGGCACGCTGCGCCATGGGATCCCAAGAGAGGGAGTCGGTGCCCAGCATGTAGAAACGCTGGTAGGTGCTGCGCACGTTGGCATCGTCGTCATAGAACATCATGGCCACTTGCGAGTTGAGGGCGAACTTATCGCTGGTGGCAATCACCTTTTGCTCGCTGAGCTCACTGCCCGTGGGCGTTTTGAAGCTGAAATAGGCCGTGAGCAGCGTCGAACCGAAATAGGCATTGCGCAACACGTTGACCGAACCGCCGTTCATGCGTTCGGCAGCGCGCGAAATGGCCTGCGGGATGATGGGAATGGACGAAGCCCCCGTGCCGCCGAAGACCGATCCGAGGATAAACACCTTCGGGGCGCCGTTTTGCGCCGCTTTGGTGAGCTGTGCGAGGAAACTTTTCAGTTCGTTGTCCACCGGACTCTCGGCGGCTTCGAGGATGGCGTGATACATCATCATCGAGCCGAGGTGCGTCTGCGCGCGATAGCCGTGGCGAAGGTTGAATTCCTCCACTTGTTTGGTGAGCACCAGGTCGGCCAGGTCGGTTTCTTCGCGGCGGTTGTATCGCGTTCCGCCGTAGTCAAACACCTCTTGGAAGGTGCTTTTCGCATCATAGTTGGGGCTGAATTCGTAATACTTCACATTGGCCGAGAAGAAGGTATCCTGCAGCGGCGTACGCGCGGCGGCGTCGCTACCTTTGGCACGGCAATAGGCCTCTTTCACCTCCTTGAGGCGGGCGAAGTTACCGTTATTTTTATCGGTGTCAAGGGCAAGGAGGTGGAGTTCTGTATTGTCGAACATGCCCATGGCACAAAGGTGCAGGAGCGATTCGATGCAACGCATACCCGTTCCACCGATACCAAGAACGAAAAACTGATTCATAGCGTTTATTTCTTGAGGTGGAGGATAGAACCGAGCTTAGAATTGGGCATCAGTCGGGCGAGAACGTAAAGCAACACAGGATACAACACAGCAATCCCGACCGTGCACATGTGCACAATATCATAATAATCGTTTTTATCTTCTCCTTCATCTAAATTGGTCCCTAAAGCAATTGCGAAGAAGAAAAAGACAATCCAAATCACAGCCCAAATAATGCCGCACGCCCAACGACGCGTGATGTAGGAACGGTCTTTTCCACCTTTCCAAGGGATGAGCGTTGAGAAGAACCAAGCTGCAAAAAGGGCTACAAGGAGAAAAATTACAGCAGCAACTTCTATGGTTACTTTTAGGGTCTCGATTTCATCAGAGGTAAAATCAAACATAGCACAAGGGGTATAAAGTTATCGTTTATTGGACTTGATGTAGAGCGTATAGATGGGCGTCTTGAGAATCAGCTCTTTGATTTCGGGATCGATTAGACACTGCTGGATGCTGGCTCCCACCGAAACGTTTTGTTCTCCGGGATGGGTGAGACTCTCGAAGGTGAAAAGCGGCAGATAGACGTTGGTCATCGGACTAATATCGGTGGCAAAGAGATCAATCTTCGTATAGTTAAACGGAGTACCATTGAGTACTTTTTTGGGTTTGAATTTCTTCCCTGCGAAGGTAAACTCTACACTATCTTTTGCGGCTAATTGCTTATCGTTGACCTTTACAAAATCCTCACACTCTATCAGGTTGATCTCTTTCCCAAGCTTTTCTTTGTCCTTCGCCGAGCAGAATTTGGAATATTCCTGATTGACGTTATAAACCTTGGCGGTGAGGCGATCAATGCGGTATCCTCCGAGAATATTGCGATCAAAATGAATTCCGCTTTCGAAAGGCTTACCGTCTCTAACTTTACCGTCCTTATCTTTAGCTTTTTGGAGCTTGTGTTCTACCGTTTTTTTCCAAGCGGCTTTCCATTCTTGTACTTCATAGTAGCCCGTGGCCTTAAGCACCTCCGCACTCAGCAATTCAGAGGGCTGCATCCCCTTGCCGTTGGGGGAATAGAGGAAAGGAGCGCGCACCGAGAAGTGAAACTCGGAGGTGCCTGGGAAATCCTCGAGCCGCACCGACTGCTTCACACGATCGTAGATATTGTCAGGCAGGCGCTGATCGGTGAAAAGGAAGTAGAAACGCTTCTTTTGAACAGCTCTGTCGTTGACCATTTCCTCATAGGGTTCGGCAAAGATGAAGATGTCGTGTCCCTTCTTGAGCCAAGTTTTGAACGCCTTGGCCAGGTAGGGATTATTGTCATTGCCTTTCGCCACCGAACGTTCATAGTATTCGCCGTCGGTGAGGAGCACACCCTCTGTGTTACCGTTGGCGATGCGCTCGGCCGCCGTTTTGAGGTCGGCGAAGCTCACGTTATCGATGGTGCGCAGCAGAGAGTAGGTCGAGTCCACGCTGTGCGGCTCGATATTCTTGCCCTTGATGGCAAAATACTGCTTGGCACTTGCGGTCAGCGAGGGTTCGAAAGCCTGGAAAAAGGCCGAATGCTGTCCTTGAGCAATGCAGTTCGAATAATCGACATAGAGCGCCAGTTGATTGGGCGTGAGCGCAGCTTGTTGGTTTTCGAAATAGAACTGGTGGAAATTGGGAATTTCGTCCGCCTCAGCAGGCGTTTTCACGTTTTTGGAGCCGCATCCGGTCAGCAAAAAAGCGCCGCCCACAAGAGCAAGGGCAGCCGCAAGGCTAATGGCGAGGGTTGTGGATTTCATTATAACAGGTTTATTGTGAATGTCGGCTAATACAGCCCGTATATATTTATATTGCAACAGAACAGTAAATTCTCCGCGCCGCAACTGCCACAGGCAGCATCTCAATAACGAAAGCCTAATTAACAGACGAATATCGAAGAACTCGCTCTACAATGATCTTGATTTATTCCCTTTACAACTCAATCAAGGAAAGACGTCAAATCATTATTTTAGATTTCACCTTGCAAATATAACAACTAAATCGCAATACCACACATTTCATCAGCTTTTTATTGCACATAAATCATATATCCCCAAGCCATCCGGAACAATTTACAGAAAAAACATTACCAACAAAAAACAAGCCTCCTCTTTTTACGACATAGAAAAACATCGATTGGGCGAAAGAAAACCGAAAAAAGATGATCTATCACGGCAAGCAGCTCTACACAAATGATCAAAATCGCAACTTAACACACGAAAGAGAACATCACGCTCGAAATATTTTTACATTCCTCTCGCATGGTTTGCCCACCCGCTCACGATGGATTCGCTCTTCATCCAACCGCAAATCCACATTTACCTCCCGCACTCTCCTCCCGCCCAGGTCAAGAACGAGACTCAAAAGCACTGAAGTTTCTGCCAAATCTCCTCGACTTTTACCCAAAAGCCCACTTCTTTTCGTCTTGCCTTCCCGCTTTTTCTCAGAGCAAAGACGAAGACGAAAAAAACAAGTCTTACGCTCACAAAAAAAAACGAGAGTCGCTCATCGAAATGAGTGACTCTCGTCGCAAAAAATAGGGGATGAAAGGCGAAATCGTCCGAATCATTTTCGGCACAAAACGCCTCTTTAATATAGCACTTCGCCTCAGCTCAAGAAGATCGAGAGGACGAGCTGCGCCAAGAGGATGCGCATGAACATGGCCAAGGGGTAGACGGTGGAATAGCCCACGGCCGGGGCGTTGTTGCCTGCGGTGGCGTTGGCAAAGGCCAGCGCGGGAGGATCGGTGTTCGAACCGGCGATGAGACCCATGAGGGTGAAGTAGTTCAACTTCATCTTCAAACGGGCGAAAACGCCCACGATCAAGATGGGGATCGTCGTGATGAGCACACCCATCCACACATAGTGGATACCGTCGCCCTGCGTGATGGTTTTCCAGAACGAAGCACCGGCCTGAATACCGACACTGCTGAGGAAGAGAACGAGCCCCACTTCGCGCAAGAGGAGGTTGGCCGAGGTGGAGACGTAGGTATTGATCTTATAACGGTAGCCCACGGCGCCGATGAGGATGGCTACGACGAGGGGACCGCCGGCGAGGCCGAGTTTCACGGGCACGGTGACACCGGGGATGGGGATAGGAATTTGTCCGACGATGATACCGATGAGGATACCGAAGAAGATCGCGCCCACGTTGGGGTGATCGAGGTGTTTCACCTGTGCACCCACCACATCCTTGAAGTTTTCGATGCTCTTCTCCGTACCGGTCACCAGAATGCGGTCGCCGACTTGCAAACGGAGGTCGCGTGCGGCGAAAAGTTCCATGCCGTGGCGGGTGACGCGGGTCACATTCACGCCGTAGAGCGAAGAAATGTGGAGTTGGGCGAAGGTCTTACCGTTGATTTCGGGACGCGTCACCACGAGGCGGCGGCTGACGTACTGCTCGCTCTCGATTTTCTCTTCGTGACCCACTTCAATGAGTTCACCGAGGAGTTCGGCGATGCGTTCGGCGTCCTTTTCGGCGCAGACCAAGTGGATTTGCATGCCCTGCTCGAGAACGGTTTCGCGTCCGGGGATGAGGAGCGTGCCGTCCTCGAGGATGCAGCGCGAAATGACGAATTGGACGTTGAGGAACTGGTGGAGCGCTTCGAGGGTGCGGCCTTCGGCTGCGGTTTTCGTGACGCGAATCACCAGGTGTTTGGGCGCCGAGGCGGGATCGCTCTCTTCGGCCGCTTCCAAAGCCTTGCGTTCCTCTTCAAGCGAGGTGCCGGTGAGGAAGCGCACGGCGAGGGTGGCGAGAATGATACCCACCACGCCGAGGGGATAGGCGCAGGCGTAACCGTTGGCGATGACGGGTACTTCGGAAGCGCCCTTCATCAGTTCGGGCAGCACGTTGTTGGCCGCACCGAGACCGGGGGTATTGGTCACCGCACCATAGAGTACGCCCACCATCATGGGCAGGTTGTCGGGCGATTGGGGGTTGCTGAAAATGCCCAGCGAGGTGCCGAGGAAATAGAGACCGATCATCACGGCCACGTTGAGCAACACGAGGCTGAGGGTGAGCATGTTCATGCCCAAACCGCCGGACTTGAAGGTTTGGAAGAAGCTCGGGCCAACCTGCAAACCGATGCAGTAGACGAAAAGGATGAGGCCGAGCTCCTTGACCATGTCGATCACGTGCTTTTGTCCGGCCACGGCCGCCGCGGGATCGGCATAAAGAAAGTTGGTGCAGATGTGTCCGACGAGAATACCGACGAAGAGCACCCACGTCACGCCGAAGGCAATACCGTTTTTGCCGCCGATGCGCCAACGACCCAGGCGCACGCCGAGACTGATCACAAGGGCGTACAGAATCACGAGGTGCGCCGCGTTCTCCGGGTTTTGGAGGAGTTTAATAAACCATTCCATGATTGTTTTTGAATTTGACTGACTGAATAATTATTTCCGGGTGCAAAATTAGCACTTGTTCTATATTTGCCCAAGTTTATGCCGTGCGAAAAGCACAAAACAGGGCAGGTTTTGCTACTCAAACGCCCTTTTCGGCACAACTTGTGCATTGGAGAGTTCGGAAACAGGAGCTTTCGCTCCAACCTGTGGCCCAATGTTCAGCGGCCGGCGAACACTTGAGCGCACAACACTCGAGCCCATTAGTGCACACTGCGCGCATAGTAGCGCATTTTCGCCGCACGATCGGGGAAAGACCACCGCTTTTCGCCCTCACGCCGGGATTTTCGCAAGTAAAATGCTTTTTTGCGTGCATATTTAAGGTATTATTACGCAAATCCTTTGTTCTACAAAGACATATAACTACCTTTGTTAGCAATCTATCCTCCTCTTTCTCACACACATGGTCTCCGACGAAATTGATATCTCCGAAAGTGAGCTTTTGCGCCGCTATCCTCAAGTGCTCACCGCCTTGTTGCTCGACCACACGACGCAGCGCCCCATCTTTTGGGCCACCGATCACTACGCCCACCTCGGCGCCGGCTATCAATGGCACGACGCTATCACGCCCGAGCGCATCACCGGCGAACATGGGCACCTCATTCAGCCGCGCGTGCTCAAGTCGCGCGAGCAACAGCTCGACCGCACCAAGCAAATGGCCGAGGTCTTCACCCCGGCCTGGGTTTGCAATGCACAAAACAACCTCATCGACGAAGCCTGGTTCGGACGTTCCGACGTGTTCAACGTCAGCGACGAACGCGACCACAGCTGGCAATCGACGACCGAGCGCATCGTTTTCCCCGAAGGCAAGACATGGCAAGATTATGTCCGCTCCACCCGCATGGAAATCACCTGCGGCGAAGGCCCTTATCTCGTGAGTCGCTACAACACCGTGACCGGCGAATTCATTCCCCTCTCTCAGCGCGTCGGAATCCTCGATCGCAAACTCCGCGTTGTGGCCGAAAACACCATCATCCCCCACTCCGAGAAGAGCGCCGAGGAAATTGCGCGCGAATGCAAGCTCTGGCGCACTTGGGCACTGGAGGCCTATCGCCACACCCTGGGCTATGAGTGGCAAGGCGACAGCCTCCTCTTGACACGCGAGGCGCTGCTCAGGACCTTCGTCGAGCATCACCAATATTATTTCCCCCAACTGCCCCTCCACCCGCAGACTCTCCTTTCCTTCGCCTACGTCATTGCTTGGAACGTGTGGCAAATGGACGGACTCAAAGGCGTTGTTCCCGATTCATGCCACGCCACCACGCACAACGAGTTCGACCTTTTCGCCTCCGCCCCGGCAGCCACCACCGCCCCCTGCCCGGGTTGCGCGAGCGGCAACATCCATTTGCACAACGGCACCTACTGCCTGCTACGCGATTGGGGCAAGCGCGATCCGATCACTCACGAGAACCACCGCAAAATCCGCTTCGTCGATCTCCTTCGCCCCACTTCCTCCTAATCGGATTGCCCACTTTTTGGTGACCTCGCCCCACTTTTCGGCGGCACCGCTCTGCATTTTTCCGAGTGCCCACCGTTCCAGCCTCCCACTTCTGAGAATTGCGTCTATCTTCATTTCTTTTTTATCGTTTAGTCCCCAAAATCCTTTGGCATCGCGCAAGTTGCTAACGACGTCTTGCGAGGAATGGGTGAGGCTTTGAATGAGATCGGGGTAATATTGGGCGTTCACTTGTGCGGTGTTGAAGCCGCAGAGCGTGCGCTTGGTGATGGCGACGGCCATCGGCGTCTTACATACCACGAAAATGTTTTCTTTGAGCGTTTGTTCCCAAAGTGCTTTGGCGCGACCGGGGGCGATGGCGTTGTGCTTGCACCACTCTTCGTCCAACCGCGCGCGGTAGATGCTATAAGCGGCGTAGAGAGGATAGAGACCGCTCTTGGAATTGATTTCCAACACGGTGCTTCGGGGCGAAAACACGCGATCGGTCACGCCGCTGCGCACGATGTGGCGCGGAGTTTCGAGGGCGTGCTCGAAACGCTCGTCCATAAAACAATAACCGCCCAGCGAATCGGAGAGATGCATGTTGACCACGCGCCAAGGAGTGAGGACGGTCTCCTTGTCGGGGTTGCGAAAGGTGGAAAAGAGCGTGGCGAGGCGCGAAATGCGCTCTTCGATGGTGAACTTGTCGGCGCTGCGGGCTAATTGTCTGATGCGTCGGCCGGCGGCGCTGAAGACTTCGGGATCGTAGTAGCGGCGGAAACGGGCGAAGTCGGCTTTCGTCACGCCGGCGGGCATGAATTCTGCCCAAGAGGTGTCGTCGACGAGGTAGGTGAAGTTGTTTATCGTGAGTTCGGCAGCTTCGTCTTGGATATCGGCGCCGTAGATGAGCAGGGGCATGCGGATGGAGATGCCGCGCAAGATGGCAATGGCGTTTTTTCGCTGCTTCTTCTTCTCGTTCTCCAGCGCTTTGAGGGCTTCGGTCTCGGGATCGGACTCCTTGGGGGGCTTCTTGTCGGACGGGACAGGCGGTTGGGCAGGGTTACCGTCGAGACCGTTGTCGCTGACTTTGACTTTATCGACCGATTTGAGGGCTTTGGTGGTGCCGATTTTGGCGCGGAGATCGTTGAAGTCGGCGACATCGCCGTCTTCTAAGCGGAGCAACTCATCATTATATAGTGCGCCGTCTTCGAAACCGGCGTTGACCACGCGCTCAATCTGCACACGTTTGAGTTGGGTGAGGAGGTTGTCGACGTTGAAGGCCTTCATTTGGCTGCCTTCGAGGGCGATGACGGGGCAGAAGTGGAGGAAGTCGGCGAGGGTGTGGCGGTCTTCGGCGGTTTGCTTGCCGGCTTTGTACGACACTTTCGAGGCTTCGGCCAGCATACGCAGGGCGCGATCGGGAGCGAAGTCGAAAGCATAGCAGTTTTCCTTCACGCGACCTTGGTATTCGAAGGGCGTTTGCACGCGAAAGATGGTTTGCATGTAGCCGGCGGCCGAGGTCGACGACGAACCGGCCAGGAGAAACACGCCCGTCCAGGGACGTATGCTCACGCCGGTGGTGAGCCGACCGCAAGAAAGGGTGATGGTGTAAGTGGCGCTCGGGTCTTTGCCGATGGCTTTGTTCACCTTTTCGAGCGCGTCTCGACTTTCTTCGTCGGCATCGCCCTCTCCCGCCACATTCACCACGGTGAAGGCGCCGAAAACGCGGTGGGCTTGCAGTTTCTTGCTCAGGGCTTTGGCCGCTTTGACGCCGGGAAGCACCCAAAGCGTGTGACGAAAAATGCGGCGGAAGTCGGCTTTGGCATAAGGATAGAGCGAATCTTCGTCGTCGCAGCAGAGCAGATCGAGAAAGTCCCCCACAAAGTTGTCGTGCACGAAGGCGCCCTGCTCGTCGGTGCGGAAAAACTCGCGAAAATTGAAGACTTTGTCCTCATCGGCGAAGCGATTCATCAGTCGGCCCAGGTCGTAGGTGTAAATATGCATGGCCGGCAGCGACGCATAGGGGTTGGAGTCGCCGACATGGTACTCGTCCCACGACGTTTTGGCGCGCTGCTCCATGATATAGTCCCAGGTGAAGATCTCGTCTTCGTCATATTGGTCGAAGAGGTTGAAGGGCGTGCCCGAAAGTTGCAGCACTTTGGTGTCGGCATGCCGAAGTTGGTCGATCACCGCCTGCCCCAATTCGGTCTGCGTGCCCTCGTGTGCTTCGTCGACAATGAGCAAATCCCAGTCGGTGGCGAAGATGTTGTCGTTCTTCTCGTGCTTTCCGCCCACGTCTTCCGATCCGCGCAGGTCTTGCAGGGAGGCAAAACACACAATGTGCGCACCTTCGTCGGCTTGCAGCAGCAGTTGGTCGAGGCGCTCCCCCTTTTGTGCCGAACCGTAGTTGTATTTTCCCTGTAATTCGTCCTTTTTCGCTGCGCCCGCGCCCTTGCTGCCGTCGGCAACGGGCTCAGCGGCACGCAGATCATAGAATATTTTTTCAAAGTCCTCATACCATCCGGCATTGACCACGGGGCGATGCGTGACAATGAGGGTGCGTCGGGCGCCCATCTCGCGCACCACCTGCAGCGCCGAGAGGGTTTTGCCGAAACGCATCTTGCAGTTCCAAAGCATTTTGCGCTGCCCCTTGCCTTTGTTCTTGGTGAAATGCTTCACCGCCTTGTCGATGGCTTCGCGCTGTTCGGGGCGAAAGACGATGGGGGCGGGCTCGTTTTGCGTTTTCTCCTCGGGAAAGAGACTGCTGCGCCCCTCCTTGGCGGCGGAAATGGCATTTTTCACGGTGGCCAAATCCGTCTCGAACCATTCTTTGCCGAGCCCTTCGTTCGAGAAATCGGGGCGTCGAATGCCCGAGCGGAGCAAAACGCTGTGCACCTGCTTGTCGTCGAACGATTGCAGGACACCCTTGTGGATAAAAGCGGAGCACTCGGTGTAGAGCAACTCATATTTTATGGCCGCCGTTTTCGTGTACTGGTCAATTCGCTCGCGTGCCGCTGCGATGAGCAGGGGATCGTTGGGTGCGGGCAGCTGTTTACAGTCTTCGGTCAGCTTGGTCATGCCGATTTTCAGGCAGCCTTTGTGCAAAGGGTAGTCTGTGGAGAAGACATAAATGACCTGCGGCAGCATGGAACTGGAGTAGGTAGGCATAGGCTTGGAATGGATTTAGGTAAAAAGGGGGGCGTGAGGGGGATCGGTGTCGCGTTTGAGCGAAAAAGGGTGGCCTTGAGACGCAATTATCGGTAACCCGCCCTATCAAGTGGTGGTGGCACAAAAGGAAACGGC
>JABZKU010000046.1 GCA_015257125.1 Prevotellaceae bacterium | reverse complement strand
CCGACCGTATGGCTAAGTACAACCAGCTCCTCCGCATCGAAGAGGAACTCGGTGACCTCGCCGTTTACGGTTACAAGCGCGTGAAGCGTCAGGCCTAAGCCTGCATTTCGACGTTGCCTGCCGCTCTTTCGCTTGTGGGCACGTCCGCAATAAATAGAAGCCGCTCCTTTCGCACGAAAGGGGCGGCTTTTGGTTTTTCCATGCTCGTCGCTGATTTTGTCCGCATGGTGCACAGGAGGATAAAGCATGTATATTGCCCGTTGACGGAATTGTGTATATTCAGATTCAACAAGGGTGTAGGTAGACAAAAACATTGTCCATGGCGAAAAAAGCGATGATTATTTTTTTCGGTTTCAATCCATCAATTGTCGGATTTCATCGATTAGAACGAAAGTGGGGCGCACGTTTTCTAAACTTGCAGGAGACGTGCCACTCATTTTTCCCTCTGTGCGGCGCGCAAAATCGAGTACTTCGCCCAAGAATCCCTGTTTCACAATGGAATGGCTTGTAGCGGTTGGAGCAAAACCATCGTTGTCGAGCAAATGTCGGGTGAGGTTTGTGCGCCGAAATACCTTTTCCGTGGGAAGCCCGAAGAAGGTGGAAAATTTCTCTGTGTAATCAAGTGCATCTGTGCAGTTTGTCCGATAAATGCCCGATTGAGTGTTGATTTCCAATGTTTCCACAGCCGGTTTCCAAGTGTAGGCCGTCGATAGTTCCAAGCATCCCATCACTTGCCGGTGCTCCAAAACGAGAAATAGGGTGACTTCGCCCCGCGTGTTCTTTCCGGTTTGTGTAAAGTTGCGCACTTTGGCCTCACCGAAGAGAAAACTCACCAAGTCCAGCGGATGGATGAACAAGTCCGTCAGCGCATCCCCTTCCGGGTAGGCACCGGTGAGGAAGCGATAGTGGTAACTGTGCATCTTCGCCCCGCGCAATTCCTTTTTTAAGAGACTTGCGACAGGCGAAAAACGGCGTTGAAAGCCCACGGTCACAGCAGGATTGCCGACAGCCTTTGCCGTTTCAATCAATCTGTCGAGCTCTTCGAGTGCGGTGCAGGGCGGTTTCTCCACAAAGAGCGCTTTTCCGCTTTCCAATACGGCACGGGAGATGGTGAAATGGGCCGAAGGCGTCGCTGCCACAAAGACTCCGCGAATCTCCTTGTCGTCGAGCACCTCGCGGAGCGATGTAGTACCGTGCAACCCGGGATATTTTCGTGCGACAGCCTCCGCTTTGCTTGTCGAGGTGCAGCAAACATAGCGCAGGGGCAACCCCAAATATTGTATGGCCGGGAGAAGTTGATGAACCGCGTGGTTGCCGAATCCGACCATCGCGTAACCGGCGGTGTAGATGTCGTTCATGCGGTGAAGATCGCGCAGGCGTTTGTAGCGTCGGATGAGCGGGAGAATCAGTTTCATGCCTCGATGTTCGTTTTTTGTTGTATGTATTGTCGGTAAGTCATTCGTCGATCCTCCGTCCATTGATAACGACCATACCACAGTTCGATGATTCGTTTGGGAAGTAGGCGTTCGAGATTGCGCAATAGGATGATATCAAATTTTCGGTGGTAATTTATCCAGCATTTATTGCACTTTTGTGAGTGCCGACATTGAGTTTTACAGCTTTTCGGCGAGTTGAATATCTCGTCGAGCGAGTTTCGGTGTATATTCCCCAAGACAACATCCAGATTTTGGCAAATCGGCACATCGCCGTTGGAATGAATCACCAGTTCGTTGAAAATACTGTGGCAACGCAGCCGCAGGCGATGATTTTTCCACTCATCGTAGAGCGCCACGAAGTCGAAGTTTTCGTCCGTTTCGTGAATCGATGGAGGAATCTGCCGCAGGAAATCGGTGTGTGCCGTGTCGATCAAGCCCGAAGTGGTGTCGAAAAATGACATGGTGCTGTAAATTCCTATGCGCACATCGATGTGGTAGTGTTTCGCCACGGCAATCACGTGCTCCATGTCGCGGAACGAGTTCCACGGCGAGAGGCAAAACATGAGCGAGATGGGAATCCGTTCGTGCCATTGTTCGATGACTTGCATCACCTGCTCATAACCGTCGACGCCCCGCATGTATCGATAAGTGCTTTTGTCCCCGTCGAGCGAGATGTAGAGGTGTTTCGGGTGGTGCTTTTCCAGCATTTCGTTGAGTTTCTGCGGTGCCAAAGCATTCGACAGTAGGGTATAGTTCGGGTGATGCACGTCGAACCACCCCAAGATAGCATCTGCTTCCGGGTGCAGCAGAAATTCTCCGCCTTCCAGTCCCACCGTGGTGCGCGCCGTGACACATTTTGCGCGCATGATGCGCCGAATGTCGTCGAGCGAGAGGTTTTCGGCCGGTTTTTTCCAAATGGAGCAATGCTGGCAGCGAGATTGACAACGTGTGGTGGAATAAATCATCAGAGAAGTCAAGGTCTTGTGTCGAGGACGCAGCAGATTGTGAAGAAACGTCCATCCGTTGTGTAGGTAATCGTAGAGACTGTACATGGTATTCGTTGTTTATTCTTTAGAAGAAGAGCAAACAAATACCGAAACACTGCACCGCATCCGTCTAAAATGAGACACCGCCGCATCGATTCTCGTCGAGCGGCGGTGTAAAAGCATCACCAAGTGAGGCGAATGCCGAAGGGGACAGCCACCGACCATGGATGTTCCGTTCGGTAAGTGCGAACGGGAGTTCCCGTTCCGAAATAGTGTGTCACACTCGGTTCGACAAAGAGAGTGAAGGGACGCACAAGGCGATATTCCACGCCGGCTCCCATTTGCATCGACCACTGGCACGGTGCGGAAAAGTGTGTGCGCAGCGGCGTGACGGAGTCCGCCGATTCGATATAAGCCTTACTTTGTGTGGCGCGCACCGGCCACTCAAAGGTGGCTCCTCCTGTGGCATAGACATTGAAGCGTCCGTTCTGCCAAACACGGTAGGTCAATCGGAGCGGAAGCCCTACGTAATCGATCCGTTGTCGTTTTTGTATGCGCCCTTTGTGGAAAGCACTTTCGAACTCCGAGTTCAGACGCGTGTAGCTCACTCCGGTGCTGAAGAACCACCGCTCCCCGAGTTGTTTTCCCACTGAAAACCCCATTGTCACGGGGCGTTGATGCCGCTCCGTCTCATTGAGGTTTTGTGTGCCCCCTTGGTTGGGCGCATTGTTGTGCAACATGCGGTTGAGTTGTGCTCGTTCGAGAGAGTCGAGCAGCGTTTGGTTGGCAGCGAGATAGTCCGAAAGTTCCTGCCACGAATGTATTTTGCGTCTCACCCCTCCGTTGGCGTGATCTGTGAGGGAGAGATAATCGAACTTGATGGGCGAATTGGAGGAAGCCGTGGCCGCTCCTCCACCGAAATTCACAGTCCAAGGATAGTGCTTGCGAGCAACCGGGGAGGGGATATGAACATCCATTGCCAACTGTCGATTGGCGATTGGGGCGACTACAGTCGGCAGCGCAACGGTGTCGCCGCTTTGCGACAAATCGGGAAGCGGAGCGGAGAGCGCGGCAAATCTGAGACGATCTGCGATGAGTGGCGCGGACGATTGCGCTTGCATCGCTGAAGTCATAGAACACTTCGGTGGCGTTGGCTCGCTGTGGGCTGCGGTATACGCGGCTTCTACTCCGCGCCTTGCGCTTTCGACCGGAAGCGCACCCTTGCGTCCCACGGGAGGCATCGCCTTTTGAGGAAGAGGGCGAGGCAGGGCGCCCGTCGAAGGTTCCGCTTGTCGGCGCATGCTGTGCTGCCTGTAAATCCAAACGCCCACCACCACCGGCAAGATAAGGAGCAGTCGGTAATCGGCCAAGAGCTTTCTCAATAGGCGTTTGGCACGTGCCAGTTGCGACGACGAACTGTGCGGTGCAATGCCCAACAATTGCCCAATCTCTTCGTGGGACAGTCCGTCGAGCACTGCGAGACGAAAAACTTCTCCGTAGCCGCGAGGCAGTGTCTCAATGGCTTCGAGCAGACGTTCCATAGGAATGACCGAAGAAGGGGGTGGGCTGTCGTCGTCGGCCAGTTCTTCCGTCATTGCTTCGTGCAGGCGACGACGCTCTTCCGTGGCTTTCGCCTGCCGAAGCGCGAGATTGCGCACAATCACGGTCATCCAGTGCACCAGCTTGGTTTCATCGCGCAAATGATCGATGTGGGTGAAAATAATCACGAAGGCATCGTGCAAAACGTCTTCGGCCTCCGCTTGATTTTTGACGTAGCGGAGGCAGATACGAAGCAGTTGCGGAGCATAGGTCTCATAGAGTTCTCCCAAAGTCTGCGAGTCGAATGGCGTAGTGCCGGTAGATTTCCGATGAGTTGGCATCACGATAGAGTTTATCGTGATGAATGAGTGGAAAAAGCGAAATGACTGCATGGAAATATGCATTTTTTGAGATTTACTCTCCGCTAATGTATTCGGTACGCCGAGAGGAGGGGGCAAATGCCATCTTTTTTTCGGCAAAATATATCCTCTCGACTGAAGCTCAACGAGAGAAAAAGCCCGAAAGCAGACGTACTGAAAGTGAGGCTCGGCCTCTCTGCCAATAAAACTTGGGAGAAAGCGTGCAAATGTACCTTGTCTTGAAGAAAAGTCGCCTTGTTTTTATGGAAACTTCCGTCGTTCTGTTTCGTCGGTCATTTCTCTTTCGGTCGACAAACCGAAATTGGAGCGCCCAACGAGGAATTTCTCCGGAAAAATGGCCGCCGACTAATTTATTTCCTTTGGAAATTTGTTTATGTCGCACGCGTTGATTACTTTTGCAGTGGTTTCCAATGGAAAATAAGTAATCCCGATTCAAAAACCATTCAACATCAACGCAATGAAAGCAAAAGAAATCACCAACGAATACTTCCTCTCTCACGTTTTCGACTATCAAAACAACACCGATAACTGGCACTTCAAGGGCGATCGCCCCGCCGTGATTGACTTCTACGCCACTTGGTGCGGCCCCTGCAAAGCCATGGCACCGCATCTCGAGCGCATCGCCGAAGAATATGACGGAAAAATCGATGTCTACAAGGTGGATGTCGATCAAGAACCCGAACTTTCGGCCGTTTTCAGCATCCGTTCGGTGCCCACGCTCCTCTTCATCCCCATGAACGACACCCCGCAGATCGCGCCCGGCGCCCTTTCGTACGGACAGCTCAAAGAGGTGGTAGACACGCACCTGTTGAAGTAAGCCGGCGCGCGCTTCCTACAGCCGTTTGCGCGAACGCTATCCGTTGCCGTCCGCAGACGGCGCAACACCGCCCGTGCGCTCCCGACCGCCGTGCACATCCGCATTCGGTCAGTCGACGCGCCGCCGCTTGTTTATTCCGCACCGCCTGATCTCTCGTTGCCCCCTCATCGAGCAAAGAGGCGGCAAGGAGCAATTTGCGCAAAACCACCGATGGATCACGCCAAAATCTGTAAGATCCGCGATCTTTATCGCGCCATTTCCGCCCTCGAACGCCGTTTTGAGCGCCTCTATGACTTGAACATCAACGAAGTGATGCTCCTTTGCACCCTTCGCGAGTCGGGCTGCATGACCTCGAGCGAACTTGCCGAGCAACTGGATCTGACGCCCTCCAATGCTTCGAAAGTCATCGCTTCGGTGGAGCGACTGGGCTTTGTGAGCCGCGCCCGCTGCAAGCAAGACAAGCGGCAGATGTACTTTTCCCTCACAGCAGCCGGCGGCGAGCGGTTGGCCGCCATGCAGTGCGAAGAAATCGACCTCTCCGCTTTTCAGTTCTAAGACTGTTTCAATTATTTCCCCCGGGAGACACCTTCATCGATAGGTGTCTCCTTTTTTCTTGCGCTGCCGTGGGGGCGAAAATGCGGCTCGAGTTCGATGAAATCGGCCTTTTTCGTGCGTGCCCTTCCCCGAGTGCGCACCCGACGATTTTAAGATGTCGGCAAAGCGCCCTATTATTTGCGCACATCGCGAGAAAAGCGTAATTTTGCCGGGCAAAGATTGTGCGCAAGCCGCTTTGCAGTCCTCTGATTCTAACAACGCTACAATCAATCGATATGAGTGAACAATTGAAGAAAATCAAGCAGCTCGTCGAACTTCGCGAGAAAGCCCGCCTCGGCGGCGGCGAAGTGGCCATCGACAAGCAGCACGCCAAAGGCAAAGCCACCGCTCGCGAGCGCATCGCCCTGCTCGTCGACGAAGGAAGTTTCGAAGAACTCGACATGTTCAAACTTCACCGTTGCCACGACTTCGGCATGGAGAAGAAACAATTCTACGGCGACGGCGTGGTGTGCGGCAGTGCCACCATCAACGGCCGCTTGGTCTATCTCTATGCTCAGGATTTCACCGTCAACGGTGGTTCGCTCTCCAAGACCATGGCCGAGAAAATCTGCAAAGTGCAGGATCTGGCCATGAAGATGGGTGCGCCCTGCATCGGTCTCAACGACTCGGGCGGTGCCCGTATCCAAGAAGGTATCAATGCCCTCGCCGGTTTTGCCGATATCTTCCAGCGCAACATTGAGGCTTCGGGTGTCGTGCCCCAAATCTCCGGTATCTGCGGCCCCTGCGCCGGCGGTGCCGTTTATTCGCCCGCATTGACCGACTTCATCGTGATGCTCGAAGGCGTTTCTTACATGTTCCTCACCGGTCCCAAGGTGGTGAAAACCGTCACGGGTGAGGATGTGAGCCAAGAAGACCTCGGCGGTGCCAGCGTACACGCCAAGAAGAGCGGTGTGGCTCACTTCACCGCCAAAACCGAAGAAGAGTTTGCCGCCCTCATTCGCAACCTCCTCTCCTTCTTGCCCCAAAACAATCACGAACGCGCGCCTCGCGTAGCCTGCGCCGACCCCATCGATCGTAAGGAAGACCTCCTCAACGAAATCATCCCCGACAACCCCAACATGGCCTACAACATGTATGAGGTCATCGGTGCGGTGGTCGACAACGGTGAGTTCCTCGAAGTGCAACGCGACTTCGCGCAGAACATCATCATCGGTTTCGCCCGTTTCAACGGCCAGAGCGTCGGTATCGTTGCCAACCAGCCCAAGGTCTACGCCGGTGTGCTCGACGTGAACGCCAGCCGCAAGGCCGCTCGCTTCGTGCGCTTCTGCGACGCCTTCAACATCCCCATCGTCAGCCTCGTCGACGTCCCCGGCTTCCTCCCCGGTACCGGTCAGGAGTACAACGCGGTGATCTCGCACGGTGCAAAACTCCTCTACGCTTACGGTGAAGCCACCGTGCCCAAGGTGACCGTGACGCTCCGCAAGAGCTACGGCGGTTCGCACATCGTGATGGGTAGCAAGCAACTCAAGACCGACATCAACTACGCTTGGCCTTCGGCCGAAATTGCCGTGATGGGTGCCGGTGGTGCCGTGGCCATTCTCAGCGCCAAGGCGGCCAAGAACGAAGCCGATCCCAAGGCTTTCCTCGCCCAGAAGGAAAAGGAATACAACGACCTCTTCACCAATCCCTACAAGGCCGCAGCCGAAGGTTACATCGACGATGTGATCGAACCGCGCAACACGCGTTTCCGCATCTGCCGCGCCCTCGAACAGATTGCCACCAAGAGCGAAGGCCGTCCCGCCAAGAAGCACGGCAACGAACCGCTCTAATCATTCGCCCATCTCGGTATGAAAACTTTCCACTACAATTTTGGCGGTCGCGACGTGCGCATCACGTTCAACGAACGCCGCGGCACAGTAGCCGCTGTCGAGGAAGACGGTGTGCCCTTTGTGCCCTCCGACGAGCGCATGCCCATCTATGCCGGCTTGATCAGCCTGGCACTCGCACAATATGAGTGCGAAGAGGTGCACGACGAGGAGACCGAGGTCATCACCCTCAACGCCGCGCACACGCGCTGGAACGATCCCACGCGCCAATTCAATTAAACCATTCTCCCCAACGACATTTCGACAATGAGAACATATAGTTATACCGTAAACGGTGCGCGTTACGACGTGACCATCGAATCGCTGCGCGACCAAGTGGCGAAACTCAATGTGAACGGCATCGCGTTTGACGTAGAAATTCTGGGCGCTCCCCTCACTGAAGGTGATCTGCCCGAGGTGGCTGCTGCCGCTGTTCCCGCCGCTACGGCGGCTCCGGCTCCCGCTGCTGCGCCTGCCGCCGCCCCTGCGGCCAAAGGTGCTGCCGGCGAAGGCACGCCCGTTGCAGCGCCCCTGCCCGGTGTGGTCACCAAGGTCTTGGTGAGCGCCGGTCAAGCCGTGAAGAAGGGCGACACCGTCGTGGTGCTCGAAGCCATGAAGATGGAAAACAACATCACGGCCGAGTGCGACGGTAAAGTCACGGGTGTTTGCGTGGCTGCCGGCGACAGCGTGCTCGAAGGCACGACGCTCGTCACCATCGGTTGAACAACGAAAGCAAGCTAAATGCGCGATTTCATCGAAAAATCGTCTCATTGCTTGCCTCCATCCGACTTGTTTCGGTCGTCTTGCACGCAACGACGTGCAGCGTACGCCGACTCTCTTTACAAGCAGTGGTTTCACTTCGGTGAAATCACTGCTTTTTTGCTGCAAACTCCGCTTCGACAGCGAAGCGACATGCCTTTATCTCTCCTCGCGGTCGGGATTTCGCTCCGGTACCGCCCGTGTTTCTCATGGTGTCGCCGCCTTGATGCCACCCACTTCTCAGCGCAAACTTCCAAATGGAGGCTTGCGTCGGAAGCGACGAGGCATGAGGCGCCGAATGATCCAAAAACAAGCCCAACGCGCACGTGTACGCGCGCGTCCGCCGTTTTTTGTTTTTTGCCTTCACCTCTTCACCTTTGTAGGGTAAAATGTTGATGAATAGGTGTTTATGGGTGAAGGCTTCACCCGCTTTACCTTCACCGGTGAAGTGTTAAAATCGTGTTTTTATTCACTCACAACCGGTAGATTATCAGAGGGTTGGGTGTGGATGTGAAGGGTGAAGGCAAGAAATGCAAAGTCGTTGAGTGCGCGATGCGCCGGTGCGTGTCCGTTCGCGAGCGTGTCTACGCGTGCGAGGAGCGCCGCCGGTGGCGAGTATGGAAAGGGATTGCGACTTTCCGCTGAAACGAGAGAAGAAAAACACAAAACAAGACTCGAATCGAGAAAAAGTCCACTTGTTTTTGCAACTCGTTCTTTTTCGTCGAAGAAAAGCGATATTTTTCTGCTTGAAATTGCGATTATTCGAAATATATTCTTTACCTTTGCGCTTGATAAAACACAACCTTCCCTTTTTCCTGCCACCCGGTGGCGTCCATATAGCGCGAATCCATGGGCTTTTTCTCCGTGTTGAGACGCAAATGCTCTTTGACTTACTGAATGATTTCGGATGCTCCCCAAGAGGTAAATCACGCAGTGGAATGTTCGAGGCATTGCCAAATTTTGGGTTCATCCGACATTTGGAGTGATGCGGCAATAGTGCAGCGCATATAGCCTTAGCTGAAAAAACCTTTCATCCCTAAAACCATAGGCCACTCTCTTCATCACCTTTACCTTATTGTTGATTCCCTCAACTTTCCCGGTCGATATGGGGCAGTCGTACCACGCCGGAATACCGGTTCTATAAGCCATGATCGTGACAGCCATTTTCATCAGCTGCGGCACTTTGCTCTCCTGCGCCTGTTTCCCCCAATCGAGCATGACCTTTTCGGCTTCTTGTTTATTGGGCTGCATCCATATTTCTCTGAGTTGCTCTTTGCGGTAGTAGGCCTATGAGATCGGTTTGTTCATTTCCAAGGCCTTGTCAAGCCTTGTTATGTACTCCTTTTCGAAGATATCCGCTCCATTGCGCAGCAGCAGGTAGCGCGTCCCCTTCAAGACTTTGCGCT
>JABZKU010000021.1 GCA_015257125.1 Prevotellaceae bacterium | reverse complement strand
TGCCAAAGGATTTTGGGGACTAAACGATAAAAAAGAAATGAAGATAGACGCAATTATCGGTAACCCGCCCTATCAAGTCCTGGATGGGGGCAATGCGGCAAGTGCAGTTCCGGTATATAATCGGTTTGTCGGCTTGGCCAAGTCCTTAAATCCGAAGTACCTCTCCATGATCATACCAGCCAAATGGTATAATGGTGGCAAAGGCCTTGATGCTTTCCGTAAGGAAATGCTTTCTGACAAACATTTAGCCTGTCTATTCGATTATATTGATGGACATGATTGTTTCCCGACCGTTGATATTGCGGGAGGAATTTGCTATTTCCTACGTGATGCGGATCATAATGGTTTATGCAGGGTAACAACACAACAACTGGGCGAAAGAATCATTACTCAGCGCAGACTTGATGCCGAGAATGTCTTTATTCGCCATGTTAAAGCAATCACGATTCTCGAGAAAATCAAGAAGTTAACGTCATCATTTCTCACGATCTATCCACGTAAACCGTTTGGTTTGCCTACGAATGCGAGGCCAACATCATCAGGCAACATAAAACTTCGCTACAATGGGGGCATAGGCGCTTTCCAAAGTGATTTGGTAGATGTAAATACCAATCTAATAGAGAAATGGAAGGTGATAACTTCTCGTTTAACAGTTGAACATGCCGGTAAAGCAGACAAAAGCGGTCAAAAACGCATTATTTCAACGCTTGAAATACTTGAACCCAACACTGTCTGCGCAGAAACGTATCTATTGTTGGCTACATTTGACACGAAGAATGAAGCGCTGAATTTCTACAACTACATAAAGACAAGGTTTGTACGCTGTTTAATATCGATGATTACGAGCACGCAACAGCTATCACGCACAAACTTCCGATTTGTCCCCGTCCAGGATTTCACACATCCTTGGACAGATGCCGATCTCTATGCAAAGTATAGTCTAACTGCGGACGAGATCGACTATATAGAAAGAACAACCAAAGCAATGTAACACGCAATAGCAATGAACAACGGCGCACCACAAACGAGTGGTGCGCCGTTGTTTTATGATTGATTCCCGTCTAACGTGCGAGCGATGAGCCTTTGCATCGAGGAATCAATGCCGAAGAGGGCATAAAGTTGGGCATTCACGTCGCCGGCATAGTCGATGATGCCATTACCGTCTGTATAGTCGAGCAGATCCGGCACCATTTTAGCGAGCGAACTCAGACTTTCGTCTGTGAGTAGGAAAGTGTAGCGTACGAAATCGGTTTGGCAGTAAGCAAAGAAGTTACGTGCTTCGCGTTCGGTGGCGAAAGTCTTGAGCGCCACGCGCGATCGTCCGAAAGCACTGCGGTCGTCGAGCACTTCGAGTTGGTTACTTCGTTTCTGACCACCCGCGTTTGCGCTCGATACCACCACCTTCCAGCGGCGCAAATGTTCCTTTCCTGTGGTGACAACCTCTTCTTTGGCCACATACCAGCGTGCGCGGCCGGCTTTTCCCGCTTTGTCATTCGTGAGGAGTTTGATTTCATCGGCAGCAAGGGCTTCCCCCTTTCGATAGGGGCGCACTTTGTCGGGATGGTTCTCCACAAAATTACTTTCGATGGAAAACAGGCTACGAGGAAGCACAGCATCATGTAGAAAGGCAAAGCGTTGTGCAGTGATGTGCTGTATATTCTCGCCGAGAGTTACGGCCTCGGGGTCGAGCACAAGCATATTTTCGTCCGGTGCATCGGCATGCGTGGCGGTCGTTACCCCGTTTTTGGTATAGAGGTAGTCGAATCCTGCTTTTTGCTTCTCTCTATCTTTGAAAACAACGGAAAGCCCGTCGGCGATACCCACTTCTCGAAACACTTCATTGGAGTTGGGATAGAAATGCAAGCGCGCCAAATGCGGGTCGTTGATTTGTTTCAATCCAAACTCGACCAGCCCTTTCCCAGAACGGTGTATCCAACGCACAGCGGGGTAGATTAGAGAAGAGTAGCGCGGCTGTAATTGATCGGAGAGCATTTGGAAGTAATGAAAAACATTAACCACAGCTTTCTGCCCATTGGCCGTTTCCTTTTGTGCCACCACCACTTGATAGGGCGGGTTACCGATAATTGCGTGGGAACCGAAGCATTTTGGGAAAAAGCCGTAACTTGCCGATCGGAACATCTCTTCAAATCTCAACACTTATGCGCAAGAACATCGATCCCCATGCCAGTCTGCCGGCATTTGAGCAAAGTCTCATCGACGACAACCTCGCCCCCAACACCGTGCGCGCCTATGTCAAGGCGGTGCGCGACTTCTTGGCGCGCTTCCCTGCGCTCAACAAGGAGAATCTGCTCCGGCATCGCAGCACCCTGATGGAACACTATTCGCCCAAGACCGTGAATCAGCGCGTGATGGCCATCAATCGTTGGCTCCTCGCGCTGCGGCGGCCACAATGGCGGCTCAAAGGCGTGCGCCTCGGGCGGCGCTCGTTCGTGGAGAACGTCATCAGCCAAGCCGACTACCTCTATCTCTCACGCAGCCTTCGGGAACGCGGCGAACTGCGTTGGCACTTCGTGGTGCGCTTTCTCGCCGCCACCGGTGCGCGGGTGAGCGAGTTGGTGCAACTTCGCGTCGAGCATGTGCGCCGCGGCTTCGTCGATCTCTACACCAAAGGCAACAAACAGCGGCGCATCTACATCCCCCTCACGCTACGCAACGAGGCGCTGGCGTGGATCGCACAACGCGGCGCAGAGATCGTCGGGCCGCTCTTTGTCAACTACCGCGGCCGCTGCATCACCCCGCGGGGCATCGGCGCCATGCTCCGTGTTTGGGCGCAAAGGCTGCACCTCGATCCCGCCCTGGTGCACCCCCACGCCTTCCGCCACCGATTTGCCAAAAACTTCTTGGCCGTTCACACCGATTTGAGTCTGCTGGCCGACCTCTTGGGGCACGAGAGCATCGAGACCACGCGCATCTATCTCCGCCAGTCGAGCGGCGAACAACGCGCACTGGTGGATCGCGTGGTGACGTGGTGAATCTTCGTCCCTCGTCTCGCGCCCCCTTCGGGTCATCGACGGCAGGCGGCTGAACAGAGATGAGCACTCGATAGGCGCACGGCACAAGGTTTTTGCGAAGAATGCCAATTTTACAAATCATCGTGGTCGACAAGTCACAAAGTTTGTGTATATTTGCGCAGAGGAGAATTCCACCCGCGGGAAAGGCGGCGGTCTTTGGGCGAAAAGTTGTCGACTTTTGTCCCAAAACAGTGCAGTTTTTCGCCATAGTGGTGGAGTTTTCGCTCGCGGTCGGCCGCCCCACGTTGGTGTCCCGTCGGGCGCACGCCCACTTGCGCGACACGCCCTCGCGGACAGCGCCGCCGCTCGGCACAGCCCGGCCGCCTAAGCACGGAAGCCACGGCCTGTGCCCACCCTCACCCTCAGATTCCGGAGTATGAAATCCCTCTTAGCCCGGTTGCGCCGCTACTTCGTTCGTCGTCAAGACGACCGTCGCAACGAACGCGCCGAAGATTTCCTCAAAGCCCTGCTCGAAGCGGGGAGCGAACTCCCACGCACGGCGTGGGATGCCCTCTTTCGCCGGCTCGGTCTCGACCGCAACGCCGCCGCCCAGCCCCTGGGGCGCTTGGTGCTCGAAGGTCGCATCACCGTCACGGCCGATGCCGTCACCCTCACCCCCAAAGGACGGCGCGATGCACTGGCGCTGATGCGCGCCCACCGCATCTATGAACAGTATCTGGCCGAGCATTCGGGCTATGCGCCCTCAGAGTGGCACGAACGTGCCCACCACATGGAACACCGTCTCGATGCGCGCGAACGCGAGCGCATGGCGGCGCTCCTGGGCAACCCCCTTTTCGACCCGCACGGCGACCCCATCCCCACCGCGGGGCTGGCGCTGCCCGCCCTCCCCGAGTCGTCCGACGAAACGCCCGGGCGGTGTGCCGAAGCCGGCGCGCTGCTGCGCGTGGTGCACATCGAAGACGACGACGCGCGGCGCTTTGCCCGTATTGCCGCCACAGGTTTGGCCAAAGACGCGGTGGTGCAGGTGGTGCTCTGCGACGCCACGCGCTTTGTCTTCGACTATGAGGGCGAACGCTTCACCCTGCCGGCCGCCGACCTCGCGGCCATCGACACCCGTGCGCTCACCGAAGCCGAAGCCGCCGAGGTGCCGGCCGATGCCTTCCGCATGAGTCGGCTCGCCGAGGGACAAACCGCCGTGGTGGCGGGACTTTCGCCCTCGTGTCGCGGTGCGCTGCGCCGCCGACTGATGGATCTCGGTTTCGTTCGCGGCTCGCGCGTGTCGGTCGGCATGCGCAGTCCGCTGGGTAACCCCGTGGCCTATGTGGTACGCGGCACGGCCATCGCGTTGCGCCGCGAACAGGCGCGCCAAATCATTGTCACTCCGCTATGAAACACTCCGCTTCTTCCTCCACAGCCTCCCTTCCGCACGCTGCCTGCGCCGCGTGTCCCACCGCTTCGCTCCACTCCCTGCGCCGCCACGGCGAGACGGGGGGCGAAACGCGCTATGTCGTGGCGCTCGCCGGCAATCCGAACACGGGCAAGAGCACCGTTTTCAACCGCCTGACGGGGTTGAAACAGCACACCGGCAACTGGCCGGGCAAGACGGTGGGCAAGGCCGAGGGCTTCTTCGACTTCCGCGACGAGAGTTATCGCATCGTCGACCTACCAGGCACCTATTCGCTGGCCTCGACCTCGGAAGACGAGGAGATCGCCCGCGACTTCATCCTCTTCGGTCAGCCCGATGTGACGGTGATGGTGGCCGACGCCACGCGCTTGGAGCGCAACATGAACATGGTGTTGCAGGTGCTGCAAATCACCGACCGCGCGGTGCTGTGCGTCAACCTCATCGATGAGGCCACGCGCAACCACATCGAGATCGACCTCCGCGCGCTCTCGCGCCGCCTGGGCATTCCGGTGGTGGGGGCTTCGGCGCGCATCGGTCAGGGCATCGGCGAACTCCTCGAAGCGGTGCGCGCTGTGGCCACAGGCGAGTACGTGTGCCGGCCGCCCCGCGGCTTCGATCTGCCGGCCGACACGGCCGTTGAGGTCGATCGGCTCACCGAAGCGGTGCGCCAAGCGCATCCCTCGCTGTCGAACGCCGAGTGGATCGCCACCCGCCTCTTGGAACGCGACGAAGGCGTGCGCCGCGCCTACGCCACGCCCGAACTCACCGCGCTGGCCGACGAGATTCACCTCGCCATCGGCCACAACTTCCACGACCGCTGGATGGAACAGATCTATGCCCAAGCGGGCGAAATCTGCGCCGCGGTAGTGCGCCGTCAAGGCGGCGAAGGGCTCTTGCCCCTCGACGTGAAGCTCGACCGCATCCTCACGCATCGTTTTTGGGGCTTCCCCATCATGCTCGCCCTCCTCTCGTTGGTGTTTTGGTTCACCATCATCGGGGCGAACTATCCCTCGGCTTGGCTCGACTCGCTGCTGGTGGGTTGGGGTCATCCGGCGCTGCGCTCGGTGTTTGAGGCGGCGCATTCGCCCGAATGGCTCACGGGGCTGCTCGTCGACGGGATGTATCTGACCACGGCTTGGGTGGTGGCGGTGATGCTGCCCCCGATGGCGGTGTTCTTCCCCCTGTTCACGCTGTTGGAAGACTTCGGCTACCTGCCGCGCGTGGCGTTCAACCTCGACGAACTCTTCCGGCGGTCGGGGGCGCACGGCAAACAGGCGCTCACCATGAGCATGGGCTTCGGCTGCAACGCCGCCGGTGTGGTGGCCACGCGCATCATCGATTCCGACCGCGAACGCCTCATCGCCATCCTCACCAACAACTTCTCGCTCTGCAACGGGCGGTGGCCGACGCAGATCCTTTTGGCCACACTCTTCGTGGCGGCGGCCGTTCCGCGCGAGTATGGTTCGCTGGTGGCGGTGACAGCCGTGATGGGCGTGGTGGTGCTGGGCATTCTGCTCATGTTCGCCTCGTCGTGGGCACTGTCGCGCACGGTGTTGCGCGGCGAAGTATCGACCTTCCACCTCGAATTGCCGCCCTATCGTCCGCCGCAGTTCTGGCAAACGCTCTACACCTCGCTCATCGACCGCACCCTCATTGTGCTCTGGCGCGCCTTGGTCTTCGCAGCTCCCGCCGGCGCAGTGATTTGGCTCACCTGCAATATCGAGGTGGGGGGCACTTCGATTGCGGCGCACCTGATCGAATGGCTCGACGGGCCGGCGTGGTTCATGGGGCTCAACGGCATGGTTCTCCTGGCCTATGTGCTGGCGATTCCGGCCAACGAAATCGTGGTGCCCACCATCTTGATGCTCACCCTCATGGCCTTGGGACAGGCCGACGGCGGCACGGCGGGCGTACTCATGGAGGGGAGCGACGAACAGACGCGCGACATCCTGCTGGCCGGCGGCTGGAATCTGCTCACAGCGGTGAACCTCATGCTCTTCTGCCTGCTGCACCACCCGTGTTCGACGACGCTCTACTCCATCTATAAGGAGACGCGCTCTTGGCGCTGGACAGCGCTCTCTGCCCTCCTGCCCTTGGCGCTGGGCATTGTCCTCACGGTACTCGTCGCCACGGTGTGGCGCCTGTGCTGAGCGCGCGACATTCGACACGCAACTCCCCCTCGATCGCCCGACAGCAACGAAACATTCGGCGGCCGATCGCACTTTCCACCCTCAAAAACAGGGGGTGGTGAGCGCGATCGGCCGTTTTTTTCGTGATTTCGCACCTCTTGCACGACATTAAATGTAAAAACCACCGAAGACTACCTAAAACAATCGGCGAAGTCCCGAGCTTTTCCCAAATAAAGCCCAAGGCGAAGAAAATAGTCAGGGGCGAAAGGCAGGAAATCGCGCACCGTGGCCTATATTTGCCGCACAAAGTATGCATTGTGCCCTTTTGGCACGCGAAAAAATTCACCCGCGTCACTTTGGGTTCGACTAAACTAGCACAAGCACAGCCCCTTTTTTCGGTGCCGTGCCTGTTTTTCGGCGCCCAGTGCCCGACGAACAGTTCGTTCGCCCCTACACGACGCAGCAACAACCCACTTTACGGCGTATGAAAAAACATTATCTTTCCGCACTTGTCCTCGCGCTCTTCACGGCCACGGCCAGCGCACAGATTACGACCAAAGATCAGGCCAAAGCCCACATCGAAGCACTCCGAGTAGCCGACAGCGAAGCTGCCGATGATGCGATAAGCGCAGTGAACGCCGCTTCCAACGAAGCCGGCTACAACGATGCGGTCAAGACTTTCTACCAAGCCATCAACGGCAGTAGGGTTTACTTCACGAACTCCGCTCGCGGTGGTGGAAAGAGCTACCTCACGCTTTCTCCGGCCTTCGCTGCTGCCGGCGATCGCACCGAAACTCCCACAGCCGAAAACGTGTTTGAACTCGAATACAACGAGACGAACAACGCTTTCGCGCTGAAACACGCGGTAACGGGTCGCGCATTGAAGAACCTTCCCGGCTTCAACAACCCCGTTCCCACCACTGCAGAAGAAGGCGGTCTCTACTCCTTCGTAGCGACAGGAAAAAACAATACGTTCTCGCTTCGCAATGACGCCACCGGTGGCAACCAAAACTTCCTCCACCTCGCCGGCGACAAGAGCGGTGCACAATATAATGTAGTACGTTGGAATGCCGGTAGCGGTGCGCTGAACGATGCTTCAACTTGGGCGATTGAAAGCGCAGAAGACGTCACGGATGATGCTATTTTAGAAGCTGCCAACAATCGCTTCGAGGCTTTGAACCTGCTCAACGAGACGTTCGGCAGTGCCCTCGGCCAGCGCTATGTAACGAAAGAGACCCAAACGACTCTCAAGAAGCTCGCAACCGGCGAGGGAGAATTAGCCGATGTGCAAGATTTGCTCTCGGCTTATGCTGACAAGACCTCGTTTGCTCTCAACCTGCCCGAACGTGGTGACTTCTTCCGCATCAAGTCGAACGACGGCACGCGCTACATCACGACAGACGGCGCTGCTGCCGGCGAATGGCAGTTGAAAACGACGACCGGCACCCCGGACGAAAACACGATTTTCTGCTTCGACGGCACGAACCTCGTGTCACTCAAGACCGGCCGTGCAGTCTATCTGAGCAACAACAAGAGCCAAGCGAAACTCGCGGCCTACGACGTGGCCACGCCCGCTACGGTAGAATTCGGTGAACTCGCCGACGGCAAGTACAAGGTTATCTTTAAGCAAGGCAACCAAAAGGCAACGGTTCACCTTTGGCAGGACGCTCGCACCAACGTTGACGGTTCTGGCGGCGACAATACGGGCAATGTGCTCACTCACCTTCAACTCGAGGAAGTTGAAAACGTACCCGTTCAGCTCAATGCCAATGGATTGGCTTCGTTCTGCGCCCCCTACCACATGGAAGTGCCTGCCGATGTTGAAATCTACGTAGCCAGCAGCTTCAACGCCGCGAAAGACCGCATCATCCTCACCCAACTCAGCGGCAACATCATCCCCGAAGGTACCGCAGTAGTCCTCAAAGGCGCAGCTTCCACGAAGATCAATCTCACTTACGCCGAAGGCAACATGACCGTAACGCCCCCCGCAGTGAACCTCTTCCAAGGTAAAGCCACTCCCTCGCAGATTGCAGCCGGACAAGAGGCTCGCGCACTCAAGGGCGACGAGTTCGTGGTGCTCAGCACGCCTTACGTTCGCGGTTTCCGTGCCTTCCTCAGCTCCGCAGCCGGCGGTGCCACTCGCTCGCAGCTCATCTTCCCCGGCGTGACGGCCGTAGACCGTGTAGCCGCCGCTGAAAACGCTGACGCTCCCATCTTCGACCTCAGCGGTCGCCGCGTAGAAAAGCCCGTAGCCGGACAAATCTACGTACAGAACGGCAAGAAGTTCTTGCAACGCTAAAATCTCTCGCAGCGCGTCTGCACTTGTCGTGTCACATCGTGAAACGGTAGCGCGCGAAATCCACTCGCGCCCACCGCTTCACGCCCGACACGCTCGCGGCGCACGCTCAAACGATATTTACTCACACAGATAAAAATCACTCGTAATGAAGAAATACACCACTCCCCTGCTCGCTCAATATGCCATCGCCACCGAAGGCCTGATGGAAATGAGCCTCAAGACTCCCAAACCTGCTACCGGCACGCTGAATGGTGGGGATGCCGACACTTTCGAGAAGCAATTCTCGATCTGGGGCGACGACTACAGCGACGGCCAAGCCGACGACTTGGATTTCAACAGCACCGGCATTTTCTAAATACCGCCTTATAGAAGCGCCCGGCTCAGCACAGGCACTTCACAACAAACCCGCTCTGCTCGGGAAGTCCTCAATCGGGGCTTCTCAGCAGAGCGGGTTCGCTGTTTTGCGACGCGCCGGCCATTTGTTCGGCGGCGAGTATCATTGTGGGCAAGGCACAAAATCAGTCCACCTCCGTGTCCCAATCCTCGCCCGGCTCAAACATCTCCGACAAACGGCCGGCCGTCGGTGACAATGTGCCGGCCAACTCCGTCGTGTCCACACCTTCGGCAGACGACTCCTTATTATATAGAGCAGCACGCACAGCAGGGAGAGCAAAGTCCACATCCGCGGCCGAGAACTTTGCATCTGTCGACGAGAACTCCCCCTCCGCGGCTGAAGACTCGTCGGCCGGCGCCCCGGGATCGTCGACAAAGAGCGCACGCACGGCCGCAACAATGCGGCGGAACTCAAGCGTGGCGTGATAGGCAGTGTGTTTGCGCAACATCTCCTCAAAGGGCGCGACGGCATGGCGATAGGCCGCGAGTTCGTTCTGCTGTTGCACCGCATGGCAGGCCAGTTTCGTGATTTCGCGCTCGCGTTCGCGGCGCAACACATCGCAAACCGCCGACAAGATGGGCCCCAGCACCACATCCACCAAGTCATGGCCGCGCATGTAGAGATAAGCCGTTTCGGGCGTCACGCCCAAGCGCACCATCTCGTCGCGCAGCGGTTTGTACGTGGCACGTGCCTGCGGAAAACGGCGTTGCAAGGCCGCAATCTGCCGATTGACACGGCGGCGCAAGTCGTCGATCATGCGTTCGGGGTGATAAAGTTGCACTTCTCTCACCTCAACCGTGCGCGCCAAGTCGGTGAGCGAAAATTGGGTGAAAAAGCCGTAGCGATAGGCCCAGACATTCCACACCAAGAGGGGGTGGACGATGCGCGAGAAGGCCGTGAGGAAGGCGCGGAAGTCGAAAATCACCCGATCGTTGAGCGTGGCCATGACACACACGCGGTCGAGCACTTCGGCGTGGCACTGGAGGTTCTCAATCGCATAGACAAAGGTGTGCACCACATAGGGCGATCGGCACACCATCTCGCTGGTGGGCGTGGCGCCCTGCATGAGAAAATCGTAGTCAGCGTCGACACACGCGATCATGTGCGGGCCGAGCCGATTGGCCAAGGCGATTTTCTTGCCGCGCCCCAGCGTGAGACGCGAGGGGAGCACCACTTCAAACTGCACATGGGGCGCGGCCTCGCTCAGGGCGTCGCGCCAAAAGAGGATGTCGTCGTAGCTTTCGACGTAGGCCACGGCACGCGGCCGCGCCGCACGCCCTTCGAGCCGAGAGGCCGCGGCGATGTAAGCCGAATTCAAGTGAGAAGAGAGACGAGACATGGCAGGTGACGAATAAGACTGGGGGAAAAGGCGTTGTGGGGAGGCCGGATCAGCGCCTCAACGGGTGATTTCCTCGATTTCGGTGACGTGATCCTCCCAACCGTCGAGAATCACCGCCGGCGAGTGGGTGGTGAGAATGATTTGGCCGTGGGGATTGAGGGCGCGCACCATGCTGATCAGGCGCTTTTGCCAGTCGAAATGCAAACTCACCTCGGGCTCGTCCATGAAGAACACCCCGGGTTGGCGATCCTGCACCAGGGCGGTGAGCAGGAGGATGAGCATTTGTTTCTCGCCCGACGAGAGAACGTAGGGCGAAAGCGGTTCGTCGTATTGCAGGAAGCGGAGTTCGTTGCTCGATCGGTCGAGTCGCTTGCCCGTTTCGCTGAAGAGGTCGTCGAGCAAATCCTGGAACTGCGTTTTGGCCGCTGCGGCCTCGGCCGCTTCGGCACGCGCACTTTCGTTGCCCGAAGTGAGGAGGGCAATCATGCGGTTGCCCACATTCACCTGATAGTCGAGATAGCGGCGCTGCAAGCGGTAGAGTTGCCAGTCGAGTTCGGTGAGCACCGCGCCGTCGGCGAGCGTAGTGATGCGATCGGCGGCCACCAGTCGGCTATCGATGGAGCGCACCAATTCGTAGCGCACCATTTCGGCTCCATCGGGGGCGAGGGTCACACACACATCGTCGTGTTGTCCGCCTCGCAGCGTGCCGGAGGGCGCGAGATGGCCGGCGCGCTGCACAAGGCGGGCAAGAATGGTGCTTTTGCCGGCACCGTTCTTGCCACTGAGCACGTTCACGTCGGGACGGAGCACCCAATCGATGGGTTTTCGCCCGTTCCACAGACTACTGATCTCGATGCGAGCGATGTGAGAAGCGTATTGCAAAGTCATAGCGCGTTAGGTTTTGAGCCCCGATGGGGCGGGTGTGTCGACAAATATAAGCATAAAACCTTTACAATCGACACCTTTGGTCGCCAAAAGCTCGCAAAACGTCGATTCTCCGTCAACTTTTGTCGGGAAAATCGCCGAAGTCGGCACAACACGCGCAGGCTAATCGCGTGAGAATGTGTAACTTTGCGGTCTATTCCCTCGCGTTGCGCCCCGTGTTCGCCCGCAGCGGCACGACGCGCCCACGCTTTTATTCACAGACTAAACTATCTCCTTATTTTTATATGACCGCACGCCTCCTTCCGCTTGTGCTCCTGGTCGCCGCCGGCGTCACGGGAATGGCCCGCCAACGCGTCGTCACCGGCACCGTTGTGTCGAAAAAAGACCGCCAACCCCTCGAGCTGGCCACCGCCCGCCTCGTCTTGCGCAGCGACACCACGCGCCTCGTGGCCGGCGCCGTGACCGACAGCCTCGGCCGCTTCCGCTTGGTCACCGAACAGACCGAGCCGATGCGCCTGCGCGTGGGCTTCGTCGGCCTCACCTCGGCCGGCCAAGACCTGCAATTCCCCGACGCCGAGACCGATAGCGTCGATGTGGGCACGATTCAGCTCGACGGCACCGACATGGCCCTGCGCGCCGCCGTGGTCCGCGCCGTGGCCGCCCGCGTCGAGCAGCAGGGCGACACCACCGTCTTCAACGCTTCGGCCTTCCGCACGGCCGAAGGCGCCACACTCGAAGCCCTCATCAAGCAGCTTCCCGGCGCCGAAGTGAGCGACGACGGCACGATCAAGATCAACGGCAAGACGGTCAAGGAATTGCTCATCAACGGAAAAGACTTTTTCAAGGGCGACACGAAGGTGGCCATGAAAAACCTGCCCACCAACTTCGTCTCGCGCGTGAAAAGCTACGACAAGAAGAGCGACTACGCCGAACAAACGGGCGTCGACGACGGCGAAGAGAGCTTCGTGCTCGACATCAGCACCAAACGCGAGCTGAACCAGAGTTTCGTGTCGAACACCGACGTGGCGGGCGGCGTCGACGACGAAGGCAGTGCCCTCTATTCGGCCAAATTCATGGGCATGCGCTTCACCGACCGCTCCCGCGTGGGCCTCATCGCCTCGCACAACAACGTGGGCGATCGCGGATTCGGCGGCCCCCGCGGCTTCTCGACGAACAACGGCGGACGCACCACCTCGACCATGATCGGTACCGACTTCTCGTGGGAGAACGGCCGCGGCAAATACGACGCCGGACGCTTCGAAGTGGGCGGCAATGCCCTCTACTTCCGCAACGACAACCGCACCGAGACCATCTCGTCGGTCGAAAACTTCGTCACCGCCACCCAAAAGGGCAGCTTCGACGCCGCCCACGCCCATGCCAACAGCCTCAGCCAGGCCGTTCACGCCCGCCTGCGCCTGAAGTGGAACCCCGACTCACTCACGCAAGTGTCGTTCCGCCCGAGCTACGAGTGGAGCAAGGGACGCACCACCGGCAATTCGCGCTCGGCCACCTTCGACGTCGATCCTTTCGATCGCTACGGCGTGAGTTCCGTCGACGAGGTGCTGGGTCGCGTCCACACCACGCGCTTTGTGGGCGACACCGTGCGCGTGGCCGACGCCTTCCTCAAGAACGTCAACACCCGCTACGACCTCTCGCGCACCACCACCCACAAGGTCGAGGGCGATCTCAACCTCACGCGCCTCATCGGCGGGCGCAACGGCCGCAACATCGCCTTCGAAGCGCGCGGCGGCTACAACACCACGGCCAACGACGCCTACTCGCGCGCCGACCTCTACAAGCGCGTGGCGGCCGACGCCACAGGCCCCCGCATGGCCGCCGGCGGCACCCACCAATACGCCGACCGTCCCTCCACTTCGTGGAACTATCGCGTGGGACTCTCCTACGTGCAACCCCTCGCCCGCAAAATCTTCCTCGAAACCCGATACAGCTTCCAGCACAAGTACACCGACGGCGACCGCTCGCTCTACAACCTCATGAGTCTCGACGGCTACTCCACGCTCGCCGACTTCCTCAGTGCGCACACACAGCTCGGCACCGTCTCGCAACTCTACGTCCCCAGCACCACCGGCGTCATCGACTGGCTCGACCCCGCCCAACTCCTCAGCCGCCTCAACGCCGACGACGTGCAAGCCGCCGTGCGCGACGCCCAAAACTCGCAGTACGCCACCTACCGCTACGACAACCACCGCGTGCAAGTGGGCTTGCGCTACAACGTGGGTGCCGTGCGCCTCTCGGCCGGCGTGCAACTCTCGCCCGAACACACCCGCTTGCAATACGAGCGCGCCGCCATCGGCCGCATCGACACCGTGCGCAACGTCCTCAACTTCGCCCCCAACGTGCGCTTCCGCTACGCTTTCTCGAAAACGACCAACCTCGATTTCAACTATCGCGGACGCTCCTCGCAACCCTCGATGACGCAGCTCATCGGCGTGGTCGACAACTCCAACCCCCTCCGCATCTCGGTGGGCAACCCCGGCTTGCGCCCCGTGTGGAACCACGGCATGAACCTCTACTACAACTCCTACAACGCCGAACGCTTGCAGGGACTCATGGCACACGTCGACTTCAACTTGGCCACCGGCAGCATCTCGCAACTCACCGTCTACGATGACGTGACGGGTCGCCGATTCACCCGCCCCGAAAACATCGACGGCAACTGGAACGCCGCAGCCGGCCTGACCTTCAACACGCCCCTCGACCGCGAGAAGGTGCTCAACCTCTCCACCTCGACCGATGCCAACTTCACCCGCTCGGTGGGCTTCGTGGCCACCTCAGCCGCTGCCTCCGCCCTGCCCGATGCCCCCTCGCTGCGTGAGGTGAACGCCCTCTTTGCCGGCGTCACTGCCGACAAAAGCCGCACCGCCGTCACCGCCCTCTCCGAGCGCCTCGATCTTTCCTACCGCCGTTCGTGGTGGGACCTCACCCTCAACGGACGCGTGGCCTACCAGCACTCCAACTCCTCGCTGCTCACCGCCGCCCGTCTCGACACGTGGAGCTTCGCCTACGGCGCCGCGGCCAACTTCACCCTGCCCTGGGGCATGACCTTCTCCACCGACCTGCGCATGACCTCGCGCCGCGGGTTCTCGGCGGCCGAATTCAACACCAACGAACTGGAGTGGAACGCCTCGATCTCGCAGTCGATGCTCAAAGACAAAGCCCTCACCCTGCGCTTGGAGGCCTTCGACCTCCTCGGTCAGCAGAGCGAGATCACGCGTTCGCTCACCGCGCTGGCTCGCACCGACACGTGGACCAACATGCTCAACCAATATGTGATGCTCCATGCCATCTACCGCCTCAACCTCTTCGGCGGTGCCAAACTGCCCGAGCGCCCCGAAGGCCATCCGGGCGGCGGGCGTCCCGGCGGTAACTTCCGTCCCATGCAGCCCGGCAACAACGGCGGGCGTCCCGGCGGCGGCCCCGGCGGTGGCGGTCCTCGCTTCTGATCCGGCTTCGTGCACGCACAAGCGCCGATCGTGTGCCCGCTCCTTCCTGTGCCCCCGCTCCACTGCGATGGCACGTCCCGTTCCCATTGCGCCGTGTCGCCCTCCCTTCGCGGCGAGCCGCCCCGCTCCTTCCTGTGCGCCCCGCCCCCGAGCAGCGCCGCGGCGGCCACATCTCCCCAACCCCACCCTCGCCTTGTCAGCGCGGGTGGGGTTGTTGCGTTTGGGGCGACAAAACTGCGCGACTTCTAAGAAAAAGTGCGCAACTATTGCGTGAAACATGCCGACTTTTTGCCCAACTCCCCTTCATTGTCCTCGACGCTGCACACCCTGCCGATCGGGCTTGTCGCACTCGCGTGCACACTGCCGGGGACTATCCTAACGGAAAACCTGCGAAAAACACCCTCTTCCCCACTTTTCCCCTCCCCACCGCCCGCTGCCCTCGCAAGATCGGCACCCTTTGCAACTCCTTTGCAAAAACGGCGGTTTCGCCCGTGATTTCGAGGACAAAAACGAGCGAAAAAACAGCCCGCCGAGGCTTTTCCACCGGCCTTTCTCGCCCAAAACGGGTGAAAAACAGGCTGAAAATCATAAACAGGCGTTGAGAATTGTGCATTTCGTCGTTTTTCTCACTTCTTGGCTTCCTACCGATGCAACCATCTCGCGCAGAAAAACTCAAAATCAGCACTTTTCCGCACTACTTTTTCGACGGTGCAAATCCAAAACTGACGGATATTTCCGGCACAACACCCACAAATCGACCCTCCAAAACGAAGAAATCAGGGAAAACAGCGCGTTTTTATAGTTAAATCCACCGATTAGTCTTGCCGCGTTCGATATTATTTAGAACTTTGTAAGACAAAATTCAAGTAACGTGCGTCACGCCCTCCGCCGTGCGCCTCTTTTTTCACCGAACCCGAAGATGAAATCAGAAAACACCTTCCCCTTCGTTCCCCCCTTCCGGTGGGTGCGCCGATCGGCCGTCGTGCTCCTCGGCACCCTCCTCGTGTTGCTGCTCCATGCCCCGCTTCGCGCGGGCGCGCAAGGCTGTCCCTCGCTCGACACCGGCGATTTCACCGCCACCCTCATCGCGGCCAACAGTGACTGCCACACGCCGGCACGACTCACCGTGACCTACCGCAACGCCGTGGCCGGCTTCTCGGCCATGGCCTACAGCGTGTCGAAAAACCGTACGAACTACAGCACACCCGTGGTGACGCCCCGGCCGGGACTGCCCGCCGTGCTCCCCCTCGACGGTTGGAACGAAGGCGAACCGATCTACATTCGCGCCGTGGCCACCTGCGGCACCCGAAAACTCACCGTCGTGCTGCCCAAAATCGTCTACCATGTGAAGGAGGCGGCCGACGTGCAGGCCACCGCCACCATCACCCCGGCCGGCGGTTGCGAGGCCACAGGCGGTGCCGTGAGCGTGCATCTCTCGGGCGTGAGCGGCTTCAGCAAAGCAGAGTTCAAACTCGAAAAAGACGGCGCCACGCCCCGCCATCCCTCCGTGCCGGTGGGCAACCTCACGGCACGAAAGCCCTACGAAGAGACGCTCTTCTTCAACCTGGCGCCAGGTCGCTACACCCTGCGTGTGCGCGCCGTGCCCGATTGCGTCCCCGCCACCCCCGGCGAGGGCTGGAAAGACGGTGCCTACGAGTGGGAACAACCCGTCGACGTGGAGCACTTCGGCGTTACGGCCACCACGATCCCCACCCGCGGCAACTGTCCGGGCGGTGTGGTCATCGGCGCGTCGAAAGTGGTGGGTATCGCCCGCCTGAAATATGAGTTGTGGAAAAAAGGCGGCATGCGTGCCGGCACACCGCCCTTGCAAACGGCCAATGTGGTCTATCCGGCCTTCGCCCACACCTTCACCGGACTGCCCCTCGGCGACTATGAGGTGCGCGCCACCGCCACGGACTGCGATGCCACGGCCACGGGCTCGTTTGTGATCACGCAGGGCGAATTGGTGCACCCGAAAGTGAGCATCATCCGCCACACCTACGCCGGTTGCGCGGCCGGTCGCCTCCAAGTGCAGTTGGACGGCACCACCGCGGCCTGCCCCGCCTCCTATCGCCTCACGCCCACCGCCGGCGGCACCCCGAAGGTGCTCACCGACGTGGCGACCGAAACGGCCGAATTCTCCGGTCTGGCGGCCGGCACCTACACCCTGACCACCACCTACGGCGGACAGACGATTAACACGCCCGTAGAGATCAAGACTGTCTCGCCCGGTGTGCTGAAAATCAAGCCCACTTTGGCCGAAACTTACTGCAGCCCGACGGGCGCCATGGAAGTGACATTGGTAGACGGCACGCTCGACGAGAGTGCCACGCTCGAGCTTTCGCTCGACGGGACGGTCGTGCGCTCGGTCAACCTCAATGCGGGCGAAACCAGCAAGACCATCGAAGGCCTGCTCCCGGGCGGCTATGCCCTTACCCTCCGCACAGCATGTGGAGCCACCGTGACAACGACGGCAGCCATCGGCATGAAGAACTCGCCCATGATCACAATGTACCCTGAATCCCAAGGCGATATTGACTTCTGCCAACCGAAACCGATGGCCAAGTTAAGGATGCGCATCGAGCTGGAGAGACCAAATGATGACGGGGATGTTGAGGAAAAGAAAAGTCTGATTCGCACTTTGCTGACGGGCGCGACCTATACGGTGCGCGACGGCGACAAAGTGATTGCTTCAGGCCTCATGCCGGTCGAAGAAATCATTCGTTTTTTGGAAACTCAGTCCACTGCGAGCATGGTATTGTTACTACCACTCAACGATCACCCGCTCAGCTTTTCTCTCCAAATGCCTTGTGGTACGCCCACGATTCCTGCAATCGTGAAACTGAACGAGTTTACGCTAGATCCGTCGACCCAAGAGTCTGCAGTAAAATATCCCATGGCCCTCTCGTACGAGAAGTCGTCTTGTGACAAATACAAAGTTCGAATCTCTCAACGTGGGGACTACCAAAGCGAAAACGTCACGGTGAAGCTGATTGACAACAACACCGGTCGCTCTTTGGGCGAAGTGCCCCCTCCGGAGTACGCTTATTACGGATCGAAGTTCGAAGATGTGCCTCCCGGAGACTACTATTATGAATTTTGGTCGGACTGCCCGAATGCGCCCCACCATCGCAGCGAGGTTTTCACGTTGAAAAACAATAAACCGGAAGCAGAAGTATACTCCAATTACGCCAAGGGCTGCGAACCTACAGGAAGCATCAATTATTACTATCGTTTGCCTAGCGGCGTAAGCGCCTCCACCAAGGGCAAACTCTATCGTGCAGATGGTAGTTTGGTGGAAGAAGGGAAAATCAATCAGCGCAAATTCGAGCACCTCGCTCCGGGAAAATACAAGCTCGTCGTTGTTCCTGCCCCCCAAGCAGAGGACAATTGCACAGTAGATGGCTTCACGCGTGAAATTGAAGTAACATCACACAGAGATACGCCGAGCGACACTCCGGATTACTATGCAGATGAGATCCAGAACCTTACAGCGACGCTAGGTTCCTTTGGCACCAACACAAACACTCTGAGCTTCGATTTCGTATCGATACCCGGCACTCACACCCTGAAGTTGACGGATTTCCACAGTGCTCCCATCACAAAGACCGTTACCATTCCCGACAACGGGAACAAGACGAACAAGGTTCATGTGACCTTTAACAACTTGGCAGAGTATGCCACACTAGACTTTCCCGCGGGAGAATGTGGATTCAAAGCCCAAAGAACCTACAATCTCGTTAGAGTCGCTACCGGTAAGTACACAAGAGCGGAACTTCAGGACGCAATACGTATAACAAACATTCCCGCCATTCCGGGATGCCGCAAGGGAAAAGTCATCTTACACTCAAACCTTGTAGCAATGGGGGTTCCACAACGCCCCACAAAAATTTATTTGGATAGATCTAGCTACGGAGGAGGCGGTACTGTAGATTCGATCACTTCTCCCAATATCATTACAGACCTGGAAATAGAGAATGAAGGCCCCCTCACACTAACCTATCAATACGATGGGGAAAATGTTGATAATTTCACCATAAACGAGAGTAGCTTCCTCGGTTATCCTTTCTTGTATCTGGATGTGCAGACGCCGCGCACCTTGCTCGGCGATAAAGGTTTCATAAAGATCCAAAACATATTCGCTGCGCCCACCGATCATGTCCACATTCGGATCATCAACGACGAGAACGGGAGGGTTTTGCACGAAGAGACCATCGTGGGCACGGCCCCCCACACCTATGAAATGGTTCCCGGCTCTTACACCGTGAGCTATGAAGCGCTCGATGGTTGCTATGTGGGACAAACTGGTGAACTACAACAAACCGTGAGTCCCGCAACATTGGGAATCAGAGTCGTTGAAAGTGCAATGATGTGCGCCAACGACGGCGTGATCCGCGTAAGTTTGAATGAGGATAACGGCACCGCGGACCTCATCAATTACGAAATCACGCCTCAAAACGGAGGACCCGCCATCCAAGGCCAGACCACGACACCGCTTGTGCCCAAAGAATTCCCGGGATTGGAAGCCGGTTATTACAACGTCAAGGCTACCGCCACCATTCTTCGGGGATTCGACGGACAGCCGCACAGCTACGAAACAACAAGTTCAGCTTATCTGAGCACATCTTACACAAGCCCTCTGGCGGTTCGTCCGGATCCGAACAAAGGCTCCCCGGCCATCACCGAATGTGGAGCGGGTGGCGCGATCGGCTTGCGCATTCAAGGTTCGCGATACAGCAAAGCAAAAGTATTCATCACCGAGACCCCTTCAGGCCCCCTCAACCCGCGCCAAGAAATTACCCAAAACGATAACGGTTCCTGGGGACAAAACCTCGCTCCGGGTAATTATAAGCTCTTTGTCACGGATGGCTGCATGGACATTATTGTACCTACCGCCACTGTGCAGAACAGTGAGTTCAAAGCTGCTGTAAAGCCCTACGGGTGTGTACAGGTCGATGTTAAGGCTCCTCATTCGAACAAGTTGAATTTCAGCACAATCATGAGCCTCGAGTCGTACGACCGTGAATTGAGAAGGAATTTGCTTGATAACGTAGAGTTGCAAGTCGTCTCTCCCGGTTCAGCTCCCGATGAAAACAACTGGAGAACGTATGATAGATTATCTTATCTCCCTTCCGAAACGAGCCCCTACGACTACCACTTCAAGACGTCAACGGATCGCTTTGACTTCAGAAACGGATACGATATCATTTATCGCTTCAAAAACTGCCCGCCTTCAATGAAACGTGTGCACCAAGCACCGGGCTCTTTCAAAGTCTGCAATCCGTTCGAAGTCTTCGTTTACAGTGTAGACAGTTGTACTTACGAACAATTCGTCATCCACGAATACGATGCAGATCGTCCTTATCGTATCGTGGTGCGCAATAATAAAACGAATCAAGTCATCTACGACCAAGTTCGTACGTTCCCGTATAAACCCAACCACGGAGACATCTGGGAGAATCAGTTCCGCTATCCCTACGGCGGCGAATACACCATGACCATCACTTCGATCAACGATCCGCTGATCCCTCCCCATGTCACTCAAATCAAACACAATGTAATCTTCAAGAGGGAATTTTTCATCACTGCAGGAGAATTCAGGGGGGATAAGAAAATGGTCAGCTGTACCTCTGCGAATTATCGAATCGGTTGGAGCTCCGGCAGTCAGAAGTGTTACCTCAGAACCGATGTAAAGGTATTCGACAAAGCAACGGGGACAGAGGTTAAACCCTACTTCTCTCGACCGGTATACGATGATGGAAGTCAGTATGACCGATCTTTCATGCTACGCCGCAACAATGTATATGTGCTGAAGGCCTATGAAGATGGGCAATTTGTATACTCCGAAGACTATACCGTAAAATACAATATGCCCATCAACTACAAGCATGTTGACATCGATCTCTTTGACAAGTGCCACGAACCCGATGAACAATTCGCACCAGTAGATACACACAAAGAAGAAGACCTCAACTACATTGTAGAAGAACTGCCTGCCGGAGTCGGCCCCTACGACAAGAATTTTGAATATGACGACTTCTTGAAAATCCTTCTTCATGACAATGTCAACAACCGTACGTATGAGTCACACGACATATCTCATTTTACGGGAAGAAGTTCTTCGGATCAAAGGAAGTATTCCATCGGACGGGTCAGAACGTGGAACGAAATCAAAGCCGTAGGAGACACAATTAAAAATGTCAGGCCGAAGATACCTGTCGGAACCCACACTTTGGAAGTGTTAACTTCGTGCGGAGACCGACACACCTCGACATTCAATGTGACCTATGCCCCGTCTGCAGTTTCTAAGGTCACGTTTACAGATGTGAAGTATGAATGCGACGGCAAGATCTCCTTTACTCCTACCGGAACAGCAGCATTCCCGGACAAGAGTGACCCGGTAAATATCGTAAGCTATCGTCTCAGCGACGACAAGTACACGACTTACAACTGGGGAGATCCGGCAGGAACCTACAATTATACAGGATATGTCATCTATAAATTGTCGTTTGAAGACGGTAGCACGTGCGAGCGTTCACAGTTTTACGATTTCAGCACTGCACCACTCGCCTTCGACAAATCGAGCACCGTCAGCTTCTTCTGCTCCGGCGCCGACAAGGGTGAGATCAACGTAGGGCTCAAAGGCGGCCATCCGCCCTACACCTACGAGTTGCGCACCCTCGATGGCCTCCTGCTAGAAACGAAAACAGCACCGGGAGCCGTAACCTTCGAGCAAGGAGTACTTGGTTCTCGCTACCGCATCGAAGCCACCGACGATTGTGGACTCACGCATATATACCAAGACGTCTTGCTGCAAGACCCCGCGTCCATTTCGGGAAGCATGAACCGTCGTGTTTCTTACTGCGAAGGCGCACAAGGCCGACTCGAAGCCATCACCTTCCCCGGCGCCACCTATACATGGACGCGCCCCGATGGCTCACAGTCACACGATAAAGTCATTACCTTCCCAGCCACGGCTGCCAATGCAGGAAAATATAACGTAAAGATCCAACTCAATTCCTGCAACGCTACTCTGTACGGACAATACGCTGTACAAGTTGCGCAACTCACCGAAAGCACCGGCGCGCACACCAATCGGAGTTGTGCAGGACAAAGTGCAGTATTCGCCCCTCCCGCACCTATCGCCAAGCTCGACGGAGAAGATGTCGACAAAGAAGACCTCACCTACCAATGGCAATACACCAAGACTCCGAATGATGAGACCTCATGGAAGCCCATTTTCGGTGCCACCGATGCCTCGGTAGAATACGTTGCCGCCTATCCCGGCACCTACTATCTGCGTCGCACCACCCAACTCGGTGAATGTAGTGCCATCGGAGGCGTATGTACCCTCACGGTCGATCCCGGTATCACCGTCACCATGTCGGCCGGCGAGCGACGTGTGGTCATCGATCACAAGAACCCCTTCCTCCTCACCGCAGGTATCGTCTCGGGGCCCGCGGCGCGCACCTACCAATGGCAGCGCAGCCTCGACGGCAAACAGTGGAGCAACATCGCCGGAGCCACCGAAGTGACCTACACCGAGACACAACGTCTCTCCTCCGTGGTCTACTATCGTCGCATCGTCCGCTCCGGCACCTGCGAAACGAAGGGCGAACCCATCACCGTGGTCTTCAAGCGTCGCTATCCCGCGATGATCAATCCGCAAGTGCGACAGCGTGTCGACCAACATTGGTAAACCGCCCATCGGTACAGCACGCATGAACCACAGCACTCCACTCATCTTCTGTGTAATGAGTCGCGAGCCGCCCTCCCCAAAAAGGAGGTGCGGCTCGCTTTCGTTTTTCGTAATTACGGCTGTCCGCTTAAAGTTTGGCTTAAGGGTCAAATATACTGGAGATGGAGGAAATGAATGAAACAATCTCCGCCCTCGATCGCGGTAGGCGAAAGGACGAGAGCAGAGCGCACAATCTACACATTTCTCCCCATTCGGTCGGCAGAGATGATGTTACAGAGCATAGAATTTCCCGTATATATCGAATCTCTGTGTTCTACACTAAACTACAAGAACAGGGGGCTTTCGCAAAAAAAGTGAGCGTTTTTAAGCGAAAACCGTCCATTCTCGTCAAAAAGTTGTATATTTGCCTTTGGATAAAAAAACGAACCACGCAAAAATATGAGTAGTCGCAACGAACGTCTGGACATACTCCGCCTGATCTTGGGGCGAGCCGCTGTCGGGAGTCAAGAAGAGCTTCTTCAAGTACTGCGCGCCGAGGGCTACCCGGTGACACAAGCCACGCTGTCGCGCGATCTCCAAAAGCTCAAAGCCGCCAAGGTATCGAGCGAGGAGGGTTATCGGTATGTGCTGCCCGAGCACCCGGCCTATGTTCGCCAAATCGCCCCTTCGCTCCACACGCCTGAATTTCTCCGCACCTCGGGTTTTCTGAGCATGGAATTCTCGGGCAATCTGGTCGTGATGCGCACCCGTCCGGGCTATGCGACGAGCATCACGACCGAAATTGACGCCCACAACCCCGAGAGCCTCTGCGGCACGATCGCGGGCGACGACACCATTCTGGCCGTCATCCGTGAGGGCTTCGAACGCTCGCGCGTGGTCGAAGAATTGGCCATGATTCTCCCCGCCGTGCGCGGAAGAATGTGAGCCGCGTGAACAGGTAGACGAGTAGATAGGTAAACAAGTAGACCGGCGGACGAGTGAACCGATAGACAAGTTGACGGGGAAACGAGTAGCCCGCCCAACGAGTGAACAAAGCAACAGGTGCGCCGGTGCCGTTTTGCACGCTCGTCGAAACAACAAACCTACCATCCAATGCCCAAATTTCTGAAAATCCTCCTCTCTCTGGCGATGGTGATGGCCGTCTATTATTTCACCTCGACTCCTTCGCCCACGACCACACTGATCCGCTTGGCCTTTCTCGCAGCGTTGATCGGCTTCACGCTGTTCAGCGTGATCCGTCGCAAAGGGAAAGACGAGGACGAATAGTCGTCGCTCCCCCGACACACAAGGCGCGCAATGAGGAGCACATCGCCCTGAACGCGCAGTCTCCACGAAAATAAAACACGAGAGATGCGCCGCCCGGGGACATTGCTCTCGTTGATCGTCCGGCCGGGACAACCTGTGCCCGCCCGGCGCAAGACAAGTGTTCTAAGTATCTTCCCAAGGTTCAAATCTTATGCTGAAACTTACACTCTACTTCTTTCGGTCCTTCTTCATCATAATGGGCCTGTGGCTTTTGATCGAAATGTTCACCCAGCTTCCGTTGCAGCAGGCCTGGGCATTGCTGTGGCCTGCGCTGATGATGGGCTTCGTCATCGGCGGTACCGGCTTCATCGAAAAGTATTTCCGCGAACGCAAACAGCGAAAGCAAAACGCCCACGCGGCGGAAACCACAACCGACGAGTTGACACAATAAACGCGTCGACCCATAAAACCCGAGCGGCACGCTAATCGTTAGCGTGCCGCTCGGGTTTTATTATTCCTCCCATCGCCGCGCTGACGAAGCAGTGGGTGCACGGGCAAAAAGACAAAACGCGAGCGTCACTCCACTGCGGAGTGACGCTCGCGTTGACGGCTTTACATCGCCTACGAATGGGTAAAGCGGTGGATTAAAAGTACTTGCAACTCGCACCTCGACTTCAAGGGACGAGCCCCTCAAGTACTCGGTGTGCGAGCAAGCCGACAACCACCGCCACCGTGAAACTCAGAAAAGTGCCCAACAAGATGTACTCGGTGTGCATCAGCTCTTTGTTGTTGCGCAGTTCTCCAAAACGAAACACAGATTTTGCCGCCAACAGATAGCCGATGCCTTCCATCCATCCGCACAGGATGAAGGAAACGATCAGGATGCGCTCCAAATAGCCGATGTAGGTGCCGGCAAGCGGCAGGCTTTTTTTGTCGGTTGTGTGGGCAAATCCACTGAAAAAGATTTGGATGAAGACCGCCGTGGGAGTCAGCACCGAGAGATAGGCCAAAGCATAGATGCCCAATTCCAAAAGGTTGAAGTCTAAGGGCATTCCTTTGCCGTCCAACAGCCAAAAGTAGGCAACGGCCAAAACGCTCAAATGGAAGATTTGGGCAAGCACAAAGAGAAGTAGTTTTGGTCTGTTGACCAAGCGCTTGTTCTCCTCGCCGGCTTTGCCCTTTTCACAATCCACGGCGCGCATTTGCCGCTCTACGAATACCTTTGCCACATCGACAGCGAAGTGAGTGCCCCCGATCAACAAGAGAAGTGCCCAGCACCACCATTGAGCGACGAGCACATAGACTGCCGCTGTGTAAATGAAGGCATGGGCAAGCTGATATTTCCACCCCTTCCAAGTGGGCACTGCTTTTTTCCCTTCGCACAGCCCTGTCGTCTGCAACAAGAAATCGCCCAAAAGATGAGCAAGGAGCAAACGCACGATCAAGAATGCATTCATCGTTTTCGCAGTTTGATGATTACGGTTGGTTATTTCGTTGGTTTTGCTCGCAGATGATGAGCGATGAAACCCGCCCTAAGTACATTCTCACCAACTTCTCTTTGGCAGCGGCCAACCTCTTCCCTATATTTTGCTGAGAGCTCTTGTTTTTTTCTGCCAATTCGCTTTGAGTGGCCCCGGTAAGCAAGGCTTGGTACATGATTTCGCTGTGTTTAGGCTTCCAATTCGACGCGATATCATCCACAAAAGCCGTTTCGACTCTCAACTCTTCATTTATCACTTCGGAAGAAGTTTGCACCGTGAGTCTTTGTTGCTTGGTTAATCTGTCAAAGCCTCGGCCGGAGAGTACGAAAGCTTCTCCATCTGATTGAGCAACTTTCTCATCACAATAAGACACTTCGCCTATCCCAACCGACATCCGCACATCCAGCTGTTGCTCTCCGGCCCGAAGTGCAGACTTTCTGAAGCCCGCACGAAGTAACAGCGCCACAAGCGGAGCTTTTTCAGCCTTTTCCACCCACACTTGGAAACTGTCACCGCGAGAAACTTCCACCCGGAGTTGAAGTTCGGGATAATGATCATCTATCTCACTCACCAACTCACGAATGAGTTTAGGCAATTCACCGCGTTCCTCTGTTTTAATCTGAGTAGAACCGACTACATCGGCTGTAATTACACCCTTCATCATAGTTTTTAATACTTATATCACAACCTGTATTAGTTGTTTTCTCACATTACAACCTAATTAGACACCAAAATCGACGGAAAACCCGTCAATTCATTAACGTCAGTTGAATGGATCACAATCGATCTCTCTTAGCATCTGAGCGACTTTTCAGCAGGCTCCACCATGCTTAGTAAAAAAACGTAGCGTTGACCGACAGAAGCAAAAATACAATATTCTTTCGAGTACACATTTCTTGAGAGGGGATAATTGTTGCGTTGCTCAAGACCAACTTCGACAGCCGCATTGCGAGTTGCTCCTTACATAGGACAAGACAAAACGCGAGCGCCACTCCACTGCGGAGTGACGCTCGCGTTGAGCGTTTGACGAATAAGGGCAGGTTCGCCGCTTTATTCCTCGATGAGGGTGGCGAGGTGGGCACGATAGGCGTCCCAGTCCTCGATGGGGCGACGCGCCACGCCGCTTTCCATCGCGGCACGCGCCACGGCGGCGGAGACTTCGACGATGAGACGCTTATCGACGGGCTTCGGGATGAAGTAGTCGGCGCCGAAGGTGAGCTCCTGCAAGCCGTAGGCCTCGGCCACATAGGCGGGCACGGGTTGTTGGGCGAGGGCGGCGATGGCGCGCACGGCACCTTGTTTCATCTCCTCGTTGATGGCAGTGGCGGCCACGTCGAGGGCACCGCGGAAGATGTAGGGGAAGCCGATCACGTTGTTGATCTGGTTGGGATAGTCGGTGCGGCCGGTGCTCATGAGTACTTCGGGGCGGGCGGCTTTGGCCTCCTCGTAGGTGATTTCGGGCACGGGGTTGGCGAGGGCGAAGATGATGGGGCGCTCGGCCATGCTGCGCACCATGTCGGCGCTCACGACGTTGCCTTTCGACAGGCCGACGAAGACATCGGCGCCGCGCATGGCCTCTTCGAGGGTGTGGACATCGGTGCGCTCGGTGGCAAACTCACGCTTCTGGGCGTTGATGTCGGTGCGCGACTGGGCGATGACGCCGCGCGAGTCGAGCATGATGAGGTTTTCGCGGCGCGCGCCGAAGGAGAGATAGAGGCGGGCGCAGGAGATGGCGGCTGCACCGGCACCGTTGACGACGATGCGCACGTCTTCGATGCGCTTGCCCACCACTTGGAGGGCGTTGAGCAGACCGGCGCAGGAGATGATGGCCGTGCCGTGCTGGTCGTCGTGCATGACGGGGATGTCGAGTTCGGCTTTCAGGCGCGTCTCGATTTCGAAGCATTCGGGGGCTTTGATGTCTTCGAGATTGATGCCGCCGAAGGTGGGGGCGATGGCTTTGACGACCTGAATGAAGCGTTCGGGGTCTTTCTCGTCGACCTCGATGTCGTAGGAGTCGACGCCGCCGTAGATTTTGAACAGGAGGCTTTTGCCTTCCATGACGGGTTTGCCGGCCAGGGCGCCGATGTCGCCGAGACCGAGCACGGCGGTGCCGTTGGAGATGACGGCCACGAGGTTGCCCTTGTTGGTGTAGCGATAGGCGTCTTGGGGTTGCTTTTCGATTTCGAGGCAGGGCTCGGCCACACCGGGGCTGTAGGCGAGGGAGAGGTCGTGGGCGGTGGCGTGGGGCTTGGTGGGAACGACGGCAATCTTGCCGGGGCGGCCCTTTTCGTGGTAGTCGAGGGCTTCTTGTTTGCTGATTTGTGCCATGATGTCTATGGGGGATTAAGTGGAAGGGGCGCACCATTTGCCGCGCTGTGAGCGAAAAGAGCGAAAGGGCTGCGCTGCGTTTTGCCTTCCCTCACCGTCGGGAGAGGAGATTGGCAGGTTGTGTGGGCAAAGTTACGGATTTTTTCGTGATGGGCGGTGCGAAATGGGCGAAAGCCCGCGGGGAAAATCGCGGATGCTCCCCAACCGTGTACAAAAAACCGCTCGCACGGGCTGTGAAGCTGTGCGAGCGGTGGAGTATTTAGCCCCGAAGGGCACATTGAGCAAGGGGGAATCCTTAGGGCATGACGAAACGCTGCGTGAGTGTGGTGACCTTGTTGGACACGCGCACCACATAGGCGCCCGGCATAACGACGGTTCCGGTATTTTCGCTGCCGGCTTCGACCTTGAAGCGGGCTTGAATCTTACCGGCGGCGTCGAAGACGAGGGCTTCGGCGGGTTCGTCAGTGAAGTTCTTGACGGTGAAGTTGCGACGCAGGTCGGCCGAGATTTGGAATCCGCGCTGGTCTGCGGTGGCTTTCGCACCGTTGCCGAGGATGGTGAAGCGGTGTGCCGCATCGCCCTGGGCTGCGGTGAACTCATAGGTGTCGCCGTCGTGGATGGCGCGGGTGAGTCCGGTGCGCTTGTCGAGGAGGGTGTACTCCTGAGCGCCGTCTGCTCCGTCGATGTGGAAGGTGAGCTTGTAGTTCTGCTCGCCTTCAGCGGGCACGAATCCAAGTTTCGTTTCGCCGATGGTCTCGGTCGTCGTCACTTGGTAGCTGCGATCCTGCAGGGCGTAGAGCGCCGTCTCACCGGGTGCGAAGATCTTCTCACCGTCCCAACCGTTGTCGTAGCGATCGGTGGTACCTTCGGCTTGAACGAGCCAGAGGCGGTCGGCCGACTTGGCGCTTTCGACATCGACAGCCAGGGAGTGGAAGCGACGTTCGGGCGCGCGGTTTTCGGTAGCCACCACATTGACGAGGTCGGCATAGCGGTATTTGAGCGTACCGGCTCCGGTGCTCTTGACCATGAAGCTGGAGAGCGACGGGATGTCCTTCGGCATACCATTAACATAACCTGCGAGGTTAGCGGGGATGGCCTTGGTGTACTGACCTTCGGTGACGCCGGTGTTGATCGTCGCGTTGGCGCCGTTGTTGGCGATCCAGTCCTTACGCGAACCGGTGTTGAAGAGGTAGACCACCTTGTCGGCTGCCGTAGCACCGGAGAAGTCGAGTTTCTCGATGTTCATCGCGCCGGTGTAGGGGTTGGCCAGGATGTTCATGTCCTGATAGTTGGTGGCCGAGGCCATACCGTTCACGTTGAAGGTGAAGTCGCCGGTGTTGAGTTCGCCGATGAAGCGATAGTTGGCGGGTTTCGGCTGCGTGATTTCGTAAGCCTCGCCCTGCGTGAGCGTACCGGTGGTGACGTCTTCCCACTTCTCGTCGGAGTTGGGTACATTGAGCGTACGGTTGTACTTGCGCACCCAGGTGCTTTCGAGAGGCAACTGATCGCGGTTGGCGGACTTGACGGGCGAACCGAAGTATTGCCAGGTGGCGTAGGTCTTGTTGCGGTTGCCGTCGAACGACTTGGCAAACATTTCGACATTCGCCTTGTAGTTGGGGTTGCTTGCGGGCTTCTCGATGAGGAAGGTACCGTTGGGCTTGCCTTCTTCGGCCTGCACGACGGTGTATTCGGCTACGCCGCGATCTCTGAGATTAGCTGTCGCCTGAACTTTGAAGGGATACTGAAGATCCCACAGATAAGCCTTCTCTTTGAGGAGAATTTGTTTACCGGGGGTAGCGACCATGGCACGACCGTTTTCAGTCGCATTCACATAGTTGCGCACTACGCGGTTTTGGTCAGCATAAAGGTCGCGAATGGCCGTTTCACCATAGGGTGCAATATCAGCATCATTAGGGTTACTATTAACACTCGCAAAGACTACATCTGACTTTTTGTTGTTGGCATAGTTGCCTACGAGGGTGTTCGGTACGAAACGTCCCGTCCAGTTCTCGGCGTTGGCCCAGTCGTTGTTGATATAACCATACCAGTAGTTCAATTCGCTGGCGTCGAGGGTGAAGGTGTTCGTACGGAAGAAGCGCTCCGCCAGTACACGAGTTTCACCGTCACCGACATCGTTTTGGCCTTTGGCCTTCACGGTGGCGAAGTAGGTACGGCGGTCGCCGGAAGCGGTGCCTTCGGGTTGCTTGAGCACGGCATCGAAACCATCGGTGGTGATGGGCGTCGTTCCGCGTTCGAAGGATTCGAGAGGATAGCCGTCGGTGTTGAAGGCGTCGGTGGTCATCGCCACGAAGAGGCGTGCATTCTCACCATAACCACGGCGGAAGGTGATTTGCCCCTCACTAATCTGATAATCGGTGGCGGGCACGCGCACATATTGGTCGGTCGCGGCATCGATTTCACGCCACACCTCATAACGCGTGGTCTTCTCCGAGCCGGCTACACCTATTGCTTTGCGCTGACTGCTGAGATTCATCGTCTGGAGGGGGTGCCAAACGTCGTTGCCTTGCGGAGAAAGCGGCACCTCATAGCGCTGCTGCAACGTATAGTAGTAGTGCTCCTTGGGGAGTTTGCCGGGCAAAGCAGGCAGCGTGGCGATGTTCAGTTTGTTAATCGACAGATTGGCTATGCCATCAGCTGCCAACGTGCGGTCTACCTTGATATCAGCGTTGTCACCGCCCAGTGCTTTTTGGAATGCAGCGGCATTACCTCCCTTATAAACCGACCAGTTGTCGGTTCTAAAGGAATTGTATCCAGCTATATGAACACTGTTGTCCAGTAAGTTCTTGGACAAATCAAGGATTTGAACTTGACTATATCCGTGGGAAAAGGAAGTCAGAAGATTTTCTGAAAGATTCAATTCAAGCGTCGATCCAGTCGAACCTCCGGGGTCAAAGTCTTTCAGTTTGTTCGTTGCGAGATTGAGCGTTTCGATTTGATAACTGTCAGTTCCCAAAGCATAGCGCCCCTGTGCGTTGGCCGTTCCGAGCACATTGTCGTGCAAATCGACGTATCGGAGAGCATATGCTGCGCTGAAGGTGGCATCTTTGAGCGTTTGCGAAGCGGAAACGAGTTTCCACATACCATTTTCGCCCGTGATTTTGATCACACCACCTTGGGTGGCGGCCACATTCACCTCGAACTCACGATCTTCGGTCAGATTGTACATCTGACGAATGTTCTTGCCGTCGTTTTCATAGTCGATAAAGACGATGGGCCAGTGGTCGCGGGTCACTTTCGTGGGATCTTCGGGCGCAAGGGTGAACTTCACCTTGCCGGCGGCCGAAGCCTTGATGAGGACAATGCGGTCGAGGAGGTTGTGAGTGGTTTCTTCGGACTGAGCGGGGGTGGCTTGCGCCTGTGCCCGCTGTGCGAAAGATCCCATCAGCAAGCCGGCAGCCAAAATGGCGGGCAAGCTTCGCTTCACGCTGAGAGCAGCCGTAAGACTGCGAATCGGTAAGGAATTCTTTTTCATTGCAGATGGGAATGTTTAGTTGATGACACGGCCGTTGATGTGGATGAAGTTCGATCCTCTCCCGCTGAAATCTTCGCTCAGATAGAATCGGCAGGTATAAACTGCATTGCGACGGATTTGGCCATGATAGGCAGTGTTAGCCGTTCCTCCTGCGATGCGTAAGTAACATTTTCCGCTTTTAGGTTCAGGATAACCATAATCTTCCTTGGCCATGGTTTTAATCGTTTCATCTGTAGCCCAACGAGAAGTGTATGTGATCTCGAGATAAGTCATTCCATTAAGATCTTGCGCGCCGAAAACCGGGTGCGAAACAAAATGCTCAGGAAGATAGATGGAGATAGTGGGATAAGTTTTCACACCATTGGAAATGGTCGGCGTGCCTAACGCGGGAAGCTCGATCGGGTCGAGATAGGGGTAGTCTGTTGCCGAAGCTTTGTGCTTGAGATCGTAGTTGGCAATAGGCCCTCCGACAGAGAACTTGGCGGGTACGTTGAGCACACGAATACCGGTGATGTCGAAATTGTAGGGGTTATATTTCCAACCAACAGACCCTTCAACTTCTGCCGTGGGGATGATGTCTATGCGCGCAAAGAGACGCTCAAGCTTCACTTCGCTCTTGCTCAGCGAGGTCAATCCACTGACTGCATTGGTAGGCGACTCCACGTCGCGGAGGGCTGCACTCATGGGGATGGGCTTCTTCGCGTCGTTGCCAAAGTAACCGCGGATGTAATCCTTCGTGTTGAACTCGAGTTTATTGAAGTCCGTTTCCACACCGGAAATGCCCATGCGCTCAGCGTCGTCGGCTTTGAGGTTGGCGGCGAAAAAGAAATCCTTCTTGCCGAGGAAGCTCTCTACGTTGAAGACCGCGGTGTTCGTTCCACCGGTTGCAACGTCAAAAGATTTACCTGTGAGCGTAGAGACATAGGGCGAACCGGCGAGGATGACATTGTCAACCTGGTCTTCTTTGTCCGTGGCATCGGTGTTGACCGATTCGCCGGTTTGCGAACGGACATCGACTTTCCAAGCAATCTTTTCAGGCTTGGACGCAGGGTATTGCGTTTCTTCGTCGGCGGAGCAGGCCGTGAAGCTGAGCACGGCTGCGGCGCTCAAAAGGAGAAAAATGTTCTTAGTCATTTCGTGGTTGGCTGCTGAGAGAAAATAGAGCATAAAGGGCGAACGGCTGAACGTACGTCAGACGTTCGCCCCATAAGAGTGGCGTTGTGCTCGCAAAAGTTTAGAGACGTTCTACTATTTGATCGTCACCGTAGTAGCCGGGCACGGTCACTGCATCCCACTTTTTAACCGTCATCTTAAATTCGAGGACGACAGCATTGTCGGGGCTGGGAGAGCCGGGGCCTACGACGTGTGCATGAAGGACGTAACGGCAGTTACGATCGATCTTGCGGGGAAGGAGCACTTTGTAGTAGCATTTTACGGCATCGTTGCTGAAGTCGCCGCCGGCGGGAGGGGGGAAGATGCCGGCAAGGGGATTGCCGTCGCCCAATTTGGCAGGGAGTTCGAGCAAGATGTAGGGGGCAGGCGCATCGGCCGGGGTCTTGCCGGTGATGTCATATTCGTTGACATAGACCGTGGGGAGCGCAGAAGTGGGCACGGCATCGGCCAGGGTGAGCGGAGCGGGGATGGCGGTAAGGTCGGCGATTTGCGTTTTCGCACCATCTACGCGGCTCGTGATGTCGTCATTGACACCCACATAAGTTTTGCCGGGGAAATCTTTATAGGTGTAGAGGCCTTTTTGCTGATTGGGAATCAATTTGTCCCAATTATAATAAAGCACTACATCGAAACGGGAAACGGCACGCTTGACGCTCACCTCGATTTTGTTGTCCTGTGTGTTGGGGTTGGTAAAATTCACCGCTTTGGTTCCGGTCATCAGCAGCGGCGTGCTCAGATCGTTGACCGTTGCAATCGTCTGTGACACGGCTTTTTGGAGCTGATCGAGCGTCGTGATCTCATCCGTAGCACCGACGGCCAAACGGCTGCGCACGGCATCGGGGAGATTGAGCAAGGTGATGGCGGTCAAACCGTTGACGTCCGCTGCTTTGACAGGGAGATAAACCGTTTGCGTGGAGGGATCGTTGTTCAACCAGTCGCCGACTTGTCCGGATTCGAAGTGGAAATAGCCGGCAGCAGCGCCACCCGAGTTGGGGGTGATGGGCTTTTTGTTCTGTCCTTGGAAGAAGACCACATCCACCTTGTCGACGTGATTTTCTGCCGGTGTGGCAATACCGCGGGTATCGCGCTGCACGAGATCCTCGGCGCCGAAGCGGAGTTGGAGCTTGCCTTCACCGCCGTTGGGTCCGTCGGGTTCATAGGTCTTGTTGCAAGCACCCAAAAGAATCGCCGCGACGGCCAGGAGTGCGATGCTGAGCGTATGGATTAGTTTCATCGTTATTCGCTTTTGACGGTGTAGACGACCTTATTGTTGTATTTGATGTCGAAGATCGGTGTGCCTGCTGCGGCAGGTTCCGTGGGCAATTGGAGTTTGGCCTCGGTTTGTTCTTGGAAAGCGCTCTGACCGGCTTGGTTGCCGAAGCGGAGCTTGTCGAGTTGGTCACTACCCACAATGAACTTCGCATTGTTGACACGCGGCACGAGTTCCACGAGTCCGAGCTGTACGAGTCCCTTCTCCGCCGTGATGATGCGCACCGTGGAGGCACCGCCGGGGAAAGTGGGTTCGTCTACTACGACATTGAAGTTGAAACCGGCATAGACACGGCCGATTTTACCCGTACACCAGTCCTCAATGTTATAATTGAGCGTGAGTTGGAAACCTTCTTTTGCCGTAATCTCGTAGGCGTTGTTACGCACGGTGGAGAACTTCGAGTAGTTGGCCGCGTTGGGGAGGGTAAAGAACACCCCGTTGTCCACTTCTTTTTGGTCTTCGGTGAAGGCACTCTGCCAAATCGAGAACTTGTAGTAGTCATTACCTCCTCCGTCGGTGATGTAGAAGGAAGAAGCTCCGGGCACGAAACCTGGCAACGCCGGATCCGATCCATTGACACGACGCAAGTTCTCGGGGAGATAGTAGGAAGTAACGTAGTCGTAGAGCGTGGTGGGCTGTCCGGGTTGCTCACTGAGGGCAAGGTAGTGCGCCTCAGAGTTGGCGAGCATTTGTGCTTTGGAGAAGTTCACCGTTTCGGCCAAATCCGATGCAGAGTAGAAATCGGTGGAGAACTGTCCGGTGGTCGGATAGCCGGGGCCGTCAAAGTAAGGATTGACAAAGAGGGAGAAGTACTTGGGCACATTCACAAGTGAAATCCCCTTGAAAGGAATGACGCGCTTGAACTTAATATCTGTAGCTTTAAGTGCGCCGCCCACTTCTTCAACGTTCACAACTCCTTCGAGTTTGAGTTTCACTTTGGCGAGCGTGCGGATAAGCTCCACCTGTTCGTCACCATCGGCCACGAAGTGTTGAGGATCGGCTGCCGATGCTCCTTTACCGTTGCGAACAGCGACAATAGCTACATTTCGATAGGCACGGGTCATTAGCAACGGTTTGTTCTCTGAAGGACGATAGCCGGCTGGGAAAGTGATGTGCGTGAGCGCGTTGTTGGCAAAGAGCTGTGCGCGATTGGTGATGCCAGTGAGCGGTACGGTGAGGTTCCAATCTTGTTCGTTGGCGATAAAGAAGAAATCGCGCTGTCCTTCGGTGATTTTGAAAGGTTTCGACCAGACCGTGGTTTGTCCCTCGGGTTGGTTGGTAAAATCACCGACATTATGCATTTGATTGTAGAGCACCGCTCCGCTGGGCGTGTCGCAAATGATGAGTCGCACCGTCTTGACGCGGTCTTCAAAGTCGGCACTGGTGTTGATCGTGCCGGCCACGCCTCTAATACTAACGGCAGCCGACATATACACAGACTCCGGTGCTTTAGGCTGTTCCGGGCCGATGAACTCTTGCTTGCATCCCGCGGCAAAGCCGAGGAGGACAGCGAGGCTCGCTGCGAGTCCGGTGCGGTGTAAAATGTCGTTTAATGGGAGCATAGTCATATAAATGAATGGCGTCGTGCAGAATGCTGCGGCGCGGTGAAGAGAGGGGGACGCTGTGGGGCGAGCGAAAGCTCACCCCTTAGCGTATATTGTGTTAGAATGCTGACGTTGCTGACTACATCCGGCCATTGCGCGGAGAAGGCAAAATAAAAAGCTGAAACGTCAGTGGCTTTTACGCTATTATTCCAGAACGTACTTGAAAGTGTGCACGAGCCAATCATTGATGAATACACCAGCGCACATATAGTCACCACAGTCGACACATTTGTCTTTGATCAAGAACTTGATATCGATGTCGTGTTCGCAATCTAAATTGAATCCGAACTTGTTGTCTTCGTTGCTGGCGTAGGCCAATATGGCAGCAATGAGATCTTGCTTGATTTCTTGCGGCATTTGCACCTCACGTCTCTCACCGTTCTTTTGATTGGTGATGCGCACTGTGCTTTTAAGACCAGTTTGCAGGTCAAGCAGCGTGTATTTGGCAATGAGTGCAGTATCCCCGTAGATAATGGGGCTGTTGGGAGCATATTTCGACACCGCCGAGTTAGCGTGGTGTGAAGCATCATAGTTATAAGTGGCGTTGGCCGATGCGATTTCGACTCCGAATTCGCGAGTAGAAGGTGACGATGCGCGATTGCGAATCGACTTATCGAGCACTACGGAAATATTGAGACGGTAGGTCTTTTCGCCTACTGCGATAGCAATATGTTCCTCTTGTGCACCATTTTTGGCAGGATTCTTCAAAAGGACTGGATGGGAATTCGTGCCTTGGTAAACGCGATCTTGTCCGAGACGCATGTAAGCAGCGTCGGCATCGGTTTTGAGCGAGGCGAAGAGTTCATCCTTCTTCACGCCGATTTTGGGCTCCTGTACGTTAAATTTCCCGTTCACTCCCGTCCAGGCGTAGATATTGTAGACGCGATCTTGGTCGGGGGTAGCATTTTTGATGGGAAGTTTGATCTCCGTGAGTCCCTTTTCGGGGTTGCCGAGATCGATGTCCTTGAGTTCAGTACTTGCAGCGAGTCGATTCTCCTCGTCGAAGGCAAAGAGGTGAACGTTGGACTGTGTGTTGAGACCGATGGGATCTGCCTTACAAGCCGTGTTGGTGTAGAGTTTCACATACACAGCCTGGGGGCAATTTTCGAGGTCATCGTGGAACATGGATTCGCAGCCTGTAAGGAGCAATCCCAGTCCTAAGGTGAAAAACACTCCGGTAAGCTTGTTAGGTAAATTCATCGTGATGTGAGAAAAAGAGAAAGAGAAAAAAGTGCGGCGAGGGAGAGGGATTTCTCCCTCGCCGCGGGTATTTAGGTTGTTCGCGTCAATGAAGTCGTGAACAAACGCCATTCCATATTACTGGAGAATCACCTTAAGAGTGTGAACCTGCCAGGGGAGGATCGTAACGTCAACCGACATCCAAGCTTCCTTCAGCGAGAGGGGCTGATCGGGAGTGATGGGCGTGGGGGGTTCATCGGGATCGGGCTTGTTAGGCTTCGTGGGATCCGTGGGATCCGTGGGCACACTGGGCTGAGGATCGGGGTTGTTGGGGTTGCGAGGATCGCGGGGATTCTCGGGGCTCACGGGCTGCGTCGGATCGATAGGATCGTTGGGGTTCGGGATGAGCGGGTTCCAGTTGTACACGTAGTTAGCGATACCCGAAATCTGGATGTGGTAGATGTTGTTACGGATAGCGGGCGAGTTGATCCACTCCGTTGCGCTCGTCTTGTCGGGGTTCACCCATACGAAGTAAAGCACCTTACCCTTAACGAACTTCTTCACCTTCATGGCAGCAGCAGCAGCGTTACCGCTCGTGGTGGGATCCTTAGCAAGTGCTGCACTGGCGTAGAACTTGCCGTCGTCACCGAGGAAGAGGTCGTCATCCTTGTGAGCAGAAGTTTCCCAGTTGCGTTCGATCTGGTTAGGACCAGTCCAAACGAACTTAGGATTGATCTTACCGCGGATGAGGACATAAGCGGTGTTACCCTTGCGGTAGCCGCTCTGGCCACGATCAGTGTCGTGGAAGGCGTGCGTGTTGGGAAGGAAGAACTCACCGTGGAGACCGTCTGCGTTCTGAACTTGACTAACAACGTTGTTCAAAGTAGCATTGTAAGCGGCATTCGTGGGAACGTCGTAACCACCGAACTTGTTATCGTGCTTGCGCCACAAACCGGTATAGTCGTACATAGCGTACTGAGCAACACCGTAGTTGGCAGCGGGATCATCAGCCGTACCAGTGGGGATGTAGGTGCTATTGGGCGTCTTGTACTGGTAGTTGGTGGGGTTGTCGCTGTCCTGCTGATTGAAGTAGAGCGAGCTTTCACCTTGAGCCGCAACATAAGTGAGGTTCGAGATAGTAGCAAGAACTACTGCGTTACCATCAGCTTCAGTTTCTACGACACCATCGGTCGTGGGGTCGTCACCTTTGACTTCATAAGAATCTTTGTCAGTGGTAACGAGTACACGAGCAACAGCACGTTGTACAGTTACGCTGGCACGGTTTTGAGGACTTGACGTATTGAGGGTAGCGGCTTCGTTCACGTTATCGAGAACGTTGATTTCACCATAAGCACCCGTCATCACGATAACGTCCTTTGCGTCGGTTGTACCTTGATTCTTGACCTTTGCGAGGTGATCAGCAACAGTGAAGGGATCTGTACCGGTAGCAGCAGTAGCAGCCGTAGCGTCTGTATAAACAGTGGGGGCGGCAGCACCTGCGTTCGTGAAGGTCATCACGCCGTTGTACTTCGTTTCAAAAGCCGTGAAGTCAGTAGCACCAGTCAGGAGAGCCTTCGTTTCTGCAGTGGGATTCACTACTACGAAAACGCGCTTCTGACCCGGATCAACCTTAAAGCCCTTCTTAGGACGAATGAAGGCTACGTTAGTGTCACCAGCCTTAGGTTGCTCGAAGGAGATCTTCGTTGCGTCGAGGGTCTCGCTCTTTTCGAGCGAGTAACCACCGGCTGCACCCGCGTCGGCCTTGAAGATGTAGACGTCAACGCTTTCGATGAGGTCGTTACCAATCCACTTACCGGCGTAGTTAAACTCGGGATTTTGCGTGTTCTGCTTGTCATCTGCTGCACGATTCTGCTTGGGCAGTTGCAGCGCGAACTGGATAGACATCGAAGTCGTACCACCTACGTTATTATGTTCGGTGGTGGGCTTGATTTCTTCGTTCGAGCAGGCAGAGAACGTTCCTACAGAGGCCGTAGCCGTGAGGAGCATTGCTGCGAGGAGAAGATGTTTCTTCATAACGAATAAATTGTTGATTATTGAATGGATTATCTGATTGGGGAAGAGTATAGACTCGCGGGCGTCCTTACGGCGCCTTGGCAGGTCTTAACGCTCCACCTTGCTCAATTCTTGGAGGTTCTTGACGGCTTGGGGCAGATTGCCTGCGCGACGGAAGCACTCAGCGGCTTGCTTGTAGTTGCCGGTGAGGGCGTAGTGTACGCCGAGGTTGTTCAACTGTTCTGCAGAAGCAGGGAAGTTGGCGAGGAAATCAGTGTAGTTTCCGTTGTTTCCATCGGCCAAATTGCCGGCGATGGCGTTGAAGCGGCTCACGGGTGCGTCGGGGAAGAGACGCTGTGCGGTTTCGAACACGCCACGACGTTCGGCGCTGCCTTCGGGGAAGCTGTTGCCCACCAGATAGAGTTCGGCGAGGCTGAGCAGACGCGGGTTGGTCTTGTAGCGCTCGATGGCTTCGGCAGCGTTGAAGCTGCGCACTTGGTAGGTGAACTGGTATTCGGTGCGACGGAGTTCGGGGAAGACGTTCTCGAGGAGGAAACGATAAGCGTTGCCGCCGTCGAGTTTCTTGAGGTTCTCCTTACGCGCGTTATTATTGCGTGCTTGTCCGTCGACGATGTCGAAGAGTTGGGCGTTCCACTGCGTGTTGTTGGCGGTGAGCCACTGGCGGAGTCCGGCCCAGTCTTCGCCGTGTCCTTGCACTTGGAAGAGGCGGGTGGAGAGGCCGTAGGTTTGTTCGAGGTATTTCACGAACGACTTGGCACGGCCGTCGGCGAGGCGGATGTTGTTGGCCTCTTGTCCTTCGGGCGAAGCGTAACCGTCGATGTTCACGGTGCGTACCGTCACGTCCTTGTTGCCGAGGATGGCGTTGGCCACGCTGTCGACGCGGGCGAATTCAACGGCGTTGTTGCCGAGGTTGCGGAGGAGTTCGGTGCGGTTGACGCGGAAGTTGAAGCGTGCGACGAACTTTTCGGAACGCACTTTGACCGCTTCGGCTTCGGGAGTAATATAGGCCACCGAGAAGGTGGGGCGATAGGGTTCACGCGAAAGGCGTTCGGCTACGGTGAACTCGTGGCGTTCGAGTTCGCAGGAGGCGCAACCGGTGATTTGCTCTTCGACGTTGAGTTTTGCAGTGCGGGTCCACTCATAGGCGGGTGCGGTGATGCTGACGGGCACGACCATGCGTTCGCCTCTTGCGCGGAGGGGTTGGGGTGTGGTGCGCTCACCGCGCTGCCACATGATGTGGCGATTGCGTCCGGCCACCGAGATGGGGGCGAACTCATAGACTTGCGTGCCGTCTTGCGACACAAGTCGGGGGCGGAGGTTGAGCTGCGCGTTGGTGCCGAGGTCAACGTGGTCGAGGATCACGTCGAAGGCGATGCGGATGCTGTCGCGTCCGGCCTTCACCTTGGCGGGTGTGAATCCGACGTTTCCCCGAACGTCTCCTGCGGCGTGGGCCGGGAGCGCCAGCGCGGCGGAGAGCAATGCGATGACAGAGAGAGATTTGAAAATCATGTTGCTTAGGGGCTTACGTGAGGGTTATCGAATGACGTAGACTACGGAGAGGGCGGCCTTGGTCAGACCGAAGTAGTCTTTGGTTTTGCTGGCTTCGAGGTTGCCGCAAGTGTTGCAGCGGAACTTATCGTAGTCCAAATAGGCGTAACCGGCGCCCACTTCGGCTTCGAGACTCCAGCGACGGTTGAGCACGAGTTGGTAACCCATACCGACACCGGCTCCGACAAACCAACCTTCGTAACGGTTCTTTTCGAGGGTGTGGAGGATACCTCCGGGGAACTTCATGTTCGAAACATTGAAACGTCCGGCGTGGGCGTGAATGCCGAAGAAGAGTCCGTTGAAGCGTTCGCACGTCCAATAGCGCCATTCGGGCTGGATCGCAATGTGCTTGAACTTTTTGTTGGCCTGCTTGTCGAGGTCGAAGGGATTGAATCCCACCTGCACGTCAAAGGTCTGCTTCTTGTTCAGGCCGAACTCGAGGCTGAGGTTAGGCGTGGAGGTCGCGTCGTAGAGCAGATTGTTCTTAATCACGACTTGCTGTGCGCTTGTCCCGATGAAGGTGGCTGCCATGAGGGTGAGTAGCAAGAAGAATTTCTTCATATCTAGGTGTTGTTGTATACTTACCGATTGGGGCGGTGGGATAGTTGATTCTGTATTATGGTGTGACGGTCGGCGGAGCGGCTGTCGTTTGTCGCATGTGGCGGTTGTGCGCTCCTATATATAAGGTACGCGCGGCCTGCGTGTAGGCGTCGGTGTCCGTTCGAGGGCGAGAGGGGTGAGTCGTTGGGAGAAAAGTTTCTTCGCAGGCGTTGGGCGCGTCGAAGACGGTGCATTGGCTGCACTGGGTCATCTCGTGATGAGTTCTATCGTCATCTCGCTTAGACGTGCCCTGCGCGTCATCCGCTGTGTCGGTGATCGCGCGTTGGCCGGTTTGGGCATCTCTGGTTGCGTTCTTGTGCCAGTTCGTTGCTCAAGCTGCCGTACTGTGCTTAGGCTTCTCTCCTCTCGGAGGTCACATGGTCGATGAGGGACTGAGCGTGCGTGAACGTGTTGTTGGTTCTTTTCCGGCTCGTCGTTTCATCTTTGGAGGGGGCTTCGGGTTGTGCGGTGCGCCGGCTGGGCGCTCGCCGTATTCCCAAGGCGGAAGGAAGTAACCGGTCGGTGGAAAATCGTCGTTTTACGAGGCCTTGGCCTGTCGACTCCGATAGATTACGCTGCAAAGGTATCAGTTAAATTCCTTACCAGCCAAATGTAAATGCACTTTTCTTCATTCCGAGGCTCATTTTTAACATTTCGCCGCACAATATCCCCCGTTTTGGGGCGAAAAGTCCCCGTTCGTGCGCAACACACGCGCTCCGACAGCGGTCTATCTCACTGATAGTGTGAGAGATGCGAAGGAGTGAGCGTGTAGTCGCGTCCCGCGGACGCGCGTTGACGTACGCGGTTTTGCGCGCACACAAGTTCTCGCTTTTCCTCGGCGACTTTCCCCCTCAACCTTGGGGTGTCTCGGGGTGTTTTTTCACGACTGCGGGGCAGAAAAAGAGCGTAAAACACAGATTTTCAGCACATCTCACGAAAAAGCGGTGCGCCGACGAGGTTTTCACGGGGGATATGTACAAGACTGTGGAAAAGTTGTGCAAAAACTTGTTCGATCTCCCGACGTTGATCATTATTTGGACACATCGTTCGGACACAATACTTGAAATTGAGCGCGAATTGTGCAAGCGCATCGGCCGTGGCGCCCCTGTTCCCCGCCTGCCGTTGCGACTCGGGTGCAAACGGAGCGCGCCCGCCCGACCACTTTCACTC
>JABZKU010000045.1 GCA_015257125.1 Prevotellaceae bacterium | reverse complement strand
CAAAGGACTGAAAATCCTTGTGTCCCCGGTTCGATTCCTGGTGGCACCACAAGAAAAGCCGTTTCTTTTGAAACGGCTTTTTTCGTATGCAGCGCTGTTACTCGACAGACGTGCGGCGAACAACCTGTGCTCGCGGCGACAAGCCAAGCGCATCCCCTACGGTAAAAGGAGAAACCACCCTATTTGTGGTTTCTCCTTTTCCGGTTTTCGGTACTTTGCTTCACAGAGAAACAAGAAGTCGCGCTACCTGCGCGGAAATTCAAGTTTTCCGACGCAACCACGCGTGTTTGGCAGCGCGCAACAAGCGTCCCAACCACGTGTAGCGAATGCCCCAATCGCGGATGGTGTGGGCGAAGAGGGCCTCGATGCGCGGATCGACTTCCGGCACGCGGTAGGCGAGGTGCAGCACTCGGCGCAACGGCGGACGATCGTAGACAAAACGCTGCAACAAACGCGAGGAGAGACTAAAGTGCGTACCGCCCTTCAAACCAATGTTGCGCACCAATGTGCGAGCCGGCGTGAGCGCCAAGCCGCCGGCGCGATAGACGGCAATTTCCCAACACACATCCCAAGGAATGGGATCGTGGTCGACGGAGTGCAGACAGGGGAAGGCACCACCGTATTGCATCCGGTCGATGTCTTCGGCAGTGAGTCCGGCCAGTGCCTCGGCGGCGGAGGCATAGTGCACAAAATGCTTTTGCCAACGATCGCGCCACGTGCCCCATCCCCAACCGGCGGTGTGGGGGGTGAAATAGCTCTCGCTCTCGGCCGGAACGAGGGCGGGATGCTCGCCGATCAAGTCCAAATGCGTGAAACCCGAGACGTGCATCACACGCGAATCTTCGGCATAGAGGAGAAAAGCCTGATTCATGTAGGCGAGGAAGCCGGGGCCGGTGCAGATGTCGTCTTCCAACACGATGACCGTCTCGTGATGGGCAAACAAGGCGGCGATGCCTTCGGTGATGTTGCGTTCGAGATAGTAATTCTCGGGGCGCTCGATGATCGTGACGCGGTGAAAACGTCGATCGCGGTCGGCCGTGCGCTTGAACTCGTGGAGAAAGGCGCGCACCGCATTTACCGCGCGCCACGAACGCTCGTCGCGACCGCCGTCGGAAAAGATATATAGTTCTGTTTCCGGCGCCAAATGGTTGTTGGCGAGAGCGGCCAAAGTGCGGCGCGTATTGTCGAGACGGTTGTAGACGAACAGCGCAACGGGGGCAAGGTTGGAATCGGTCATCTCAGCAGGGGTTCAGTCTTCGAAAGTGATCTTCGCGCTGTGGCGATGGATGGTGTCGAGATCGGGCAGGCGCATGTAGTCACCGAACTTGCGACGCAGATACGCATCACAGTCGGCCGGTACGGGGGCGTCGAACCCATCGAAGGGCATGGTCGTCAACGGGAACGTTTCATCGGCGTAGACCGTGTTGTCATAAGGAATGCCGGGGCTGTAATTCAGCTTTTTCGTCGGGCAAAGACGTGCCAAGGCGCGCAGCACGGGGAAGACGAAACGATGGTTGAAGCGATAGATGGCGCGGGTCTTACGGCGCAGGGTTTCGACCGTCCAGTCGGTGTGGCGCATCACCTTATATATGCGTCCGAAGGTGCGATTGGACACCCACAGGAGGGGAAGCGGCATTTTCTCGTAGGGGAAAATGTCGATGAAGATGCCGCGGTGCTCGAAAATGCGGTCGTAGTCGTTCGTTTCCGACAGGCGACTGCGGCGATCGCGTACTTTTGCGTAACAAAAGAAGTAACCTGCATCGGTATCGGGCGTTTGAAGCGCCATGTCCTCGGGGAGTTCTCGGGGGAGGATCTCCATGAGGCGGTCGTAGTCGGGGCGCATCATCTCGATATCGAGATCGTCGTCCCAAGGGATGTAGCCTTCGTGGCGCACCGCTCCGAGGAGTGTACCGGAACACAGCCAATAGCGCAGGCCGTGACGGCGACAAATGCCGTCGATCACGCGCAACATCTCCGTCATGCGGTGCTGCATACGACGAAGGTCGGAACCTTCGGGATTAAAACGAGTTTCCAGTTCCCGCTGCAAGGCTGCATCGGGACGACGGGAGAGGTCGAGAGAGGGTTTACCGGTCATTCAACAAGGGAATTGGGAAAACGAGGGGAGAAAACAGCCCCTATTTAGGAGAAAAGTCACGCGCCCCGCTCCACTCGGGCGACGAGTGCGAAAAAACGCGTGAGGAAAGGCACAAAGCCGAAAAACTTCCAACCGATCAACGCCGCGCAGCGTCTACACGGCCGGAAGCCAATTTGTAATCGTAAGAGTGGCGTCCTTCGGCACGGAAGTCGGCATGGTAACGCTCCAGCACTTCGCGAAACACGTCGTCATAACGCGGAATGAACAAGTCGTCGCCGGCTTCGGCATGCATAATAATTTCTTGCGCCAAAGGCGTGGTGAGCGTCAAGTCGGTCGCGCCACCCGAAAAACCGGTACCGGCAATGGAACCGGGCGAGACATTCAGCAGGCGGTTGGGCGAATCGGCACGTCCGAGTTCGACATTCACGCTCTCGATGAAGATTTTCAAGGCGGCCTTTGTCGCGCCGTAGACCGAGAAGAAGGGCGAACTCATGAAACCGGCAATGCTGACCATCACCGCACAGGGGAAGCGCGTTGCGCTCATCAATCGGGAATAGAAATGATGGATGATGCGAATAGGCGCGACACTGTTCACGGCAAAGGAGCGTTCGATGTGCGCTTCGTCGAGGTCGCTGAAAAGCGAAAGTCGTCCGAATCCTGCCGTGATGAAGAGGGCATCGGTGTCGCCCTGCACAAAGCGGTCGAAGAACGCGAAATCGTCGCTTTCGAGATCGAAGCGGTGCGCCACAATCTTCTTTTCGCCCGGTGTTTCTCCATCAAGCGGCGTCAGCGGGGCGCGATCGACGATGTCGACACGGCGCACTTCGGGACGTGCCGCCAAGACTTGCGCGATGGCGCGGCCGATGCCGCCGGCACCGCCCACGATCAGCGGATATTGCATAGCCATGTGCTTATTCGGGTTTGACGCGCACTTCGGGATTCACGCGCGTTTCCACCTTACTTTTGAGGTCTTGGTAATTGCGCAGCACCTCTTCTTTAATTTTGGTCGAACTCACGCCGTCGCCGTAGGGGAAGTAAAACACGTCCACGCCCAAGTCTTTGAGATAGTCGTACTTTCCCGTCCAGTCATCACCGACGACGAACACGTCGATGTTGAGTTTTTTGACAATCTCGGTATGATCGAGCGTGCGCTGCGGAATCACCACATCGGGATAGCGCAAGGCTTCGAGTATCGCCAATCGTTCTTCGAAGGGGATCACGGGCGGACGCTTATAACTGCTCACCAGTTCGTCGGTGCTCACGCCCACGATGAGCGTATCGCCCAGTCCACGAGCGTATTTGATCATTTTCAAGTGGTTCGAGTGGAACATATCGAAGGTTCCGGAGGTGTAAACCACAATTTTATTTTTTCCGTACATCGTTCATTGCTTTGTGGCGCACGCCAAGGTGCGCCGCACCGATTATCATTGCTTGATTTTCTTCGCGAGTTTGCCGAGAAAGCGGCGCAAACTGTAGCGCCCGAACTTCTGTCGCAGGATACTCGGCAGACATTTTATATAGTAAGCCGTCTGTCCCGACTCCCACAGCGTGCGCATCCACACGCCCTGCTTCGGCACTCCGCAGCTGTTCCACGGTTTTTCCGCACCGATGTAGTGCAGTTGTATCGGTTCGGCCAGTGCCGCTTTGAACATCGCGCGCCGTTCTTTCTCATCGGTGGGCAAACACAGACAATGCGCATAAAATGGTGTTGTTTCCGCGTCCACACGATAATAGACATTGCTCACGCCGAAGCGCATGCTCAACGGACGCACTTTTCCGTGGGCGCAAATCGCCATGCAGTCCTGCTCGGGAAAGGGCAATCGCGCATAGTTTGCCTTGTAGTAGTCGGTCATGCGCCGCTGCATGTCGTCGCGCCGCAACGTCGTGAGGTTCAGCAACAAGAAGTTCGCACAGATCTCACGCGCCAACCAGTGTTGTTCCTCCTCGTCAAACGAGGCATAGAGCGGCAGGCGATCGGTGGGGAGAATCGTGTCGACGCCGGCGTAGTAGAAATCCTCATCGGGGTGCGCGAAGTAGGCCGACGAGACATCGCCCGTGAACACCACATCGACGTCCGAACACAAGATCCGATCATATTCCGGAAACAGCGTCGGCGCGCAGAGCTTGAAATAGATCTCTTTCGAAAAATGCGATTTCCCTGCACACGACTCCAATTCCGCTTCATAACTCGACGTGTCGTGAAACAGCACTTCGGCATTTTCGAAATGCGCCACCACCGCCGCTATACGCAAACGTGCGCCTTCCGAAATGCCGGGGTGCAACACATGCAAGCGGTAGCGGTACTGCCGATCGGCGTTCGTCAACAACGAGTGAAACGCCACCAGCGCCGGCACGACATAATGCTCGTCGAAGGTGAAAAACAAAGGAATCGTCGTCATGGTCAAGGTCTTTTTTTCTTTTTGAACAGATAGGCCGCACTCTCTCGCAGCATCTCCGATCCGCAGCACCACAGCACCGCCGGATAGAGCGTCGCACCCATGGCGACCTTCGCCGCCAGTGCCCACACGGGCAAGAGCTGCCATTGTTCCACACTCCGATAGGTGAACCCCATCACGCCGACGGCCGTCGCCAAGTAGGGCAGCACATCGGCCGCCGCCTCAAGCGCTTTCACGGGCAGGAGGCGTTGCACCAAAACGTGCCACACCGCTACCCACAGTACATTGATGCCCACATAGGGCACGAGCATCGCCGTCACACCGTAGGGGTACATGACCAGCGCAACGGCCAGTTGCACCGCGACCATCGCCGCCAGCCCGAGCAGGTACACCACCGAGCGACCGCGAGAGAGGAGATATTGCGTATAGAGCGAAACTACAGGCAGAAAAGCGCCGCTCACGCAGAGCATCATCAGCATGTCTGCCGACTCCAACCACTTCCGGCCAAGCGCAATCACGATCAGTTCGCGCCCCACAATCGAGATACCGAACATCACGGGGAAGGCTACAAAGCAGGTGAAGCGCAGCATTTTGCGAAACACGCGCGCTTGTCGTTCCACGTCGTCGGCCGTGGCGACAAAGATCGGTTGCACCACGCCGTTCACCAGGCCTGTCACCACCGAGTGCCCCATGAAGTTCCACTTGTTCGCTTGGGTATAGTTGCCCACCATCCGCGCGTCGAAAAAACGGCCGAGAATGAGGGAAAAGAAGTTGTTGTTCACGTGGTTGAGCAGGTTGGTCAGCAAGAGCCAACTGCTGAACCCTACCATTTCGCGCACCGGTTTGAAATCCCACTCCAGTGTGGGATGCCAGCCTGCGAAAAGCCAATACATCGCCGTGTTCACGGTCACATACACCAGCGTTTGTGTCGCCAATCCCCAATAAGCAAAACCCCGGTAGGCCAACACGATGCCCGCCACGCCCGAAACCACCAGCGCCGTGAGGTTCGAGAGCGTACGCTCGCGCACCCGCATCGATTTGAATAAGCGCGCACTCGGCACGATACCCAGTCCCGAAATGATGAACGAGAGAAAGAGATAGCGCGCCAGCGCAGTGATTTCCTCGTTTTTGAAAAACGCGGCAATCAAGGGCGCCGCCGCAAAAAGCAAGGCGTAGAGCGTCACACTCAGCGGCAGGCAAAACCAAAACACCGCATTGTAGTCGCGGTGCTCCACCATCGGGCGATTCGTCAGCGCCGCCGTGAAACCGCTTTCCTGAATTGTGGCGGCAATGAGTGAAAAGATTGCCAACTGCCCCACCATGCCGTAGTCGTCCGGCGTGAGCATACGCGCCAACCAGATGCCGAACACCAAAGTCAGCACCTGTTGTGCACCGTTGCTCAGGGTACCCCAAAGCAGTCCGCGCGCAGTTTTTTCTTTGAGCGTAGGTTGTGTCATATTTTTGATTTCGCGCCGCGCGATGGCGTCGCCCACTTCTTCCCTGTCCCCGGCATCGCAGCGCCGATTGTGCACCGACCGGGTGGGCGGGTGCACCGAGGGGAAGACGTTGTTTTGCAAAGTTACAAAAAACTCGCGAACCTCCGCCTTACTCCCGCGCAATTTCACCGCGCTCGCATACACGATATACCGCGCGACGCCAAAGGCGTTTCCCTATGCGCAGATTATTCCGTAACTTTGCAGCAAATAAAAACAGCCTCTTATGATCTATCCCGATAATTTCGAACGCAAAATCGGTTTCTCCGAGGTGCGCACCCTCCTCAAAGGGCGCTGCATGTCGAGTCTCGGCACCGAGTGGGTCGACCACCACGTCACCTTCTCCACGGACTTCGACACCGTGCGCGAATCCCTCGCCCAAGCGCAGGAGTTCGCCCGCTTCATGGCCACCGAAGAAGACGTCTACGAAGAAAACTTCTACGACGTGCGCCAACCCCTCATGCGCATTCGCCCCGAACGCACCTATCTCGAAGAGCTCGATCTCTTCGACCTCAAACGCTCGCTCCAAACCGTGGTGAGCCTCGTGCGCTTCCTCCGTGCCGCCCGCGACGAAGACGAAGGCGAAGCCCTCGATGCCGAAACCGCCGAGGCATCCCCCTCCGAGACCGGCACCACGCCCCTCTATCCTGCGCTCACCCGCATGACCGACGGCGTCGGCTGCTTTCCCCAGCTCATTGCCCGCATCGATCGCGTCCTCAACAAGTACGGCAAAATCAAGGACACCGCCACCCCCGAGCTCCTCAACATTCGCCACACCATCGAGGTCACCTCGCGCGGCATCAGCCACTCCCTTCGCTCCATCATCAACCAAGCGCAGGCCGATGGCTACATCGATCGCGACGTCTCTCCCACCCTCCGCGACGGCCGCCTCGTAATTCCCGTCGCTCCCGCCCTCAAGCGCAAGATCAAAGGCATCATCCACGATGAGAGCGCCACCGGCAAAACCGTATTCATCGAACCCGCCGCCGTCGTCGACGCCAACAACCGCATTCGCGAACTTAAGGCCGCCGAACGCCGCGAGATCATCCGCATCCTGCAGATCCTCTCCTCCGAGATCCGTCCCCACATCAAGGACATTCTCCACTCGATGCAGTTTCTTGCCCACATCGACTACCTCCGCGCCCTCGCCGTCTTCTCCGAGCAGTTCGCCTGCGTCGTCCCCCGTCTGCAAGCCGAACCGCGCATCGATTGGGTCGAAGCCCGTCACCCCCTCCTCCAGCAGAGCCTCGAGCGCCACGGCAAGAAGATGAATCCCCTCGACGTCACCCTCCGCGATCGCGCTCGCCTGCTCCTCATCTCCGGCCCCAACGCCGGCGGCAAGTCCGTCTGTCTCAAAACCGTCGGCCTGCTCCAATACATGCTCCAGTGCGGTCTCCCCGTCCCCGCCCGCGAAAACTCCTGCGCCGGCATTTTCGACGACATTTTCATCGACATCGGCGACGAGCAGAGTCTTGAGAACGACCTTTCGACCTACTCCTCCCACCTGCTCAACATGAAGGCGATGATGAAAAACTGCTCCTCGCGCAGCCTCCTCCTCATCGACGAATTCGGCAGCGGCACCGAACCCCAAATCGGCGGCGCCCTCGCCGAAGCCATCCTCCGCAAGTTCGTCGACCGCAACGCCTGCGGCATCATCACCACCCACTATCAGAACCTCAAGCACTTCGCCGAGAGCAGTCCCAACGTGGCCAATGGCGCCATGCTCTACGACCGCTCCAAGATGCAACCCCTCTTCATGCTCCAGATCGGCAATCCCGGGAGCTCCTTCGCCGTCGAAATCGCCCGCAAAATCGGCATCCCCGACGACGTCATTCGCTACGCCTCCGACCTCGTGGGCAAAGACTATGTGATGAGCGACAAATATCTCCAAGACATTGTCCGCGACAAAATGTATTGGGAAAACAAGCGCCGCAACATCCACGACCGCGAGAAGAAACTCGAACAGACCATCTCGCACTACGAGGAGGAACTCACCACCCTCTCGCAGCGCAAGCGCGAAGTCCTCTCCGATGCCCGTCAGGAAGCCGAGCGCCTGCTCCAAGCCTCCAACGCCGCCATCGAAAACACCATCCGTGCCATCAAGGAGAGCCAAGCCGACCGCGAGCGCACCCGCGCCGCCCGCCAAGAGCTCCAAGACTTCCGCGACGAGATGAAGGAGAAAGCCGACCGCGCACAAGACGACGCCATCACCCGCAAGATGGATCAAATTCGTCGCCGCCAGGAGCGCAAGAAGAACGCCCCCGCCGCCCGTCCCGCCCTCGGCAACCTCCTCGGTGCCCTCGCCGCCGACAAGGGCGCACCCGCCGCTCCCGCCAAAGCCGTCAAACCCCAAGTCGGTCACTACGTCCGCATCAAGGGGCAAACCTCCGTCGGCGTGGTGCAGAGCCTCCAAGGCAAAACCGCTCGCGTCCTCTTCGGCGTCATGACCACCACCGTCCCCCTCAACCGCCTCGAAGTCACCGACCGCCCGGCCGAGAAAATCTCCCCCTCGCAGGTCTCGACCTTCATCAGCAAGGAGACGCGCGACGCCGTCTATGAGAAGAAACTCCACTTCCGCCCCGAACTCGACGTGCGCGGCATGCGCGGCGAAGAAGCTCTCTCCGCCGTCCACTATTTCATCGACGACGCCATCCTCCTCGAGCAGCACCGCGTGCGCATCCTCCACGGCACCGGCACCGGCGCCCTGCGCACCGTCATCCGCCAATATCTCGACACCGTCGGCGGCGTGACGCACTACCGCGACGAAGACATCCGTTTCGGCGGCGCAGGCATCACGGTCGTCGAAATCCAATAAACGCAGCGCCCAATGCTCCTTATACACAACGAAGCAACCCCAACGCGGGGTTGCTTCGTTTTTTTCATGTCACATGGGCAGGTGCCGTTGAACTCATCTCAAAGCACACCATAGCACAAAGTTCCCCGAAAGTTAGCACAGCAAATGCAAATTGTAGACGAACAAATCAAGTTGGCTCGCCTGCGTTGCAATCTCACCTTGCGCAAGTGGCCACAAGCACCTGCCACAACAAAAGGAGGTTCCCCACGGGGAACCTCTCATTGTTTGATCCGAATTTCTCGGCGGTCGTAATCCAAGACAAAAACCGTATTGCGGAGGAAGTCAAAGTTCAGCACCGCATCGGGACGATCGGTCAAAACGAAGTTCAAGCGCGTTGTGTAGTCGCCCACCTGCGTTTCGACAGCGCGACAGACCGGCACCCGCAGCACCTCCAGTCGCCGACTGATGTCGGCCTGCGGCAATTCCATCGTCTCGCGAGGAGCATCCGGCAGCAGCGCCGCGTTCACTTTGTTGTAGCGGCTGCCCGAGTCCAAGAAGAAACGTACCTTCTTGCCTCCTACTCGCCCTTTAAGAAAGATCCCTTTCGTGAACGTGCCGTCTCGACTCTCACGCGTCTGCCAACGCAACACCGCCGCGTTCTCCCCCGGTACGTCACCCACCATCAGGCGGCCATTCGGTGCATCAAAGCAGAGCTGTTGGGCACTCAGCAGATTCTCTCCGATAATGAAGTTCGGCGCGTAGTGTAAGAATTTCCCCTTCTGGTCGACAACAAGACATTTCACTGCAATAAAAGTCGTGCCGCAAAAGTCCACACGCTCCAACACCCCGCTGTGCACCGGTACGCGCGCTCCCGAAGCCGCTCGCGTGTGTAGCGGAGCGAGCGCTGCCCTGTCCCAGCCGCACGAATCGACGGCAAAGGTTGAATCAATCACGCAAAAGGAGCAGCCCGTATCAATCAACGCTCGCACGGTTCGCTCCCGATCGCCGTGCGACAGGCGCACAGGCGTGTAGAGATACGACTGATCGGCGTATAAGGGAGACGGACTGCGCGACCACCTGCCCCCCATTCACAACGAAAAGAAGGCACCACATCGTCAGCCACAACACTTGACGAAAAAAGGAGAAATAAGCGCTCATCGGTTACATATTATGGATTCATGGGGCAAAGTTACACTTTTCGTCCAGCCTTTCGCCCTTGATGCGCATTTTTCTACAACGCCGTAGAAATCGCAAACCTGAGAAAAAGACGAGTTAGTACGCTCGTTCCGCTGACGCATCATTCCTTCTCACTCCTCATTCCCTTTCCCTATCCTTCACCACCATCCAAACGCAACAAAGCCCCGAGTCTCTTTCGAGTCTCGAGGCTTGTTGTAAAATGGC
>JABZKU010000020.1 GCA_015257125.1 Prevotellaceae bacterium | reverse complement strand
TGATGCATCTACGCGATAAAATTCTACTGAGAAAAAGGTCGTTGATCGAGACGGTAAACGACGAATTGAAGAACATCGTTCAGATTGAACACACGCGCCACAGGAGCATCGGAGGGTTTGCCGCAAATCTCATGGCAGCCATGGCGGCATATAGTTTCTTGCCCAAGAAACCCTCGCTTAATATCGAAATCATCGAAAGAGAAAGGAGAATTGCTTAGACCGAACTCAGGTTACAAAAGTTCGATGGCTGCATCTTTAACTTTTACACACCTTACGGTAGAAGTAGTCAATCCTGTTACTTTAACGTCTGAACCTGTTTTAAAAGCTGTATCTACAATAGAGAAATATTGAAAATAATTCAAGGAAGCATTGATTGTAATTGTCTTCAAATTCTCACCTATAGTTGCTACTTTAATATCAACCATAACCCGATTATCAATTTCTGCTTCAGCTCCGATATTGACGATTTTCCCATAAAATGATTTTACTACATTCTGTTCAGTCTTGGGTGTAAACTCCTCTGCTATGACCGCTATATCTTCACTAAACCTAGGGTTTAAGATAACATAAGAAGGAAATTCTTCAGTTACTGGAACTCTTAAATTCCAATCTGCTTCAATAGATAATTCGGCATTCTTGTTCTCGTCATACAAACTTGCCAAAGAGCTTAAGAAATTCACACTAATCTTCCCCTCTGAAATACAATCACGAGATTCTTGGCTCTTTTCCTGAGCAGACCTCTGCAACATATCGATGTTTCTAATTAAGTGTAGATTTATCTTCCGTGATAAAGGAAGCTCTCCTACCGTAGGGTCAAATAATTCATATTGATAGTACCCAAGCGGGCATAGGACATTTAATATGTAACTTCCTATTTCTGTTTGTCCAAATTTATATTTAGCAATCTGTCTTTGAACCTCTTTTGTATATAATTTAGCATGATATTGAGAAGGAGACAAGATGTCAAGACAAGTAGAGCTCAACATACTCTTAATAAATTCTATATTGTGCTCCATAGAGATAAATGATATTGCACCATTCATCGTATCTTCGTCGGAAACCCTCCATTTCAATATATCACTTGAAGGATATATCAATTTATTAAAAAGGTTTTCTACTGAAACCTTTTCATATTCAGCCATAATAGAAATAGCTCTATACATGGCGAAGTGATAATCCATAAAGCTTTTATCCGCCGGCAACAATAAAGCCCCCTTTTCGTCAGGTGTGACAAATTGTAAGACTTTGTCATTATAAATACGACCTTGTTGCTTCCATCCGTTGAGTTGTAAATACTTGGATATTCGCTCTGCAGAAAGTTTTTCAATGAAAATATTTAAATTATTCATAACTCCTCCTGTTTTGATATTTTAATCATAATTGATACAAGCGAATCCTTCGTTAATCGATGATCGGCTGGTATGTTAATCGTTATGGACTTTTGATTTGCCGTATTTTTTCGTCCTTTCAAAGATATCCAATAAGCGCATTTTTTTATCTTTAGCCAGTCAGTTGTTTGTTCTATCCATTCTTCTTCATCTGTTGGCATATGGAAAACCACTAAAATTAGCGGAATCATACGGTTATTCTCTATTAACGACTTGTAGTTTTTTACTTCCAATGAATAGTTAATAGAGCCATCGTGTAGCTGTGTTATTCTTGAATAAGACGATTTCAATTGGACTTCTATCTCTGGCGACAAAATTTCACTTTCAGCACAAGGCTTCCCTTTACATCGTATACCAATATCAACTCCATCGTTATCATGTTCGCATTTTACGATAGAATATCCATGAACTGCACATAAAGCTCTAACAAAAGCTTCGCTCATGTCTTCCATTTTTAAGGGTTTCTGATTCGGCATTGTTTTTATATAGACGCAAAGTATCATTTCTTGTTGCAAAGTTATTTGTGTTTACCCAAAGCGCCAAATTTTCACTGTTGTTTTTTTGTAAATTATTGCTGTTCAGTAAAAGTTTAGACGCAGCAAATTTGTCGTTCTGACCTCCACCAAACAGGTTGATCCATCTTACCTCATCTAAAGTTCACCTCTTTCTGTTCTTCGCAAGCGTTTTTTTTAGCGGACAGCCGCTGTATACGGTGATCAATCCGGTAATGTCCGAAAAAGTGTGTAAGATTCTCCTCCCTCCTTCCCCTCCGGCTTGGGGTACCCCAAGCCGGAGGGGAATTTGTGATGTTGACGTTTCTTTGTCGTTTCACTTGATTTTCCATTCCCGAAAATACGGCAGTCGACTTGCATACGTCCCTTCTGTTTTCTCCTTGGCAACAGAGCCCAAAAGATAAACCACGGAAGCGGGAGAAGGCATCGCTCCACGCATGAGCAAGGTGCGCTTGTAGCAGCGATTGAGTCGTTCCACCCAATTGGTCGAGTAAATCATTCGGCGCACATTTTCGGGAAACCTCAGATAGGTGAAATAGGCCGCATTGCGTTCTCTGTCCAATCGGGCAAAGGGGGAAACAAAAAAACGCACGATACGAAAACGTATCGTGCGTAAAAACCTTACATTATGTCTGATGTACAGATCATCGTGATCCGCTTGGGACTCGAACCCAAGACCCATACATTAAAAGTGTATTGCTCTACCAGCTGAGCTAGCGGATCTCCAACAAAAAAGTGACAAGCGTTCGTTGCTGTTTTACCAACTCTTATCCTCTTTGCGAGTGCAAAAGTACGACAAGTTTTTGTTTCTACCAAATTTTACAGCAAGAAAATGCGAGAAAGGCGCAAGACGGTGGATAATTCGGGGTTCGTGCAACGCTACGCGGCTTGGTGCTTCGGGCATTTTACAATCGGTGGAAAATGATCCACGCCGCGGGGGAGATGAGCAAGGAGGGTGTTCACGAGGGAAAAGTCAGGGTACGTAAAGCCGCCCATTTGCCCTCCCCTTCGGGGCTATGCGCACAAAAAAACTCCGTGGACGAACCACGGAGTTGATGAGGGAGTGACGTTGGGGTCACTACTTTTTGGGGAGCGTGACGTTGAACATCGGATAGGCGGGCTTGGTGTGCTCGCGATAGATGATGTCGACCATCTTTTTGACTACATCGGGGTGAGCGGCTGCGACGTTGTTGTCTTCGTGGAGGTCTTTCGAGAGATCGTAAAGACGGCAGTTGCCGCGCTCAACGACCAACTTCCAATCGCCCATGCGCACGCCGAGCATATCGGTCTCGTGGAATTCCCAGTAGAGGGCATCGTGACGCTGTTGGCCTTCGGTGTTGCCGGTGAGGGTGGGATAGATGGAGATGCCGTCGTAGAGGTCGCGCTCGTTGTGCTGATAGGCCTTGGGGAAGTCGCGAATGCCGGCCACGTCGCAGAAGGTGGGCAGCATGTCGTAGAAGGCAAATTGGTGATCGGAAACTTCGCCAGACTTGACTTTACCGGGCCAGCGCACGATGAAGGGGACACGAATGCCGCCTTCGTGGGTGGAGCGTTTCAGACCTTTGAGGAGTCCATCGCGGTTGAAGAACGTGGGGTCTGCCCCACCCTCTTCGTGAGGGCCGTTGTCGGAGGTGAAGATCACGATGGTGTTTTCGTCGAGACCCTTCTCCTTGAGTTTGGCAAGGATCTGACCGACATAGGCATCCAAACGGGTGATCATGGCCGCAAACTGCGCGTGGGCGATTTCGGTGCCGTGATAACGGTTGCCGAATTGGCCGGCGAACTTGTGTTCTTGGCAGAAATGATTCTTATAGGCGAGGAGGAGGCTGTCTTCGGGCTGCGCGAGTTCGGCGTGCGGGAGCGTGTAGGTGAAGATGCCGAGAAAGGGTTGCGCGTTGCTCTGCTTGTCGAGCCACTCCATGGCCTTGTTGTGGATGAGATCGGCGGAGTATTGCGGGCGCTTGGTGTAGTCGGCGGCGGTGGGCATGCCGTACTTGATGTTTTCCTCGAGGACAACGCGGTGCGTCTTGGTGTCGCCGGCCGAACGGCTGAAGGCGTTGAGGAAGTTGGGATAGTAGGAGTGCGCTTCGAACTGGCAAATGTAGCCGAAATACTCGTCGACACCTCGCTTGTCGGGGGTGGAAGCAGAAGACTCGTAACCGCCCGCCCACTTACCGAACATACCGGTGGTGTAGCCGTTGGCTTTGAGGATTTCGGGGAGAATCTTATGATTCACGTCATAGGGTTCCTGTCCGGCCCAGCCTTCTTCGAAGTCGGCGTTCTGCCCATAGAGATTCTGGACGGTCTTGTCGCGCCAATACTCTTTGTTGCCGCGCACGTGGGTGTGTCCGCTATGCTGTCCGGTCATGAGGGTTGCGCGGGAGGGAGCCGACACGGGGCTACCGGCATAGGCTTGGGTGAAGCGCATGCCTTCGGCGGCCATGCGGTCGATGTGGGGGGTGGAGATATACTGCTGCCCGTAGCAACCGAGATCGCCGTAGCCCATATCGTCACACATGATATAGATGATATTAGGTCGCTGCTGGGCGTGGGCGGAGAAGGCGGCGAGGGCGCCGAGTCCGATGAGGGTATATGTTTTCTTCATGATACGTGGAAGTAGATGCTTAGGGACGTTGAAGGAGCGTGGGTACACCATTGCGAATGTAGAGGCCGGTGGCGGCAGGAGTTTCAACGCGACGACCAGTGAGGTCGAAGGTGGTGGCGGTGGGTTGTGCCTTGTTGACGGTCACTACGCCGGTGGGCTCGACCACATTCACGACTCCATCGAAGACCAAACCGGCGGTTTCGTCGTCGGCATCGGTGAGTCCGTTGAGGGTGACGCGCAGACGCATGCGACTGCTGCCGAGAACGGCGTCGGTGGGTACGGTGACGGTGGTTTGCATCGAGGTACCTACCGTGAGCGGAACGGAGGTTTCGAAAATGCCATCGTGGTCCCAGTCGAAATAGACGAAGGCGGCGGCTCCGGCACCGGGTGCGCGATTGAGTTTCACTTGCAACGTGGCGCTCTCTCCGCGATTGAGTCCGGCGCGGCTGCGCGTGAAGAGGGTGTAGCCTTGCGTTTTGCCGGCGGGATCGGCAAAGACAAGCGGTTGCAATCCTTTTTCGCCGGTGAGTTGGAGACTGAGCAGACGCGTGGCGTCGGCGGCGACACAGGGAAGGTCGTAGATTTGCAAACGGCGGGCGAGTGCGGAACGCAGGGCGCGGAAGCGGAAGGCGTTGTGGCCGTCGAGGGTGAGCTGTCCGTCGGGGGCGTCGAAATGATAGGCACCGTTGGGGGCTTCGCTCACTGTGTAGGTGGCGCCGTTGTTGAGGGCTTTGCCGTCGGCAGCGTGCACAATGCGGTAGCGGCCCTCGGGAGTGCGCTCAAAATACCACGCATCGGCATCGACTTTCGTGCCTTCGCTCCACGACAAGGTGCCGTCGGGCTGTTGCTTGAGCATTTTGTTATCGACGTTGACCAAGGCATAGAGCGCTTGGTTGCCGGTGGTGAAGGGACGCAGTTCGTAGCGATCGTCGGTGGCCTCGAGCCACCAATAAGACCCGACGTTGGCGTTGCCGGCGTGCCATGTGATGACGTTCGACGAGGCACCGTCTTTGTTCAAACCGCGCGGACTGTTCGCCGGCTGGTTGTAGTTGTCACAATCGGTCGAAGAGAAATACCAAGCGCCAGCGGCCTTGGCCTGGGGATTGTGCGCTATATAATAAGGAGTGGGCGTGGTGGTGGTGCGAATGCGCGAAGCGCTGCTGGGCGTGAGGTTGCACGAGGCGATATAGTGCTTCGTGGCCGTGTTGCGCACGTAGTAAACATCGGCTTTTCCCTCTACGGGGATCAGCGTCCAGAACTGTTTGCTCGCATTGTTGCGTTCGCTCACGATCAGGCCGCCTTCATCGTTCTCGGTGATGAAGAGACCGCGGTTGTTGTGCCACGCGATGCGATAAACTTTGTCTTCGGTCGGCAGGGCATGCTGCGCAAAAAGACGAAAGTTGACGACCGGCGACAACAGCAGGCTGAGCAGGACGACAACTTGACGGAGAGAGAAATGATTCATATTCGGGTATTAGGGTGTTTCTTCGAGCAGTGCACCGGGCAACGGCTGCGTACGGTGACGTTTGATAAATTCGTCGATGCGGGCAATCCCCTTTTCAGTGGCGCATCCGCGAATGAAGACGAGGAGGACGTTGAAAATGAAATCGTGGATGGTGTAATCGGAGAAGGCATCGTAGAGCGCGGCACCGTCGACGATGAAAATCAGCCCATTGGTGGCTTGTTCGAAATGCAAGTCGGGACGAATCGTGCCTTGTGCGCAACCAATTTGCAGAAAGGTGCGCAGGCTGTTGAGAAACTCTTTGCGCATCTCCTTTTGGAAGGCGACCACCGAGGGGAAGGTGCGCAGTTCGCGCGGATAATTCGGATTGATACCTTGCAAATCGTTGAGTTTGAACTCCGCGACGCGGAAAAGGATTTCCAAAGCGTCGTCGGTATGTCGTTCGATCTCGGCTCGCCGTGCGCCGTCGTTGGCAACATCCTGTTTCACACAGGCCAACACCAATCCCTCTTTGCCGTTAAACAGCTGATAGAGGGTGCGTTTCGAGATGCGAAGGCATTTCGAGATGTCGTCCATCGTCACATCACGAATGCCTTGGGCTCTGAAAAGTTGATTCGCTTGGCGGATCACATTCCGGCGGATCCGTTCGTAGCGTTGTGCAAGCAATTCGTTATCCATTGTCGAGTCAGTGAGGGCGCAAAAATAAGATTTTTAGTAAGAAGATGCGCCACGTAAATAGACAGGCTTCGCAGCGAATTTACAACATTTTTCGGACAGATGGTTGATTCGCCGCGTTTTTTTAGAGCAAGATACGCGAAAACCGTTTCGCCTTGCAACAGAAAAGAAGGCGAAACGGCTGTCGGTAAGCAGAGAAAAGAAAGGAAATGCGCGATCGGCGACGGCCTTCAAAATAGGCGGTCGAGATCTAAGGTCATCCCTACCGAAAGATTGAGTCCATCGGTGAGGGGGGCATTATAATAATAGATGTGTGGGCAGTAATTGAGGAGGTTGTCGGCGGTGAGATTGAGGCGAACGGCCGTTCCCATCTGTTGGGTGAGGGCCAAGCGGAGGAGAGCGTAAGCCGGATAGTGGAGGGTGCGCGAAGCGCCGGTCGCACTGTTGTATTCGCGCCCGGAGAGAGCCGACAAAAAGCGGCCGCTCAACTGCACGCCCACTGCATATTGGGGCGAAAAACGTCGATCGTAGGCCAGTCGTGCCGTGGCGCTGTGCGGGCGCGCCGGCATGTAGGGCGTGAGGGTGCCGACAGTCGGCGCTTGCTCGTGGGTGAAGGCATATTGGAAGGTTCCGCTCAGCGTACCGCTGCCGAGGCGGCGACGATGGTTCACACAGAATTGTGCGTTCCACACCGTAAGACGGGGCACATTGACGTAGTCGACAAAAGGCAATCCCGACAGTCCGTCGCGCTCCGTGGTGGGTTCGGCCGTAGTGATGCGGTCGAGCACGCGATTGTAGCTCACACTGCTCGACACCTCCGTGCCGCCCTTTGCCCAATCGGCCGAAACGTGCCAGTTGTGGCTCACTTCGGGGCGCAACTGCTCGTGGCCGCGAATGATAAAGATGTCGTTGAGGAAGAAATTCATGTATTTCTCCTTCAAGGTCGGGGCGCGGAATCCCTGCCCGTAGCTGGCTCGCAGCGTCCATGCGCCGTTGCGATAGCGCGCCGTGAGTTTGGTGGTGGGGCGACCGTGATGTCCGACGCTGAAATAGTCATAGCGCGCCGTCGCCACCGCTTCCCACTGTGCACCGAGGTGAAAATCCGCTTGCACATAGCCGTCGGCCGTGAACTGTCGGTGGGCATCGCCGCGAAACTGGTAGGTGAGCAAATAGTCGCGCGCCAAATCGCCTCCGCCGGTCAATTCGAGCGTGTGCCCCTCCGCCCATAAAGGCAGCGGAGCCGTGGAATAGAGGGCGCGAACGGTGTGCTGCACGTTGCTATAGTCGCGCACATCGAGTCCCGTGGCGACATAATAGTCGCTTTTGTCGTATTGGTCGAAGCGATACCCCACCTCACCGCGCCGACCGTTGTGGCCGTTCCACTCGGCTTTGACGCCGCCGGCGAAATCGCGGTAACGATTCCGCTCGCCGGGGTCGAAATCGCGCTGCCGGAAGTAGTATCCCACATTCCCGCTGAGCGTCCAGTGGTCGTCGGGGCGCACCACAAAGCGTTCGCGCGCTTGAAAGGTACGGCCGCCGGGCACGCGATTGAGCGAATATTTGGTGTGGCGCGTCACATCGCCGGGGTTTTGCAAACGATATTCGTCGGCTGCCGTGCGACTGAGCGTGAGCAACTGCGTGATGCGTCCTTGTCCCGTGGCGAAAAAGAGATTTTGTCGCGACTCGTCGTGACGGCCGTTGCGCATCTCCCAACGCAGTTCGTAAGGACGGTGGATTTGCTGGCGCGTGATGATATTGATCACCCCGCCGGCGGCATTGCTGCCGTAGAGTGCCGAAGCCGCGCCGCGCACAATCTCGATACGCTCCACGTCGGAGAGGTTCAGGCGTTCGAAATCGACGTTGTCCATCGTTTCTCCCGCCAAGCGCTCGCCATTGACCAGCACGAGTACGCCCTGCCCGGCAAAACCGCCGAAGTTCAAATTCACATTACCGCTCATGGCCTGGGTAAATTCCAATCCCGGCAACTCGTGGGTGAGCACGTCTTGCACGTTGTTCGCATCGGCGCGGCGGATGTCCTCGGCCGTGATCACGCGCGTTTGTACGGGACTCTCGGCAATGCGACGCGGCGTGCGCGTACCCGTCACCACCGCCGTGGTCAACGTCGAATCTGCAAGTCCTCCCTGAGGGCGCAATCGTTGTGCTTCGGCCGACCGTGGGGCACCGAAGCAACAAAGCAGGAGGGAGAGAAACAGCAGACGAAAAGCAGGCATTTCCGAGCAGGAACTTTGGAGAAAACGAAGAGGGTTTAATAAGGATAAATGTAGTCGAGCGTCACGAAACCTTTGGCGCCCGCGGCATTCATATAGTCTTTGAAATGCAAAGCGGCATGCGTGCCGTCGGCCAAGCGGAGCAAATAGACGCGTCCGCTGGTGGTGTAGGTCGGAGGGGGATTGCTCACGTTCATGTCCATCCACCGGTTCAGCACTTCGTTCGTGCGCGCATTCCGATAACCTATATAATAATTGTAGATGCCCGTCAGATCTTCGTAGCATCGGTGGTCGCTCCACGTATCGGCCGTGAAGGTCGAACGGAGCAAGGCGGCCCGCGCCTCCCCTTCGCGGGGAAGATCTTCGAGGCGGGTGAAGTGGGTTTCAAAAGCCCCGCCGCCATTCGTGCCGACATCATAATGATGCAACACCAAGTCCCACTCGGCGGGCGCGACCAGCGAATCGGTTTTCAACAGTTCGCTGAAATGAAATGTCGAGGGCAGTTCCACTTGGTGATAGCTCACCCCCGAACGGCCATCCCACGCTCCCGTGAGGGCCGAGGGCGCGGCGGTGCGCGCCGTGGTGCGCCGATGCAAATCGACATATACCCAATCTTTGTAGCTCACCACATCGACATACAACCGCTGGATGTGCTGTTCGGCATCCCAGACGCTGAACCCTTCGCGCACTCGGTCTTCGGCGGGCGGATTGTCATAGAGCGAACCCAAGATACCCTCGCAAGCCGACACTCCCAAAAGGAGCATCGGCCAGCAAAGAAAAGAGAGTAAACGGCGAACGCCTATCATTGGCGGCTTCCGTCGTAAGTGAGCGACAAGGGCATGGGCATAGAGCCGGGCTTGAAGGTCAGGTTGAGGTGGAGTACACCGTTTTTCAACGTACCCTGCAGACTGCTTTCCGTTGCCTTGTATTCCTTGAACTGCACAGACTGGCGGGGCGCGTTGCCCATGCCGAGGCGCATCAGTGTGGTGAACTGCGGGCTACCGCTCAACGTGAAGCTGCCATCGGCCTCTTTCTTGAGTTGCACGCCGGGCACCGTGAACGATTGCACATCCGCACCGTGCAACGGCGCTTTATCCTGCTGCACGTCCACGCTGAATGCGCTGAACTGCAGTTTCACCGTCGTGGCGGTTTCGGGAGAAATCGTCACCACCGTCGAGGGGATCTCTTGGTGGAGCAACTTGCCGTTGCCGATGTCCATCAAGAGTTTCGTGGCGAAACGGCCGGAAGCCTCCACAGTAGTCAGTTGTTCTTCTTTTTCGCTGTCTTCACAGCCGGTCAATACGGGAAGCGTGCCCATCATCGCGAGGGCGAAGACACTTGCCGTGAGAATTGATTTGAATTTCATAAGTGTGATAGATAAAATCTTGCTGCAAAATTACGGGCTTTGCGACAGCTACACAATACCTTAAAATGAGGATATTGCACACGTTTTTGCTCTTTGTCGCACGATAAAAACAAAAAACGCGACGATTCGCAGGAATCATCGCGTCAAGTGGTTGGGGTACCCGGACTCGAACCAGGAAAGACAGGACCAGAATCTGTAGTGTTGCCAATTACACCATACCCCAAACAGGTATCATCGAGATGCCCTCTCGAAGACGATGCAAAATTACACACTCCCTTTGGAACGACCAAATAAATCGGCGTTTTTTTCGCGCGAAAAGTCATTTTGTCGGGCGCATGCTTTCTTCAGCCCGCACGGCGCGCATCCATACTCGGCGCGTGCCGTGCGAAACGCCCCCTTTCCGGCGACTCGCCCACCACTCTCGGTGGAGAGAGTGGTATGCAACTTTTATTTCATGCACACCACTCCACGAACAAAGGGCGAGACGGTGCGCACAACCTACAGCAACACATCTTCTTTGGTCATCCATTCTTTTTGATAGACCTTGAAGCCTTCCGGCGTCAGCGTGGTGAGGTCGGGGTTACGGATTTCGAAAACCAACTTCTGCCGATTGACCAACAGCAGTCCCACGCGCATACGATCATAGGCACGACAAATTCGCAGAGGGACGTATATTTTTATCCGCGGTTCCAGTTCACCGGCTTCCGTATACGGGTTGAGCCAGCCTACCCGCGCGAGGTAAGCCCGCGAAATCTCAAGAGACGACTCGCAAGCCACCCAACGGACTTTGTTCTCTGCCAACGGACTGGAACCTTCACTCAAGGTCCTGCGCAATCGAAGCTGCAACCAATCCCCAACAACTTCCTCTTCACCCGTTTCTCGATGTGTGCCGATGGCTTCAAGCCGATCTACACCGCAAAGCACGGGGGTGGTACGGACAGGAGATTCTCCGGTGAGGCGCAAGCTGGTCTTTTTGTAGTCGTCAAATTCTTTTTTACGCCGATCTATCGTATCGCCGAGCACGGTCACCTCCATGAGAAGACAAGTATCGGCCTTCCTACGAACGTACACTCCTTTGACTTCCGGATCAATGACGTAGAGCCCACTCCACTTTCCGCTCCACGAACGGGGAACGACCGGAACACGGCGTGTTAGCCCCTCGTTGAAAAGATGCGTACTATAGTGATGTTCCATGATGAGGGGATAGTTCCACGCAATGGATACGAGGGTGTCTCCATGAAAATCCGATTTACGCGAATCATCTATTCGGTCATCGCACGCAATCAGGGAGAGCGCAAAACACAGAAAAAGGAAATAAATAATTTGTTTCATCAGGAATGCTTATTTTTTCGGAGAGAATCTCCAGATGCTTACATCATACGAAAAGCTCATGCGCTTATTAGGAAAGTCACTTGGTTTAGAAGCACTCCAACCCAAGGGATCACTCCAAAATCACAAGCAAACATCTGCATCAATCCAACGGAGAGTCGAAGCACAAGATACAGACAACATAAATTCTTTTCACTCTATTTTATACGCTGCAAAGATATTTCTTTTCAACACACAATCCAAATACCGCCAAAGATTTAACATCATAATCCCTCAAATACAGCACATCCCCTATCCTCCTTCGAAAACAAAACAACATACGGCATTACTCACGCGGAAAGTCCCCACGTCCTCCCGCTGCGTTCACCCCAGGGGCGCGGTCGTATAGTCCCTCCCCAAAAGCAAAACAGCGACAACATCCAATTATTGATGCTGTCGCTGTTTCGAAAATCAGTTACCCTTTCGACCGAAGATGGAGAAATGCACATAGCGCTTCGGATGTGCTTTGAGATCGATGAGGAGCGAATCGGCACTCGTGGCCGTACGGTTCAAACGATCGTAGAGCACGCGATCCGAAAGGAAGGCGCCGAGGTTGTTGTCGCGCGAATTGAGTTTTTGGTTCAGGTCGCCCACCATCGTATTGAGCTGTCCGGAGAGTTGCTGCGCGTTGGCCAGCGTGGTGTTCACGCGATCCATCGTTTGCTGCACATCCACCTTCGCCAGATTGCCCGAAAACTTTTCGGCATTCGCTCCCGTGCGATGCAAAGAGGCCATCAACTGCGGAACATCGCGCGCCATCAGACGATCGAGCTGAGCCGTTGTCGTTTTCAGGTTCTCGCTGATGGCCGCCGCGTTGGTCAGCGTCTGCTGCAGCGCGGGATCCCCCGAGAGGCGGTTGAGATTCGTAAGAATGCTGTCGAGTTTGGGCAACATGCGCTGCACATCGGGCAACATCTGGCCGGCGTCGCCCATCAAGGTGGTGGCTGCCGCACCGGGAATCGTATCGAAGGGTTCCAAGTTGTCCGCCGGATTCGAACCGAGCAGGAGATTCATCGTCACCCCGCCCATCAGCGCTTCGACCAGCTCACTGCGCGTGCCACGGGGCACACTCATGTTCTCGTCCAATTCAATGCGCACCACCACGCCACTGTTGTTGTCGTAGTTGTACTCGATGTCGCGCACCGTGCCCACGGGATAGCCGTTGGCAAACACCTTGCTCGAAACCGTCAAGCCCTTGGCGTCCTTGAAACGAACGTAGTACGAATTGCTCGACTTGAACACATTGATGCCCTTCAAGAAGTTGATACCCAAGAAGAGGAGTACACCGGCTGCAATCGCGGTAAGCGCAATTTTAATCTCGTTGGAGATTTTCATAAGGAGAAATAGTTATGCGTTAGTGTGTAGGCTGTTTAGAAAAGGGGATGAAAACTTCGGCGGCAAAAGCGCACCGTCGCTCCCCATTTATTGAGTTTGCGACTTTCGAATGGCCGCTTGCAAATCTTCGACGCGCTGATCTCCTTCAAAGGCCACGATAAAGGCGTTGGGGAAGAGCGCATTCGCTTTTTTGAGCGTCTTTTTGATTTCGGCATAGTCGTTCGAACTGCCGTAAGTGTAGCGATACAGCGGTCCGATGTGGTAGAAGCTCACCGGGGCAAGGCCTTTCAGGCGCGCATCGCCGGCGGCCAACTTTTTGTCGGAGGTCAAAATTTGCACCTTGAAGGTGATGCGCGGCGTCGCAGCCGCTTCCTTCTTGCCGCCCTTGGCGTTTTGGGCGTTCTTCTCCTCCGGTTTAGCCGACTTCGCAGGCGTAGCCGCCTCTTTCTGCGTCGGTTTCGCGGTCGGTGCTACGGCTTTGGCGTCCTTTTTCTCGCTTTTCGCCTCTTTGGGCTCCACTTTTTTCTCGCGATCGCCCTTTTCGGTCGATTTCTTCGCCTCCTGCGCCTTGGTCTTCGCGGGCGTCACCGGTTGCGCAGCAGGAAGTGGGCGCTCCACCGTTGTTTTTTTCGCCCCTTTCAGCGGAGCAGTGTAGGTGTCGGGCACATGCTTCGGCACCGTGTGGGGCTTCGAAGCCGAATGCACCTGTTCGGTGTGGGGCAACGAGGCCGGCAATTCGTCGACGGCATTCACGGCTTGGCGCGGGGGGGTGTTCGTCGCCAACAAGGCTTCGGCCGCCACACGCTGCTCCACGGCCGAGGGAATCACCACAATGGTCAGCGGTTTCTCCACCGTTTTGGGCTGCGTCGGCGCGCCATCACGCTGAACGACCGTAATTTCCGTTCCTCGCGCAGCAGTGGTATGCAAAGCCACCGTATCGACGCGACGAAGCCCCGCGTCGGTTCCGCGTTCAAAGCGGCCGCTCGGGGCAGAAGGGACAGCATGTTTCGCACCGGCGTCGGGGAGTACCGCGTCGGCCAGCAAAGGAATGGTACGATCTTCGCTCGTCACGATCGGACGAGCAGGAGTCGGGGGCGGCGGAGAGGGAACATTGGCCAAAGCCGTTTGCTCCACCGTCAGGGCTTGGCGTTTTTCAACGACTTTCGTCGGAGGGGGCGCAGGCACCACAGCCGCCACCGCACGCTGGGGTGCGGCGGGATTCATCACCGGTCGCTTTCCACCGCGGAAAGCGCGCGTGGCAACGGGCACAACACCCACTACGGCAGGCGCCGGAGCGCTGATCGCGTCGACGGCGAGCGCCCTATCGGCTTCGCGTGCACTCGTTGCGTCCTCTGCTACGGCAAGAGCGCGCTCACTGCCCACGGGGGCGGCGTCTTGCAACACGGGGTCGGCTTCAGCATAGTGGCGATTGCGATAGGCGCAGAAACCTTTATACAACGCTCGCGCCAATTTCTGAATGCCCTCTTTGGAATTCAGGAAACGTTCCTCTTCGGGATTCGAGATGAAACCCACTTCTGTCAGCACAGAGGGCATGCCCGTGGCGCGGAGCACGAGAAAACCGGCTTGGTGCACTCCTTTGTTCTTACGCCCTTGGTTACCGTAAGCCGTTTGGATGTGCCGCGCCAGTTCGACGCTCTGTTTCATGTTGCGATCCTGCATAAATTCGAAGATAATGTAGCTCTCCGATTTGTTGGGATCAAAGTTTTTGTAGACGGCTCGGTAGTTGGCTTCCTGCGTGATGACACTGTTCTCACGTTTCGCCACGGCCAGGTTTTCTGTTCCCGAGTGCATACCCACCGTGTAGGTTTCTGTGCCGGAAGGGGCGGTCACTCCGGGCGGCATCGAGTTGGTGTGGATCGAAATAAAGAGGTTGGCTTTGTGGCGGTTGGCAATATCCGCGCGTCCTTGGAGGGTGACGAACACATCGGTCTTGCGAGTGTAAACCACCTTCACATCCGGGCAGTTGGCTTCCACCATTCGGCCGAAAGCCAAAGCAATGTTGAGGTTGATATTCTTCTCTTTCGAGATTTTGCCCGAAGCACCGTTGTCCTTCCCCCCGTGTCCCGCGTCGATAACGAGGACAAAGCGCTGACTACCGCCTCGCGGCGCCGCGGAAGTCGCGGGGTCGGAGGTGAAACTCAGCAAAATGAAGAGCGTCATGAGGCAAGCTGCAGTTCTCAGACGGTGAATCAGCATAATAATCAGTTCTTTCAAAGTGAAGGGCGGTCGCGTTCTGTGCGGCGCGAGCATTTATACCACCCTGGATGAGCAAAAGTACGACAAACTCGGCAATAATACATTGCGCGCGAGTGTTTATTTGTGAAAATAGGCGGCTTTTGCACGCCAACTGCGGGGTCGGCGTCGCAAAGCAAGGGGCATAATTCGTCTTGGACGACGTTTTGCGCATCGTTCGGCCGTACACCTTATTATATATACGCCCCACAAGCACGTGTGCAAGGCACTGCGGGAATCGAAAAGACGGAGGTTCTATTCCGTGGCTCCCCGATGGGCTTCGACTATCTGCTCGGCACGGCGCAGTGCGATGCTGATGTGCGAACAAATGTTCCCTTCGCCGATCAGTTCCGGGAAGCCCGTGCGTGACAACACCTCGCGCACTTCCGGACGCACGCCCGAAAGGATGATACGCGTGCCGTCGCGGCGGCTCATACGGCAGAGGGTTTCGAGATTGTGCACACCGGTCGAATCGATGAACGGCACCTTGCGCATGCGGATGACCCGAATCGCCGGATGATCCTGCATTTCGGCCGTCATCTGCTCAAAACTATTGGCAATACCGAAAAAGAAGGGGCCGTTGATCTCATATACCTCCACTCCCTCGGGAATGGTCAGCGACTCCTCGTGCAGTTCGAGATCGAGCTCGGGATCGTCGTTCGGATCGAGTTCGCCCGTCAGCACAGAGAGGTGGGTGGTTTCGGCCATGCGGCGCATAAAGAGTAGGCAGGCCATGACGAGCCCCACCTCGATGGCCACCGTGAGGTCGAACACCACCGTCAGCACAAACGTGATGAGCAACACCGTCACATCGCTCTTCGGGTGGTGGAGCAAAGCGGCGAAGGTGCGCCACTGACTCATGTTGTAACTCACCACCACCAGCACACCGGCCAGGCAGGCCATGGGGATATAGGCCGCCAAGGGCATGGCCACGAGGAAAATAACGAGCAGCACCGCCGCATGCACCAAGCCGGCCACGCAGGTACGCGCCCCGTTGTTGATGTTGGTCATCGTGCGCGCGATGGCCCCCGTGGCGGGGATGCCGCCAAACAGCGGAGCGACGATATTGGCTATGCCCTGCCCCACCAGTTCTTGGTTCGAATCGTGCCGATCGCCCGTCACACCGTCGGCCACCGTCGCGGAGAGCAGACTCTCAATGGCACCGAGTACCGCGATGACCAGCGCAGTGGGCAGCAGCCTGCTGAGGGTCGAGAAGGTGAAACTCCCATCGGGCGCGGTGAACAGGCCGTGCCAATCGAGCTGCCACGCCGTGACGGGCGGCAGCGAGGCGGTGATGGCGCCGAAACGATCGCCAATGGTGGGAATTTGCGTCCAACCCTGTCCGTTGGTCAGCGCCACAACGGCCGTGGTCACCACAATGGCCACCAGCGAACCGGGCAGGCGCTTCGAAATGCGCTGCGTGCCGACGATGATTCCCACCGTCGAGAGCGCCACCGCGAGGGCATCCCAACTCACGGTCGTGAGGTGACGGACGTAGCACACCCACTTGTCGACAAAATCGGCCGGCACTGCGCCTTCAATGTGCAGACCGAGGAAATCTTTGACCTGCGTGGTGAAAATCGTGAGCGCAATACCGGAGGTGAAACCGACCACAATGGGATAGGGAATGAACTTGATCACACTCCCCAGGCGGAACATCCCGAGCAAAACCAGGAAGAGGCCGGCCATCATCGTGGCCACCAACAGCCCCGAAAGGGCGAAATGCTCCACCACCCCGTAGATGATGACGATGAAAGCCCCCGTCGGGCCGCCGATTTGCACACGACTCCCGCCCAATGCCGAGATCACAATGCCGGCCACAATGGCCGTGAGAATGCCCACACCCGGGCCGATCGTGTGCTGCACATCGCCACCCGGCGAGGCGGCGATGGCAAAAGCAATCGCCAACGGGAGGGCGACGATGCCCACCACCAAACCGGCGAGCAGATCGGCCGAAAGGTCGGAACGACGATAGGAGCGAAGATCGCGCAAGAGGCGCGGACGAAAACGAAACGCTTGCATGTATTCGAGTTTTTCACGTACGAATCGTACGCAAGTAAGGAAAATGAAGTTGCAAAATTACTCATTTCTTATAACTTCTGCAAACAAAGTGACCGCACCGGCGCACGCACGGCGAACAACCGCCGTTTTTTAGCCTATTCTCCTCACATGGCCGCCGTTTTTTGGCCTTCCCGGCAGCCTCTGTCCGGCGATTTCGTCCGACGAACCTCCATTTTCATAAAACAAGGCACCGCGACTCACACAGAATCGCGGTGCATTTTTATTCTCTTGCGGGGCGGCAAATTATCTGCGCCTTAAATCAGCGCTATGCCCATTTCGGCGCACTCGCGGCGCATGTCTTCCGGCCAAATCGAGGCTTGAATCTCGCCGATGTGCGCTTTTTGCAGATAATACATGCACAGACGGCTCTGACCGATACCGCCGCCCACACTCAACGGGAGCGAACCTTCGAGCAGGCGCTTGTGGAAATAGAGGCTGCGGCGCTCTTCCTTGCCGCTCTCGCGCAACTGACGTTCCAGCGCTTCGCGGTCGACGCGGATACCCATCGACGAGAGTTCGAAAGCGCGGCCGAGCACATTGTTCCACACGAGCAGGTCGCCGTTCAAACCGGCCAGACCGAGGGAGGACACCGTGGAATAGTCGTCATAGTCGGGGGCACGCAGGTCGTGGGGCTCGCCGTCGCCGAGCGCACCGCCGATGCCGATGATGAACACCGCGCCCTTCTCGCGCACGATGGCGTCTTCACGCTCTTTGGGCGTGAGCGTGGGATAAAGTTGGCGCAGCGCTTCGGCGTGAATGAAGGTGATTTCGGCCGGCAACTGCGGTTGGAGTTGCGGGAAACGCTCGCACACCAAATACTCGGTGCGCTGCATCGCGGCATAGATCGAACGAACCACTTCTTGCAGGAATTCCACCGTGCGATCTTCGGGGCGAATCACGCGTTCCCAGTCCCATTGGTCGACATAGAGCGAGTGGATGTTGCCCAACTCCTCGTCGGCGCGGATGGCATTCATGTCGGTGTAGATGCCGTAGCCGGGTTGCACGCCATATTCGGCGAGGGTGAGGCGTTTCCACTTGGCCAACGAATGCACCACCTCGGCACGGGCGTCGCCGAGGTCTTTGATGGGAAAATTCACGGCGCGTTCCTTGCCGCTCAGGTCGTCGTTGATGCCCAAACCGCGCAGCACAAACAGCGGAGCGGTGACGCGACGAAGACGAAGTGCCGTCGAAAGATTGTCGGCAAAGAACTCTTTGATGACTTTAATGCCCTGCTCGGTGGCGTTCATGTCGAGCAAAGGACGATAGTTGCTAATGGGAATGAGATAGCTCATGGGGAAGTAGGGAATAGCGCGCACTGCGAATCGCCCTCGGCCGAACAACAATAGACAATCGACACAAAACAGAGAGAGCAACTCGCAACTTGCTTTCAATTTGAGTGCAAAAGTAATTATTTTATTACATCTACATGCCTTCGGCTTTCACGTTTTTACGTTCCGCTACGCTTTTTCTTGCTTTCCGGCCTTATTCTGCTCTCGATTTCCCTCGCCTTTCCCTCTCCCCGGGCGGTCTTCGCGCCACTTTTCGCCTCGCAACAGCCGACGTCGTGCGCTGCTCCACTTTATATCCCTCAACCGACTGAACTTCAATCCACTTTCTGAGTGCAACACCTTTTCTTCTTTATTGAAGTTCTCCTTGCGCTGCAAAAAGCCGAAACACTGAAAATCAAACGCGCAGACTATTATACATAATCCCACTTGTTCAAAATAAGACCCGACAACTTTTGCACGAAACTCCACGGCTTTTCGCAAAAACAAGTGGACTTCCAAAACCACTCCCACTACTTATCATGTACTTCCCTCTTCTTTAAGTAGAAACTCAACTATCTTTCAATAGAAATAGAGTAGTATCAATGAAATAGCCTGATTACAAATAGAATAATTGAGTTATTCTATATATTACACGCCATATAAATTATAGAACAAACTAATTACAAATGATTTATCTACTACTTTCATTTTATTACTTGTACTATTCTCAATAACACTATGTTTGTCTGAACACTATCATTGATTATCTATATTTTAATATAGCATTAGTAGAATAACACCTCGTTATCAACAGAATAAACAAAACAGCACTTATAAAAGAGCCAAGGGAGTTTAGATTTCGAGCACCACAGCGGAGGAAAACGGTAACACAAGTAAACATAAACCTTCTCTTCATTTCGAGGACAAAGGACAAAAGACAGAGAAATGAGGGCTATAATTCGGTCTATTTCTGCCCCTACACCATGCAAAGCGGTAGAAGGCACCGCACAAGACCATGTGAAGCCGCACCAACGAGGGATATTTTCCCCGCAATCGCGAGGAAGACGCTCACCACAAAGCACAAAAAGCCCCGCTGCCAAGACGGCAACGGGGCGAAAACGGGGAGAACGGCGGCGAAAGTCGCCTACCGGTCGCCAAAAAGAGAGAAGCGGAGGAGAAACGCTTATTTCAGGCGTTCGCAGGCCGCTTTAATACGACGCATGGCCTCAACGATGTTCTCATCGCTGGTGGCATAGCTCATACGGAAGCACTCGGGGCTACCAAACGAGTCACCGCCTACACAAGCCACGTGAGCGGCCTTGAGCAAATAGAGGGCAAAGTCGGTGGAGGTGTGGATGGTGCTTTCGCCGTCGGACTTTCCGAAGTAATAAGAGCACTTGGGGAAGAGATAGAAGGCGCCTTCGGGATCGTTGACCTCGAAACCGGGAATTTCGCGCGCGAGCTGCACAATAAGTTGCTTGCGACGCTCGAAGGCCTTGCGCATTTCTTCGACGGGTTCTTGTGGTCCATTGAAGGCTGCTACCGAGGCTTTTTGCGAAATAGAGCCGGGACCGGAAGTGTATTGCCCCTGCAATTTCGAAACGGCCTTGGCCAATTCAAGAGGGGCAGCCACAAAACCGATGCGCCATCCCGTCATGGCATAGGCTTTCGACACACCATTGATCACTGCCACGCGATCTTTCATGCCTTCGCACGTGGCAATCGAAGCGTGGTGGCCGACGTAGTTGATGTGTTCGTAGATTTCATCGGCAATGACGATGACTTGGGGGTGACGGCGGAGCACTTCGGCCAGTCCTTCCATCTCTTCGGCGCTATACACGGAGCCGGTGGGGTTGGAAGGGCTGCAAAGAATGAGGGCGCGCGTGCGGGGCGTGATGGCGGCCTCAAGTTGTGCGGGCGTGATCTTGAAGTTCTGCTCGATCGTGGCTTCTACGAACACGGGGGTGCCGTCGGCCAAACGCACCATGTCGGGGTAGCTCACCCAGTAGGGAGCGGGGATGATCACCTCGTCGCCTTCGTCGACAATGGAGAGGAGGACGTTGCAAACGGCCTGCTTGGCACCGTTGCCCACGACGATCTGTGCGGGCGTATATTCGAGGTTGTTTTCGCGAAGCAGCTTGGCGCAGATGGCTTCGCGCAGGTCGAGATAACCGGGCACGGGGCTGTAGCGCGACCAGTTGTCGTCGATGGCTTGTTTGGCGGCGACTTTAATGTGATCGGGCGTATTGAAGTCGGGCTCGCCGACGCTGAGGTTGATGATGTCCACGCCTTGTGCTTTGAGTTCGGCGCTTTTTTGCGACATGGCCAGCGTGGCAGAAGGGGCAAGTCGGTTGAGACGGGCAGAAAGATGCATGATGCGATAAAAAATAGGAGAAGTGAGGGGTAAAAAAAGACTCGGAGGGTTCCGAAGGTGGAACCCTCCGAGCCGTAAATGGAGCGAACGCGCGGAGAATTAACGACGGCGTCCGAAAATACGCAGGAGGTAGAGGAAAAGGTTGATGAAATCCAGGTACAACGTGAGGCTACCGAGCAAAGAGATGCGGAGTCCCGTCTCGCTATCGGCATCGCCTACCTGCACCAACATGTTTTTGATCTTCTGGGTGTCGTAGGCTGTCAAAGCGGTGAAGATAACCACGCCGGCGTAGTTGCAAATCGACATCAAGGTGTCGTTCTTAAAGAACCAATTCACCACCGTTGCAATGATCAGTCCGATGAGGGCCATGTAAAAGATGCGGCCGATCATCGACAAATCGCGCTTGATGAACAAACCGACGAATCCCATCGCGCCGAACACGCCGGCGGTGATGAAGAACGTCTGCGCGATCGAACCGATTTCGAACACCAAAAAGATGGAAGAGAAGAAGACGCCGTTCAACAAGGCGTAGATCGCGAAGAGAATGCCGGACGTGGTGACCGAAAGGCTCATGACGCGCGAAGAAACGAACCACACGATGCCCAATTCAGCACCGATGAGTCCCCAGAAGAGGAGCTTGTTGGTGAAAATTGTGTAGACGATTTCGGGTTGGGTGGCCACTGCCATGGCGGTAAGTCCCGTGATGGCCAACGCCAACGTCATCCACAGATAAACATTCTTCATCACGGAGACGAAACTTACACCGGTTCCGCTTTGCGATACGGTGTACTTTGAATTGTAGTTTTGAGGATCGTACATAATATCAAGGGTTTTAAGTGAATATTTCAGACCTTGCGGAACGACTGTCCGCCTTTGCTCCCTCCCATCGAAGAGTTTCGACTGTGCCTCGCGGAAGATCAGTTCCTTGTTGTGAGAGGTTGCCTCTTTTCTGAGGAGATGTTCCTCTATTTGAGGGCATTCCCCTTCGCTTTGCAGCGGGAAAACAACTTTACGTTGGGTAGATGATCTCTTTTCTAAGGAGATGCTCCTCTATTTGAGGGCACGTTTCTCCTTCACATTCGAGAGAAAGACACCATATATAAAGAGTTTCCCACCGATACGAAGGAGATCTTCGACACTTTGAGGGAGATCTTTACTTTTTCAAGTGGAGGGCGTGGTGCATACGCTCTTGTTTGGTGAGCAAGTAGCGGTGGTTGAACTCATTGGGGGTGATTTCCATGGGAACATTCTCCACAATTTCGAGTCCGTAGGCCTCCAATCCGACGCGCTTCACGGGGTTGTTCGTGATCAGGCGCATCTTTGTCACACCGAGTGCACGCAAAATCTGTGCTCCCACGCCGTAATCGCGCTCATCGGGGTCGTATCCGAGGTGAACATTGGCGTCCACGGTGTCAAGTCCCTCCTCTTGGAGCTTATAGGCGGCGATTTTTGCCATCAAACCGATGCCGCGTCCCTCTTGGTTGAGGTAAAGCACGAGACCTTTGCCTTCTTTTTCGATCAACTCCATGGATTTGTGGAGCTGGTCGCCACAATCGCAACGACGGCTGCCAAAAATGTCGCCGGTCACGCAACTACTGTGCACTCGCACGAGGATAGGTTCGCCCGGCTCCCACGTTCCTTTGAAAAGCGCCACGTGTTCGAGTCCGTTGCTCTTTTGTCTGAACGGAATCAAGCGGAAATCACCGTGATCGGTGGGCATTTGCACCTCTTCTCCGCGCTCCACGAGCGTTTCGTCCTTGAGTCGGTAAGCTATCAAGTCTTTGATCGTGATAATCTTGAGGCCTTCGCGCGCCGCGAACTCTTTTAATTGCGGCATGCGCGCCATTGTGCCGTCGGGGTTGAGGATTTCGATCAGACAGGCCACGGGTTGGAAGCCAGACAAGCGAGCCAAATCGACCGCCGCCTCAGTATGTCCGGCACGGGCGAGGACTCCGCGGTCTTGGGCGTAGAGCGGGCTGATATGTCCGGGGCGTCCGAACCATTCGGGGCGGGCATTCGGATCGGCCAAGGCGCGAACCGTCGCGGCGCGGTCGTGTGCCGACACACCGGTGGTGCATCCTTCGAGCAAGTCGACCGTTACGGTGAAGGGCGTGCCGAGAACCGACGTGTTGCTCTGCACTTGGTGCTCCAACTCGAGCTGGCGGCAACGCTCCTTGGTGACGGGTGCGCAGAGGACACCGCGACCCTGTTGGAGCATGAAGTTGATTTTCTCCGGCGTGATGAGTTCGGCGGCCGTAATCAGGTCGCCTTCGTTTTCGCGATCCTCATCATCGACGACAATGACGAATTTTCCGGCTTTGAAGTCCTCAAGGGCTTCTTCTATCGTGGAGAGTTGAATTTCAGACATGAGATATATTTAGAGAAATGTCTTTGTAGGTCAGTTATTTATCGTCTTCGGCGCTCTGGGGCGTCGGGAATTTCGGTTGAAAGTTGGGGGCTTTCGGCTGCGCATCGTAGCCTTTCGCCGCTGCATCATCGCCATTCGCCTCAGCATCGTGCCCCTGCGGTTCCGCATCTGGGCACCTTTCGGCAAAGGTAGCGCGAGTATTTGACTCAGCATCGTGCCCTTTCGGCTGCGTATCACCGTCTTGCGACTCCGCATCACCGTCTTGCAATTCAGCATGGGCGCTCATTGTTTCAGTATCGGGAAACATTTCGGCAAAAGCCTCATCGAGACGATTGAGGGCTTTGCGAAGTTGCCGCAAATCGCGTGCCAAACGGAAACGGAAGCGCCAAACGCGCAACCACACCACGAGTCCGAGGGGAAAGAGCACGGCCAGCACCCAATTCACGCGGCGATGCGCAAAGGGCGAGCGCGTTCCGCTCTCATACAACACGGGCATGTCGCCCAACACCGAAAGAATCTGCGGCGAGGTGCTGTTGTTGAGATCTTCCACGAGCGCTTCGACGTTGTTGGCCAAGCGTTTTGCGATTTCGTCCGGCCGATGTCGGAAGAAAAGCGTGAAATAATTCGGCGGCAACCAGAGGCGTTTTTTGCCGGGATAGGCTTCTAAGTCGCGACGCACGGCAACGGCGAGTCGACGATCGGCGTCCCAGTCGGGCGGGGTGAGGATTACCTCTTTGCGGAAGACATGTCGTTTGATGCGCAAGGCAAAGAATTTTCGGAAGCGCTCCATCACCACATCGCGGTTGAAGACTACCGCGTCGCGGTTGGCCATAAACGTCAGATAGGCGCCGGCCGGTGCGAGAATCATGCTCGACATCCACATGCCCAACACCATATTTATATTGCCGTCGCGCGCCATCTTCATGCCCGACGTGTTCACCACATAATAAAAGATGAAGATCAGCACCGAAACCACCGTCGGCAAGCCCAAACCACCCTTGCGGATGATCGCACCGAGGGGGGCGCCGATGAAAAAGAAGAGCAAACACGCCAAAGACAGCGTGATGCGCTGGTGCCATTCCACTTCGTGGCGGCGGAGATACCAGATTTGATCCTCCACCGTCTCACTTTGCCAATCATATTGCGACGAAAGACTTTGCAGTCGCGCCACGGCGTTTTGCCGCGCAGGGATCAGTTTGTCTTCCTTCCACGTTTTGAGCAGTTTGTCGAAACTCACGGGGTGTTGCTCGAAGTTACGCACCGCCGCCAGCGAATCTTTGCGCGAAAGCGGCTTTGCGCCGTAGACCTGCACGGTGGAAATGCCGTTGAAATAGGCCACCGCCGACGAGTCGATGAGGTGATTGACCGAATCGACGTAGTGGTTCAGCTCCCGCATGTCCTTGGCCTGCGGAATATCGGCAAACTGATTGGCTTCCAACTCATTGAAATTGGAATCGAAGTCAAAAATCAGCTGTTTGTAGTTGAATGTCTCGCGATCGTAGGGCACGCCCTGCGATTTGAAGACCGTCATGTTGTCCGACTTGAGGTTTTGGAACTGCTCGCCGTCCCAAAGCGTGAGGCGCATGTGCATTTTGTCGGCCGTCAGCTCGATGCGCGCCGAATCGGCGAGCACAATCTGCGCGCGGTCGAAGCCTTGATCCACCTTATATATAATGGTGTGGTAGAGCATGCCCGTTTCGGCGTTTTTCTTCTCGACATAAAGGTTGAAATTCTTCATGCTGTAGAACACCCCTTCGGGGATTTCGACGGCCGGTTGCGAGATTTTAATCGAAACGAGCAGACTGCGGAGCGATTTCTGCGCGTCGGTGGCGATGTTGTTCTGGAAGTAGTAGACCACAAAGGTGAGGGGCAGCACCAAAAGGAAGATGGGTCGCATGATGCGCACGAGGGGAACACCGGCGGCCTTCATCGAAAGGAGTTCGAGGTTCTCGCCCATATTTCCGAAAGTGATGAGCGAGGCCAGCAAAACGGCCAGCGGCAGTGACGTGGGCACCAAGCTCACACTCACATACCACATGAATTTGCCGAGCACGGTGGCCGTGAGCCCCTTGCCCACCAAGTCATCGACATATCGCCACATGAATTGCATGACAAACACGAACAGACAAATGAAGAAAGCCCCCACAAAGAGTTGCAGGAACTTGCCTAAAATAAAAGTGTCGAGTCGTTTGAGTTTGTACATGATAGATATGCACAGCAAGTGCGAAGCAAAAATACAATTTTCTTTTCACTCGCAAGCCGTTTGCGGGGGCGAATCGCGTCGCAGGCGAACGGTTTGTGAAAAACACCACCGCTTTTGCCTGCAGAAGGGCGAAAATCAGGCACTAAAACGCCCTCGGCGTGCAAAAACAGCCCAACATCTACTCGCCGCGGGACAAAAAAATCGTATTTTTGTAGCAAACCGCTTCGGCGGTGCATCATTCTCATTCACAGCCCCTCTTTTTTTGCCTATGCACAGCCTTCCGCCGCTCATTTCCGACCTGGCTCTCATCCTCATTGTGGCCGGTTTGGTCACCGTGTTGTTCAAGCGTCTCAAACAGCCCCTCGTGTTGGGCTACATCGTGGCCGGTTTTCTGGCCGGGCCCCACATGCCCTACCTGCCCACGGTCGAAGATCAGAGCTCCATCGAGACGTGGAGCAGCATCGGCGTCATCTTCTTGATGTTTTCGCTCGGTTTGGAGTTTTCTATCAAGAAGATATTGAAAATGGGCATGCGCCCCGTCGTGGCAGCGGCCATGGTGATGGGCTGCATGATCGGCGTAGGCGGTGCCACCGGTCGCCTTTTCGACTGGAGCAGCACCGACAGTCTGTTTCTCGGCGGCATGCTCGCCATGTCTTCCACCACCATCATCTACAAAGCCTACGACGACCTCGGTCTGCGCAGCAAGAATTTTGCCGGCGAAGTGCTTTCGGTGCTGATTCTCGAAGACATTCTCGGCATCCTCCTCATGGTCATTCTCTCGGCCACGGCCGTTTCGCAGCAATTTCAGGGCGGCGAACTGGCCAAGAGCCTCATATCTCTCGGTTTCTTCCTCGTTTTGTGGTTTGTGGTGGGCATCTATGTGGTGCCGGCCTTCCTGCGTCGTGCGCGCAACTTGATCAACAACGAAACCCTCGTGGTCGTTGCGCTCGGGCTATGCTTCCTGCTCGTCGTGCTGGCCGATCGCGCCGGCTACTCGTCGGCTTTCGGCGCCTTCATGATGGGTAGCATCTTGGCCGAGACGCTCGAAGCCGAAAAGATCGAGAAACTCACCGCGCCGATCAAGGACCTTTTCGGCGCCATTTTCTTCGTTTCGGTGGGCATGATGGTCAATCCCGGCATTCTCGTGGAGTATTGGGGCGCCGTGCTCGTCATCACCCTCGCCGTCCTGGGCGGGCAGGCCGTCTTCGGCACCCTTTCGTTTGTGGTGGCCGGTCATCCGCTGCGCCGCGCGATGAACTGCGGCTTCTCGCTGGCACAGATCGGCGAATTTGCCTTCATCATCGCCGGCCTCGGTGTCTCACTCAACGTAACCAGCCCACACCTCTACCCCATCGTGGTGGCGGTGAGCATCATCACCACCTTCCTCACCCCCTACATGATCCGCTTTGCCGATCCGGCCTACCGCTTTGTGGCGCAGCGCTTCGGCCACTACTTCAAACGCATCGACGCCGACCGCGTGGCCACCGAACTTGCCGCGGCCAACAGTGCAACCGCCGCCGAACCCGCCACACCGCGCTGGGTGCCGGCCTACGTGGGCCAATATCTCAAAGCCGTGGTGCTCCAGACCCTCGTCTACGGTGTGCTCATTTTCGCCACCGTGGTGCTGAGTTTCTCCGCCTTGTTGCCGGCTCTGCGCAACCTGCTCACCCACTGGCCGGGCAATGCGGTGACGGGCCTCATCACGCTGTGGATCGTCGCCCTCTTCATCCGCCCCGTCGTGGCGCGCAAACACCGATCGACCGCCGCTCAAGCCCTGCGTAAGCACTTGGCGGGGCGAATGCTCATCGGTGGCACGATGGCGCTCCGCATCGCGCTGGCCCTCTACACGCTGTTCTATATTTTCGAGTACCTTTCGCCCTACGCCTGGTACTATCACCTTTTGGCCGCCGCACTCACCTTCGGTTTCATCATGCGCTCGCGCCGCATCAAGTATCAAAGCATCCGCATCGAGCGTCGTTTCCGCCAAAACCTCACGCAACGCGAAACGGCTTCGCGCCTCAACGCGCCGGGCAACTACGCCGGTCGTTTGGCCGCCCACGATCTGCACCTCGTGCGCCTCACCCTTCCGCTCTGCAGCCACTGGGCGGGGCAAACACTTCAGGAGCTGAACTTCGGACAGCGCTTCAATGTGCACGTGGCAGCGGTGCTTCGTGGCGATCGGCGCATCAACATCCCCGACGGCAGCACCCACATCTATCCGGGCGACGTGCTCGAGGTGATCGGCGACGACACTGGGTTGGAAACCCTCGCCGCGCAAATGCAAAGCGAGGCCGACGCCGCGCCCCCCACCGACAATGCCGATCACAGCCTGCGCTTGCGCCGCCTGCCCGTCTCGCGGAGTTCGGAACTCGTGGGCACCACGGTGGCCGACAGCGGCATTCGCAACGTCTACGACTGCATGATCATCGGTTTCGAGGATCGTTCCGGCACACTCGAGGTGAGTGAGGCCTCGCGCACCATCCTGGCGGGCGACGTGCTTTGGGTGGTGGGCGAACGCCCTGCCCTGCGCCGCCTCGAACGGCTCACCACCCCGCCGAAAACTGCCGCCCCCACTTCGGCAGCGACCGGCGACGGCAGCGGCCGACGATGAAAAATGGCCGGCCGACGGCAACGCTCGGCGAAAACTCCACTTCGGACGACAAAAAATGGGGACGTTTTGAGGCAAACTCCACAAGTTTTCCCCAAAACGTCCCCGTTTTTGTCCCCTCTCCCCACGCTTCTCTTTATTCTTCACCACTCTCCCCTCTTTTCTCTCCCCATGTCTACAGCCATCCTCGGCGGCGGCGCAGCCGGTTGCCTACTTGCACTCCGCCTCAAGACGCTTTTGCCGCACGAACCGGTAGTGATTTTCGAACGCAGCGGCACGCCGCTCGCCAAAGTGCGCAGCACGGGCGGCGGCCGGTGCAATGTGACCAACACCTTTGCCCACGTCGACGACATCGCTGCGGTGTATCCGCGCGGTGCGCGCCTGATGAGCCGCCTGCTGCGCGCCACCCCGCCGAAAACCCTCATGCAGTGGTGGGAATCTATCGGCGTACCGCTGCGCGTCGAGGCCGAAGGGCGCGTTTTCCCCGCTTCGCAGCAGTCGGACACCGTGGTCAACGCCCTGCTCACGCACTTGCAGCGCGTCGGCGTGGAACTGCGCACAAGCTGTGACGTGCAGGGGGTGGAACGGCAGGCCGACGGCACGTTGCTGCTCACCGATCGGCACGGCGACGCCCTCTCTTCGACACCCTTCGCGCAGGTGGCGGTGACCTGCGGCGGTTTGTCGCGCCCGGAAGCCTTCGCCCCGTGGCGCGCCATGGGTCACGAGATCGCCGCCCCCTGCCCTTCGCTCTTCGGCCTGCGCCTTGAAGCGCCGGCGCTCGCCGCCCTCTCGGGCGTGACGGTGGGCGAAGTGACGCTCGCGCTGAGCGGAACGAAAGTGCGCGCCGAGGGTCCGCTGCTCATCACGCGCCAGGGCGTGAGTGGGCCGGGTGTGCTGCGCCTCTCGGCCTATGGTGCGCGCCTGCTGGCCGATGCCGGTCATCGCGGCACGCTGCTCATCGGCTGGTGCGGCACGTCCGACACCGCCTCTGCGCTGAGCGAGCTCCACACGCTGTTTGCCGCACACGGAGGTCGCACTGTGGGCAGCGTGCGCGCCTTCGACTTGCCGAGTCGGCTGTGGGCGTTGCTCCTCGAGCGCGCCGAAGTGCCGGCCGACCGGCGCTGTGCCGAACTCAACCGCAAGCAACTCAACCGCTTGGCCACCGTGCTCACGGCCGATGCCTATGCCATCGCGGGGCGCACCACCCATCAGGGCGAATTTGTGACGTGCGGCGGCGTGAGTCTGTCGTCCGTGTCGCCCAAGACGATGGAAAGCAAGCTCGTGCCGGGACTTTTCTTTGCGGGCGAGGTGCTCGACATCGACGGGGTGACGGGCGGTTACAACCTCACGGCGGCTTGGCTCACGGGGCTCACAGCGGCCGAAGGCATCGCCCGCCGCGCGACGCAAACCGCGGCACAACTTTAAGCGCAGCGCGCGCACCGTTTGTCGTTTTTCGCCGAATTGGTGCGCCGGCCGAGGCTTTTTTCGCTCTTCGCAAGGGGTGAAAAAGCATTTTTTGCGCATTCTCCCGCGGCGAACGCCCCTGCAATTCATATTTTATGCGTATTTTCGCCGTCAAGCCCTTTTTTTCGGGCGAAATTCGCATCAATTCTCATCTCAATGAAACATAATAGTCTTCCGTTATTTGGCCTCCTCTTGTTCGGTGGCCTGAGCTACGCGCTGCAGGGCTCGGCACAACAAGCCGCCCCGTCCGGCAAAATGGACGCAGCGATCAGCCAAATCGTACAACGTCGCGCTGCACTGGCCCATGCCACACGCAGCAGCGCCGACAGTAGCGACACGCACCTCCGCCTGCGCGGCCGTGTGGTGAACGTCAACGCGCCTTTGCGCCTGAGCATCTCGACCGTGGAAGGCGCGGCCGAGAACGTGGCGGCGCACATCACGGCTTTGGGCGGAACGGCCACCGTGATCACCGACGCCATGGTGACGGCCACCGTGCCCGCCGCGGCGCTCGACACGCTGTCGACGCTCCCCGAGGTGAAACGCCTCACTTTCCCCCGTCGCTTCCGCCCTTCGCTCAACAAAGCGCGCGCCGATGCGGGCGTAACCAAGGTGCACACGGGCACGGGTCTCGACACCCCTTTCACCGGCCGCGGGGTCGTGATCGGCGTCATCGACCAAGGTTTTGAATTCCGCCACGCCGCGTTTCTCGACCCCACGTCGAAAAATTCGCGCGTGAAGATGCTCTGGGATCGTTCGGGCTATTCGAGCGAAGCCTCCGAGAACAAGGACACCCGCCCCACCGCTGTGATCCCGACCGGCACCGACCTCGCGAAACGCGAGACGGGACACGCCACGCACGTGACGAACATCGCGGCGGGCAGCGAAGTCGGCAACACCGGCCTAAAAGGGGTGGCGCCCGAAGCCGACATCATCATGATTCCCTCCTCGTTTGACGACGCGGAAATCATGGAGGATGTGAAATTCGTGAAGGAATATGCCCAACAGGCCAAACAACCTTGGGTGGTCAACATGAGTTTCGGCAGCCAAACGGGTCCGCACGACGGCACGACGGACTATGACCAAAGCATCGACAAACTCCTGGACGGCCGCGGCGGATTCATCACGGCGGCCATGGGCAACGAAGGCGACCAGCACCTCCATTCGCAAGCCACCCTCGCGCCCGGCGAAACCAAATACTTGTTGGTCGATGTCGACTTCCAAAGTGTGATCGACGGCGAGGCGGAAGATCAATTCTACACCAACGTAGACATCTGGGGCAGCGCGGCCGACGGCGCAACCCACTTCGAAATCACGCCCTTCCTCTATTCGGGCGGCGAAATGCTCCCGCAAACGGCCGAATATTGGAAAAAAGTGATCGACGAGAGCAGCGAACTCGGCGTGGTCAACGCCAACAACAACCGCGAATTGCACCGCTATTTCTTGGATCTCCGCGCGGCTTGGAAAAATGCCGTGATCCCCGGCGACGAAGACGAGGAAGACGGAGCGACCGACGACATCAATATGAAAATCGGCTTCAAGATCACGGCGAAATCCGACAACAAGAAGGCCGAAAACCTCCACGTGTGGGTGGACGGCAACGGAATTTCGGCCGGCGTTTCGAAGCGCGCCATGAAAGACCACGAGGCGGCAACGCTCCAAGCCGACGACGAGTACATCGTGGGCGAAGGTGCGGCCTCCATCCCCCGCGCCATCGCCGTAGGTGCCTATGCCACGAACACCGACTACAAGGGCGAAAAGATCAGTGAGGAGAAAGTGGGACAAATCACCAGTTTCTCGTCCAACGGTCCGTTCCTCAACGAGAACTATCTCAAACCCGCCGTGTTGGCTCCCGGTTCGCTCATCAACAGTGCGCAAAACAAATTGGCCGAGGGCTTCGATTCCAGCGATGAAGACTTGCTCCTGACGACTTCGGTGGGCAGAGGGCGAGACAAATCGTGGTATGGTCTGATGGAAGGCACTTCGCAAGCGGCTCCCTTCATGGCCGGCACGATTGCGCTGTGGTTGCAGGCTTATCCCCACCTGTCGCACGAGCAGGTGATGGAGATTCTGAAAAAGACTTCGCGCAAGCACGCTGACATGAAGGGCAAAGATTGGGACAGCCACTATGGTTATGGTCTGGTCGACGCCTACGAGGGACTGAAAGAAGCCCTTCGCCTCGGCAAACTCGAAGGTTTGGCGCGCCCTTCGGCCAGCCTCGAACCGGTAAGCATCTCGCGCACGCCCGCTGCTTGGCGCGTGCTCTTCAACAACCCCGAGCGCGAAGCCACCCTGGTGGTCTATACGCTCGACGGACGCGCGGTGCTGCAACGCCACCTCAGTGGGGTGCAACAAGCCCACGAGGAAGTGATCGACCTCGCACAGTTTAAGGCCGGCGCCTATGTGCTTTCGATCACCACGCCCGGCACCCGCGTGGCACGTCGCCTCATCGTGACGCACTGATCGCGAAAGTCGCATGGGCTCGCCTCGCGTTTGAGCCATCGACTCCTTATATATATAGCCCCCCCTCCCGCTGTCAACACAAACAGTGGGAGGGGTCGCTTTTTTGGGACGGACTTTTCGTTCAAAAGGGGCGCACGGTGCGGAGCCATCGCACGCTTTATCCGCCACACCGGCGGGAACGCGCGCGACAAGAGACGACCGGCGGGAAAAAATCTTTTTTTTGCGCACAAAGTCTTGCAGTATGCGCGGGGGAATTGCACGCCAATCCAAAAGTTTTCCGTATATTTGCGGCCAAATACCAAACTCCGACATTGCGCATGGCCACAAATCGCAAAATCCAAACCGCCCTCGTCTCGGTTTATCACAAAGACGGCCTCGAACCGCTGCTCCGCGCCCTGCATCGCCACGGCGTCCAATTCTTATCCACGGGCGGCACGCACGACTTTATCTGTTCGTTGGGACTTCCCTGCGAACGCGTGGAAGACCTCACGGGCTATCCCTCCATTTTGGGCGGACGTGTGAAAACACTTCACCCCAAAGTGTTCGGCGGCATCCTCGGTCGCCGCGATTTGGCCGACGATGTGCAGCAAATGGCACAGTATGAGATCGGCAACATCGACTTGGTGATCGTGGATCTCTATCCTTTCGAAGACACTGTGGCCTCCGGCGCCTCAGCAGCCGACATCATTGAGAAAATTGACATCGGCGGCATCTCACTGATCCGCGCCGCGGCCAAAAACTTCAACGATGTGGTGATCGTTTCTTCGAAATCGGACTACGCTCCCCTGCTCGAAATCGTAGAAGCGCGCGGCGCTGAAACCACACTCGACGAGCGTCGCGGCTTTGCCACACGCGCTTTCGCCACCTCTTCACACTACGACACGGCCATCCACGACTGGTTCGAAAAGGCCTGACGCACAATTCGGAAACATTCACCCAACAAGCTACTTCCCTAGCTCCACTTTCTAACAACCGCATTGCCCAATGGGAATTTTCTCCTCCTTTTTCTCGATGAAACGCGAGCTGGCCATGGACCTGGGCACGGCCAACACCATCATTATTGCCGATGGTGAGATCGCCGTCAACGAACCTTCGGTCGTTGCCCTCGATCCTAGCTCGGACAAAACCATCGCCGTCGGCGAACGCGCCAAGCTCATGTATGAAAAGACGAGCGAAAAGATCCGCGTGATCCGTCCTTTGCAAGATGGCGTGATTGCCGACTTCAACGCTTGCGAGCAAATGATGCGCGGCCTCATCAATATGGTGCGAACCAGCCGACATCTCTTCACTCCCAGCATAAGAATGGTCATCGGAGTGCCCTCCGGCTCCACCGAAGTTGAGCTCCGTGCCGTGCGCGACAGCGCCGAACACGCCGGCGGTCGCGACGTTTATCTCATTTATGAGCCCATGGCCGCAGCCATCGGTATCGGTCTCGACGTAAATGCCCCTGAAGGCAACATGGTCGTGGACATCGGCGGCGGAACTACGGAGATTGCCGTCATCTCGATGGGCGGTATCGTTTCGAACAACTCCATTAAGATGGCCGGTGACGACTTCACGGCCGACATTCGCGAGTACATGAGCCGCCAACACAACGTCTCTGTTTCGGAACGTATGGCCGAGCGCATCAAAATCCAGGTCGGCAGCGCGTTGGCAGAGCTTCCCGCCAACGAAGCCCCCGCCGATTACGTAGTACACGGTCCGAATCGCATCACAGCGCTCCCGATGGAAGTGTCAGTCTGCTACCAAGAGATCGCACACTGCCTCGAACGCTCCGTAGCGCGCATCGAAACGGCCGTACTCAACGCATTGAGCAACACGCCTCCCGAACTTTACGCCGATATCGTCAAGAACGGCATCTATCTCACCGGCGGCGGCGCCCTGTTGCGCGGTCTCGACAAGCGTTTGACGGCAAAAATCAACATTCCTTTCCACGTGGCCGAGGATCCCCTCCTCTGCGTGGCGAAAGGCACCGGCAAAGCGCTCGAAAATGTCGACGACTATCCCTGCCTCATGCGCTAAGCGACACTAAAACGACGAATCCGCGCACCAACCGATGGGAAACTTCCCTTCGAACTCCCCCATTTTGCTGCGCACCCCGCGTGCTTTCCCGCACGCCTCCCCTTCAAACCGGCGCCCCGTCCGACCTTTCGGGCGGGGCGCTTGGGCTTTTTGCGCCACAGCAGCCTATAAGCGCGCGACAACCCGTCCAAAGTCGTAAAACAACGCACCGATTGTATTCGGCATCCCACGGCGGCATGCCCCAATCCGCCCAAAGCCGCGAAACAACGCACCGGGAACACCTCAATACCTCCTGCCGCACGCCAAAAGCCCCGTCAATCTCCCCACCCCATGCAAATTCTTCTCGATTTTCTCCGTCGCTACAACTACATCTTCCTGTTCGTCGTGCTCGAAATCGTGAGTCTCACCCTCCTTTTCCGCTTCAACGACTATCAAGGCAGCGTGTGGCTCACCGCCGCCGGCGAAGGCAGCGCCCACCTCAACCGTGCCTACACCGAGACCGAGAGTTTTTTCAACCTCCGCAACATCAACAGCGCCCTCACCGACGACAACATCCGCCTGCAACGTGAGAACGCCACCCTGCGCGACGCCCTCGCCGAAGCCCAACACGACAGCACCCACACCGAACGCCGCGTGTTGCAACAGCTCAACGGCTACCGCCTCCTCCACTCCCGCGTGGTGAGCAACAACATCCGCTCCGGCGGCGACGGCTACCTCGTCATCGACCGCGGAAGCGCCGACGGCATCCGCCCCGAAATGGGCGTTGTGGGCGGCGGTGGCGTGGTCGGCATCATCTATCTCGTCGGTCCGCACCACTCCCTCGTACTTCCCGTCACCAACAGCAAGTCGAGCATCTCCTGCTGCGTGCGCGGCAGCCACTATTTCGGCTATCTGCTCTGGGACGGCGGCAGCACGCGCCGCGCCCACGTCGACGATGTGCCCCGCTACGCCAAAGTTCGCACCGGCAACATCATCGAGACCTCCGGCTACTCCTCCGTCTTTCCCCCCGGCATCTTCGTCGGTCGTGTGCACCGCGTCACCAATTCATCCGACGGCCAGAGCTATCGCCTCGATGTCGTGCTCGGCACCGATTTCGGCAACGTCCGCGACGTCAATGTCGTCCTCACCCCCTACAAAGCCGAGATCGACAGCCTCCGCGCCAAGGCTGACAGTTTGAAATAAATCCCCCGTTCGGGTAAAGTCCCGCGTGTTTTTTCACCCCCTCACGATGCGTTCCGCAAGGAGCGCATCGTTTTTTTGTTCTCCGCCAACGAGCCGAAGGCAACGTCCCCACAGTCCCCACGTCCTTCGGCTAAAAAACACAAAAGCCACCCCACCCTCGCGCAAAAGCCCACGAAGCACCCCGTCATCGCCGTAAAATTTTGTAACTTTGCTCCATCGGTATTGCAAATCGGCTCACCTATTGCCCCGTTTCTCCCCATTTCATCGGACGAAACGCGGTAAACCTGCCCCGCCCACCGACCTTCGCAAGCCAACATCCAATTTCATCTCACGATATGAAACGCAATTTTCTCACCCTCTGTTTAGGTTTGGCCTTTGCCGCCGCTGCCTTCGCCCAAAAAGGGCCGAAGTACGTCTTTTACTTCATCGGCGACGGCATGGGCGTGAACCAAGTCAACGCCACCGAGACCTACCTCGCCGCCATCGAAGGGCGCCGCGGTATCAAACCCCTCACCTTCCCGAGCTTCCCCAACGTCGCGCTCGTCAACACCCAGAGCGACAGCCACGGCATCACCGACTCGGCCGCCGGCGGCACCGCACTGGCCACCGGTCGCAAGACATATAACAACGCCGTGGGCGTACTCCCCGACAGCATCACGCCCATCACCTCCATCGCCGTGTGGGCCAAAGAAGCCGGTGCCGCGGTGGGCATTGCCACCAGCGTGAGTGTCGACCACGCCACCCCCGCCTGCTTCTACGCCCACCAGAAGCACCGCAAGATGTACGCCGAGATCGGTCGCGACCTCGTCAAGTCCAACTTCGACTTCTTCGCCGGCAGCTCCTTCCTCAAGCCCGCCCCGCTCAAAGAAGGCGAAGCCGACCTCTATACCCAAGCCCGCGATGCCGGTTTCGTCATCGCCAACGGCAAAGAAGAGTTCGACAACACGTGGCGCAAGGCCAACCGCATGATCTACTTCCAGAGCCGCGAGGCCAACCACCGCGACAGCACCTCGCTGCCCTACGCCCTCGACCGCAAACCCGGCGACTTGACGCTCGCCGACATCACCCGCGGCGCCATCGACTTCCTCATGAAGAAAAATCCCGCCAAGTTCTTCTGCATGATCGAAGGCGGCAAGATCGACTGGGCGTGCCACACGAACGATGCTGCCCCCATGGTGCACGAAGTCGTGGACACCGACGAAGCCATCCGCGTGGCCTATGAGTTCTACAAGAAGCACCCGAAAGAAACCCTCATCCTCATCACCGCCGACCACGAAACGGGCGGCCTCGCCCTCGGCAACGGCGGTTACAACCTCGACCTCCGTCTGCTCGCCGCACAAACGATGAGCAGCTACAACTACACTGCGCGCCTCAAATACCTGCGCCGCACGAAGGGCGACGCCTTCACTTGGGACCTCGTGCGCAAGGATCTGGAAGTGAACTTCGGCATCGGCACGAAATTGCAACCCACCCGCGACGAAGTCGAAGCGCTGCGCCAAGCCTACACCGACATGGTGGAAGGACGCGACAAGGGCGCCGAATCACTCTACGCCTCCGAGTGCGGACTGGCCGCCACGGCCAAGCGCATTCTCGCCAAGCACGCCCACGTGGCCTGGACCACGGGCGGCCACACCGACGGTTATGTGCCCGTCTTTGCCATCGGCGCCGGCGCGGAGAAGTTCCGCGGTCGCATCGACAACACCGAAATCCCGAAAATCGTGGCGCGTCTGGCCGGCTACAAGCTCCCCGCCGGACTCTAATCGGCCGTTCCGCCCCATAAAGCCACAACCGCCGGCACAACCTGTTCGGCCGACACAAAAAAGTCCCCTTGTTTCGCACGAAACAAGGGGACTTTTTGTCAAAAACGGTCAAGTTTTCGGCGAAAGTCCTCCTCGCTCGGAAGAGAACACGCGCGCAGGGCAGGAAAAGAGGGCTTTTTGAAAGAGCGAAATTTCAAGGATTCGTTTTTTCTGTGTACTTTTGCGCATAACTACCAGCCCACAAACACTATGCTCATCATCGGAATCGCGGGCGGCACGGGGTCGGGCAAGACCACCGTTGTGCGCAAAATCGTGGAAAGTCTGCCGGCCAACGCCGTAGCCGTCATCCCCCAAGACTCGTACTACAAACATCAGTGGGACGTGCCCGAAGAACGTCGTAAACTCACGAACTTCGACCATCCCAACGCCTTCGATTGGCCGCTGCTCACCCACCAAATCGAGCAACTTCGCCACGGCGTGGCCATCGAACAGCCCACCTATTCCTACCTCACGTGCACGCGCTGCAAGGAAACGATCCACGTGGAGCCGCGCGAAGTGATCATCGTCGAGGGCATCATGGCGCTCTACGATCGCGACCTGCGCGAACAGATGGATCTCAAGATCTTTGTCGACACTTGTCCCGACGAGCGCCTGCTTCGCGTCATCGAGCGCGACATCGCCGAGCGCGGTCACCCGCTCGAAATGCTGATTGAGAAATATCGCAACGTGCTCAAACCCATGCACGACGAGTTTATCGAACCCTCGAAGCAACATGCCGACATCATCCTGCCCAACGGCGGCGACAACGCGCGCGCCATCGCCATGATGCAGCAATACATCCGTTCGGCTTTCCGCCGCAACCAGTTGGCCGAAGCCTTCGGCGAATGACCCTCTCTCGACGTCGCCCGCCGACGTCCCCCTCATAGACATGACGCACCCGGACAAATATCCCCTCCTCTCCCGCATCGACACACCGGCCGACCTGCGCAAGCTCAAACTCCGCGAGCTCCCGCAGCTCTGCCGCGAACTGCGTGCCGATATTCTCGACGAACTTTCGCAAAATCCCGGCCACTTGGCTTCGAGTCTGGGCACTGTCGAACTGACGGTGGCCTTGCACTACGTGTTCGGCACGCCCCACGACCGCATTGTGTGGGACGTGGGGCATCAAGCCTACGGACACAAGATTTTGACCGGCCGTCGTGACACGTTCCACACCAACCGCCGTTGGGGTGGCGTGCGTCCCTTCCCCTCGCCCTCCGAGAGCGAATACGACACCTTCGCCTGCGGCCACGCCTCCAACTCCATTTCGGCCGCCCTCGGCATGAGTGTGGCTACCATGCAGCGCGGCGAAACTGACAAGCACGTGGTGGCCGTCATCGGCGACGGCGCGATGAGCGGCGGACTGGCCTTCGAGGGGCTCAACAACGTGAGCGAGACGCCCAACAACCTGCTTATCATCCTCAACGACAACGATATGAGCATCTCGAACTCGGTCGGGGGGATGAAACGCTACCTGCTCAATCTCCACACCTCCTCGGCCTACAACGGACTCCGCAATCGTTTGGCGCGCCGCCTCGAGAGTTGGGGCTGGTTGCCGCCCTCGCGTCGCAAGCGGCTCATCCGGCTCAACAACGCCTTCAAGTCGTTTCTCTCTGACGAACAGAACATTTTCGAGGGACTCAACATCCGTTATTTCGGTCCCTACGACGGTCACGACGTGATCTCGCTCGTTCGCCTGCTCCGCGCCCTGCGTCCCATGACCGGGCCGCGCCTGTTACACATCAAAACGGTGAAGGGCAAGGGCTACGACCGCGCGGAAAGCGACCCCGTGGTGTGGCACGCACCGGGAAAGTTCGACGCCGCTGCCGGTGTGCGTCTGGTTTCGGGCGAAACGGGCGATGCGCCGCCCAAATTCCAAGACGTGTTCGGCGAAACCCTCGTCGAATTGGCACAAAGCAACGAGCGCATTGTCGGCGTCACGCCCGCCATGCTCACGGGCTGCAGCATGCACCTGTTGCAACGCGTCATGCCCGAACGCACCTTCGACGTGGGCATTGCCGAAGGCCACGCCGTGACCTTCTCGGCCGGCATGGCCAAAGAGGGCATGGTGCCGTTTTGCAACATTTACAGCGCCTTTGCCCAACGCGCCTACGACAACATCATCCACGACACGGCGTTGCTCAATCTCCAAGTCGTGTTCTGTCTGGATCGTGCGGGACTCGTGGGCGAAGACGGCCCCACCCACCACGGTGCTTTCGACATTGCGGCGCTTCGCACGGTGCCTAATCTCACCCTCGCCTCGCCGATGGACGAATGCGAGCTGCGCCGCCTCATGTACACGGCACAACTGCCCGGCGGCGGCCCCTTTGTCATCCGCTACCCGCGCGGTGCCGGCCATCGCTCCGACTGGCGTTGTCCGCTCGAAGCCGTCGAAATCGGTCGCGGCCGCCTGCTTCGCAAAGGCGATGGCACACTGGCCGTCCTCACCTTCGGCCCCCTCGGCGCCGAAGTGGCCGATCTCATCTCGCAGTTGGCCGTTGAGCTCCCGGCCGCGAGCGGTGCACTCGACTTTGAGGGCGCGGCTCCCGCCGACGGGCGCATCACGCACGTCGATCTGCGCTTTGCCAAACCGCTCGACGAGGCACTCCTTATTAATATAGCGCGCACGCACCGCCGCCTCATCGTCATCGAAGACGCCTCGCGCGAAGGCGGCATCGGTTCGGCCGTGCTCGAACTCCTGGCCGATCACGGCATTCAGGTGCCGGTGGAGCGTTTTGGTCTGCCCGACCGCTTCATCGAACACGGCAGTGTGGGCGAACAGCGCAAAGACTGCGCGATGGACGGCGAAAGCTTCGCCCGTGCCTTCCGCGCTGCCCTTGCCGAGCCCGCCGCGCCCACGGTTTAACACAACGACCGCGCGCTTTGCTTTCCGCCCACCGGCGATCGAAAAAAAACGACCCGCCGGCTACCAAAAGGCACACACCTTGCAGCCCACCGCTCACCGAGGATTGAAAAAAACGACCCGCGAGCGGACGAAAGGCTCGCACTGTCGCCCCCGTACGACACCCTTTTTCGGCCACTGCTGCGCACAGCCGCCTTCATTCGAGGCCGCGCGCCTTCGGCCGCTCCCCTTTTTGTGTTTTCACACGCCCCTTTTCTCCCGCTCATTCCCATGCGCATCGTAATTGCAGGCGCCGGACAAATCGGCAGCCACTTAGCCAAACTCCTTTTCAAGGACGGCCACGACGTAACCCTCATCGACGAACAGCAAAAGCGCCTCAACAGCGTGGCTTCGTGCGTCGATATCCTCACGTTGTGCGGCTCGCCCGGCTCCATCTCTTTGTTGCAAGAAGCCAATGTCAAGGGCGCCGATCTCTTCATCGGCGTCACGCCCGACGAGAGCCGCAACATCACGTGCTGCATGCTGGCCAAAAAACTCGGCGCCCTCAAATCTGTGGCGCGCGTGGACAACGCCGAATACACTGCCCACGACTATAAGGAATTTTTCCTCAAAGCCGGCATCGACAGCGTGATCTATCCCGAAATGCTCGCCGCCGCCGAAATCAATCACCTCATCGTTCGCCCGTGGGCGCGCCAATGGTGGCAAGTGCGCGACGGGAAACTCCTGCTTTTTGCCGTCAAGGTGCGCCGCGGTGTGGACATTCTCAATCGACCCCTCGCCGAAATCGTCGCCCCCGATGACCCTTTCCACATCACAGCGGTGAAACGCAACGGCGAAACCCTGATTCCGCACGGCAACGACTGCTTGGAGGAAGACGACCTCGTGTTTGTCATGGCAACCGCCGAAGAAGTGACGCATGTGCGCGAACGATTCGGCAAAGCGCATTCCACCGAAACGCATTGCGTCTTCTATATGGGCGCGGCCGACACGGTGATTCACAGCATCAACACGCTTCCGCACCACATCAAAGCGAAGGTTTTCGAGCGCAACCCGGCTAAATTCGACGCGATCACGGCTGCTATCACGCATCCGAAGTTCCTTTTGCTCGACGGCGACGGACGCGACATCCGCGCCTTGCAGGACGAAAATGTCAGCCACGCAGAGGTTTTTGTCGCCGCCTCCGAAAATTGCGAAACCAACATCCTGGCTTGTCTCTCCGCGCGGCGCATGGGCGTGCAAAAGACCATTGCTATGGTCGAAAACACGGACTATATCGCCATGGCCGAGCAACTTGACATCGGTTCGATCATCAACAAAAAAGCATTTGCTGCGGCCCACATCCACAGAATGCTCTTGAAAGCCGACGTCAAAAGCCTCAAAAGTTTTGATATCGCCAATGCCGACGTGATAGAATACAAGGTGCACGCCAATACCCGCATCACGCGCAAACCCGTAGCCCAACTCAATCTCCCGCCGAGCGTGAACATCGGCGGTTACCTGCGCGACGGCAAAGCGCACATGGTGAACGGCAACACCACTTTCGAAGAGGGCGACTTGGTAGTGCTCTTCTGTCTGAAAAATGAATTCCGCCGTCTCGAGAAATACTTCAATTGAATGCTCAATCTCCGCATCATCGCCCGAGCCCTCTCGGGTTTGATTCTTCTCGAAGCCGCTCTGATGGCACTTTGCTACGGGCTGAGCTTCTACTATGAGGAGAATGCCCATCGCATGTGGCTCATTCCGATCGGCATCTGCCTTGTTTCGAGTTTAGTGCTCAGTCTTTTGAGTCGAAACGCCGATTCCGAAATCGGTCGTCGCGACGGTTATCTCATAGTCTCGTCGACTTGGATCGTCTATTGCCTATTCGGCATGCTTCCCTTCCTAACGGGCGGCGTGACCGACCGCGTTGCCGTCGCCTTCTTCGAGGCCATGTCGGGATTCACCACCACCGGCGCCACCGCCCTCGAGCACATCGACGCCCTGCCCCACTCCATTCTCTTCTGGCGCAGCCTGATGCACTGGATAGGCGGCATGGGAATTATCTTTTTCACCCTCGCGCTGCTCCCCGCCCTCGGTGTGGGCGAGCAACAGCTCTTCTCTGCCGAAAGCACCGGCTTGAAATTGGGGAAACTCCACCCCCGCGTGTCCACAACGACCCACTGGCTATGGAGCACCTACCTGATCGTAACCATCGCCTGCGCACTCACTTATTATTTGTGCGGCATGGGCCTCTTCGACGCCGTGAACTATGCGTTAGCCACCATCGCAACGGGCGGTTTCGCCACGCACGGTGCCAGCATCGCCTACTTCAACTCTCCGCTCATCGAATACGCAGCCGTGGTGTTTATGATGTTCAGTTCCATCAATTTCACCCTGCTCTACCTCACATTCTTCAAGCGTCGTTGGCGCAACATCTTCCGCGACGAAGAATTGCATCTCTACTTACTCCTCGTCGTGCTGGCGGTGACGATCATCACGCTCAGCAAATGGCTCGAAGCCGGCGACTTTAGCGAACATGCCTTCCGCCAATCGCTATTTAACGTCATCGCCATGATGAGCACCACCGGTTTCACGACCGAAGACTTCCTGATGTGGCCCCACCTCACGTGGATCATTCTCCTCACCATGGGCGTGATCGGTTCCTGCTCGGGAAGTACGGCCGGCGGCGTCAAGGTGGTACGCGTGCTCACAGCCATCAAAATCATTCGCAACGAGTTTCGCCGCATTCTCCACCCGCGAGCTGTGCTCCAACTGCGCATCAATCAAGACAAACTCGGCACAGACGTAGTGCAATCCATCTTTGCCTACACCTGTTTCTTCATCTTGCTCATCACCATCGGGGTAAGTACGCTCATCGTCATGGGGCTTCCGCTCTTCGACGCGCTGGGTTTGAGCATTTCGGCCTTCTCCAACGTCGGCCCCAGCATCGGTTATGCCATCGGCCCCCTCGACTCTTGGAACGAACTCCACGACGGCGGTCTTTATGTCACCTCGTTCCTGATGATCGCCGGCCGTTTGGAAATCTTCGCCTTCCTCATGCCCTTCGCTCCCTCCTTCTGGCGCGAATACTAAGTGCGCTTCGGCGCCCACCGCGCCGCCCTCCTCTTTTATTATTGTCTGTTCTGCCCCACCCCCCGTGGGCAAAATCCTACAACCGCGCCCATCGGCTCGCGCTCTGCCGCTCTTTTCCGACCGACACGTCCGCTTCGCGCCCCCACCCCTTCAACCAACACACTCATGCCACACACCCTCATCGTCAGCGGCCACACCGATCTCAACAACTCAGCCGCCAATCTCCGCATTCTCGACCACCTCGAACGCGATCTTGCCAATGTCGAAGTGCTCCGCCTCGACGCGCTCTACACCCACAAGCCCATTGACGTCGCCGTTGAGCAAGATCGTCTGCGCCGCGCCGACGTTGTCGTGCTGCAGTTCCCCCTCTTCTGGTTCAACATCCCCTCGTTGCTCCAGCGTTGGATGGAAGAAGTGTGGACTCACGGCTTCTCTCACGGCACCGGCGGCGATGCCTTGAAGGGAAAGAAGCTCCTGCTCTCGCTCACCACGGGTGCCGGCGCCCCGTTCTTCACCCCCGCAGGCGCCGAAGCCCCCGATTTCACCCCCTTCATGCAGGGACTGATCCACGCTGCCGGCTTCACCGGCATGGAATTCGTGGGCATCGAAAGCACCTGCGGCGTGTCCTACTCGCTGCGCACCGATGCCGAACAACTCGCCGCCATCGAAGCCAAGGCCGACGAGCACGCTCAGCGCCTCATCGCCCGCATTTCTACCCTCTAATCCCCATTTTACCGCAGTCGTTCGCATCCGTTGTACAACGTGTGCGAGCGACTGTTCGGCTCATCTCCCCCTTCGCTTTTATCTCTACACCTCCCATCTCTCTCTACACATGAAACGCATTCTCACCCTCTTCTTTCTCCTCGCAACCCTCGGTTTCACCAAGAGCCACGCCCAGTTCGATGCCGGCACCGGCTACATCGCCGCCGGACTCTCCAATCTCAATTTCAACTACACCGACAAAGGTGGCATCCGCGCAGGGATGAACATCGACGGGGGCTACTTCGTCGCCGATTGTCTCTTGGCGCGCGCCAGCTTCGGCTACAATCACTACGCCAAGCACAACGATGCCTTCACCCTCGGCGCAGGGCTCCGCTACTACGTCATCCAAAACGGACTCTCCATCGGCACCGGTGCCGAATTTTCGCACCACGCCCCCAACATCAACAACCTCCACATTCCCCTCGAGCTCGGCTACACGTTCTATCTCAACCACTATGTCGCCATCGAGCCCCAGGTGTTCTACAAAGTCTCGGTCAACGACTTCACCGGCGGCAGCGAAGTAGGCGTCCGTCTCGGACTCGGCTACTACTTCTAAGCCCCCGCGCTCCCGCCCCTCACAGCCGACGCCTCGCCCACGCGCAGGCGCCGGCCATTTCTTTCTCAGCCCCTCAAGTCCCCTCCTCATGCAAATCTCCGAACTGGGCGAATTTCGGCTCATCGACCGCATCGCCTCCGCCC
>JABZKU010000044.1 GCA_015257125.1 Prevotellaceae bacterium | reverse complement strand
GGGACGTGCGGCGGCACCGGCATGCGTAGCGCCCTTGGCGGGACGTGCGGCGGCACCGGCATGCGTAGCGCCCTTGGCGGGACGCGCGGCGGCACGACGCGGCGCACGAGCCGCGTAGGTCTCCTCATAGTAGCCGTCTTTGTCGTCATACGATTCGACCGGCTCGTCCTTGGCGGCCAGGTTGGCGGCAGGCGCGGCGGTGTGGAGGATTTCCACGCCGCAACCGCGAACAATGCGATCCACCAGGAGGGGCGAATAAGCGTGAACGATGCCGTCGGCTTGGATGATGCGCACGGGTTGTCCCGCGGTCACTTCGAGCACAATGCCTTTTTCGGCGCGACCGTTGGTGAAGAGCACCACATCGGTGAGTTCCGTTTCGGTGAGCACGGCCGTTTCGCCGGCAGCACCGTATTGATTGACTTGCTGCGCGCGAGCCCCTCCGGCGAAGAGGGCGAGGCCGAGCGCAAGGCCGAATATCTTTTTCATTGTCGTTGAGCGATAAAGGGATGAAGCGTCGGGCGCATTAGAATTGATAGCCGAGACGCACGGTAAATTCGGGTTGGTTGTGCCAGCCGACACCAGGAATCACACGTTTGCCGTACGATCCGTCGGGTGCCACTTTGCCGGCGTTGGGAACGATCGACTTGTTGACTTGATGATAGACACCACCCACGCCAAACGTCCACTTGCGATAGCGCACACCGATTTGTGCACCGGCGTAGACGGCCATTTCGGGGTAGTTCTTCTTGTTGCTCATCGTGTTCACCGTGTAGCCGGCGCGCAGGTCGAGGAAGGGCGTAAACTTGCCCTGGAGCGGATAGTCGAAGCGCGCCAAGAGCATGGGCGTGATGGGGAGAATCTCCGTGCGGTCGTAGCGTTGCACGGTGGCACCCACACCCACATAGAGCAAACGGCTCACGCGCGTGCCGACGGTGAGGGAAAATTCAGGATTCATCTCCCCCACGAGGTGGTGCTTCTGTTCCAATCCGTAGCCCATGCCCAGTTCAGCGGTGAAACCGAGGCGCATTTTGCGCGACTTGGTGTTTTCGACGGGGGCATCGGCCTTTTTGTTTTTGTCGATGAGGATGCGTTCCACCTCATCCCACTTGTAGGTGAAGACCTGCCCGTGCACATTGCGGAGTTTCACAGGGGTTTCGAGGCTGCGTTCGAGCACCGTGCCCTGCACCTTCTGTCCGTTTTTGAGCACGATCACGTCGCGTGCGGCAGCGATGGCCTTTGCGCTCGGACGGCGCTCCACGCGCTCCACGTCCACGGCGCGATAGTAGAAGATGGTGCCGTCGGGCATTTCGATCTGCACGCCGTTGTCGTTCGATTCGAGCACCTTGCACTTGAGCGTGCGGCCGCTTTTGAGCACCACATAGTCGTAGGCATACTGATTGGCGGCGGCATCGGGCAGAATTTCGCTCTCACCGGCAGCGGGCTTCGCCACCACGGGGACTTCGGTCTTGGCAGGGTCGGGCTTGGGAGTTGAGTGCACTTCGGTCTTCGTCTCAACAGGCGTTGCGGTTTGGCTTTCAGCAGCTCCGCGCACGGGGGTCACAGCGGGCTTGCCGCGCTCCACACGCGTCACCTCTTCGGGGCGATACACGCGCACTTTGGCGTCGGCCAAGAGGACTTTGACGGGATGTCCGGGCACATAGGTGATGATGCGGCACTTGGCACTCATACCGTCGCGCAAGACGATGAGATCGGGCAAGTCGCGATCGGTGACGATGCTACCCATCGGGCTACCGTAGGCGCTTTGGGTGGTGGTTTGCGCCGACACGCCGGCGAAACTCAGGCTGGCCGCCAGTGCGAGGAGATAAATACGTTTCATATCGTGATGAAATGGGGAAGTTTTTTGACACTTTTGTGCAGCGACCACGGGTCGCCGCACGGCAAAGTTAGCATTATTTTTAATATCGGTCAAGCCCATGGGCGAAATATCGCTATTCGGCGGGCGAAAAAATGCTTTTTCCCGCTTTCGGCAGCCCACGGAGGTGAAAAAAGTCCCCGTGTTTTTCGAAAAACACGGGGACTTTTTTTGGGAAAAGGTGTGAAGCTTAAATCAAATAGCAAAAGGATTGCGGCGGAACTTTTCCGGGAAAGGCCTCTGTTAACTTCGTGGGGTTTTCATAAGGCAAAAAGCTCTTGATGCGAATGGCGTATGCTTTTTCTCGTTTGTCAAAGTATCGGTCAAAGAATTCACGCGTGATGCCTGCACTGTCGTGTGTGTGCTGCCAAAGGGTTTCGGGGGTCTCGCATAGAATTTCGTCGACCTTGAATTCTCCGACGACTCTACACACCGGGCTTGAGGCGTATACCACGATGGTATCTATATCGGTTCGCTTGTATATGGCCTTTCTGAATTCATATCGTTTCGTCCCTTTGATGATTTGCTCCACGAATTGGGGCTTAATGGACAATAAAACCTTCATGAGCTCCGGATTGTTGAATGATGAAATTAAATTGTTTGTCGTCAATTGGGAGCAGTCCCCAATAACTTCCAGCGTCGAAATGCGCTTCTTCGATGAGTCGGCCGCGTGTAATGCGCTGCGGCAAAGCAAAGTTGTAAGTCATCTTGATAACCACGGCGTTTCTGTGATCCTCGTAGAGTGCCTTTAGCTCTGTGGGGGTGAAAATGCTGCGTTGGCCAACATAGTCTTCAAACTCTCGGGCGTCCGCGAATGTGCTCCTGCTTCTCACCTCCTCGATTTGACACACAGATGAAACCACTGCTCGGTAATGCGCCGGCCCCATGTGGTCGCTTATGCGATAAATCACGACGATGTCTCCTCTTTTCAGCTCGTCGGCTCCTCGCATAAAACAGATGTAGATCTTGTGAATGCCGTTGGTCGTTGAGTTGTCTTTGATCAGTGTGGCGGCGTTGTTGCGCTCGTTGTTGAGAATCGAATCAGGAAAGAGACGTGTGTGGTATTCCGGTTTGACGGCCAAAAGGAATTTTCGGCGTCCCTGCGTCTTGAGGATGGGATAAGTGTGCAGTAACTCTTCGCTTTGCTCGTCGAGGTTTTTCATCAGCACGTCTTCTTCTCCTTTCTTGGCCACTTTCACGAAGCCGTATCGTGTGAGCAACGCAACGAGCGATGTGTGTTTGGGAAAGACCGTCACGTAAATTTCTCTGCAGCTTCTGAGCACGGCCGCGTCTGTAATCTTCTTTATGAATCTCTCTCCGAGTTTCGTTCCGTGTGCATTGATTTTCAGTGTTCCGACTTTGAGACGTCGTCTCGATTGCATGGGCGGTTCTACGTCGTCTACTACTCCTTCTTCTACTTTCAGGAACAAGAAAGCCTGAAGTGTTCCGTCCTCGCCGTGCATGACAAAGGCGTTTGCTCCTTCTTGCGCTTTCCTTTCGAACCAGTCTTCAAAACCTTGGTAGTCTTTTCGCAGTGTGTCGAAAAAAGGGTCTTTGACGTCGATCTGCGCGAAAGGTTTCCAACCGTCAAGCGGGTCTGATGTCTTCATATCGTCGTTCCTTTTTGACAAAGTTAGTGATTTCAGCCGTTGTGTCCGTTGCCTTGTGTCTGCTTTGTTGTTATTTCTCTCTGTTTTGACGGTGAATGTCACAAAAAAAGTCCCCTGCTTCTTCGAGAAACAGGGGATGTTTTCGAGAAAAGTGGGGGACTTTTTGGGAAAAGCGCACCACTTTTGCGCAAAAGTGGAGCCGTTGGGTGCGACGGCCGTGCACGGCGGCTCGCCGCTGCCCGCTTTGCGCTTAGCGGATGGAGAGAGCGAATCCGCCGCCCGCACCGGCCACGAGCTCCTTGAGCACGGTGTTGCGATCCACGGTCAGGGTCTTGATCACATAGGCCTCGGGGCGCTTGTTCCACGCGGTGCCGGGCGCATCGGCGTAGAGCGTGGCGGTATAGGTGCGGCCGGGCGTGAGGAAGTCGAGGCGGAGGTCGGTTTTGTAGCCGTTGTCGCCTGCGGTGCAGCCCACAAACCACTCGTCTTTGCCCTTGGCCTTGCGCGCCGTGAGAACGTATTCACCGGGCTCGGCGGCCAGGTAGAGACTCTTGTCCCAATCGAGCGCCACGTCTTTGATGAACTGGAACGCATCGGGGCGTGCCTCGTAGTGCTCGATGACATCGGCGGCCATTTGCAGGGGGCTGTAGAGCGTGACGTAGAGCGCCAACTGGCGAGCCAAGGTGGAACGCACGCGACTCTTGTTCTTCGGGTTCATCTGCTTCATGTCCATGACAAAGATGCCCGGGGTATAGTCCATCGGTCCGCCGATGCAGCGGGTGAAGGGGAGGATGGTGGTGTGATTGACGGGGTTGCCCTCAAAGGCTTCGTACTCCGTGCCACGCGCACTCTCGTTGCCGATGAGGTTGGGATAGGTTCTGCACAAGCCGGTGGGGCGGGTGGCCTCGTGGGCGTTGACCATGATGCGATAGTCGGCGGCCTTCTTTAAGGCATAGAGGTAGTGGTTGTTCATCCACTGGCCGTAGTGGTGCTCACCGCGGGGCACGATGTCGCCCACATAGCCGCTCTTGACGGCGTCGTAGCCGTTGTCGACCATGAAGCGGTAGGCCGCATCGAGATGTCGCTCATAGTTGCGCACGGACGAGGAGGTTTCGTGGTGCATGATGAGCTTCACGCCGCGCGCCTTGGCATAATCGTGGAGTGCCTTGACGTCGAAATCGGGATAGGGGCTGACAAAGTCGAAAACATAGTCCTTTTGGTTGCCGAACCAGTCTTCCCAACCTTCGTTCCATCCCTCGACGAGCACGGCGTCGAGTCCGTTTTTGGCGGCAAAGTCGATGTATCGCTTCACGTTGGCGGTGTTGGCCGAGTGTTTGGGCGAAGCAGGAAGTTTGGAGTAGTCGGTTTCGCCGAGTTTCACGGTGCTCACGGCGTCGGTGTAGGCCCATTGTCCGCGTCCGGTGATCATGTCCCACCACACGCCGACGTATTTCACGGGATGAATCCACGAGGTGTCGTCGATTTTCGAGGGCTCGTTGAGGTTGAGGGTGATGCGGCTGGCGAGGATGTCGGTGGCTTTGCGGCCGACGATGACGGTGCGCCACGGCGAATTGGAGGGGGCTTGCAGATAGCCTTTGTCGCCGCGCGCATCGGGGGTGAGATGGCTCACGAAGGTGTTGTTCTGCTCGTCGTAGGTGAGGTGCATGGTGGGATAGTCCATGCAGGCGGCCTCGTGGAGGTTGACATACAGTCCGTCGTCGGTGCGCATTTGCAGCGCGGTCTGCACGGTGGTGGGGCCGGCCGGCGTGCTGGAGGAGTTGGCCTTAATGGCCTTTTTCATCTGTCCGCGAATGCCGGAGAGTTTCGTCTGCTGGTATTCGAACTCCTGCGTGTCGTAGTCGCCGGCCACCCACCAGGCGGTGTGGTCGCCCGTGAGGGCAAATTCCGTCAGCTCGTCGGCCACGACGAAGTAGGTGAGTTTTTTCTGCTCGGGGAACTCATAGCGGAAGCCGAGTCCGTCGTCGAAAAGACGGAAGCGGACGTTCATGAACCGATCGTTCTTCGACTGTTTGAGACACACGAGCAGTTCGTTGTAGTGGTTGCGAATGCTGCTCTCCTCGCCCAGCACGGGCTGCCAAGTCTCGTCGAAGCTGTTGTTTTCGTAGCGCACCAGTTGGAAACCGCTGAAGCAGTCTGCGCGACGTTGGGCTTTCTTGTCGTCGGTGGTCGAGGACTTGACTTCCGAAAAGTCGTTTTTCTCGCCGTTGTCGGCCTTGAATTTGTAGCCGAGATGGGAGGGGGCGATGACGGTTCGCCCGTCGACGGTGAGGGTGTAGGTGGGTCGTCCGCCGTCGATGCGGAAGTCGAGTTTCAACTTGCCGTCGGGCGAGGTGACCTGCTGCGCTGCGGCCGCGAGGGCGAGGAGCGCGAAAGCGGAGGTGAGGAAAATTTTCTTCATGGAGTGGGGCTATATAAGTGGTGTCGATGCGCACCTATATAATAAGGCGTGCTGTCGGTCGCGAGGGGCGTGTTTTCGCCGAACGCGCGGCGGTGGACGATCGATCGGGCGCGCGGTCGTTTTTTTTCACGCGCCTTTCGGGCTGTCTACCCAAAAGTTGAGGACTTTTTCGCACACAAAGATAATCATTCGGTCTACTTGTGTGCATTGCGCACGAAAAAAGCGCGCCGCAGTTTGCATATTTCAGCCATTCGCGGGCACTATTTTGTTTTTATTATATGCATTGTATGCAAAACGGACACGAGTTTTTTTGTTTTCTTCAAGCAGCCGCTGCATTACACAGCCTACATCCTCAGACTTCAAGTGTTGACGATCCTCGCTTTCGCGAGCATCGCGCGCTTTTTCTACACGATGAGCAAGCCAAAGAACGGAGTTTTGCCCCCTCGATGGGACGAACCGATGCACAAAAACGGCCAAACCGCCGACGGACACACAGGGTGTCGGTCGGCGGTTTGGCCGTTAATGGATAGGGATCGGCGCGCCGTTTCGGCGCTTCGTGGCGGGCATGTTGCCCGGCGGGCGACGACGCGCGGCGGGACTTAGGCTTTCAGGCCGTTGTGGGCAATGAGCCACTCGGCAATCTGCACGGCGTTGAGCGCAGCGCCCTTTTTGATCTGGTCGCTCACCAACCAGAAGGTCATTCCGTTGGGGTTGGCGAGGTCTTTGCGGATGCGGCCGACGTAAACATCGTCGCAACCGGCTAAGAAAAGGGGCATGGGATAGCGGCGCTCGGCGGGGTTGTCGTCGAGGGTGAGGCCTTCGCCGTCGGAAATGGCACGGCTCACTTCTTCGACCGTGAGCTCGCGCTCGGTCTCCACCCAAATGGCTTCGGAGTGGCTGCGCATCACCGGAACACGCACGCAAGTGGCGCTCACGACGATGTCGGAGTGCATGATCTTGCGCGTCTCGTTGTACATCTTCATCTCTTCCTTCGTGTATCCGTTGTCGGTGAAGACGTCGATCTGCGGAATGACGTTATAGGCGAGCTGATAGGCGAACTTCTCAACGTGGGGCGTTTCGCCGGCGGCGAGTGCGCGGTGCTGCGCCTCGAGTTCGTCCATGGCGGCCTGGCCTGCGCCCGAAGCGGCCTGATAACTGGCCACGTGCACGCAGCGAATGTGGCTCAACCGCTCGATGGCTTGGAGCGCCACGACCATCATGATGGTGGTACAGTTGGGGTTAGCGATGATGCCGCGCGGACGATTGAGTGCATCCGTGGCGTTGCATTCGGGAACGACGAGGGGCACGTCCTCATCCATGCGGAAAGCGCTGGTGTTGTCGATCATCACGGCGCCGTAGCGGGTGATGTCTTCGGCGAAGTCGCGCGAGATGCCGGCGCCGGCGCTGGTGAAGGCGATGTCGATGTCGCGGAAGTCGTCGGTGTCGTGGCGGAGTTCGCGCACCGTCACGTCGCGATCACCGAAACGATAGACTTTGCCGGCGCTACGTTTCGAACCGAAGAGTCGAAGTTCGTCGATGGGAAACTTGCGTTCGGCCAGTACGCGGAGAAACTCTTGGCCTACGGCACCGCTGGCGCCTACAATGGCTACGTTCATAGGTTTGTCATAAAGATTTCGCCGACGAGATGCGGCGCGAAAAGGGCTTGCGGCGGGCAACTCGTCGGAAGAATGAGTGAATAGGTGTCTGCAAAAGTATCGATAAATCCCGTATTTCGCGCGCGGTATGCCATTTTTTTTGTTACTTTGCCGTCCGAACGTCCCGATTTCGGGCATTTATCTTGCGCACATGTCGTTTATTCCGCTTCCCATCACCGATCCGACGTGGATATTCTTCGTGGTGTTGGGTGTGATTCTCTTCACGCCCATGCTCCTCGAACGCCTTCGTATTCCCTCCATTGTGGGGTTGATCGTGGTCGGCGTGGTGATCGGGCCGCACGGTGTGCACCTGCTCAACCGCGACGCCAGTTTTGAGATCTTCGGTAAGGTGGGTCTCTATTATATTATGTTCATGGCGTCGCTCAGCATGAACCTTACGGACGTGATGCGCCACCGTTATGTGGCGCTCTCCTTCGGTCTCATCTCGTTCGCCCTGCCTTTCGCCCTCGGGCTGGGGGTAAACGTGTGGGCGCTGGGCATGAGTGTGCCGGCCGGCGTGCTGGTGGCATCGATGTATGCCGCCCATACGCTACTAACGTACCCGGTGGTGATGCGATGGGGCTTGTCTAAGCACCGCTCTGTGGGCATTGCGGTGGGCGCCACCATCATTACGAACATTCTCACGCTCTTGGTGCTCGCCATTGTGGGCGGCGCCTACAAACCCGACGGCGAAGGCTTCAACTTCCTGCTGCTCGGCGCGCGACTGTTGGCGCTGAGTGCGGGCATCGTGGTGGTGTTCCCGTGGATCTGCCGGCGCTTTTTTCGGCGCTTCGACGACAATGTGGTGCAATACATCTTCGTGTTGACGCTCGTTTTCCTCGGCGCCGGTCTCATGGAATGGGTGGGTATGGAAGGCATCTTGGGCGCGTTCTTGGTCGGACTCGCCCTCAACCGTGAGATTCCTCCCGCCGGACCGCTGATGAGCCACATCGATTTCGTGGGCAATGCCCTCTTTGTGCCGTATTTCCTCATCGGCGTGGGCATGATCATCAATGTCCAGGCGATGGCTTCGGACTATAGTATATTTGTCACCGCCGGCGTGATGATTGTCACGGGCGCGGCGGGCAAAATCCTCGCCGCCCACAGCATTCGCCTCATGGGTTTCAGCGCCGGCGAGGCGCAACTCGTGTCGGGTCTCTCCACTGCGCGCGCCGCCGCCACGTTGGCCATCGCGCTTGTGGGTTATGAGATCATACTCCCCGACGGCTCGCACCTGTTGGGCGACGACATCATCAACGCCGCCATGTTTTTGATCCTCGGTTCGTGCATTGTAGCCTCAACCCTCACTGATCGCGCGGCGCGGAAGATCGTGCTTTCGGGCGAAGCCGCGCAAGAAGACGCGTCGGCCGACAAGGATTCGATCATTGTCGCACTGAGCTACCCGAACATGCTCATCCCGCTGACGAACATGGCGCTGATGTTGCGCACACCGAGCGCAACGGCGCAACTCACCGCCGTGACCGTCGTGCTCGACGACGACGCCGAACGCCGCATAGAAGCGCGCCGCGGACTGGACTACGCCGCCAAGATGGCCGCCGCTGTGGGAGTGCGCATGCAAACTCACTGCCGCCGATCGGTCAACGCCGTGACGGGCATCACACACACCGCCGGCGAACACGAAGCCACCGACATTCTCATCGGACTCCACAGCAAAAAGCACATCGGCGAAACCTTCTACGGCAAATTTGCCACCGACTTGATCGCTTCGGCCGCACAACAAATTATGATTTATCGGCCGTTGGTGCCCATTCACTCCCTGCGGCGCTTGCACATCATCGTGCCGCGACGCGGAGAGTTCGACCCTGGTTTGAAACACTGGTGCCGACGCATCGCCACCTTGGCCGAACAAACCGCCTGTCGGCTTTCTGTCTACGGCGAGCAGAGCACTTTGCGCGCCGTCGAAGGCATTTGGCAGGCCGATCGCCGCAGCCTTTCGGCCGACTACCACGAGTTGTCGCCCACCGACGGCCTCGCCGCCGTGGCTGCCCGCACCCGTCCCGACCACATGGCCGTGTTTGTGCTCGCCCGCCGCGGTATGCCCTCCTACCACCGCCGTCTTGACGCAATTCCGGGGCAACTCGAACGCTATTTCTCCGCCCGCAGTTGGATGCTCATCGTCCCTGCGCGCTCCGGTGCCACCTCTTCGTCGGGCGATGGCCGCAATGCCCTCACCCTTCCCGACCTTTAAGTTGAAAGTCGGGCATGCTCACGGCCAAGCGTGCCGACCTTCAAGCCGAAAGGCCGCCCTGCTCGGCGCGAACGTGCCCACTTTTTCCCACTCCTCCACGCCTAAAAACTCCCACCCCATGTCCATTCTCTCCATTCGCGACATCCATAAATCATTTGGCACGCTCGAAGTGCTGAAAGGCATCGACACCGACATCGCCCGCGGCGAGATGGTGAGCATAGTCGGCGCTTCCGGCGCCGGAAAAACCACCTTGCTCCAAGTCATGGGCACCTTGCTGCGTCCCGACGAGGGAACGATCACGCTCGGCGACACCGATGTGACGCGACTCTCGGACACTGCGCTCTCGCGCTTCCGCAATCGCCACATCGGCTTCATCTTTCAGTTCCACCAGCTCTTGCCCGAGTTCACCGCCCTCGAGAATGTGATGCTTCCCGCGCTGATTGCCGGCGAAAGCAAGCGCGCCGCCACGGCACGCGCCGCCGAGTTGCTCGAATTCATGGGACTCTCGGCACGCGCCGAGCACAAACCCGCCGAACTCTCGGGCGGCGAACAGCAACGTGTGGCCGCCGCGCGCGCCCTCACCAACCGTCCAGACATCGTCTTCGCCGATGAGCCCACCGGTTCGCTCGATACGCACAACCGCTCGGAACTTCAAGCCCTCTTCTTCCGTTTGCGCGAGGAATTGGGACAAACTTTCGTCATAGTGACCCACGACGAGCAATTTGCTGCCCAGACCGATCGTTGCATTCGTCTCGCCGACGGCCGCGTGGTGGAGTAAAAACACACACGCAGTGGAGGAAAAACGCGCGCCCCGCGAAGTGAAAACTGCCCCGCTTCCCCCTTTTGCGCTCCACACTGCACAATCTGTGGAGCAGTTCACCCCCTCTCGGCGAAAAAACCGCACAAAGTACACCGACTCTTCGAAAAGAGGCGGTGTTTTTTTGTAACTTTGCCGCGGCTTTTGGCCACCCC
>JABZKU010000019.1 GCA_015257125.1 Prevotellaceae bacterium | reverse complement strand
TTCATGAAACCTGCGCAACAAAACCGAGAACAGCAAAAGGAAACAACAAAAGTAGGCCAACAAAAACAAGACCAAGATCTATTACAAGAAAACTCACGCAACATTCACACGAATACCGCCACACCTCACTTCACATTCGTCCATCTTTCGACACGAAGCAACCCCAAACCAGAGAAACTTCCCGCCCTCCTTCCTTTTATCCCCCTCAAATCTTTGTACATCAGATAGGAATCGCTATTTTTGCAGATATTTCGGGTCAGAGAAGCCGTGAGGCTGTGCTCGCCCCTCACCAATAGAACGTTATAACGCATGTCTAATTTAGTAGCCATAGTGGGACGCCCCAATGTCGGGAAGTCCACACTCTTCAATCGACTCACCGGAACCCGCCAAGCCATTGTCAGCGACGAGGCAGGCACAACGCGCGACCGCCAATACGGCAAGTGCGAATGGGGAACGCGTGAGTTTTCGCTTGTAGATACCGGCGGCTGGGTCGTCAACTCCGATGATATCTTCGAAGAAGAGATCCGCAAACAAGTAGCCCTCGCCACCGAAGAAGCAGACCTTATTCTTTTCGTCGTCGATGTGCAAAACGGCATCACCGACCTCGACACGCAAGTGGCCAACATCTTGCGCCGTGCCAAAACGCCGGTCATTCTGTGCGCCAACAAGACCGACCAAAACGAAGACCGCTACGGTGCGGCAGAATTCTACGCCCTCGGCTTGGGCGAACCCTATTGCATCTCCGCCGCCTCGGGCAGCGGTACCGGCGACCTGCTCGATCTCATTCTCGAAAAGATGCCCGCCGACCGCATTGACGAAGGCGATGCCGATATTCCCCGCTTTTCGGTCGTTGGCCGCCCCAATGCCGGCAAAAGCTCTCTCATCAATGCCTTCATCGGCGAAGACCGCCACATTGTCACAGATATCGCCGGCACCACCCGCGACTCGATTCTCACGAAATACGACAAGTTTGGTTTCGACTTCTACCTCGTCGACACAGCCGGTATCCGCAAGAAGAACAAAGTGACCGAAGATTTGGAGTTTTACAGCGTGATGCGCTCCATTCGTGCCATCGAGAACTCTGATGTCTGCATTTTGCTCATCGATGCCACCCGTGGTATCGAAAGCCAAGACATGAACATTTTCCAACTGATCCAACGCAACAACAAGAGCTTGGTAGTGGTGGTCAACAAGTGGGATACGGTCGAGGAGAAGAGCCAACAGGTGATTTCGCACTTCGAGAACACCATTCGCGAACGCATGGCGCCCTTCACCGATTTCCCCATCATTTTCGGTTCGGCACTGACGAAACAGCGCATTTTCAAGGTGCTCGAAACGGCCAAGGAGGTTTATCTCAATCGCAACCGCCATGTAGGAACCTCTGCCCTCAACGAGGAAATGCTTCCCCTCATCGAAGCCTATCCTCCTCCCTCGATCAAAGGCAAATATATCAAGATCAAATACTGCGCCCAGATTCGCGACACGCAGATTCCCACCTTCGTGTTCTATGCCAACCTTCCGCAGTATGTTCGTGACCCCTACAAACGCTTTCTCGAAAACAAGATTCGCGAACGCTGGGACTTCTCCGGCTGCCCGATCAATATTTTCATTCGCCAAAAGTGATTTTCTTTCTTCGCAGCACGCCGTTCCTCGTCGCGCTGCTCCTCCTTTTGCTCTTCGGTTGCAAGTCGGCTAAGCCTTCTCCCGCTTCCGAACCGCCCGCACTCACCCTTGGCGAGGTGCAACGCGTGTATGATCTCTATCTCACGGCGCGATATCCGGCTTATGTGGCCGAAATCGCCTCGTGCGACAATACTTCGGAGACACACCGCCGGCAAATGGCTGACTTGCTGCGCACCCACGCCTACCGCAAAGCACTGATGACCGGCGGCACACGAGATGCACACGTGCAGCGCCTACAGACCTCGACCGATCGCCGTCAAGTCAATGCCTTTGTGCGCGTGAACTATAAAAACAACACGCACGAAGAGGTGCTCCTCTCGTTCGTCTACGTGAATCACCGTTGGCGGTTACGTTAAATCGCCACCCAACACCTTATTTTCCCCCACAAACTCCCCCCAGCCCCCATGGAATTAGACCTCCTCACCGCCGTTTCGCCCATTGACGGACGCTATCGCGGAAAAACGGAAGCCTTGGCTCCCTATTTCTCAGAATACGCACTGATGAAATACCGCGTTCGCGTTGAAATTGAGTACTTCATCGCGCTCTGCGAGCTCCCGTTGCCCCAACTCTCCACTTTCGATCACCAACTTTTCGACCGCCTGCGCCATATATACACGGCCTTTTCGGAAAGCGACGCACAACGCGTGAAAGCCATCGAGAGTGTGACGAACCACGACGTGAAAGCCATCGAATACTTCATCAAAGAGCAGTTCGATGCCATCGGCGGTTTGGAGGAATACAAAGAGTTTGTACACTTCGGTCTCACTTCGCAAGACATCAACAACACCGCTTTCCCGCTGATGCTCAAAGACAGCCTCGAAGCCGTCTATCTGCCGATGCTCGAAAGCGTGATTACCGCCCTCGAAGCGCGCGCCGACGAATGGGATGCCATCCCGATGCTCGCCAAGACGCACGGTCAGCCGGCTTCTCCCACACGGTTGGGCAAAGAGGTGCGAGTGTTCGTCTATCGTCTCCAACAACAGTTGGCCCAACTGCGCGCTTGCCCCATTTCGGCCAAGTTCGGCGGTGCCACCGGCAACTATAATGCTCACCACGTGGCTTATCCGGAACACGATTGGGCCGACTTCGGTGATCGTTTTGTGAGCGAACGTCTCGGACTGACGCGCGAACGCTTCACCACCCAGATCAGCAATTACGACAACCTCGCTGCGATGTTCGACGCCATGCGCCGCATTCACACGATCCTGATCGACTTGGATCGCGACTTCTGGCAGTACGTGTCGATGGAGTACTTCAAACAGCAAATTAAGGCGGGCGAAGTAGGCTCAAGCGCCATGCCGCACAAAGTCAACCCCATCGATTTCGAAAACTCAGAAGGCAACCTCGGCATCGCCAATGCCATTTTGGAGCATTTGAGCACGAAATTGCCCATCAGCCGCCTGCAACGCGACCTGACCGACTCGACCGTCATCCGCAACATCGGTGTTCCGATGGGACATGCGCTCATCGCCTTCGCCTCCACGCTCAAAGGACTCGGCAAACTCCTGCTGCGCGAAGAAACGCTGCACGCGGATCTCGAGAACAACTGGGCAGTGTGTGCAGAAGCTATCCAAACCATCCTCCGCCGCGAAGGCTATCCCCATCCCTATGAGGCACTTAAAGCCTTGACCCGCACAAATGCCGCCATCACGGAACAAAGTATCTCGGAATTCATTGATCAACTGAATGTGAGTGACGCTGTGAAAGCCGAACTGCATCGCATCAATCCGAGCAACTACACCGGCATTTGACTCCTCATCCCGTTGGCCGTGAGGCCGACTCCCATTTATTCATGACCTTACCCTTACAAACAAACGACAACAAATGAGCGATTTCGATCAACAACATGCTGACGGAGCCCGCCGCGACGGCTATTCTTCGTCTAACGGAGGACACAACGGCGGCCGCAGCCCGCGCCAACGCTTCACCCGCAACAACGGTGGAGAACGTGCCTCATACGGCAATCGCGGAACCAACGAAAACGGACGCAACGGCGGCTATGATCGCCAGAGCGGCTACAATAATAATAACAACTCTCCCCGTCAAGGTGGATATAATCGTACCGGCGGCTACGAACGTCAGGGTGGTTTCCGCCAAAACAGCGGCAACTACGATCGTTCCGGCGGTGGATATCGTCGCCCGAGCGAAGGTTTCCGTCGTCCTACCGGCGGTTACCGCCAACAGGAAGGCAACGAAAACGGTGGCTACCAAGGTGGCTACGAACCGCGTCGCGGCGGCTACACACCTCGTCCGCGCTTTGTGGACGGCAACAATGCCGGCAACTACGGCAACCGCGGCGGATATAGCGATGGTTACAGCCGTGGTCCCCAAGGGGGAGGGTACAGCCGCGGACCGCAAAATGGCGGTTTCCGCAAACCTAACACCAAGCGTTTCAACCCGGGCAAGCAACGCGTAGACTATAAAGAAGAGTCTTACGATCCCAACCAGCCCATTCGCCTCAACAAGTTCCTCGCCAACGCCGGCGTTTGCTCTCGTCGCGACGCCGACAAGTACATTCAAGCCGGCGTAGTGACGGTGAACGGCGAAATCGTCACCGAATTGGGACACAAAGTGCTGCGCAGCGACACGGTGCTCTTCCACGACCAACAAGTAAAGGCCGAAAAGAAGATCTACGTCCTGCTCAATAAGCCCAAAGGCTACGTGACCACCAGCGAAGACCCCCAAAACCGCAAAACGGTGATGGACTTAGTGCGCAATGCCTGCATGGAACGCATCTATCCCGTGGGCCGTCTGGACCGCAACACCACCGGTGTGTTGCTTCTCACCAACGACGGCGAAATGGCTTCGAAGCTGACGCATCCGAAGTTCATGAAAAAGAAGATTTACCACGTCTATCTCGATCGCAACGTGACGGCTGCGGATCTTCATCAGATTGCCGAAGGTATTACTCTCGAAGATGGTGACATCCGTGCCGACGCCGTAGAATATGCCAGCGAAACGGACCGCAAACAAGTGGGTATCGAAATCCACTCCGGCAAGAATCGTATTGTTCGCCGTATCTTTGCAGCCCTTGGCTACAACGTCATCAAGCTCGACCGCGTATACTTTGCCGGTCTGACCAAGAAAAACGTAAAACGCGGCGACTGGCGCTACCTCACCGAGGAAGAAGTGCGCATGTTGCGCATGGGTTCATTTGAATAACTTTCAAACCAATGAAAAGAACGAAGATAAAGGAGCTGCTGCAACGCACCGATTTCGGAACAGAAGTATGCGTTAAAGGCTGGGTACGCACCCGCCGCGGTAGCAAAAGCGTAAGTTTCATCGCCCTCAACGACGGATCGACCATCAAGAATGTACAGATTGTGGCCGACGTTGAGAAGTTTGACGGCGAACTGCTCAAACTCATCACCACCGGTGCTTGCCTTTGTGTAGAAGGTACGCTGGTAGAAAGTCAAGGTGCGGGACAAGCCGCCGAAATCCAAGCCACAAAGATCGAAGTCTACGGAACTTGCGGCAGCGATTACCCCATGCAGAAGAAAGGACAGACGTTTGAATACATGCGTCAACACGCCCATTTGCGTCTGCGCACCAACACTTTCAGTGCTATCTTCCGCATTCGCCATCAAATGTCGATGGCCATTCACACCTACTTCCACGAACACGGCTTCTGCTATTTCCACTGCCCGATCATTACGGCCAGTGACTGCGAAGGTGCCGGTCAAATGTTCCAGGTTACGACGAAGAATCTCTATGATCTGCGCAAAGACGACGAAGGAAAGATCGACTATTCCGACGATTTCTTCGGCCAGAGCACGGGTTTGACCGTATCGGGACAGCTCGAAGGCGAACTCGGTGCCACAGCACTCGGTGCGATCTACACCTTCGGCCCGACCTTCCGCGCCGAAAACTCAAACACCCCGCGCCACCTTGCGGAGTTCTGGATGATTGAGCCGGAAGTTGCCTTTATGGACCTCACGGAATTGATGGATCTCGAAGAAGACTTCATCAAGCACTGCGTACGTTGGGCACTCGAACACTGCGCTGACGATCTCGAATTCCTCAACAAGATGATCGATAACACCTTGCTCGATCGCCTGCACTCCGTAATTGACACCGAATTCGTGCGTCTGCCTTACACAGAAGGTATTCGTTTGCTCGAAGAAGCCATTGCCAAGGGTAAGCAATTCGAATTCCCCGTATATTGGGGCTGCGACTTGGCTTCCGAACACGAACGCTATCTCGTGGAAGAGCACTTCAAGAAGCCGGTGATCATGATCGATTACCCGAAGGAAATCAAGTCTTTCTACATGAAGACCAACGAAGACGGCAAGACGGTGCAAGGCACCGACGTGCTCTTCCCGCAAATCGGTGAAATCATCGGTGGTTCGGTTCGTGAAGAAGACTATGACACACTCGTGGCTCGCGCCGAGGAAATGGGAGTTCCGCACAAAGACATTTGGTGGTACCTCGATATCCGCAAATACGGCACGTGCCCGCACGCCGGTTTCGGCCTCGGTTTCGAACGCTTGATGCTTTTCGTAACCGGTATGCAGAACATCCGCGACGTGATTCCCTTCCCGCGCACGCCGAAGTCCGCTCAATTCTAAATCCTCCCACATTTTCATAGGCTCTCCGGCTGCGATGCTCGTCGCGTCGGAGAGTTTTTTCCTTTCTGCCGTCTTTAGATCTTATGAATATTATCATCGTACGCAATAATTACGGTGATTCTGCGTTAATAGACAAAGTCCCTGCTGTTGTCTACGATTTTCTACCGGAAACAGCGCAACTCCGCAACGAGCGTCCGCTCTTCTTACCGGATTTTGCCAATCCGGCGCAGGTTCAGTTGTACCTTTCCGTGCGCATCTGCCGTCTTGGGCGTAGCATCTCCGAGCGATTTGCTCACCGCTACTACGATGCCGCCACCGTGATCCCTCACTTTTCAATGCCAACAGCCATCAACGCAGCAAAAGATGCCACACGATGCCCACCGGCTGCTGCTGCAGGCTTTGACAATGCACTCCCCACAGGCCGTTTCATTCCGATTGATCGCACAGCGTTGTCCCAATGTGAATTTTCTCTCCGACTGAATGGGGAAGAAAAGCTGAAAGGTCACGGAAATGCTTTGCTACATGATGCAGATCGCCTCATCGCGCAAATCAGTCATTACCACACTGTGCGCAACGGTGACTTGATTTTGCTCGGAACTCCGCCAAGCCATTTACTTCTCGGCCCGGAAGGCCGGGTAGAAACCTACTTGAACGGCGAATGCGTCCTCTCTTTCAAAATAAAATGAAGACATTCGCTTGGTTCACACATTAGCTAACGCCTATGCCCCTCCTTCGCTCATTTTTACTGCTCGCTTCGCTCGCCACACTCCCTGCTATGGCCGACGAACAAGCATTCTACCATATTACAGCTCAACAATGTTCAGTAATAGACAGCATTCCCGTGTTTACCGAAGAGTTGCGTCCTACGCAATCGGCCGGTAATTATCGCATTGAGTTGTTGTTTCCTGAATATCGCGAACTGACTGCAACAGAACGTGCATTGATCCCGACACTGCGCCGCAAGTTAGGAACACCGACTACGCCACATATCAAGCAAACGATACTTGTTGACCGCGGTATGCCTGTGATCTCAGTGTCGTTCACTCCGTTTGTATACCAAAACGGTAAGTGGAAATATGTATCTTCTTGTCAACTGCGCGCCGTTCCTGTAACTTCTGCGCCACTTTCCACGCGTGGAAATACAAATGCCAACGAACGCTGGACAACACAGTCCGTACTTGCACAAGGGAAATGGGCTAAAATTCGCGTGAAGGAGGAGGGTATCTATCAAATCACACCGGATTTTCTGCGACGTTTGGGCTTTTCTGATCTCGAACGCGTAAAAGTTTACGGCTATGGTGGCTTGCAACAAGATGAAGTCCTCGCCTTCGACACAGAATCCCCCAGTAAAGATTCAAAACGCGTGGCCGATGATCTCACAGAAGTCCCTACGCTACGCGAAAATGGGAAGATACTCTTTTGGGCTGAGGGAACTACGCGTCGTACCTACGACCGCTACAGAAAACGCTGGACACTCAGCCAAAACAGCTATTCTTCTCACTCATATTACTTTATAACCGAAGGAGAAGCGCCGCTTACGGTCGAAAAACTGCCCGCTGTCACGGCAGACAACAAAACTCCCCGTACTACAGTGCCCTATGCCGTCACGCTTGATACGGACGAAGCAGGATTTTATGAGGGAGGACGACGCTTTTTTGACGGCCATGACTTTGCCCTTGGCAACTCTCGCAACTTCAAAGTCAATGTCCTCGATTTAGATCCCGCATCTGCAGACGCACTGCCCATAGAAATTGCGTGGGGCGCCTCATCGGCAACGGGAACTACCACGGCCGAATTCAAACTCAACGGAGAAAATCTTGGCCGTGCCGCAATCGGTTCATATTACAGCCTCACAGAATCGGCACGCGCCAATACTTCGGTGTTTGAACACACGATTCGTTCCGGCGAGAACACTATTAATATGGTAACCACGCAAGGAAATCATGCGCGGTTGGACTATATCACGATTAACTACCCCCGTTTGCTCACCGTTGCCGAACGTCCTTATAGTTTTTCGCCACAAACCGATATGACCACGACCTTGCAAGCCGATGGAGTAGGGGAGTTTACTCAAGTTTGGCGCATCGGTCAAGTCGGAAGTCCCACAGCGGCACTGACGCTCACCCAACAAACTGACGGAAAAGGACTCTTTACGACTGACACTCCACAGCGCCGATTCGTCATCTTCAACACGAACCGCGATTTCCCCCAGCCGGAGTTTGTTGGAAACGTAGCGAATCAGAATTTACACTCCGACCACGATATAGATTATGTGATCGCCGTGCCTACCGGTGGGAAACTTACCGCGCAAGCCGAGCGATTGGCCGAAATTCATCGCCAACGCGGTTTAACTGTCAAAGTGGTTCCGGCCAACCTGCTCTACAATGAGTTCTCATCCGGCACTCCCGATGCCAATGCTCTGCGTCGCTACCTCAAAATGCTCTATGATCGCGCAGCCACTCCCGACAAAGCACCGCGTTATCTCCTCTTGATGGGAAAAAGCCCCTGGGACAATCGCTTTGTCACGGAAGAATGGAAGAGACTCTCCGTCGACGACTATCTTTTGGCCTACGAATACGACGCCTCAACGCAAAGTATCGGCACAGTCAGCAGCTTTGTGACAGACGACTTCTATGCACTGCTTGATGATGGCGAAGGAAAGTATATCTATTCTGAGAAAGTAGATCTTTCTACCGGACGAATGGTTTGCACCACCGAAGAGGAAGCGAAAATACTCGTCGACAAAGTAGAGCGTTACCTCAAGAACGAAGACGCCGGCCCCTGGAAGAACCGAATAGTGATGATGGCCGACGACGGAGACTCCAACGAACACGCAGAAGATGCTGAACGCGTTTGCAACGCTATCGCGCAAGGCGGGAAAAAACGCTTCACCGTCAACAAAATCTACTGGGATTATTACAATCGCGTGCCGGGAGCAACCAGTTTGACCTATCCTGCAGCATCCGCTGCCATAGAACAAGCTATCGCCTCGGGAGCTGCACTGTTCAATTACAGCGGTCACGGCTCGCCAACAGTGATTTCCAACGAGAAGACACTCGTTCTCGATGACTTCAAGCGCTTCTCCGCTCCCCATCTTGGGCTTTGGGTATTGGCTTCTTGCGAAATTTATCCCTTTGACTCGCGCGAAAATAATCTCGCTGACGTATTTCTCTTCCGTCCCAATAGTGGGGCAGTGGCATTCATGTGCGCAACTCGTGCCGTTTACGCTACGCAAAACAACGCCCTCAACATCGAATTTTGCAAACGCTTGCTCACTCGAGACCAACAAGGCAAATTAACCACGATGGGAGAGGCCTTGCGCCAGGCAAAGAACGAACTTATTTCTTCTCAGTCCGATCTGACGATCAACAAGATGAAATATGTGCTATTCGGCGATCCGGCGATTCCACTTTCTGTACCCACCGGTACAGCAGTACTCGACAGTATCGATGGTAAAGCCTTGAACTCTTCCTCTAATGTTCGCCTCTCTGCCGGGCAAGTAGTCACCTTCTCCGGACACATTGAGGGTGTAGAGAACAATTCTGCTATAGATCAAAGTTTTAACGGCACATTGACTGCAGAAATCTACGACCGAGACGAAACTCGTACCTGCAAAGACAACGATGGTAGCGCCGCCCGCGTCGGCAGACGTCCACTTACTTTCACCACTCACGGGAATAAAGTTTTTAGAGGAACAACCCGAGTAGAAAACGGACGTTTCACAATTACCGCTTCCATTCCGCGTGATATTAGTTACAGTGATGAAGCTGCAAAAATCAGCTTTTACGCAGTAAGTGACGACAAGCAAACAGAATGTAACGGCACGAATTCCGGCTTCCACCTCAATGGCACAGCAGAAAAAGCCAGTCCGGATACTATCGCCCCGAAGGTGGTAGCTTATCTCAACGAAGTCGAAACACCGGAATACGGCGTTGTCGGTCGCACACCGACACTGATCGCCGACATCTCCGATGATTCAGGAATCAACACCGCCGGAACCAGCATCGGACACGACATCGAACTCACCCTTGACGACGATCTTTCGAGCACCGTGAGCCTAAACGAGCATTTCACTTACGCTCCCGGTTCCTACAACAGCGGACAACTCGTCTACCGCCTCCCGTCTCTCTCGCCGGGATTCCACACGATGACCCTCCGCGTTTGGGATGTCAACAACAATTCCACCACACAACGCCTCGGTTTCATCGTGTCGGACGGAGCAGGGCAGGGCACTCGCGTTTATTCCACGGTCAATCCCGCCTCTACCCACACCACTTTTGTTGCCGGTTTCCCCACTGTGGGCGAAAACGAGGCGACTATCGTCTGGGAAGTGTTTGATCGCACCGGAAAACCCATCTGGACTAAACATAATACTGTTGCCGCAAAATCAGGCACCGCGGCTGTTGCATGGAATCTCCGCTCAAATGACGGCTTACTTTCGCCCGAGGGCGTGTACGTCGTCAAGGCCACACTCAAAGCCAACGGACAGAAAGCGCAACAAGCCACTCAAAAACTCATCATCGTCAGACCCTAACTTCGCCGCAAGGCTTTCCATTCAATGAAACGCATCCTTCTTCCCCTTTTCGTCATCGCCGCCACCGGTGTTGCCCATGCCGACGATGACATACGCGACAAGTTCAATCCGGTTCACACCGCTGTGATCTCTCAAACCATCGCTTCCGATGCACGCGCCGCTGCACTCGGCGATGTTGGTGCAGCCACAGACCCGGATGTCAACTCCCAAAGTTGGAACCCCGCAAAATACCCCTTCACCGTCTCGCGTGCCGGTGTTTCACTCAACTACACTCCTTGGCTTCGCCAGTTGACGGAAGGCATCGCGCTCGTCAATGCAGTAGGGTATTCACGACTTGGTGATTATCAAGCCCTTTCCGGTTCGATCAAATACTTCACCGTCGGCGAAGTTCCCCTCCAAAACAACAGCGGCAGCATTCGTCCCTACGAATTTGCTGTAGATTTGGCCTATTCACGCATGCTTTCGGAACGTTTCTCGGCAGCCGTTGCCATGCGCTACATGTATTCCGATCTCACCGGCCACTATTCCAACGAAGTCACGCCGGGTTCCGCTTTCGCCGCCGACGTCGCCATGTATTGGAACAACTATGTGAACATCGGCGCCCGCGAATGCAACCTCGCGCTTGGTTTGAACGTCAGCAACATCGGATCGAAAATCAATTTCGGTTCCGAATACTCCTACTTCATCCCCACCAACCTGCGCCTCGGTGCCAACCTACTCATCCCCGTCAACGAGTTCAATCGTTTTTCTATCACGGCCGACGCCAACAAACTCCTCGTTCCCTCACTTCCGCTACGTCAAGACAACGAAAACAATGAGGACTATCAACAGCGCATCCGTAAAGACCACTACGATATTTCTCCAATTTCGGGTATGTTCAAGAGTTTCAACGACAGCGAACGCGGTTTCAAAGGCGAACTCGAAGAAATTCAGTGGAGTGTAGGTGCCGAATACACCTACAACGACAAGTTCGCCCTCCGCGCCGGCTATCATCATGAAAGCGAAGCGCAGGGCAACCGCAAATACTTCACTTTCGGTGCCGGTTTCAAGATGAATGTGCTCAGCATCGATGCCGGTTACGTTGTGGCCACCACACCTTCTAACCCTCTCGACCAAACGCTTCGCGTCTCTCTCGCCTTCGACATGGACGGCCTTCGCGAACTCGTAGGTAAGAGCCGCTAATCATTCACCGCTATTTCCCTTTATTTATTATGAACATCAGAGTAGGCTACGGCTATGACGTGCATCGTCTCGTCGAAGGCCGCGATTTATGGTTGGGCGGCGTGCACATCGACCACAGTTTGGGACTCCTTGGTCACAGCGATGCCGATGTGCTCATTCACGCCATCTGCGACGCTCTCCTTGGTGCAGCCAATCTCCGCGACATCGGCTATCACTTTCCCGACACCGCCCCCGAATATAAAGGCGCCGACAGCAAAGTGCTCCTCAGCCGCACCGTCGATTTGCTCGAAGCGCACGGCTACCGCGTAGGCAACGTCGATTGCACGATTTGCGCCGAGCGCCCCAAAATCAATCCCCACATCGACGCGATGAAAGCCATCCTTGCCCCGCTGCTCCATGTCGATCTTGATGCCGTTTCGCTCAAAGCCACCACCAGCGAGCGTATGGGTTTCGTCGGTCGCGAAGAGGGCATGGCCGCTCACGCCGTTGCGCTCATCGAACGTGTGTAATATCATAAAAAAGGATGCGGTAGCTAGAAAAATAGCTACCGCATTCTTTTTTCGTGTAGAAGGGATAAAGCTTTATGAACCTCATTCCCAATGGATCAACCAAGAATAATCGGTTCCTAAGCTCGTGAACGAGAGTCATAACAACTCAAAAGTCGACTCTCGTCTTACCATTTAGATTATCGATTACGAGTAGAGTTGTATCCGTCTACGAATCCATCGATAAAGTCAATAAGTCCTTCAAGGAATCCCATGATAAAAAGTTTTTTAGAGTTAAACTAAGCCCAATTCGCTGATTACAAGTTTACTTGTTCCCGTCTCAGGCGGTGATTATGATATTGCAAAAGTAAGGAGACCATAACACTTTCAAAAGAAACAATACAACAAAAAGATACTTTTTCTCACACTTGCGTCAAACGACTCTTTTATGACACAAAAAAGCACTCATAATGCTTATTTTTACCATCTTTTTCGCGACTAAACACCTCGGTTTAACAATCAGCCCCCTATAAAAGCGATAAACAAACTACATATCTTACGCCCTCACACGTAGGGAAGGCAAAATCGGCAGTACTTCAATGAAAGGTACTGCCGATTTATATTATATACATATCCCCTTTCACCACAAGTCCCACATGCCCCTTTGGCTATGCCCCCATGCACTAAACTCTCATTATAGAATAACACCTATTGCTGCCGGACAAAACGAAACCTCACCTTCAGCAAAAAAAGGAACGCAGACAAATCTACTCTTTGACGGTTCCCTCCGACGAAACCACCCCATTGTTAGGACAAAAAGCTCTATTATGACACAAGAAGCCCGACAAATCGGCAAAACACGCCCTTATCTGCCTGTTTCGCGTGTTTGAAATTGTATCTTTGTCCCATCATTAAAACAATCTGTCCTCGAAAACTATGGCCAAGCAGCAGCCTTCCCCCCAACAATCCGAACGCTTCGTCGCACTACAAGCCGCACTCCGGCAACATTTCTTTGCGCCCAGCCTCAACAATTTGGGGAACCGCATCGATGTAAGCACAAAAACACTCTCGCGCTACGAAAAAGAAGGATACAATGCCGGAATCGGAACGCTCAATCTCATCTGTGACAAACTCATTCACCACTACGAGATCAGCGAAGAGATGTTCTGCACACTCCCGCAACAGTTCTATCAAGCCCAAATGCTCTATGATGCGTGGAAAGAGCACAGCGACAAAACCATACACTCACTCTGCAAATGGGTCACCTCATTGTCAGCCGGCATCATTCCCGAAAATTTTCCTACCGAGCAGCATGAAAAATTGAATGGGCTCCTCCAAACTCGCTCTTCCGCCTTCCCTTGGATCAGTCTTGTGCTGGCACATTTTTTCATCAAAGGCATCGGTATATTAGAAGGCAAGCCCAACGAAATTACCGTGGTTTTGGAAGCCCTCAAAAACTTGGATGAGCACCTTGCCCACCACTATCCTCGCCGATATGGGCGCAACATCTTCCCACAAATAGAACTCCAACTTCCCACTCGAAACAAAAACGAGCTCTCGTTCCAATACTACGTGCAACTGGCCGAGCTCATGATCGGCGAATACAGCAACCCCGATGCAGAACGCAGTCCGCGCATGGGTTCACATCTACTCCTCGGCACCGTGAGTTTTTGGCACAAAGTGGGCGAAGCCCCTGCCGACGGTCATTCGCTGTGGGTCATTCGCGAACCCACCCGCACTGCCGATGGTGTACTCGCCCCGAAAGCTTACTCCATCACAGAATTTGTCTTGGAGAGCACTACACTGCGTCCAGTTCGGCACGCTCGCATCTCATTTAATGCCGGCAAAGAGCAATTGATCTGCACACGCTTTGATCCGGAAGAGGCATTTGTCTACACCTCCTACGTCTATACGCTCAACGCCACCGACACTCAGTTTCATTTCACACCGAGCGAAAACAATCCCGAAATATTCCTGCCCGAAGCCCTCGATCGGGTCAGCGCAACCCACGACGACGCCGGCGCACTCTGGCAACGCATCATCGATCGCGAGGACGAAGCCCATTGGGCACACGAAGCTTTCCTCTTTGAATTGAGCTTAGCCGATCTCTATCCCGTACCCACGAACGAAATGGAAGTGCTCGATGCCACACGCACTCGCAGAAATTTGATCATCAATCTGCGACACAAGGGCGAATTCCGCGACATCACCTTCGACAACGTCGATTCCGGCATTCTCAAGAACGTGCTTCCCAACGACGCCGTCGAAATCTTCTTCGACCGCCTCGCCCAACTCTATGCCTTCTATTGGCCGGCTCACGACGAATTGGCCTTCTTTGACCCAGAGAAGACCTACGAAGAACTCATAAACGAGTTAGAATCAACAGATTAACGAGCTTGGTAGACAGAAACGCTTTAATAGTTTTCCACACCCCACATTTCCTTTTTGAGAAATGTGGGGCTTTTCCTTGCTCATCACCTGTTACTCCCCGCAGGACTCCATCTTCCGCTTCAAGAGAGTAGTGTTGTCGCCTCATTGCGCCGCGCTATTGCCTCCGATAAAGCCCACCTTTCAACCCCCCCTCAACAGTATGCAATAATCTCCCTGCACTTTGCCCCAAAAACTGGGCATTTTTTGCCGAAACTCCACGCTTTTTCGCGAAAAGTCCTCGTGTTTCTCCCCACAGCAGCGAGCAAAGGGCAAGTTCTGCAAAAAAAGTCGTATCTTTGCCCCCACAAAGCATTATAAACTCCTAATGATCACACTTTCCAACATAGCCGTTCAGTTCGGCAAGCGCGTCCTCTATCAGGATGTGAACATGAAATTCACGAACGGCAACATCTATGGTATCATCGGTGCCAACGGTGCCGGTAAATCCACCCTTCTCAAAGCCATCAGCGGCGAACTCGAGCCCACCAAAGGCAAGGTGGAACTCGGTCCCGGCGAACGCCTGTCGGTTCTCTCGCAGGACCACTTCAAATTCGATGACCAAACGGTGCTCGACACGGTGTTGCAAGGTCACACTGTGATGTGGCAAATCATGCAAGACCGCAATGCCCTCTACTCAAAAGAAGACTTCACAGACGAGGACGGCATCAAAGTAGCCGAACTCGAAGACAAGTTTGCCACCATCGGCGGCTACACGGCCGAAAACGACGCCGCCACCTTGCTTTCCGGCCTCGGCATCAAGGAGCCCCTCCACGGCAAACTCATGGGCGACCTCTCCAACAAGCAGAAGGTGCGCGTAATGTTGGCACAAGCCCTCTTCGGTGAGCCCGATAACCTCCTCCTCGACGAGCCGACCAATGACCTTGACCTCGAAACGGTGGAATGGCTCGAAGACTATCTCGGCAACTTCGAACACACCGTGCTCGTCGTTTCGCACGACCGCCACTTCCTCGACCAAGTTTGCACCCACACTGTCGACATCGACTTCGGCAAAGTGACGCTCTTCTCGGGTAACTATTCTTTCTGGTACGAATCTTCGCAGCTCGCGCTGCGCCAAGCGCAAAACCAACGCCAAAAGGCCGAGGAGAAGAAGAAGGAGTTGGAGGAGTTCATCCGCCGCTTCTCTGCCAACGTGGCAAAGAGCCGTCAGACCACTTCACGCAAAAAGATGCTTGAGAAGCTCAACGTCGAGGAAATCAAGCCTTCGACGCGCCGCTATCCGGGCATCATCTTCCAGATGGATCGCGAACCCGGCAACCAAATTCTCGAAGTGCAAGACCTCAAAGCCGTGGCCGACGACGGAACCGTACTCTTCGACAAGGTGAGTTTCCAAATCGAAAAGGAGGAAAAGGTGGTGTTCATTAGCCACGATCCCCGCGCTATGACCGCACTTTTCGAGATCATCAACGGCAACCAACAGCCTGCTGCCGGTACTTACAGCTGGGGTGTCACGATCACCACGGCCTATTTGCCGCTCGACAACACCGAGTTCTTCGACACCGACCTGAACATGCTCGACTGGCTCTCGCAATACGGCGAAGGCAATGAGGTGTATTTCAAGGCCTTCCTCGGCCGCATGCTCTTCAAGGACGAAGAAATTCTCAAGAAGGTCAACGTCCTCTCGGGAGGTGAAAAGATGCGTTGCATGATCGCCCGCATGCAGTTGCGCAATGCCAACTGCCTCATCCTCGACACGCCCACCAACCACCTCGACATGGAGTCGATTCAGGCATTCAACAACAACTTGAAGGGCTTCCGCGGTAACATCCTCTTCGCATCGCACGACCATGAGTTTATCAATACCGTGGCCAACCGCGTGATTGAGTTGACGCCCAACGGCACCATCGACAAACTCATGAGCTATGAGGATTATATGCACGATGAGCGCATCCGCGCCCAACGCGCTCAACTCTACGGCGAAGAATAAGCCAAGAAAAACTGCCATTCAGGCTGTTACACACTGATCTATTGACATTTGACCCTCTTTCGGCACAGAAATTGCAGAAAGAGGGTCAAACGAATACAAGCAATTATGGAAGAAAAGGACCTCAATACCCCCCAACCCGAAACACAAGTACAAGATACGCCCACGCCCGAAGAGGCGACAGAAGCCGCAGCTCCCACCGGCGAACCCACCGAGGGCGAAGCTCCTGCAGCTGAAGCCACGGAAGCCGAACAACTCGCCGCTGCACAGGCAGAAATTGCCGAACTGAAGGACAAAATCCTGCGACAAGCCGCAGATTTTGCCAATTTCCGCAAGCACAGCATGGCCACTCACACCGAACTGGTGCTCAACGGCGGCAAGAAAGTGATTGAGCAGTTGCTCCCCATCCTCGACGATATGGAGCGCGCCGAGACCAATATGACGCAAAGCGACGATGTCGCCACACTCCGCGAGGGGCTTTCGCTCATCTTCCAAAAGTTCAGGCGCACGCTCGAGCAACAAGGTCTCCAAAAGATGGACACCGCCGACGCGGCCTTCGACACCGACTACCACGAAGCCGTGGCGCTTTTCCCGACGGAAGAGGAGGAAAAGAAGAACCATGTGATCGACTGCGTGCAAACCGGCTACCTCCTCAACGACAAAGTGATTCGTCACGCGAAAGTGGTAGTAGGCCAATAACGACGAAAGTCCATTTCGCCGCGACCACACATGGCGCGGCGTCTCTTTCGCACTTTCTGCTCGGCGCTGTGCCGAGTCCCATCGTTTCCCCACGTGTGACACTCCTTATTATATAAGGGGCTGATTGTTTTTCACTCCGAAACGAAAACACCATCCAAACATCAGACAAAACATGGCAGATCTCGATTACTATCAAATACTGGGTGTCGACAAGAGCGCAAGCGATGCCGAAATCAAGAAGGCTTACCGCAAGGTGGCCATGAAATATCACCCGGACAAGAACCCCGGCGACCAAGCCGCCGAGGAGAAATTTAAGGAAGCCGCCGAGGCTTACGAAGTACTGCGCGACCCGGAAAAACGCCAACGCTATGACCAATTCGGAAAAGCGGGCGTGAACGGACAAGGCGGCTTCGGAGGCGGACAAGGCTTCACGGACATTCACGACATCTTCTCACACTTCAGCGACATCTTCGGTGGAATGGGCGGAGGTTTCGGCGGATTTGGCGGTTTCGGCGGCGAAAGTGCCGCTCCGCAACAATACCGCGGTGGCGATCTTCGCCTCAAAACCCGTCTCACCCTCGAAGAAATCGCCACGGGGGTAACGAAGAAATTCAAGATCAAGAAACAAGTGGAGTGCGAAGCCTGTCACGGCAGTGGCAACGAAGCCGGACACTCAGCCGACACTTGCTCCACTTGCCACGGTTCGGGCTACGTAGTGCGCAATGCACGCAGCATTTTCGGCACCGTGCAGCAACAAGTGGCTTGTCCCACGTGCCACGGCGAAGGAAAAATCATCACTCACCCTTGCAACAAGTGTCACGGCGAAGGTACAGTTTCGGGCGAAGAGGTGGTAGAAGTCAATATTCCCGCCGGTGTGGCCGAAGGCATGGTGCTTAACGTGCCCGGTAAGGGGCATGCTGCCAAGCACAACGGTGTGCCCGGCGACATCCAAGTGCTCATCGAGGAGATTCCTCACGAAAACTTCATCCGCGACGACAACGACCTGATCTACAACTTGCTGCTCACCGTGAGCCAAGCGACACTCGGCGACACCGTCGAAGTTCCCACCCTCGAAGGCAAGGCACGCGTCAACATCAAGCCCGGCACCCAACCCGGTACGCGCATGCGCTTGCGCAGTAAAGGTTTGCCCGCTCTGCAAGGTTACGGCTACGGACGCGGCGACATCGTGATCAATGTGAGTGTCTATGTTCCCGAAACGCTCTCGGCCGACGAAAAGAAAGCCTTCGAAGCAATGAAGAACAGCGACAACCTGCAACCCAACAAGAGCATTAAGGATAAGATTTTCCAGTCGTTCCGTGCTTACTTCAGCTGACAATGAACTATACTGACACGCTCAATTATCTCTATAACGCTGCCCCGATGTTTCAAAACATCGGGGCAGGTGCCTATAAAGCCGGGCTTTCCACCTCACATGCGCTCGATGCGCATTTTGGACATCCGCACCGCTCGTTTCGCAGTGTCCATGTGGCCGGTACCAACGGGAAGGGCTCTACTTCACACACGTTGGCGGCTTTACTTCAAGCCCTGGGTTACCGCGTAGGGCTCTATACATCACCGCATTTAGTCGATTTTCGCGAACGCATCCGCGTCAACGGGAAACCCATTCCCAAAGAGCGCGTCATAGACTTCGTGGAACGCGAACGCTCCTTCTTTGAACCGCTCGCCCCTTCCTTCTTTGAACTCACCACCGCCCTCGCTTTCCTCTACTTTGCCGAGGAAAAGGTGGACTTCGCGGTGATTGAAGTCGGGTTGGGGGGGCGTTTGGACTGCACCAACCTCATTGTTCCTGAATTGTGTGTCATCACCAATATCTCTCTCGATCATACACAATTCTTAGGAGACACCCTCGAAAAAATTGCCACGGAGAAAGCCGGTATCATCAAACCCGGCGTTCCCGTAGTCGTGGGACAAACCACGTCGGAAACGCGCCGCGTATTTCAAGCGTTCGCCGATGAGGCAAAAGCTCCCCTCTATTGGTCGGAAGAGGAGAGCAGGGTAGTGACTGCCCAAAATGTGGACGGCAAACTCCACTATACTACTGCGGATTGGGGCAAAATAGAGGGACAACTCGCGGGCAACTACCAAATTCACAATACACGCACAATCCTTTCTGCCATCGCACATTTACCGAAAGACGTTTTTCAGAAAGTGACTCGTAAAAGCGTACGAGAAGCCTTTGGGCATGTAGTTGAATTGACGGGCCTATGCGGAAGATGGCAAGAAGTGGGGCAGCACCCTCGAATGATTTTAGACACAGGACACAATGCTGATGCGTGGAACAGCCTAACTCCACAACTTCGTTCGCTCGAATCACCTCTCCATCTCGTTATTGGGGTTTGCTCCGACAAAGATTTAACAGAAATACTATACCTACTTCCCAAAGAAGGAACCTACTATTTCACAAATGCCGACATCAAACGTGCGTTACCCGCAGGTGAACTCCAAAAAGCGGCAGCTCAAGCAGGGTTAGTGGGTACTGTTTATCCCGATGTTCCCTCCGCTGTGCAAGCAGCCCAAAGCAGTGCACAAGAAAACGACACTATCTTTGTCGGAGGTAGTTCGTTTGTCGTGGCCGATTGGTTGAAACACACCTCTCACCTTGAATAATCGCGAACAAGACAGTCACTCATTAAGCAAGGGCAACGCAAAGCCCCACTTTCGTGCGTTAATTCGCAAAACAAAAGGCCTTTACACGTCGATATGTCAGAGATAATGGCTATTTTTGCAGCAATTGTCAGCAGATCGACCCTTATTTTTACGCCTTTCCGGCAACGATCCAAACAAGAGGAAGTCCTCTTTGCGGTCGATCACCTCTCGCATCATCATAGACTTCAGGCATGCTCATTGACCTTCACAACGCAAAAGTATTCATCGACGGACGTGCGATATTAGAGAACGTGCATCTTGCCGTAAACGAGTCAGATTTCGTTTACGTCATCGGACGCGTGGGCAGCGGCAAAAGCTCTCTGCTCAAAATGCTTTACGGCGAATTGGAAAGTAAGGGCGAACGCCTCAACGTTTTGGACTGTGATCTCAAAAAAGCCGGTGCAAAAGCGGTGCAAGCCCTGCGCCGACAGCTGGGAATCGTGTTTCAAGAAAGCCTTTTCCTCGCCCACAAAAACGTGGAGTACAATTTAGATTTCGTCCTTCGCGCCACAGAGTGGAAAGACGCCAAGGCTCGTCGCAATCGCATCGTCGAAGTGCTGGAGCAAGTGGGCATGGCTGACAAACGTCGACGCTATCCCCACGAACTGTCGGGAGGCGAACGCCAACGCATCGGTATTGCGCGGGCACTGCTCAACCATCCGAAACTCATCTTGGCCGATGAGCCGACAGGTAACTTAGACCAAGAGACCGGTACGCAGATTATGGAATTGCTCCGCAAGCTCAACGCCGCAGGTACGGCAGTTGTCATGGTTACACACAACCAAAGTTTCCTTTCGCGCTATCCGGGCAAAGTAATACAGTGCGCCAACAGCCGACTACAGGATGTTTCAGCAGAATACACGGCTCGTCAGGCTGTCGTGCCCCCGGTACTCGATCCTCAACAACAACTCTATTGACCCTTTAACCCAACAATGAGCATGAAAATCTACAAGTTTGGTGGCACTTCGGTGGGTTCACCCGAACGAATGAAGGAGGTATGCCGACTGATTACGGAAGACGGCGAACCTAAAATCGTAGTTCTTTCTGCAATGAGTGGCACCACCAACAGTTTGGTGGAGATTGCCGACTATTTCAGCAAAGCCAATCCCGAAGGTGCAAGCAATGTGATCAACCTTCTGCACAACACTTACCGCCGTCACCTGCCGGAACTCTTTGATAAGAGCGACACCCAAGATCGTGTGCGCCACTTGCTCGACGAAATCTTCCTCGAACTCCACGACTATCGCACGCGCGATTTTGACGAAGTGGTGGAAAAAGAGATTCTTTCCAAAGGCGAGATCATGAGTACGAACATGGTTACGGAGTATCTCAAAGAGCAAGGTGTGAAAGCCGTGCTTCTTCCGGCCTTAGATTACATGCGTTTGGATCGAAACGGCGAACCCGATACGGCTTTCATCCGCGAACATCTCGACGAATTGCTGCGCGAACATCCCGGATATGACATCTATATCACCCAAGGCTTCATTTGTCGCGACGCCGAAGGCGACGTTTCCAACCTCCAACGCGGTGGTTCTGACTATACGGCCTCGCTGATTGGCGCAGCCGTGCGCGCCGATGAAATCCAGATTTGGACCGACATCGACGGCATGCACAACAATGACCCCCGCTTCGTGGAAGGTACGACCCCTGTGCGCCAACTCAATTTTGAAGAAGCTGCAGAATTGGCCTATTTCGGTGCAAAAATCTTGCACCCCACCTGTGTTCAGCCTGCACGCTACGCCGGAGTGCCCGTTCGTCTGAAGAATACACTCGATCCTTCTGCACCCGGCACACTGATCAACAACGAAGTAGAGGCCGGACGCATTAAAGCCGTTGCAGCCAAGGACAATATCACAGCAATTAAGATCGTAAGCTCGCGCATGTTGTTGGCTTGTGGATTCATGTGCAAGGTTTTCAACGTATTCGACAAGTACCACACCCCGATTGATATGATCACCACGAGCGAAGTGGGCGTATCTCTCAGCATTGACAACACAAGTCGGCTCGCAGCAATCGTCGATGAACTCAAAGAAGTGGGCACGGTGGTCGTTGATGAGAACATGTGCATCATCTGCGTAGTGGGCGATCTGCGATGGAGCAACGAAGGTTTCGAAAGCGAGGCCACCATGGCACTGAAAGAGATCCCCGTTCGCATGATTAGCTACGGCGGTTCGGATCACAACATCTCTTTCTTGGTGAGCATGGACGACAAACAAGCTGCACTTCAGGCTTTGCAACAACGACTCTTCAAGTAAGAATCAGATCTCCTTACGGCGCATCGATTTTCGGTGCGCCGACCTTTTCATCTTAATGCACCTCATCATGGACTTGAAGCGCTTTTCAGAACGCCGCACTCCCTTTTACACCTACGATACACAACTTCTTCAGCAAACACTCGCAGCCATTCGCGATGCCATCGCCGATGCGCCGCACTTTCATGTGCACTATGCCGTGAAAGCTTGCGCCACTCCTGGTATTCTGCGCCTCATCGCAGCTGCCGGCCTCGGCGCAGACTGCGTAAGCGGGGGAGAAGTTGAGCGTGCTGCCGATTGTGGTTTCGCTCCGGCGGACATTGTGTTTGCCGGTGTGGGAAAATCTGATCAAGAAATCAACACTGCACTGCGTTTAGGCATTAGTTGTTTCAATGTCGAGAGTCTTCCGGAATTGGAAGTGATCAATGAACTCGCAGCCGCCCAAGGCAAAGTCGCCAACGTGGCTTTTCGCATCAACCCCAACGTAGATGCACACACCCATGCGAAGATTACAACCGGACTCAATGAAAATAAGTTTGGTTTGGCCATGGAAGACATGCTCCCGGCCATACGTCGTGCCCAAGAGTTGCCCGCAGTGAAATACGTGGGACTCCACTTTCACATCGGCAGTCAGATCACCGAACTCGAACCCTTCGAGAATTTGGTGCAACGCGTGAACGAACTGCAAAACGTGCTCGATGCAGAAGGCATTCGCACCGAATGGATCAACGTAGGTGGGGGATTGGGCGTCAACTATGCAGAGCCTGAAGAAGAACCCATCCCAGATTTTTCCGGTTATTTCCGCGTTTTCAAAGAAAAACTCGTGCTGCGTCCGGAACAACAGGTGCACTTCGAACTCGGCCGTGCGGTGGTGGCACAATGTGGCTCCCTTATCTGCCGCGTGCTCTACGTAAAACACGGACACGAAAAGGACTTTGTCATCGTCGATGCCGGTATGACAGATTTAATGCGCCCGGCTCTCTACGGAAGCACCCATGAAGCGCGCAATCTGTCGCACCCCGAAGCTCCCACCGCCCGCTTCGACATTGTTGGTCCGATATGCGAAAGCAGCGACGTCTTTCTTTCCGACTATAACCTGCCCAGTCCCCAACGCGGCGACTTGATTGCGTTCAAATCTGCGGGAGCCTACGGAGAAATCATGGCTTCTTGCTACAACTGCCGGCCGCTTCCTGAATCATGGATAGACTAAAATCACCACATTCCACAGGCATTTACATTCACGTTCCCTTTTGCGAAAAACGATGCATCTACTGTAGTTTCTACAGCACCGTCCACGGCAAAAGGGAACGCGATGCTTTTGTACACACCCTCTGCCAAGAATTGGCTTTTCGATACGACGGTTCACCCGTTTCCACGCTTTATTTCGGTGGAGGAACGCCTTCTCAACTCGACGACGAGGAGATGGAAATCATTTTTTCGGCATTGCATCGCCATTGTTCCTTCGATCCCGACGCGGAAATCACCTTCGAAGCCAATCCCGACGACATCACACCGGAAAAAGTCCACCACTTGCTGCAACTCGGTGTGAACCGCATCAGCCTCGGTGTGCAAAGTTTCGACGAACAGCGTTTGCTATTTCTCAAACGCCGCCACACCGCCCAACAAGCACTAGAGGCCATTACGATATTACAAGACGCCGGAATCAAAAATATCAGCATCGACCTTATTTTTGGCCTACCGGGACAGCAACTTTCTGACTGGAAATGGGAATTGGAGCAAGCTTTTCAACTCCCCATCGCTCATCTTTCGGCCTATTCGCTCATGTACGAAGAAGGCACTCCATTATATTATGCACGGCAGCGCGGCATCGTGCAAGAATGTGACGACGAAACGTCGTTGGCCATGTTCCAATCTCTCACACAACACGCAAAAGCTGCTGGATTTGAGCAATATGAAATCTCAAACTACGCACGTCCCGGCTACCGATCGCGCCACAACTCCTCCTATTGGCAAGGCATTCCGTATCTTGGCTTAGGCCCTGGCGCCCATTCCTACGACGGACACCGCCAAAGACGTGTGAACGAATACAGCCTGCGCCGATATATGGAGGCCGGTAGAGCAAGTTCCTTTGCCGATGTCCCGCATAACATCGAAACCCTCACGGACAACGAATGCTACAACGAGTTGATCTGCACTCGACTGCGTACCGTTGATGGCCTTTCCCTGCAAGAAGTGCCGGAATCACACCGCCCCACGCTGCTTCGCCTAGCACAACCGCACATTGACGGCGGACGTTTGCAACTCGATGCGCAAGATCGACTACGACTCACCGCTTCCGGCATCTTTGTTTCCGACGATGTGATGTCCGACCTCATGTGGGAAGAATAAGTGGGCGCATTTTGCTTCAAAAAAGTCCTAAGTACTTGCCGATTCGCACAATTCACACGAGAAAAGTGTAAAATCTAACTTAAACCCCCAGTGCGTTCTTCTTCAAAGACTTGCACTTTTATCCCCAAAAACTTACTTTTGCCTCAGAACAAACCAATAAAACTATACATATGGACATGAAAATCATTTCTGCTTTCCTTCTTTCCACAGCAATTTGCACAGCACCGAAAGCAATGGCAATGGAAAGCCCCAAATCTCCCACTCCTATTTCCTCTCCCGCACAGAGCGGTTCTGTGTCGCAACCCATCGATTTGACGGTTGCCGCCGACAAAGCACTCAACTCTGTCGTCTACATAAAGGTTTCCGCCTCAGCTCCCAAAGAGAACGTGCAATACTTCAATCCCTTCGAAGACTTTTTCGGAGATTTCTTCGGCCAAAGCACACCGCGCCAGCAACAACCGCGTCAAACGCCCAAACGTAGCGGAGCCGGCTCGGGAGTGATCCTCACTGCCGACGGCTATATCGTCACCAACAACCACGTTGTGAAAGATGCTGACGAGATTTTGGTGAAACTCAACGACAATCGCGAATTCAAAGGCCGTATCATCGGTCAAGACAAGGACACCGATCTCGCGCTCATCAAGATCGAAGCCAAAAACCTGCAACCTATCACCGTAGGTAGCAGTGAGAAACTGAAAATTGGCGAATGGGTGCTCGCCATCGGCAACCCTTATGGTTTCACCTCCACCGTTACGGCCGGCATCGTCAGCGCGAAAGCCCGTTCCATGCAATCGGCCAATCCGGTAGAAAGCTTCATTCAAACTGATGCCGCCATCAATCCCGGTAACTCCGGCGGTGCACTCGTCAATGCTGCGGGCGAATTGGTCGGCATCAACTCAATGATCTACTCCGAAACGCGTTCTTACAGCGGATACGGCTTTGCCATCCCGACCACCATTATGAACAAGGTAGTGAAAGACCTCCGTGAATTTGGCGTAGTGCAGCGCGCGTTGCTGGGCATCCGCGGAACTTCGGTGTCTAACTACATCGACGAACAGAAAGACAAGGGCAAAGAAACCGACCTCGGCACACTCTCCGGCTTCTATGTCGCAGAAGTCACCGCAGACGGCGCAGCCGATGCTGCCGGTTTGCAGAAAGGCGACGTCGTGACGGCCATCGATGGCCAGAAAATCGACAAGTTCGGCCAGTTGCAAGAGATCGTTGCCATGCATCGTCCCGGCGACAAAGTGAAAGTGACCTATCTCCGCAAGAAAAAGGAATACACCACAACCCTCACGCTGCGCAACGAGCAAGGTACCACCGGCAATCTTGAAACAGTCGACACCGAATCGATGGGAGCCGCCTTGCGCGTACTGACCGACGACGAGAAGCGCGAATTGGGTCTGCGCAATGGTCTTTTGGTCAGCAGCATCAAAGCCGGAAAACTCCAAGATGCCGGCATCACCAAGGGCATCATCATCATGCAAGTGAACGATCTTGTGATGTCGTCTGTGCAAGATTTCGAAGAAGCCGTCAAAGCCGCCAACAGAAGCAGCGATCGCGTGCTTTGGATTCGCGCAAAAACGCAAAGTGGCCTCAACCGCTCTTTCACCGTTGAGCTTGGAGACGCCAAAAACAAGAATAAAGCCCACAAATAAAGCGACTTTCTGTAAATATCATGAGGTACCAATCTGTGCCGTGCCCCATGCCACACAACAAAGCGGAGCAAACACTTCAAAGAGTGTTTGCTCCGCTTTGTTTTACCTTGTGGAGTAGGGCTGTGTCGAGTATTCTTTAGAAACCCAAGTCCAATCCCACCGAAAGGTATTCGTTGAATTGGAAATAGCTCTGTCCTTGCTTGCGCTTCACACCGTCGTCAAAACGAGGATAGAGGAAGATTTTCGTAGAGAGGTACTTGTTCACTTTGAGCGCGAACGTGTTTTCCCACTCCGCCTGAACGCGTGAGTAACTTGTGAAGGCGTAGAAACGCGTAGTCCACAACAAGCCTTTCGCCAGTTCCCAACGGCTGTTGACCGTCACCGTCGAACCGAGATTCAAACGCGAATGTTTTCCGGCATCAATACCATTACGTCCGGCAAGTGCAAGACGATCGACATACTTGTAGTCGGCAGCGATCGGAGAGAGGGTAGCCGAAAGTTCAAAACTGCCCTTCTTGTACTTGTAGTCCATACCGACCGAAAGCACCGACTCAAAAGGCGACATGAAGTCGGAATACACTTTGGGATCGTTGGCTTGATAACCGGGATAGAATTGTGTCCATGACTGCAACATCACCGTGTAGTACCAGCGCTTCGCTGCTTGAAGTCCCAACTTGTTGGTCAAACGGATTTGGTCGGCGTTGGTTTTATACTCATGTTGCGTATCCGACTGCGAAGACTGGAAGCCCAAGCGCATTTCCAACTTATTGGAGAAAGTCAGCTTCTCCTTGTTGTCGTAATTGGCTTCGGCATTGAGCATCGCCAAGAGCGAATTGTGGTCTTCACCTCCCTTGTACCAGTTGTCGCTCACGTAATATTGCATGAACTGCAACGAGAAATTGCCTTTGAAAGTCCAAAAGTTCGGACGCTCCACTTGAATATTGAGTGCAGCATCGTCCATCCACGGACGCGCAGCGGGAGCCACGGGTGCAGGTTTCGGCGCCGACAGTTCAACTTGCGAGGCTGTGGCCTTGGCATTCGACTGATTCGTTTTCGACGGATCGGCAACCGGCAGCACGCGCGTCACCAAATCAGGACGTTGCGTGTAGATGTCCAGCAGCGCACTCGAAACAGCACTCGGCACGCCATTCTTTTCCGTCGAAAGACGTCCCAACGCATCGCGCAGTTGCGCATCATAGAGCGTGTTTCCGGCAAAAAGCGGGAAGTAATAAGGATTTTCGAGCACATCGTCGCTGTCATTATCAGCAGTGCGAGCAGCTTGCGACAAACTATCGAGTCGGTGTGCATAATTGTTAGCAATGAGTGTCGTAGAATCGACCGTTGCATGCGTCACGCCGCGATGTCCGCGGCGTGCAGTTTGAGCTTGTAGCGTCCCGAAGGCTGCAACAGCTGTCAAGCCCAAAAGAAAGATTCGGCGCATAGGGAGAATCGTTGAAAAAGGGAGTATGTTTTTCGATAAAGCCGCGCGAAGGAAGTAAATCTTCTATCATTTACGTCCTTGCGCCGACATCTATCGAAAAAGGGTGTAAAACATTCAGTTATTTAATGCCGCGCGCGTTCAGAGCCTGCGCATATTTAGCGGCATTTTTCAAGTGTTCGCCGTAAGTCACGGCAAAATTGTGGCTACCGGAGAAATCTTCTTTCGCACACATGTAGAGATAATCGTGGTGAGCGTGGTCAAGCACCGCATTGATACTCGACAACGACGGGATGCAAATGGGACCCGGGGGCAAACCGGCCTGCTTATAAGTGTTGTATGGGCTCTCCACCTTGAGATGCTCATGCAAGATGCGACGCAAACCGAAATTTCCGAGGGCAAACTTGACCGTGGGATCGGCCTGCAACGGCATTTTTTTGTGCAAACGGTTGAGATACATCGCCGCCACCATCGGTTTTTCGGGATTGTAGGCCGTTTCTTGTTCCACAATGGAGGCTACCGTGATTACTTGGTCGGGCGTGAGACTGTCAGCTTGCGCTTTGGCCAAACGCTCGGGCGTCCAAAACGCTTTGCTTTCTTTATTCATTCGAGCCAGCAGTGCCGCGGGCGAAAGCGTCCAATACACCTCGTAGGTGTTGGGCAGAAAGAGGCAAACTGCCGTTTCGGGCGTCTTGCCGTAGAGCGACAACAATTCGGGATTGGTCAACGCGGCATAAAAAGAATCGGCCGGCGCGTGCAATTCGCGTCCCAAGAGATCGGCCAAATCGCGTGTTGTGCGCAAAACGGGAATCGTGAGTCGGGTAGGCGTTTGGTTTCCGTTGCGCAAATTGCGAAATACGCTCAAAACGCCTGTGCCGGAACCCACATCGTAACGACCGGGGCGGATATGCTTCCCATAGTCGAAAACCGAAGTCAGCAAATTAAAAGTGGAGTTAGCCGGGAAATGACTTTCACTGCACACTTTGTTATAAACAGAATCGACCGTGTCGTCACTGTCAATGTAAACAATGCGCTCGCTGCTCCCGTTTAGGCTGCCAAAAAGGGAATAGAGTGCCACAAGTAGGAGAACGCCCACCAGGGCTGCGGCTACAATCCACCGCGTGCGAAGAATTTGTTTCATAAGGGTACAATCCTTTGGCCTGCAAGCCACCAAAAGTTGGGCAAGAAACCGATCAATGAAAATGATGTTTAGGGGCAATTAGGCCTCCGTTCGAGCGCAAAATTACACAAAAATCCCATTGGTTGAGCAAGTTTCGCGGTGCATTCTCCCAGCACATCAAGAAAATGTATTACTTTTGCACACATCTAAAGAATTTGAGCAGGTAGCGATTCAGCCAAGCGATATTTATTCGCCACGGATCAACGCTTATTCGCCACTTGCCGCCAACCTCTATCATTCTTCATGGAATACCATTACGAAGACTTTGTCGGTCTGATTCAAAAGAGCATCATTGATCATTGGGATCTCAATGCCCTCACCGACTATAAGGGCGTGACCCTCCAATACAAGGATGTGGCTCGCAAAATTGAGAAGCTTCACATTCTGTTTGAAACGGCCGGGATTCAGCCGGGAGACAAGATTGCCATCTGCGGACGCAACAGTGCACACTGGGCTGTCTCCTTTTTGGCCACAATGACCTATGGTGCCATCGTGGTCCCCATCCTCCACGAGTTCAAAGCCGAGCAGGTTCACAATATCGTCAACCACTCTGACGCGCGACTCCTCTTTGCCGGCGACATGGTGTGGCCTACGCTCGATGCAGAGGCCATGCCTCAACTCGAAGGCATCATTCATATCCCCGACTTTATGCTGTTGGTGAGCCGAAAAGAGGCGCTCACCGAAGCCCGCGAGCGCTTGAACGAATTTTATGGCAAGCGCTATCCCAAATTTTTCCGCCCCGAGCACATTAACTATCGCCCCGCCCCCGACGGCGAAGCCCTTGCGATGATCAATTACACCAGCGGAACCACCTCCAACTCCAAAGGTGTATTGCTGCCTTTCCGCGCTTTGTGGAGCAACTGCAAGTTTGCCCAAGAAAGACTGGGAGACAAGGCACCGACCGGCTCGCGTATCATCTCGATGCTTCCCATGGCACACATGTATGGCATGGCCTTTGAGTTCATCTTTGAGTTCATCCAAGGTATCCACGTGCACTACCTCACTCGTTTGCCCAGCCCGAAAGTCATCGTTCAGGCCTTCAGCGAGGTGAAACCCGCCGTGGTGATTAGTGTTCCGCTCATCATCGAGAAGATCATCAAGAAGAACGTGATGCCCAAGCTGGCCACTCACTCGATGAAGCTCATGCTGCGCGTTCCCGTCCTCAGCGATAAGATTTTGCACAAAGTGCGTGAACAGATTCAAGCGGTGTTCGGTGGCGAATTCTATGAAGTTGTAATCGGCGGTGCGGCACTCAACAAAGAAGTAGAGCAGTTCTTACAAAAAATCAACTTCAACTATACTGTGGGCTACGGCGCCACGGAATGCGCTCCGCTCATCACCTACGAAGACTGGAAAGAATTCGTGCCGGGTTCGTGCGGTAAGGTGGTTCCCCGCATGGAATTGCGCATTGACAGCCCCGATCCGCAACGCGTTGTGGGCGAAATTCTCACGCGCGGCGCCAACGTGATGCTCGGCTACTACAAAAATCCGGAAGCCACCGCAGCTGCACTCGATGCCGAGGGATGGTACCACACCGGCGACCTCGGTGTGATCGACGAAGCGGGCAATCTCTTCATTCGTGGCCGAAGCAAGAACATGTTGCTCGGTTCGAGCGGACAAAACATCTACCCGGAGGAGATCGAAGACAAACTCAACACACTGCCTTACGTGATGGAGAGCGTAGTCATCCAGAAAGGCGACAAACTCCACGCCCTCATCCACCCCGACTACGAGGAAGTCGAAAAAGCGGGCTTAGACGAGAACGCCCTCAACCACCAAATGGAAGAAAACCGCCGCATGATCAACACCATGGTCAATGCGTACGAACAAATCGTCAGCTTCCGGATCCACGAAGAGGAGTTTGAGAAAACGCCGAAGCGTTCGATCAAACGCTTCCTCTACACGGAATAAAAAGCGCACAAGTTTTTCGCAAAACCTCACAGTTTTGCGAGAAAACGTCTCTACTTTTCTCATAAGACTGACTACTTTTGTCTATCTTTGCTTGTGATTCGCCACACCGTCCATCGGAGTGGCGAATCACAAGCGCAAATAAGCCCCACTATTACGAGATATTCAAATTTATATGCCGTTTATGCCTCACATCTCCTTACGCACCTCGCTGTTGGCCCTCTTCGTGGCCGCCGGGATCACCCCGGTTCTAGCAGGCGAGGGTGACATCAGTTACAGAAGAGCCGCTGCGATAGCCAAACAATACGTCAGACTCTCTGCCACCGCGCAACGTACGCTCAAAAGTCGCACTCTTTCTAACCAAACCGGTGCTCCTTATTATCTCTTCAACGACGCTGCCAACAATGGCTTCGTCCTTGTGGCCGGCAATGAAGCCATGGGCACCGTTTTGGCGCACGGCATCGAGGCGCCGCTCGACACCCTCCACGCACCCGAAGGCTTGCAATTCTTGCTCGAAGCCTACCGCGAACGCTTTCAAACGGTGCAAAAGTTGTCGGCTGCCGACCGCAAACGCTATTTCTCCTCTTATTCGACGAACGGCACCTACACTCCCGTCACACCGCTGCTGAAAAGCAAATGGAGCCAAGGCTATCCCTATAACCACAATGTCGGGGGCTTCCCCACAGGCTGTGTGGCCACGGCTGTAGCTCAGATTATGTACTTCCACCGCTGGCCGAAACAAGGCACGGGCACGAAGAGCTATCGAACCTATGAGGGAAATACCGCCCAGATAGATTTCTCCCAGTCACGCTACGCATGGAATCTCATGCGCGACAACTACGATAGAGGCGCACTCAACGACCAAGAAAAAGAGGCAATCGGCAAACTGCACCACGACATCGGAGCTGCGGTGGACATGCGCTATACGCAAGGCGCAAGTTCGGCCACAAGTTACGCGGCGCGTGTAGCGCTCCGAGACTATTTCTCCTACAATGTAGGTGCCACCACAAAGTTCAACGAAGGTGCACGCGGCTTTGTCAACATGTTCTACGAAGAGTTGAGGAACGGTTATCCCGTCTACATTGCCGGCAATGCAGAAGGAGCTGCTAGCGGCCACGCCATGGTGGTCGACGGCATCAACAGCGAAGGCCTCCTGCACATCAACTTCGGTTGGGGCGGTGCAGCCAATGCCTATTACAACCTACAATCTATGGCCGTAGGCCAAACGGGTAGCGAATTTGGCGGTCGTCCACTGAATTTCAACCGTCAACTTGAAGCTGTACTGGCACACCCCAATCGCGCCAACGACAAACCCATTCCCGCTGCATGGGCTGAAAACAACCGCCGTTTGTCCTTCACCGGAGAGGGCACCCTCCGTTTGACCGACCAAACGAAAAAAGTCTTCCCCTTGGCGCAAGGTCTCGATGTAACCATGAGCTACTTCACCAACCTTTCCTACACCTTCTTCGGAGATGTGGGTATGGCGATCGTGGATGAAAGCGGCCAACAGGTGGCACTTTACAAGTATGCTGATTTCGACAGCAAAAAGATTTTCACCGACGTGCACGGTTACTTGCCCAATGGCGGAACTTGGACGAAGCCTCTCAACATGCACTTGGACACGCGCCAACTTACCCCGGGTACCTACACCATCGTGCCGATGAGTGCCACGCAAAACAATGGCCAACTCGGCAACTGGGTCAAAATGAGTCTCTCACCGCGCGTGACCTTCACGGTGGAGGAAAATAAGATCAAGGTAACGGAAGAAAACTATCCCGATGCCGGTTATCGCGTGACGGGACCGTTGGAAAACAATGAGGTTCAATTAGGAAAAGCCGCCGTACTGCGCATCCCCTTGCATAGCCTCAGCGGCGTCTCTCCTTACTTCCGGCTCAAATTGGAGATACTCGACAAGAACAAAAAGTTGTTGCAAACGGCCGAAAGCAGCCAAATGAATTTTGATGCCTTCGATGAGCAGAATGTTCCCGTCGTACTGACTGTCGATGAAAAAAACCGCCCCGGAAGATACAATGCGCGACTCACTCTCGTGTACGCAGACGAAAAGCGCGCCCCTATTCCTCTGACCACTCACGATGGCGCCGAGTTCTTTGAAATCAATGTCACGAAACCGGTGCAGCGCCCGGCTCTCCGCCTTTCGGCTTTTGGCATCTACAACGGAAACGATGAGTTAGAGCTCTCTCCGTACATTAACCTAACGGGCAAAACCTTAAGCATCAAAGGGCATCTCTTCGCCGCCGAGAGAAATTTTTCCGGAATGATAGAATTCTACTGGGAAGATGTCGAATCGGGCGACCTCACAGAGGTGGGAAGATTCATGTCGGTTACGATGAGCCGAGACTATAGTATAAATCTAAATCTTCGCTACATGAAAGCACAAGATTTCAGAGTTGTCAATGGCCGAGCTTATCGTCTGATCGCGACTTACAACGAAGAAGGCACGCGCGTCGTCATTCCGATTACCGATGGGGGAACAAACACCTATACCTTCTCCGGTAGCACCTATGTTCAGCGCCCCAAGGACAATACGTACCAACCTAAAGTCGGAGATTTCGTAAGAATCCGCCTAAATAGCGGAAAATATCTCACGGCGCCCTCCGCAACCGAGAGCCAAGACACGCGACTGTCCTCAACAGAAGGCAATATCCCCGGTACCAATTTACCCAGTCCCGAAACAATTTTCCGACTCACCGGAAAGGGTTTGCTCACACTTTCGGGAGGGCGCGCATTGCTCCATGCTTCTTCTTCGGAGCAACTCACCGAAGCCTTGCAAGTTGCACTCAACGCCGACCAACCCGACGAACTGCTGTTCAAAACCTCATGGGGAAAACATACCCTGAGATGGTTTTACAATCGCGAATTCACGACTTCTGAAGCAGTGGTCATCGAAAAGGTCAACGAGTTGCCTGTTCTCATCGGCCAGTTCGGCTACAGTACCTTCTATACGCCTGTTGATGCGGTACTTAAGAACGCAAAGGCCTACGGCGGAACGCCTCAAACCAACGGACTGAAGTTGCACGAACTCTCAAACAACATTCCTGCCGGCACGGCCTTCATCCTTTCCGGACAACCCAACACTTGGGCTACGCTTACCTTGCAGGAGAAACGCACCTTCCCGTCCATCGCGGACGAAAAGAACGTGCTGTTTGGCTACGAAACGCCCCATAAGGCACCGACAGATGAGACTTTTGCCCTCTCACGTTCGACCGGTGATTTCATGCGCCTCAGCGCTTGGCAACGTCCTTTCCGCGCTTACCTTTCAAACCTCGACGGACTGATCGGTGCTTCGCCCGATGGGCTGAAAATTGGCTTAATCACGTCGACTCTTCAAGCGAAAAAATCTGACGAAGCAACATTATTGTTCAATTTGCAGGGTGTTCGCATCAGTAAACCCGCACCGGGTCAGATTTATCTCCGCAACGGAAAGAAATTCATCGCACGATAAACAGAGAAACGTCCCGCCTGCGAGCAAGAAAAGACCGCTCGCAGGCGCAGGACACGTATTTTTTTCGTACATTTGCTCCACATTCAACTCCCCAACATGACACATCAGCTCACAAAAGTCTTACTGTTCGTGGCTACCAGCCTCGTTTTGTTCAGCGCTTGCCGCGACACTGACACCTATGCCGAACGTCGAGAGAAAGAAGACAAGCAAATTCAAGCTTTCCTGCGTCGGGGTTGTGTGGTACGCGACAAAATCCACGGTTTTGACGTGCTCAACGTGCCGGGGAACATCAAAGTTATCTCTGAAGCGCAGTTTTTAGCACAAGACACTACAACCGATGTTTCGAAGAACGAATATGTTCTCTTCGGCACGGGCGTTTATATGCAAATCATCCGCAAAGGCACCGGAACGCGCATCGCTTCGGGCGAAAGAGCGAGTGTAATCAGCCGATTCACGGAGTTCAGCATCGCGGGCGACAGCATTACGACCTCCAACTTGTTAGATCATCCCGAACGTCCCGATTTGATTAGCGTAAACAACAACTCCGGCACGCTGAACGGCGTATTTGTTTCCGGATTGATGTACACTACTTACGGATCTGCCGTACCTTCTGCTTGGTTGCTGCCGTTGCGCTACTTGAATATCGGACGTCAGCACTCCGCGGACAGTCAGATTGCCAAAATACGCTTGATTGTGCCCGGAAACGAGGGACAAAAAGTCGCCATCAACGACGTTAAACCCTATTTCTACGAGATTACTTACGAGCGTGCTCGTTGAATCTCCCAAAGAATCGTCCTTAGATATAAGGTTCATCCCCCTACAGCCGAACGCAAACGACAGGCGTTGGATGGTAGGGGGATGCTTTTTCTCATTTGTCCGCAAATCCTTGCGATACCTACACAAAAACGAGCCGCATAATCCCATGCGGCTCGCTTTTTATTGACGGATATGTCGAAATAAGATTACTTCTCTGCCTGATGCACTGTGATTTGCGGGAAGGGGAATCCGATGCCGGCTTTGTTGAACGTGGCGTAGATATGCTTGTTCATGTCGAGATAGACGTTCCAATACTCAGCCGTCGGCACCCAAACGCGAACAACCACGTCGACACTGCTTGCAGCGAGTGACAACAAGGCAAAAGTTGGCTCAGGATCCTTGAGAATACGCTGATCGGCGGCAATAAGCTCACGCAACGTGCGTTCTACCTTCTCGTAATCCTCACCATATTCCACAGAGACGGTCCATTCCACACGGCGGGTCTCCTCTTGGCTGTAATTCACCACAGCTCCGCTGCTCAACGGGCCATTGGGCAAATAAATCACCTTATTGTCAGGCGTAACGAGGATGGTATAGAAAATTTGGATCTCACGAACCGTTCCACCTTGTCCTTGACATTCGATATAGTCCCCCACTTTGTACGGACGGAAGAGGAGAATCAAAAGCCCACCGGCGAGATTCTGCAAATTACCCGAGAGAGCCATACCGACCGCCAAACCGGCTGAAGCCAAGAGGGCTGCAAACGACGTGGTCTCCACACCTAATTGGCTGATGACCGCAACGATGAGCAGAATCATGAGCAGTATGTTCACCAAGCTCTTCACAAAACTCTGTACTCCCACGTCAATGTGACGACGTTCGAGCAATTTCGCAATGAGTTTATTAATGAATCGAATCACAAATCGACCGACAATGAAAATTACGAGCGCGATAAGTACGCGAACCCCGAAACTTACGGCATGTTCTGAAAGCCAAGAAGTGATATGTTGGAGCTTTCCAACTCCATTTTGCTCCACTTGCAAGCGCACTTGCTCAGTGACTTGCTCAGTAACGCGCTCCGGCGTCGAAGTAGCAGTGAGAAAAGAAATAAACATATAAGATAGAGATTGATAATTACAAAAGTAGGGATGGCCCTGTCCTTATAGTGCCACTAAACTCCACCGCTTTTCATGCCTTCGATCCACAATCAAACCAAATTGTGAAGAAAGCAAGAAAAGGGGTGGAGTAGGCTTAGCGGAAACTAGGCGAGCATTGAAAATTAGAACTCTTGCCAGCTCTTAATTTCCAAGGCTTCCAGCGGCGTAGTAGTGAAGGCGTAAATGAACGCCGAGGCCAAACGTGCGTTAGTCAACAACGGAATGTTGAAATCAATCGCCGCACGGCGGATCTTGTAGCCGTTTGTGAGCTCGCCGGTGGAGAAATTCTTGTGAACATTGACCACCATATCGATCTGCTTGTCGCGAAGCATGTCGAGGGCGCGCGGCAATGCAGCTTCGGGGGCATCTTCTGCCAAAGTCTCCACTTCACTCGGCCAAAGCACACGTTGATTCTCGATGCCGTTCTCGGTGAGATAACGCGAAGTGCCGGCTGTCGCGAAAATGTTGTAGCCGTGCTGCGACAATCTGCGTGCCGCTTCGAGCATCTCGGCTTTCTGCTTACCGTTACCCGTAGAAAGAAGCACATTCTTCTCAGGAATGCGTAAACCTACCGAAAGCATACTCTTCAACAAGGCAGAGTTTGCATTTTCTCCCAAGCATCCCACTTCACCGGTCGAAGCCATATCGACGCCGAGCACGGGATCTGCTTTTTGCAAGCGGTTAAATGAGAATTGCGAGGCCTTAACACCCACATAGTCGAGGTCGAAGAGTGATTTCGAGGGCTTTTCTACCGGAAGGCCGAGCATAATGCGCGTAGCCATCTCGATGAGATTGATCTTCAGCACCTTGCTTACGAAGGGGAACGAACGAGATGCGCGAAGATTACACTCGATCACCTTAATATCGTTCTCGCGCGCCAAGAATTGAATGTTGAACGGACCCGAAATATTCAGTTCGCGGGCAATTTGCTTCGAGATTTTCTTGATACGACGCGCCGTTTCGACATAAAGCTTCTGGGGCGGGAATTGAATAGTGGCGTCTCCGGAGTGAACGCCGGCAAATTCCACGTGTTCCGAAATGGCGTAGGCAATGATTTCTCCGTCCTTTGCCACGGCATCCATCTCCACTTCTTTGGCATGTTGGAGGAATTGCGACACCACAACGGGGTGCTTCTTGCTGACGTTGGCCGCCATGGTCAAGAAGCGCTCCAAATCCTCTTGCGTGTGGCACACATTCATGGCAGCACCCGAGAGAACATAACTGGGGCGGACAAGTACGGGGAAACCTACGCGCTCTATGAACGCATTGATGTCGTCCATCGACGTAAGCGCGCTCCATTCGGGCTGATCCACGCCGATGCGTCCGAGCATAGCGGAGAATTTCTCGCGATCTTCGGCGTTGTCGATGTATTTGGCCTGCGTGCCGAGCAGCGGCACGCGCTGTTCGTCAAGGCGCATCGCCAAGTTGTTCGGAATCTGACCGCCGGTGCTCACCACCACGCCGTAGGGTGCTTCCAAATCGAGGATGTCCAACACGCGTTCGTACGTGAGTTCGTCGAAATACAGGCGGTCGCACATGTCGTAGTCCGTAGAAACCGTCTCGGGGTTGTAGTTGATCATCACCGAACGGTAACCTTCTTTACGAATCGTGTTGAGTGCCTGCACACCACACCAGTCGAACTCTACCGAAGAACCAATGCGGTAAGCACCGGAACCGAGGACGACCACCGAACGCTTGTCGTTTTCGTAACGCAAGTCGTGAGCCACCGCACTATAAGTGAGGTAGAGGTAGTTGGTCTGCGCAGGATATTCGGCGGCGAGCGTATCGATCTGCTTCACAAAGGGCACAATGCCGGCCTGCTTGCGGCGTTCGCGCACCAACATCTGGGCGCGCTCAACTTCCATCTCGCTTTCCATACCAAGGGCGCGCGCCACTTGGAAATCTGTGAACCCTTGTCGCTTGGCACGAGCGAGCAAGTCATTGTCAAGCACGTTGATGTTGCCTGCCGACTTCAGTTCTTGCTCCGTTTCATAGATATTGTAGAGTTTGCGCAAGAACCAACGGTCGATTTTCGTGAGGCGGTGCACATCTTCTACCGAGTATCCGTTCTTAAAGGCCTTCTCGATGACAAAAATGCGCTTGTCTGTGGGCGCTTTGAGGGCAGCATCGACATCTTCGATGGACAATTCGTGATTTCCCACGAAGCCGTGCATGCCTTGTCCGATCATGCGGAGGCCTTTTTGGATCACTTCTTCGAAAGTGCGGCCGATCGCCATCACTTCACCCACCGATTTCATCGAACTGCCGAGTTCGCGATCCACACCGCGGAACTTACCCAAGTCCCAACGCGGGATTTTGCATACCACATAGTCGAGTGCCGGCTCGAAGAAGGCCGAAGTTGTTTTCGTCACTGAGTTTTTCAGGTCGAAAAGTCCGTAGCCCAGGCCCAACTTCGCGGCCACAAAGGCCAAAGGATAGCCCGTTGCTTTCGAAGCCAGTGCAGAACTGCGGCTCAGACGCGCATTGACCTCAATCACACGGTAATCTTCGCTCTCGGGGTCGAAAGCATACTGCACATTACACTCACCCACGATGCCGACATGGCGCACAATGCGGATCGCCAATTCGCGGAGTTTGTGATATTCGCTGTTGGTCAAAGTCTGCGACGGGGCAATCACAATCGATTCGCCCGTGTGGATACCGAGCGGGTCGAAGTTTTCCATGTTGCAGACCGTGATGCAGTTGTCGAAGCGGTCGCGCACCACTTCATACTCCACTTCTTTCCAGCCTTTCAAGCTCTTTTCGACCAAGACTTGCGGAGAGAACGAGAAAGCCTTCTCGGCCAGTTTGTCGAGTTCGGCTTCGTTGTCGCAAAAGCCCGAACCGAGTCCGCCGAGCGCGTAGGCCGCGCGGATAATCACAGGATAGCCCAGCGTTTTTGCGGCGCGGCGCGCGTCTTCCAGCGTTTCCACGGCCTCACTCTTGATCGTTTTGACGTCGATCTCGTCCAGTTTCTTGACAAACAGCTCGCGGTCTTCCGTGTCCATGATGGCTTGCACGGGCGTTCCGAGCACTTGGAGATTATACTTCTCCAATACGCCGCTGCGATAGAGTTCAACGCCGCAGTTCAACGCCGTTTGTCCACCGAACGCCAGCATAATACCTTGCGGGCGTTCTTTTTCTATCACGCGCTCGATGAAATAAGGAGTGACGGGCAGGAAATAAATACGGTCGGCCACGCCTTCCGACGTTTGCACCGTGGCAATGTTCGGATTGATGAGCACTGTTTCGATGCCTTCCTCCTTGAGTGCTTTCAGCGCTTGGCTACCGGAATAATCAAACTCACCGGCTTCGCCGATCTTCAGAGCGCCCGAACCGAGCAACAGGACTTTCTTAATATTTTGATCAATCATGCTTCGGATTATTTGAGGAGGTTGACGAAATCATCGAAAAGGAATTCAGTATCTACCGGACCGCTGCAGGCCTCGGGGTGGAATTGCGCAGAGAACCACGGATTCGTCTTGTGACGCACCCCTTCGTTCGAACCGTCGTTCATGTTCACGAAATAGGGTTCCCAATCGGCGCCCAACGTTTCGCTCTTCACGGCATAACCGTGGTTTTGCGAAGTGATGAAACAGCGGTTGGTGCCCACCATACGCACAGGTTGGTTGTGCGAACGGTGACCATACTTCAATTTGTAGATCGATGCGCCTGCAGCTTTCGAGAGCAACTGGTTGCCCATGCAGATGCCCATGCAGGGACGCACCTTCGGATTGGCGAGAAAAGCGCGAATGTGTTCAACAGTCTTCACGCAGGTGTCGGGATCGCCGGGGCCGTTGGCCAAAAACAGGCCGTCGAACTCCAATTCATTGAAGTTATAGTCCCAGGGCACGCGAATCACTTCCACACCGCGGTTGATCAGGCAGCGAATGATGTTGTGTTTCACACCACAATCCACCAAAACCACTTTAGGAGCCGAGGCGTCGCCGTTAGTCGGCGCATAACGCACGACTTCCTTGCAACTTACTTCCGCAACGAAGTTAACGCCCTCATATTGAGCGTCGGGCACGTTCTCCGTCTCGTCGTCGAAAAGGATTTTTCCCATCATCACCCCGTGTTCACGGAGCACTTTGGTGAGTTCACGCGTATCGATGCCCGTTATGCCGGGCACTTTTTCGCGTTGCAGCCATTCAGCCAAACTTTCTTTCGCATTCCAATGCGAATAGTTCGTGCTGTAGTCGCTGATAATGATCGCCCGCGCGTGGATGCGGTCGCTTTCCATAAAAGTGGCCAGCCCGTTTTCTTCAAACGTGAAGGGTGGCACACCATAGTTGCCCACCAGCGGGTAAGTGAGCACCATAAGTTGTCCGGCATAGGAAGGATCGGTGAGGCTCTCGGGATAGCCCGTCATGGCCGTGTTGAAAACAACCTCACCGGCCACGGGAGCTTCGTAGCCGAAGCTCTCTCCGTGAAAGCGAGTACCGTCGCTGAGCAAAAGGGTGACTTTGCGCATGTCTATATTTTGGGGGTATAATAGGTTGTCGAGATGTTTGAAAGAGAATAGCGAGCGCTTTACGCCTGTTCCATGTAGCGAATGAACGCATCGTTCACACACTTGTTACCACCGGGGGTGGGGTAGCGTCCACTGAAGTACCAGTCGCCGGGACTTGTGGGGCAAGCCTTGTGCAAACCTTCGAGGCTGAGATACACGAGGTGGATTTCCGTCTTCACCTCCGTGGGACGCAATAGTTCGATCATCTTGGCGTTGATTTCCTCCACGCTGAACGGCTCGTAGAGTTCGCACACATAGTTGCGAATCTCTTCTTTCGGCAGATGCGCCTGCGCCTTGCAGCGGTTGTAGATGTCGCGCAGCACATGCTGCGTGCCACGTTCCTCGTGCAAGGCCACGGCCGCCTTGAAAGCAATGAACTCGTCCATGTTGGCCATGTCGATGCCGTAATAGTCGGGGTAGCGAACTTGCGGCGAACTGCTCACAATCACAATGCGCTTGGGGTGCAAACGATCGAGAATGCGAATGATGCTCTCGCGCAACGTGGTGCCACGCACAATACTGTCATCGATCACCACCAGATTGTCCTCCCCGGGGCGGATGCTACCGTAAGTGATGTCGTAGACGTGCGCCGCCAAATCGTTGCGCGAATTGCCTTCCGCGATGAATGTACGCATCTTGATGTCTTTCCACGCCACTTTTTCCGCACGAATACGGCGCGACAAGATTTGTCCGATCTTGGCTTGTGTGGCGCTTTCCTCCCCGTTCGCTGATTCAGCAAGCAGCGCAGTGATCTCGCGCGTCTTCTGTTCGTTGAGATATTCTTCAAATCCCTGAATCATACCATAGTAAGCCGACTCAGCTGTATTGGGGATATAAGAGAACACCGTGTTTTCCACCTCGTAATTGATGGCTTTGAGGATGTCCGGCACAAGGCGGCGCCCCATCTCCTTGCGTTCGTGGTAAATGTCACGATCCGATCCGCGACTGAAGTACACGCGCTCGAACGAGCAGGCCGACAACGTCTTCGGCTCAAGGATTTGTTCCACACGCAATTCACCGTTTCGGCTTGTGATGAGGGCTTGCCCGGGTTGGAGCTCCACAATTTCGTCCACTTCGAGATCGAAGGTGGTTTGCAACACAGGGCGCTCGCTGGCCAAGGCAAAAACCTCGTCGTTCTTGTACCAAAACGCCGGACGAATGCCCCACGGATCGCGCAACACGAAGGTTTCGCCGCTACCCGTGATGCCGCACACCACATAACCGCCGTCCCACACGGGAGCCGACTCGCGGAGCACGTTGGCCACGTCGATATGCTGCTCAATATAGTTCGTAATGTCGCGATCCGACAGCCCCATCGCCTCAGCTGCCGCGAAGCAGCGTTCCGACTCGCGGTTCAGGCGGTGGCCCAACTGTTCGAGCAAGAGATAAGTGTCGCTCAGCATGCGCGGGTGCTGCCCTTTGACGGCAATATGGTCGAAAATCTCTTGCACATTCGTCATGTTGAAGTTCGCGCAAATGCAAAGATTTTTGGCGCGCCAGTTGTCTCTGCGCAAAAACGGGTGGACATACGAAAGGCCACGCTTGCCGGTCGTAGCATACCGGAGGTGGCCCATATAGATTTCCCCAGCAAAGGGAATATTCTTGCCGGCAAAATCAGCATCGGCAAGTTCTGACGAAGAATAATTGGCAAACTTTTCGTGCACCGCGGCAAAGATTTGTTGAATCGCGGTGTTGCCCATGGCACGCTCGCGAAACATAAATTCCTCACCGGGGTTAGCATTGAGCTTCAGCGCCGCCAAACCGGCCGCTTCTTGGCCGCGGTTGTGCTGTTTCTCCATCATGAGATAGAGTTTGTTCAGCCCGTACGCCCAGGTGCCGTAGCGTGCTTTGTAATGACTCAGCGGTTTGAGTAGTCGCACCATGGCGACTCCGCATTCGTGCTTGAGCTGTTCCATCTGTGTTGGTTGGGGGGAATGGTTTTGTGCTGCAAAGATAGTACTATTTTTTCGTTATCTCCGCACCTTTGCGCCACAGATTTCCCCGACAAGGAGCATTCTCACGACTTACTCCTCTTTTTTCGCTCTTCATCTCCCTTATCCGTGCTCACTCTCGTCGCATCTCGTCCCGCGCACCTCACCTTTCGCCCCTTTCTTCTCGCCTTCGTAAAAGCAACTGCCCACCTTCTCCGCAAAACAAGAGAACTTTTCGACAAAACACCCCAACTTTTGGCGAAAAGTTCCCTTGTTTTCCGAAATAGTCGCGCACCCTTTCATCTTCTCTATGCACAATGCGCGCAACTGCCCCCATTTTCTCTTAAGATCAATCCTCTTTTTTTGCAACCAATGCCGCTTCAGCCACACGACACCTTTCAAGAGGAGAGCAAAGCTCACCTCATCCACCTTCCGATGTCCCGATTATCTATTTTCTTTCCCCCACATGCGGCTACCATCACACTGCATCCGTAACGCAACTGGCTTCCGCGCACCTGAAACCATCCCTTTGAAAAACCCTTCCGATGAAAAGTGCTCACACCTCTTCTGCAAAATGCTTCTCGAGAATGAGACATCCGGGAATATATCAGCGGCAAAGTACTCGCCTCGAGAAGATTCTGGAGTAATTCTACGTCAAAACAAAGACTAATGACACAGCGCGTTCAAAATTTGGAAATACTTTTCTCGATTCAGCCAGGTTTCACCTTACAAGTTCTAATTTTGAAAACAAAATCACCGGCAACTTCAAAAAAGCAAAGACAAGTCCCACATATTCGCAAATAAAGCTGTAGCTTTGTCACAGATGATCGCCCCTTGTTCGACTCGCCTTTTCCTCAAAAAATACATATTGAGATGTTTGCACCGTCAGTCATATCAGAATTTGGCGAAGAAATCCGCTCCTAATACAGGAGTTTTTCATGCGATCTTACTCCTTTCTATGATTTCCAACCATCGACCTTGCGCCGATAGACTCACCTTCAAACTTTTATTACTATGCCACGATTCATCGTCACCACCAAAATGCGTAAAAACACCAACGGCGTATTCATCGAACCCGGTATGAGCGTCGAAGTGGTCACTCAATCTCCCTCCAATCCCGTCATTACCAACGGAGGAACACTCGTACAAGAACGCTTCCTCGCACTCTATGGTGTAGACCTCAAACGTGCCGGCGCACTAAATATGATGTGCCTCGACGTCAAGCAGGCATAAACCGAAGCATGGGATCATCGTTTTATCAATTGATCAAAACCTCTCTTTACAAGTTCTCAAACCTCGGCCACAAACCACTACCGACTCTTCAAATCCTCATAACATTCAACATATCATGCATAAGAACCACTACGAGCCTCCTCAGAACGACTCTTTACTTGAAACGCTCATGAATATACCTCGCCACGTACGCACTTTTTTCGGCAATCCAACAGAAGAAGATAAAGAAAAGAACCTCAAAGAGCGTATCAAAAAAGAGCTTGACCGCCACATCTTCAAATAATTCCGCATCCATATTCAAGAAAAAGGGACAGTCCTATAGAAATAGGTCTGTCCCTTTATTATTTACTGCCATTTTCTCACGACAGTAGCCGATGTGTGATGCTCATTCCAACAAAATCCTTCCCAAAACGTTCTTCTATTCATCAGAATCAGCCCGGAAGAAAACAAAATCTCCCGATACTCATTGGAGTAGCGGGAGATTTTATGCGGTGCGTACGGGACTCGAACCCGTGACCCCATGCGTGACAGGCATGTATTCT
>JABZKU010000018.1 GCA_015257125.1 Prevotellaceae bacterium | reverse complement strand
AATTCATTTCCCCCCAACCCCCAAAAGCGTGCCGCCCACTTTGCGCGACACACCCCGGCATCAACACATGAGCACACTCCGTTTCAAAGTCGTGGAAGAGGCTTTCAAAAAACGCCCCGTCCCCGTGACCGCACCGGCCGAACGTCCTTCGGCGTATTACGCCACCTACGTTTTCAACCAAGAGAAGATGCGCAAGTATCTTCCCCTCGAAGTCTATCAGCGCTACGCCGAAACCCTCGACACCGGACGCCCTCTTGATATGCACACCGCCAATGCCATCGCACAAGGCATGAAGCAGTGGGCCATCGAGATGGGCGTCACGCATTATACCCACTGGTTTCAACCCCTCACCGAGGGCACGGCCGAGAAACACGACGCCTTCGTCGAGCACGACGGTAAGGGTGGCATGATCGAAGACTTCGCCGGCAAACTCCTTGTGCAGCAAGAGCCCGACGCTTCCTCGTTCCCCAACGGCGGCATCCGCTCCACCTTCGAAGCCCGCGGCTACTCTGCGTGGGATCCCGCCATCCCCGTCTTCATCATCGACGACACGCTGATGATTCCCACCGTCTTCATCAGCTACACCGGCGAAGCTCTCGACTACAAAGCCCCGCTCAAAAAGTCGATCGCCGCAGTGAACCGCGCCGCCGAAGCCGTTTGTACCTACTTCTACGACCAACCCGTGCGCGTACACACCAACCTCGGTTGGGAACAAGAGTACTTCCTCGTCGACGAAGGCCTCTACGCCGCGCGCCCCGACCTCTTGCTCACCGGACGCACCCTCATGGGGCACGACAGCGCCAAGAATCAGCAGATGGAAGACCACTATTTCGGCGCCATCCCCGAGCGCGTGGCCGAATTCATGCGCGATCTCGAAATACAAGCCCTCCGTCTCGGCATTCCCTGCAAAACGCGCCACAACGAAGTGGCCCCCAACCAGTTTGAGCTCGCCCCCATCTACGAAGAGTGCAACTTGGCGGTCGATCACAACATGTTGCTCGTCTCGCTCATGCGCAAAGTGGCGCGCAAGCACGGCTTCCGCTGCCTGCTCCACGAGAAACCCTTCGCCGGCATCAACGGTAGCGGCAAACACTGCAACTGGTCGCTCTGCACCGACACCGGTGTCATACTTCACGCCCCCGGTCGCTCCGAAAGCGACACCCTCCGCTTCCTCACCTTCGTCGTCGCCACGCTCATGGGCGTCTATCGCCACAACGGTCTGTTGAAAGCCAGCATCATGAGCGCAGGCAACTCCCATCGCCTCGGCGGTCACGAAGCCCCGCCCGCCATCATCTCCTCGTTCCTGGGCAAACAAGTGAGCGAACTCCTCGACCGCGTCGCACAGTCGGCCGACCCGCTCGCTCCCATGGCGGGCAAACAGGGCGTGCAGCTCGACATTCCGCAGATTCCCGAACTCTTCATCGACAACACCGACCGCAACCGCACCTCGCCCTTCGCCTTCACCGGCAACCGCTTCGAGTTTCGCGCCGTCGGCTCGTCGGCCAACTGCGCCAGCGCCCTCATCGTGCTCAACACCGCCGTGGCCGAAGCCCTCACCGACTTCAAGGTACGCGTCGATGCCCTCATCGCCCAAGGCCAAAGCACCGAAGAAGCCCTCCTCAACACCCTGCGCGACGACATCCGCACCTGTCGTCCCATCCACTTCGACGGCAACGGCTACAGCGAAGAGTGGAAGGCCGAAGCCGCCCGCCGCGGACTCGACTGCGAAACCAGCTGCCCGGTGGTCTACGATCGCTACACCGACGAAGCCTCCGTGCGCATGTTCGAAAGCATGCACGTCATGACGCGCAACGAACTCGCCGCCCGCAACGAGATCAAGCGCGAGATCTACTACAAAAAGATCCAGATCGAAAGCCGCGTGCTCGGCGATCTGTGCATGAACCACATCATTCCCGTCGCCACCAAGTACCAAAGCGTGCTGGTCGACAATGTAAGCAAGATCATGTCGGCCTTCCCGGCCGAGAAAGCCGCGCAACTCAGCGCCTACAACGTCACGCTCATCGAAAAAATCAACCACCACACCGATTTCATCGTCAATGCCGTTGAGGATATGGTGGAAAAACGCAAGGAAGTGAATCGTCTCACCGACATTCGCGCCCTCTCCGTGGCCTATCACGACGAGGTCGAGCCCTTCTTGCACGCCATCCGCTACCACATCGACAAACTCGAACTCATCGTCGAGGACGAAATGTGGACCCTGCCCAAATATCGCGAACTCCTCTTCATCCGCTGATCGAAAAGCGCGCACCTTTCCATGGTGCGCGCGCTTTTTTTACTTCTTCCGCGACGACTTTCGCCGACTCGGCAAAAAGAAGCCAACTTTTGTCGAGTAATTCAACATAATTCCATTCGCCCAAAACAAACGAGGCGGCCGTTGATGCACAACGACCGCCTCGTTTTGGCTATTCGCAGCCAGGCGAAAGAAAGGAAAAGCCCTCTTGGCGCAAGCAAGGCTCGGAAAGTGAGCAGCGACAACCCACCCTATCCGAACAACTCGCGCAGGGCGGCCTCAACCCGCGAGACGGGGACGAGTTCGATGCCCTGGAATCGAGAGGCATCGAACGACTTCATGTTCTGTGCCGGGAGGAGGAAACGGCGGAAACCCAATTTCATGGCCTCGGCAATGCGGCGATCGATGCGCGTCACGGGACGAATCTCGCCGCTCAAGCCACATTCGCCCGCCATGGCCACATCGCGCTCGATGGGCGTGTCGACATTGCTCGACAACACCGCGGCGATGACGCTCAAATCGATGGCCGGATCGGTCACCCGCAGGCCACCGGCGATGTTGAGGAAGACGTCTTTCGCCCCCAACTTGAAGCCCACGCGCTTTTCGAGCACAGCGAGCAACATATTCAGGCGGCGCAGGTCGAAACCGGTGGCCGATCGCTGCGGCGTGCCGTAGGCGGCGGTCGAAACCAAGGCCTGCGTCTCGATCAGGAAGGGGCGCACGCCCTCGAGGGCGGCACATATCGCCACGCCCGAGAGGGGTTCGTCGTGCTGCGTGAGGAGGAGTTCCGAAGGGTTGTCGACGGGGCGCAGCCCGTTGGCGTTCATTTCGTAAATGCCGAGTTCGGCCGTCGATCCGAAGCGGTTTTTGATGCTGCGGAGGATGCGATAGAAATAATGGCGGTCGCCTTCGAACTGCAACACGCAGTCCACGATGTGTTCCAGCACCTTCGGCCCTGCGATACTGCCCTCTTTGGTGATGTGGCCGATGAGCAACACGGGCACTCCTTGGTCTTTGGCGAATTTCAACAAGGCGGCTGCGCACTCACGGATCTGGGTTACGCTGCCGGGCGAGCTTTCTACCGTCTCGGTGTGCATGGTTTGCACCGAGTCGATGATGAGCAATTCGGGATTGACGGTGCGCACCTCCTCGAAGATGCGCTCCATGCGCGTTTCGCAGAGGAGCAGCGGCGAACCGCCGGCGGGTGCGTCGGGCAAGAGGCGGTCGGCACGCAGTTTGATCTGGCGTTCACTCTCCTCCCCGCTCACATAGAGGATGCGACGATCGGACATGCCGAGCACGGTTTGGAGCAAAAGGGTGCTTTTGCCGATACCCGGTTCGCCGCCCAAGAGGATTAAGCTGCCGGGCACGATGCCTCCGCCGAGCACGCGGTTGAGTTCGGCGTCGTGGGTGTCGAGTCGCGGTTCCTCGGTGGCGTCAATTTCTGAAAGAGGGACGGGGCGCGCCGTTTCGCGGCGGAGTCCGGCCTGCTGCACGACGGCCGCGCCGCGCGAAGGCGAGACGGGACCGACGGAAAATTCCTTCATCGTGTTCCAATTCCCACACGAAGGGCATTTGCCCACCCACTTCGGGGTGTCGAAGCCGCAGACATCGCAGACGTAAGCAGTTTTTGATTTGGCCATAAGGGTCGTTTTTTCAAAGGAAAAGCACCCGCTCCCGCCGCTCACCTCTGGAGAGATGAGCGACGGCAGGGGTGCGGCAAGAAAATCGTGTTACTGCAAACTGCCGAGTTCCTCGCGAATGTTCACCAGTTCTTCGCGAATGGCGCGCAGGCGATCCACCACTTCCGTGGCGCTCGCGGTCGCATTGTAGTTATTGCGGAGGGCTTCGCGCGCCGCCTCGATGCGCAGGCCGCGCACCTTGACGAGATTATAGACCACGCGCACGGTTTCGATGTCGCGCTTGGTGTATTGGCGAATGCCGCGCGCCCCCTTTTTGGGGGCGATCTGCGGAAATTCGCGTTCCCAAAAGCGGAGCAGCGTGTCGTTCACGCCGAACATTTCGGCCACTTCGCCGATGGAATAATAGAGTTTGAGGTCTTTGTCAGCTTTGACCGGCATGGGCAGTAAGAAAGTTGAGTTGATAGGTGGAAAACGGGGGAGCGATCAGGGGCGATTGCCCACGATCTTGCGACCGCCTTGGAGCAAAATGCCCGCAGGACGGGTTGCACCGGGCGAAAGGCGGCGGCCGTCGAGCGTATAGATCGGCGCCTCTTCGCTACGCGTGGCCGCAGGCACGGCACGAACGCCCGTGGGCACGTAGCCAATGGGGTGCTCGGCGATGTAAGTGGCGCGCTCGCTGAGCCAAGCCTTCATCAGTGCGGCGAGAGAAGTGTAATCGGGGCTGCCTTTCCACCAGCGATTGAAATCGCGTTCGGCGGCCGGGGCGATCCAAGCGGCATATTCGTCGATATACTTGCAGAGCGAGTCGATGCCGCCCTGCTTGGCAAAGCGCTGCGCCAACTCATTGTAAGCGGTGGCCACCTCTTGCGATCCGTGCATGGCGTGGCGGAAGAAGTTGCGACCGGGGCCTTTGGGGCCTTTCCCGTCGAGGAGGTCAAACTGGGGGTTGATCGTGGCAAAGGCGCCGGTGTGCTCGTAACCATAGGCCCAGTCGAAGTCCCAAACGGGGCCGAACACCCACTTGGATTGCGGGTCGAAAATGTTGGCGCGCCACACATTGACGCTCTTCGGGTGGCGCAATTCGAGGTTGCCCGTGAGGTCGAACACATAGTAGAAAGCGGCGAGCGAAGGCACGTCGACCACCTCGGCTGTGCGCTCAGCAAGCACGGCACGCGTGAGCTTTTGGATCTCGCTGTTGAGCGTTTCCTGATAGAGGGTGGCCGCCTCTTTGCCGTAATCAGTCACATAGTCTTCGATTTCGGGGGCTTTGAGGTCGACGGGCAACTTGTAAGTGCTGTCGCGCTTGGGGTCGCCGTCGTAAGTGTCCCACTCGAGGAGCGCGGCCTTCGACTCATCGGGCACAACGACGCTGTTGGAGGCCAAATCCACCTGCTCGGTCAGGTTGTAAAGACCGCGGTAGGAGCCGTTGATGTAGAGTTCCACCGGAATCATGTGGTTGGCGTGGCTGGCGCCCACGAGTTGGGCGGTGCGCATGGCGATGGCGTTGTTCAACTGCGCATCGCTGAGGAAGTTGGCGAGCAAGACCCAGCTTTTTCCCTTGGCCAAGCCGAAGGGGCTTTGCTTCTTGTCGAATTTAAAGCGGAAGGGCTTTTTCTTCATCGACCACGTGGTGTTGCCGCGTCCGCGCACCTTGGCCGAATCGGTGATGTTCTTCCCGATCCCTGCGGCCTTGATGGTGATCTGCGCGCGGCGCCACGTTTTTTTACTGCTTTCGAGGTCGGAAAGCGTGATGCCATCGGCCAATTTGATATCGATGCGCGGCACTTCTCGCTGTGCCGCTGCGGAAAGTACGGCAAGAAACGAGAAAAACAAGGGAAGAATTCGGGAAAACATGTGGAGTTTTTTTGAAAATGAGTGGAGTTTTCCGCCGCCGTTGCGCAGTGTGGCGCCAAAGGACGGCACGCGCCGTGCGAACCTCGTGAGTTTCGCGCGGCGCGTGCGGCAAATATACACATTGTTGTCTTTTTGACCAAGTTCAGACCTCCAAAGTCCACCAACCTTCCCACGTTTCTTGTGGTGCGGCACGTTGTATTTCGGGTCGTTGGGGCATTTCGCCGTCGAAATCCACCGTGTCGGGAAGCCCGTACCACGGTTCGACGCAAACAAAGGGGGCGTGCTTGCCGGCGGGTTGCCAAATGAGCCACACCGGTGCGGAAGAAGCCACGCGGGCATAGCGACGTCGCTTGCGATCGAGCACTTCGACGGCCTCGACCTGCCGCGCATCAAAGATCAACGCCTCGTTGGCGAAGGTGTCGACGCCGATGGGCACAAGCGCATTACCCATTTGGTGGAAAGCCAAGGCGGCGAGGGTTTGCAGATTCTTGCTCCACGGGATGGGCACGCGCGCAGGCTCAATGCACCCTTGGCTACCGGCGCGCAGGAGGTCGCGGGGTGCGCCTTCGAAGCGCAGGAATCCGGCCACGCGCTGCCCGTCAGGCGTCCAATCGCGGAGATTGAGGGCGGGATGAGCGCCGACTTGGAACCACATGGAGCTGTGGTGCGAGCGATTGGTCACGCGCAGATCGGTGCGGAGGGTACGTTCGCGCAAGGTGTAGGTCACTTCGAGCCGATAGGGCCAAGGAAACTGCTTGAGTTCCTCGTCGGTGTTCTCGATGGCGAAACGAATGAAATCTTCGCCCTGCTCAACGAACTGCCAATCGCGCCGGCGCACAAAGCCGTGCTTGGGAATTTGGTAACTGCGTCCGTCGAGTCGGCACGTTCCGTTCCACAATCCGCCGGTGATGGGGAAGAGGAGGGGAGAACGGCCGTTCCAATAGGTCGCATCTCCGTGCCAGATGATTTCACGTCCGTCGGTCAAATCTACCAGACTTTGGATTTCTGCACCTCGAGCCGAGACTTCGAGCCGGAGGGCGGCATTTTGTAGCGCATACATGGTTCTTTTGGATTTTGGGCGGGTTGAACTTATATATAATGTGTGCGATGCCTTGAAAAAGAGTGCGCGCGCAGTGTGACGCGACGCGGGGTACGGCCGTCAACGTCGACGATAGTCGAGCGGAGAGAGGCCGGTGTAGTTTTTGAAATAGCGTCCCATCAGACTTTGGGAGGGGAAATTGAGGCCGGTGGAGATCTCTTTGATGCTCAAATCGGTGTTGCGCAGCAGATTCTTGATCTCCATCACCACCAACACGGAAACCCACTGCCCAACGGTGCGGCCACTCACGTTTTTGATGAGCTGTGAGAGGTATTTCGGGGTGAGTTGGAGCTGATCGGCGTACCAATTCACGCTGCGCTGCTCGCCAAAATTACGAGAGAGGAGCTGCATGAAGCGATAGAAGATATTAAATGTGCGGGTGTTGAAGTTATCGCGTCGCGATCCGCGGCGTTCGAGCAGTTGACAGAGGTCAAGATAGAAACTCTGCAGGCAGGTTTTGATGACCTCGCGGGCAAAGCAGTGATCGTGGTCAAGCATGCGGGCGTGCAAGGCGCGATAGTCGGCGACGACAAGCGCTTTTTCCGCTTCGTCGAGCGAAAGCACCGGTTGCTCCATGAGCGAGAGCAGATAGGGCCACAGTTGCGTCATGGACATGAGCGTCTCTTGCACGAACGAGAGGTTCTGAAAGATGGCCTGTGCGGAAAAATCAGGTGAAAACTGGATGTCGCTGAAGGTTTGCTGCCCAAAAGCCAAAAAGAGGTCGCCGGCCTCGACATGGAAGGAGCGATCGTTCAACACACAATCTGCGCTTCCGGCCGTGCAATAGCCGATAGTGAAAAAAGAGGTCTGCACCGCTTGCGTGTCAGCGGGCAACGTGGCCAGGTTTTCCACGATGAGCAGTTCGTCGTCGAGCAGTTCCATTCCCAAGGCGTAGGGGCGCATGTCTTGCAGCGCCACGCTGTGGGGTTCGTGGCGGCGAACAGCAGAAGGAGTAGACGAGTTGTTCATCACATCGTGGTTTTAGGAGTTAGTACTTCGGCAAATGTACAAAGTTTTTGGGGAGTTTGCTTTCTTTTTTCTGAACAAATCGGCAAAAAACGCTCAACTTTTCTATTTCATTGCGACGAAAATGGCTGTTTTCAACACCCATATTAAAATAGAGACGTGCGCCGAGGAGGGGAGTCCGGTCGATAAAAAAACTCAACGTGGCGAGAAAATTGGCACACGACATATTTTTATCGTATATTTGTAGCCTAAGCCCGCGAGTTGCTCCCAAGGAGCGGCACCACACCGCGGCGCTTCACTCTATTCTCCATTACGCAGTTCCCCTTTATGGCTAACGAATATCTCAAAAGTTTCACCGAACAAAAATACGAAGCGGGGTTTGTGACCGACGTCGAGACCGAAATTCTCGAAGCCGGTCTGAACGAAAACATCATCCGCCAAATCAGTCAGAAAAAAGGCGAGCCGGACTGGCTTTTGCAGTTCCGTCTCACGGCTTATCGCCATTGGCTCACGCTCCCCTGCCCGGATTGGGCACTGGTGCGCCTGCCCGAAATCGACTATCAGGCCATTCACTACTACGCCGACCCGACCAAGAAGAAAAACGAGAAGAAGGAAATCGATCCCGAACTGATGAAGACGTTCGAGAAACTCGGCATTCCCCTCGAAGAGCGCATGGCGCTGGCCGGAATGGCCGTCGATGCGGTGATGGACTCCGTGTCGGTGAAGACCACCTTCAAGGAACGCCTGCAAGAGAAGGGCATTATTTTCAGCTCGTTCTCCGAAGCGGTGCGCGAAAACCCCGAGTTGGTGCGCAAATACCTCGGTATGGTCGTGCCTTACACCGACAATTACTTCGCTGCCCTCAACTCGGCCGTGTTCTCCGACGGCTCGTTCGTCTACATCCCCAAGGGCGTGCGCTGCCCCATGGAGCTCTCGACCTATTTCCGCATCAACGCGCGCAACACCGGGCAGTTTGAGCGCACACTCATCGTCTGCGAAGACGGGGGCTACGTGTCTTACCTCGAAGGCTGCACCGCACCGATGCGCGACGAGAACCAATTGCACGCGGCCATCGTGGAAATTGTGGTAGGCGAGGAGGCGGAGGTGAAATACTCCACCGTGCAGAACTGGTATCCCGGCGACGCTGAAGGAAAGGGCGGTGTGCTCAACTTAGTCACCAAGCGCGGCCTCGTGCGCGGCCGCAACGGACGCCTCTCTTGGACACAAGTCGAGACGGGCTCGGCCATCACGTGGAAATACCCCTCGTGCATTCTCAGCGGCGAGGGCGCGCAGGCCGAATTCTACTCGGTGGCCGTGACAAACAACTTCCAAGAAGCGGACACCGGCACGAAGATAATTCACTTAGCCCCCAACACCAGCTCGACAATCATCTCGAAAGGCATCTCGGCGGGCAAGAGTCAGAACACTTACCGCGGACAAGTGCGCATGTCTTCGCGAGCTCACGGCGCGCGCAACTACTCTTCGTGCGATTCGCTCCTGCTCAGTTCCGAATGTGGCGCGCATACCTTCCCCTACATCGACGTGGACAACGACGACAGCGTGGTGGAACACGAAGCCACGACCTCGAAAATCTCGGAAGACCAGCTCCTCTACTGCCGCCAACGCGGTATTCCGATGGAAGATGCCGTGAATCTCATCGTGGGCGGCTATGCACGCGACGTAATCAACAAACTTCCGATGGAATTTGCCGTCGAAGCCCAGAAATTGCTCGCCGTTTCGCTCGAAGGCAGCGTAGGCTGACCGCGGCGAAGGGCAGATACATTATTTATATCCCAACCCCAACACAGAACTGACGGAGAGTCGGCACAAACGTGCCGACCCCGCCGGTTTTTCTTTATCTTCTCGTCTCATGCAACGACTCTTTTTCGCCCTCCTCCTCTTCTGTTGCACACTGGGTGCCGCGGCGCAGTTGCCGGCCACCGTGTTGCGCGATTTAGATGGCCGCGCCGTGCGCACCGACACGCTGTCTAACGCCGGACGCCCCATCATCATCAGTTTTTTCGCCACTTGGTGCAAACCTTGTAACCGCGAACTCTCGGCCATCGCCGACGTTTACGACGAATGGCGCGAAGAAACCGGCGTGCGTCTTATTGCCGTGAGCATCGACGAGGCGCAAAACAGTGAGCGCGTGCGCCCCTTCGTCGACGGCAAGGGCTGGACTTACGACGTACTGCTCGACCCCAACAGCAATTTCCGCCGCGCGCTCAACGTAAGCCTCATCCCTCACGTCTTCATCCTCGACGGCAAAGGGAAAATCGCCTATTCGCGCTCGGGATATACCGAAGGCGGTGAGGAAAAACTCATTGAAAAAGTGCGCGAACTCATCGCCAAACCTTGATGCTCGGCCGCTTTTCCATGAAACACCTCCTTTCGCTCCTCGCTTTCCTGCTGGCCTTGCCCCTCTTCGCGCAAGAAGTGGCGAGTACGCCCCCGCCTTCGGGCGAAACCCCACCGCTTTCGGCCGAACCCGCCCTGCAAGTGCACGGAAGTCTGCGCACCGACGCGCTTGTTCCCCAATATGACGAGCGCATCGGCACAGATCGCGTCGACAATCGGGTGCTCAGCAACTCCTATCTCGACCTCCGACTCGCGTTTCGCCGCCGTTATGAGGCCGGACTGCGCGCCGAGTACATGAAACAGCCCCTCCCCGGCTTCGATCCCGCCTTCCGCGGTGCCGGCGTGCCCTATTTTTACGCCACCGCCCGCTTCGATCGCGCCGAAATCACCCTCGGTAGTTATTATGAGCAGTTCGGTTCCGGCCTCGTGCTGCGCACTTACGAAGAACCCTCGCTCGGCATCGACAATCATCTGCGCGGCCTGCGCCTCACCGCCCGCCCCTTCGAGGGCGTGCGCCTCAAAGCCCTCGCCGGCCGCCAGCGCAATTATTGGGAAACCGACGCCTCTTATATATATGGTGCCGATGGCGAATGGGATCTCCCCACCCGCCACGGCAGACTCACCCTCGGCGCGTCGTGGGTCATGCGCCGGGAGCAGCCCGACGCCTTGAGTCGCATCGACACTGCGGGCTTTTCGCAGACCTTTACCCTCCGTCGTTTCCACCTCGTACAACCCACCAACGTGAGTGCCTTCGATTTGCGCGCCGCTTGGCACACCCGCCGCTGGCAGTGGCTGGCCGAATACGCGTGGAAGGGGCAAGATCCCTCATTTGACAACGGTTATACTTACGGACACGGCTCCGCGCTGCTGCTCAGCGGCAGTTGGTCGAAGCGCGGCAAGAGCTTTTTGATGCAAGTCAAGCGCGCCGAAAACATAAGTTTCCGCGGTCGGCGCAGCGCTGCCCTCTCCGCCTCCACACTCAACCACCTTCCGCCCTTCGCCGCCCAACCCACCTACGCCCTCACCGCACTCTATCCCTACGCCACGGCCAATGTGCCCGGCGAATGGGCGTTCCGCGCCGAAGCCGCGTGGACTTTGCCGCGTCGCACCGCGTGGGGCGGACGCTACGGCACCACTTTGCGGCTGCGCGCCGCCCACATTCGCGACCTCGCCCTCACCGACGGGCCGGAAGGCGCAGACGCCATGGGCACCGATGGCCGCCGTGCGCGCAACTTCTGGGCGATGGGCGGCACACGCTACGGCGAATGGGCGTTGGATGCCGAGCGCCGGCTGAATCGCGACTTCCGTTTGCACGCCACCCTCATGTCGCAGACCATCGACCGCACCGCCGTCGAAGGACACGGCGGACGCGTCAACACCCTCATCGGCATTCTCGAAGGACAGTGGCAGGCAAATGCCAAAACCGCCCTGCGCGCCGAAGCACAATACCTACATACACGCCAAGATCAAGGCGATTGGTGGGCGGGCTTGCTCGAATTGAGTCTTTCGTCGCACTTCATGTTCACCCTCTCCGATCAATTCAACGCCCGCGTCCCCTCTCCCACCCGCGGCACCACCTCGAGCGTGCACTACTGGCAGGCTTTCGCCACCTACACCGACACCCGCCACCGCCTACAACTGGGCTACGGTTCCACGCGCGCCGGTTACAACTGCGCCGGCGGCGTTTGTCGCTACGTTCCTGCGCAAAAAGGCCTCACCCTCAGCTACGCCCTGCGCTTCTGAGTCCACACTTGATGCCTACCCGCGGGCTTTCGCCCAAAAGTCCACGCGCTTCTTCCCATCATGGCGCCGATTTCGCGCGGACGCCCCGTTTTTTCGTCAACAATTCTCCACTTTTTATTCTCATCACGATGCATTTTCGCACACTCTCCCGTTTTCTTTTTATGAGTCTCTGTTCTTTCTTCTCTTGCTCCACACCCGAGGGGCTTTCTTCCCTCAGTGCCGGCGAATTTTCCACGCTGCTCAGCCAAAAGCCCGATTTGATCCTCCTCGACGTGCGCACTCCCTCCGAATACGCCGAAGGTCATCTGCCGAAGAGCGTCAATGTCGACGTACTCGCCCCCGATTTCGAACAGCGCGCCGAAGCCGTGCTCGGTAAGCAGCGCAGTGTCGCGCTCTATTGCCGCAGTGGCCATCGCAGCAAGCAGGCTGCCACCCTACTCTCGCGTCGCGGCATCCAAGTCTACGAACTTTCCACCGGTTGGTTGGGCTGGGTCGAAGCCGCCCTCCCCACCGCGCGATGAGCGCCCGCCGGTCTGCGCCGATGCTCGGCCGGTTGCCCCTCCGCGACCGCACCGAAGCCATCGCGCGCATCAACCGTTTCGCCACCCTCGGCCGCCCTTTTCTCTTTCTGGTGAACTATGCCGCCGAACGCGCCGTGATCGAACCGCTCGATGCCCTCGCGCCCGACGTTCTGGCCTACGATTTCAGCGGCGTCACCAATCTTTCGCCCGAAAGCCCCCAACACGCCGTGCCCCACGCGTCGTTGTTCGGTGAAAATGCCCCCGCACTCACCCCAAAAATGCCCCCGGCCGACGACTACGCCCGCGCCTTCGGCATCGTGCAACGCGGTTTGCTCCGCGGCGACTCCTTCTTGACCAACCTCACCCAACGGGTTCCCATTGAAACGTCCCTCACGCTCGCCGACATCTTCGCTCGAGCGAGAGCCCGCTATCGACTTTTCGTGCCCGGGCAGTGGGTTTGTTTCTCGCCCGAGCCCTTCGTGCGCATCGCCGACGGCCACATCCGCACCTTTCCCATGAAAGGCACGCTCCCCGACGGCGAGGGCGCAGCCGAACGCCTCATGGCCGACGCCAAAGAAGCCGCCGAACACGCCACCGTGGTCGACCTTCTGCGCAACGACCTCAGTCGCGTGGCCGAACACGTCCGCGTGGAGCGTTATCGCTACGTCGAACGCGTCATCACCCACCGCGGGCCGCTCTTACAAACCAGCAGTGAGATCGCCGGACGACTCCCCGCCGACTATTCCGCCCACTTGGGCGAAATTCTCTTCCGCCTACTTCCGGCCGGCAGCGTGACGGGAGCGCCGAAAAGCGCCACTTGTCGCCTCATCGCCGAGGCCGAAGGTTACGATCGTGGGTGGTACACCGGCATCGCAGGCTGGAGCGACGGCCGCACCCTCGACAGCGCCGTGCTCATCCGCTTTGTCGAACAAACACCCGAGGGCTTGGTCTTCAAAGCCGGCGGCGGCATCACCGCCCACAGCCGCGAAGAGCGCGAATATGCCGAGATTCGCGACAAAATCTACATCCCTTTCTGAATCTTGCCGCGGACACATCGCTTTGTGCCCGCGGCAATGTTTTATTCCGCCGCGAGTTACCCCCATCTGTGAGCACCTCGCTCGCCGACGCGCCCACTCGCCCCGTCAGCCCGTGGCAATGGGTTACCCACCCGTCCACATGCGTCCCGCACAACCCACCTTTCCGCCCCACCGCGCAGGGCTTCGCAGCAAAATGCCGCACGCGCCCGTGTCATGCGCCACAAACTGCCGGCGACGCCACAAGTTGCCGCGCACGTCCCTCCTTTTTCTCGGTAAAACGCCCACCGACCGCCCCCTCTCACTCTTCTTTTTCCTCCCCCGCATGAGTTATTATCTCGAAACCTTCCTCGTGGCGCATCGCCGCCTGGTGCGCGAGTCCGAACACCGCTTGCGCTTGGCGCGCACCCTCCGTTGCGCCCCCGATTCGCCCGCTGTGTCGCGGTTGCTCGCGCTCGCTGCGCACGAAGCCCACCAGGCACCCGACGTTCCCCGCCTGCGCGGTCGGTTGGTCTACAACCTACTCGGCGAAGCCGACTTCTCGCTCCAGCCCTATGCCCCGCGCCGCATCGAAACCCTCCGTTTGGTTCACGACGACCACATCGACTACACCCTGAAGCGTACCGACCGTTCGGCGCTCGATGCCTGTTTCGCGCGCCGCCGTGGGGCCGACGACGTGATCATCGTGCGCCGCGGTCTGCTCACCGACACCACCGTGGCCAACCTCGCCCTCTTCGATCCGCACACCGGCCGTTGGTACACGCCGGCCGTCCCGCTGCTCGCCGGCACCCACCGTTCCGCCCTCCTATCGGCCGGGGTGCTCACGCCCCTGCCCGACCTCACGCCCGAATCGCTCGCGCGCTTCACGCGCCTGCGCCTCTTCAACGCCCTCCTCGGCTGGGGCGAGTGCGAACTCCCCATCGCCGCTGTGCTGCACTGAACCTTCTCGGCCGCCCCTTCCCTTTTTCGCTCGGACAAAGCCGTTTCGACAAAAAAACTTCCCCTCCGCAGTGTGAAGTCACACCACGGAGGGGAAATTTTTCATCGACTTGCGCCGACTCATCGAGTCATTGCACACCGCACGGCACCGAGATGGCGAGAGAGGCGCCTACATCGAACGAAAAGGAGAGCGACGTAGCCGAACAAAGGGCAGCTTCAGCGGAGGGCTGTCCACACCAAATAGAAAGCCACGCCGGCCGACAAAAGGGCGGCAAAGAGGTTGCCGAAAAAGGCACCGACTTGGAAACCACCGGCCGCCGCCAGTAGACTCAACACCCACCGCAAGGCGGGATTTTTTTTGCGTTTTCTTTTAGCCATGATCTTATGCTGATTGCTTTTCTTCCAGTTTCGCGCGGCGATGCGCTTGCATCGTTTTCCACACATAGGTGAACAGCGCAATCGTGCCCACCAACGGCATCACCCCGAAGAGGATCAGGCTGCAAACCGTGTGGAAAATCATCGACCACGTCACGACCGTCATCGCCGGGTCGAAGCTGCTCGGCAGCACCGGGTCGAAAAATCCGTTGTCGATGCAAAGCATTTTCTCGACACCATAACCGAAATAGACGATGAGCAGCGGCGCCCAGAGTTTCAAAATATCGAGCAACGAAGGTTTCGGGCCTTGAAACAGCTGTTTCACGCCGTAGAGCAGGAAAAACAGGGCGCAGGAGAACAGCAGCACGGCCGGCACCACGACCCAAATGCCCATCGTCGGGCGCAAACCGACCCACTGCGCCCACACATCCGTGGCCCCGGCCGGCACTTTCGCTCCGGCAAAGCGGCCGAAGAAGAACAACAGCGCGCCAAAGAGCAGCAGCGGCATGGAATAGCACAGCGAATCGCGCCACGTGGGGGGAAGACGCTCCTCATCGTCGGCGTAGAAAGCATCGAGATCGAGGTCTTCGCCCTGCACCTCCAAGGCCGTGTGCGCTTCTCGGCGCATGGCCTTCCACTTGTCGATGTGGAGCAACACGATTTCCGAGCGCAAATCGGTTTTTTCCCAGTCGGCCAAATCGCGAGCCACGTCAATCAGTTCGCTGACCTCGACATAATATTCGCGACAGGCGTCGGGACTTTTTCCCTTCTCGAGAAACGTTTTTTGTGCCCGCTCAGCGATTTCGCTCATCTTGCGCAGCGCCGTTTTGAGCACGTCGGTGCCCACTTGCCGCGCCTCGTCGTTCACCTTTTTGGGCGAGGGATAAAGGGTTTTCCACCGCCCCAAACAAGCGTCGATGTAGGATTCGACATGTTCAATCCGGGGCGGCAACTCGCGACTGCGCTCCATTTCGCGACCGAAGAAGTCGGCCGGCGGCGTGAAATGGGGGGAAGGAATTTTATTTTCCATATCGCTTTGTTTTTCAGTCATTCGTGTGGAGGAAATCCTCACGCGCTGTGTTTCCGTTCTTCTCCTCGGCAGCGGGTTTCGGCCGGGGTTTTCGCCCTGTGCCACGCACTTTGCGCCGACTCACGGGCGAAGAGAAGCGAAAAAGCGCCATCGTGTGCTACAAAGTTAACAACTTCTTCCACAAACGAAAGCACAAGCGGGCGAAAAAGCGCACACTTTTCGCCCGCCTGCGCCTCTTTCATTCATTTTAGCGCCTCCTCTCTCTGTCGCCGGCGAACGATAGCGCCCGGCGCACGACTTTCGGCGCGAAAAACGCCTCAACTTTTGCCGAAAAAACCCACCACTTTTCGGCGAAAGTCGTGCAGTTTTCAGCAAAACAAGAGGACTTTTTATAGTTATCTCCCGTCGCCCTTGTTCGTCTCGTGCATTTGCGCTAACTTTGAAGCAACTTCTCCAATTTCATGCGCCCATGAAAACCAGCCCCGACTCCGCTTCTCCCCTCCCACTCGCCGAGGCGACGCCCTGCACGCCCGCCGAATATGTGGCACGCCTCAACCAAACCACCGAAGCGCTCTTCGAGCGACTCTCGGCGCGCTTCGATGAGGAGGAAATCACCCTTTTGCGCAAAGCCTACGCCTTGGCGCGCACTGCCCACGAGGGACAGTTTCGCAAAGGCGGCGAACCCTACATCATGCACCCCGTGGCGGTGGCAACGATCATCGCCGAAGACTTCATGATGGACGCCAATTCGGTGGCCGCCGGCTTCCTCCACGACGTGGTGGAGGACACCGACACCACGATCGACGACATTCGCCGCGAGTTTGGCGACGATGTGGCCTTCCTCGTGCAGGTGGTGACCAAACCCAAGTCGCACGCCCCGGGACAGGCCGATCTCGCCAAGCAGGAGAACAACTTCCGCCAACTCCTCGACTCGATGCGCCGCGACATCCGCGCCGTGCTCATCAAACTCGCCGACCGCCTGCACAATATGCGCTCGCTCGGGAGCATGCAGCCCGTCAAGCAGATGAAAATTGCCGGCGAAACGGACTTTTTCTACGCCCCCTTCGCCAATCGTCTCGGGCTGAACAACCTGCGCCGCGAGTTGGAAAACCTTTCCTTCCGCTTCCGCTGTCCGGAGCGCTACGAACGCCTGCGCCGCGCCCTCGACGCCGACCGTGCTGAGCAAAGCGAGCGCCTCGAACGACTCACCGCGCGCATCCGCCGCCTGCTTTCGGAAGAAGGCATCGAAGTGCGCACCGAAGTGCGCTATCGTTTGCCCTACAGCATCGACCGCAGCATGCGCGACACAGGGCGCGATGTTACACATGTGGAGCACCGCTATGTGGTACGCGTCATCTACGACCGCGCACGCCTCACCCCCCTGCTCGAATCGGTGCCCGACAAAACCATCTGCCTGCGCATCTACGGCATTCTTACCGCCGAATTTCGTGAAAAAGCCGGTAGCCTGGTCAACTATGTCGACCATCCGAAGGAAAACGGCTATCGCTCGATGCATGTCCAGCTACTCGGCGAAATGGGCACGTGGGAAGAGATCCACATCTCGTCGGAAGAGATGGTACGCCGCACAAAACTGGGCATTATGCTCGAGCGCATCGGCAATCGCCGCGCTGACGGCGACGTGCGCGACGCCAATCGCCTGCTCGAACGCGGCGACCGCGAGTGGATCGACAAGTTTTGTGTCATGCTCGAGCGCATTGCCGAGGGCGAAGGCGACATTCACTTCATGGAAGGGGTGGCCGACGCGCTTTATGCCGAGGACATCACGGTCTACGACGCCGCCGGCACCCCGACGCGCCTGCCGCAACACGCCACGGCGCTGGATTGCGCTTTCGAACGCGGGGTGGGCGAAAAAGCCCACTATGCGCGCATCGACGGCCGTTTGGCTTCGCTCGTCACGCCCCTCGAACACGGCAACTGTGTCGAGATTTTCACCGCCGAACAGACACGCCCCTGCGCCGAATGGACCGACGCGGTCAAGACCTTCAAGGCGAAGAATTTCCTCAAAGCCTATTTCCGCCGCGAGGCTTCGGCCGGCCCGTGCCGCTGTCCCGAGTGCTTGCCGCTCCCCGGGCAGGAAGTGATCGGTTTCACCGACGAAACGTGCGAAAACACCGTGACGGTACACCGCCGCGACTGCCCGCGCGCCATCAGTCTCTCGGCGCAACACGGCGATGCCATCGTCGAAGTGGAGTTTCCCGACCACCCCGACGTGACCTATCCCGTGGCCACGCGCATTCGTGCCGTCGATCGGCCGCGACTCCTCCACGACATCATCGCCAGCCTCACCGACGGACTCGGACTGGAGATGAACGAACTCCATGTGGCCACGCGCAACCACATTGTCGAACTCACCGTGCACTATGCCGTGCACTCTGTCGGCGAACTCCGCTCGGCCGTTCGCTTCCTCGGCGCGATCGAGAGCGTGGACGAGGTGCGCAAGATCTGATTCGCCGCCTTTCGCCTGCTCCCTCCCTTCTTTCACCCTCAAAACCCTCCTGCCCGCCATGCTTCAAATCGGCCGTTTCAACACACTCACCCTCACTCGTTTCACCGACCACGGCGCTTACGTCGACGGTAGGGAGGTGGGCGAAATTCTCGTCCCCAAAGCCTACGTTCGTCCCGAATGGCGACCCGGCGACACGCAGCGTTTGTTCGTTTATCTCGATCAAAGCGAGCGCTTGGTGGCCACTTCCGAAAGTCCCTTGGCGCAAGTGGGCGATTTTGCCTGCTTGGAAGTGGCGTGGGTCAACGAGCACGGGGCGTTTCTCTCGTGGGGCGTGATGAAAGACCTCTTTGTGCCCTTCCGCGAACAGCGCCGCACGATGGAAGTGGGCGAGCAGCATGTGGTCTATGTCTACATTGACGAATCGACAGGGCGTCTTGCGGCCACCGCCAAGGTGGATCGCTATCTTCGTCCCGCCCCTTCGCGCGATTACCACCGCGGCCGCACGGTTCAGCTCTTGGCTTGGCAGCGTTCGCCCTTGGGCATGAAGGTGATTGTGGACAATGCCTATGCCGGCCTCATCTATGCGGGCGAAGCCTACGACCGTTTGCCGCGCCGCGGCGAGGTGCTGGAGGGAACGGTCGTGCAACTGCGCCCGGACGGCCGACTTGACATCAGTTTGCAGCGCATCGGCAAAGGTCGCTTCCGCGATTTTGCCGACACGCTCCTCGAAGCGTTGCACGAAGCGGACGGCTTTCTGCCCTTCACCGACCACAGCGACCCGGAAGTCATCGCCGAGCGTTTCGAAGTGTCGAAGAAGACATTCAAACGCGCCGTCGGCACACTCTACAAGCGCCAACTCATCACCCTTTCGGACGACGGCATCCGGCTTGCGCGCCGCTAATAACAGACCCGTGCGCATATAATAATGTACACGCGCGTATAATAATAAGGAGTCGTACGACGAGGCGGCCCCCCTCGGCCGCTTCGCGCGCACCGTCCCCGCTTTTGTGCTGACTGCACACTACATTTCGGGCTGCACCGAACTTTTTTGCGGAAAATACCCCAACCAAAAGTTGGAAACTCGGATTGAAAAATGTAAATTTGCCAAGGGTTCTTCAAAACGTCTGCTTTTCACTACAAATGAAACGTCAAAACGTCAAAAACAGCCCAATTGTCATCGTTTTCCCGCACACGATCGACACACTGACACCGATATTCACTTTCAATCCTCACCGCTTATGCAGCATTTTACCCGTACTCTTTTCGCCCTCGCGCTGAGCTTGGGCACCTTCACCGCCGCTTTCGCCGGCGATGGCACAAAAAAGAATCCTTACACGCCTTATGAACTGGCCGCCGCCAGCGATTCTCTCTCGAAAGTAGAGAAGCCCGAGGTCTATGTCAAGGGCAATCTCCTCGGTTTCGGCGCAAATCCCGCAAAACCCCAAGATTTTCCGGAAGAAGCCCTCAACATTATTCTCGACGGAGAGAAGTATCGCGTCACCGTTGAGGTGGGTGAACTCGTTCTTTCGCTCTATAATGTAGAGCAACGCGAGGACTATGTGGTGAAAGTCGTTGGCGTCGAAGACGTAGAAGGCCAATACAAATACACGGGCACCGAAGTTTCGGGGGCTTACTCGCTGACAATTGGCGAAAATCACCTCGCCGCGTTCGGTTTGAACAGCAACTTCCGCGTTGAGAATGCCGCCGGTTTGGCCTATGCTACGGCTTCTATCAACGAAGAGAAGGAAGGCGATTTCGACTATCACGTTTATACTGTCGCCGACTCGGTAATTACCGGTTCGGGCAAGGGCTATATCTTCGGAGGTAAGCCCGGAACCTATCCCGTCACCTTGACTTTGGCCAAAGGCTCCACGCCCGAAGACGGTAACGTGCTGAGCATCGCAGGCGAAGCCGGCGAAACCAGCGCATTGCCCGGCGAACAACTCTTCAAATGGGAGAGCACTGCTGCCGGAGCCGGCCTGCGTTTGGGCAACAACGACGGACAAACCCTCGAATTGACACACAGCACCGACGTGTATGCCCGCGTTGAAGAAGCAAAAGTCAACCGGCTTTTCGGCGACAAAGCCGACCGCTCGTTCCTTCCTTGGACAAATAAGAAGGTAACCGGCCTCTTCGCGCCGAAAATGCGCACCGCCGCCGCACGCCTCGGCGTCTACGATCTCAGCGGTCGCAAGGTGGCCGACGGAACGGACACCAACGGTCTGCCCCAAGGCTTGTATATCGTAGGCGGTCGCAAGGTATTCGTTCGCTGATTGCCATTTCACATGGGTTGTTCCCCACCCGGCACCGCCCGTTGGGCAACCCCCTTTCAACACCTCCGCCCGAGATGTGTCCACTCCCCGTGTGTCACATCTCGGGTGGTGTGCGTTGAGCTGATACCCGCCCGAAATTCAAAAGAAATCGGAAGAAGTTTCGGAGAATATCGACTATAATACGATGATCGGCCACCACAATTAGAAGAGACCCGCCCAAGATTCAAAACAAAGCAGAAGTATTTTCGAAGTAAACCGGAAGAACTTTCGAAGCATCTCGGCCGCTACTCGATACACCCCGCCACTATTCAATCTATCAACATGCACAAATATCTATTCCTCCCCCTTGCCGCCGCCCTGCTTGCGCAGTCTGCGAGCGCCGGCAAGAAGAAAGAAGAAAAAGCCCCCGTCGTCGCGGAGAAAAAAGCCCCGGTGCGCCCGGGTCTCTTCGGTGTGAGTCACGAAAAAGACGACTGGTATGTCGTCGTCCACGACTCCTTGATCGGTCGCCCCATGCTGGTCACCACACGCTACGTCTCCACTCCGGCGGGAGCCGGTATCTACGGCGGCGAACTCGCCAACCGTCAAGTCATGACGTGGGAGCGAAAAGGCGACAAACTCCTGCTTCGCGCCCAAATGCACGAAACTTCGGCCGACAGCACGCAGGCCATTTGGCGAGCCGTCGAGGCCAGTGCCGAAAATCCCATCATCGCCGCCCTCAAAATTGAGAACCGCGGCAGCGACGGTCGCCACTACACGGTGAAAGCCACCGAACTTTTCAAAGGCGACACCCCCGGTTTGAGCCTCTCGGCCGGCAACAAATCGCGCTTCAACCTCGGGAATTTCAAACCCGAGCTCTCGTATGTGGACACCCTCCGCACCTTCCCCATCAACACCGAGGTGACCACCGTGAAAACCTTCCTTTCGAAACCCGGCACCTCCCTGCCCGCCGGCGAAGAGACGGGACACGTGACACTGAAACTCAACACCTCTTTCGTACTCCTGCCGCGTGTGCCGATGCGGAGCCGCACTTTCGATCCGCGCGTGGGCTATTTCACCGAATCGTTCGTGGAATATGCCGACAACCAGCAACGTGTGAAGCCGCGACAGGTCGTTGCGCGTTGGCGCCTCGAGCCCCGCGCCGAAGACATGGACAAATATCGTCGCGGCGAGCTCGTCGAGCCCAAGAAACCCATCGTCTACTACATCGATCCCGCCACGCCCAAACAATGGCGCAAGTACCTTATTCTCGGAGTCGAGGACTGGCAGAAAGCCTTTGAGAAGGCCGGTTTCAAAAACGCCATCCAAGCGCGCGAATGGCCGGAGAACGACTCAACGATGAGCCTCGAAGATGCCCGTTTCTCGGTGATTCGCTATCTCGCCTCGCCCATTCCCAACGCCTACGGCCCCAATGTGCACGATCCGCGCTCGGGCGAAATCATCGAAAGCCACATCGGTTGGTATCACAACGTCATGGAATTGCTCCACGATTGGTATCAAACGCAAGTAGGTGCCCTCGATCCGCGCGCCCGCAAGCCGGAATTTGACGAAGCCCTCATGGGCGAGCTCATTCGCTTCGTCTCCTCGCACGAAGTCGGCCACACGCTCGGTCTGCGCCACAACATGGGCGCCAGCAGCGCCACGCCCGTCGAGAAACTGCGCGACAAAGCGTGGGTGGAGAAGCACGGTCACACCTCTTCCATCATGGACTATGCTCGTTTCAACTACGTCGCCCAGCCCGAAGACCACATCGGCGAGGCCGGCATCTTCCCCCGCGTGAACGACTACGACGAATGGGCGATCCGTTGGGGCTACACTTATTATCCCGACGCGAAGAGCGAACTCGAAGAACGCGCCACGCTCAACCGCCTGACGGTCGCAACCATCACCGACAACCCGCGTTTGTGGTTCGGCGGCGAAGGTCGTGACAACAACCCCTACGCCCTCACCGAAGACCTCAGCGACGACGTGATGAAAGCCTCCGACTACGGTCTGCTCAACCTGCGCCGCGTGGTGAAAGCCCTGCCGGAATGGACGTACGAAGCCGGCAACCTCGGCGACAACCTCACTCGCGGCTACGATGCCGCCGTGGGTCAGTTCCGCCGCTACGTCGGTCACGTCTGCCGTCAGATCGGCGGTGTGAAGCGCGTGGTGAAAAGCGTGGAACAAGCCGGCGACGTGTTCAGCTACGACACGCGCGAACGCCAACAACGCGCCCTCGCTTGGCTCGACCGCCGTGTGCTGACCGAACCCACGTGGCTCACCGCCCCCGCCTACGGTGCACGCATCGGCATGCCCCAACTCCGCGTCCGCCCCGTGGCCGCTTCGGCCGTCGACTACCTCACCTCCGGCACCATGTTCGACCGCCTCGCCACCAACGCCGCGCAGCAACCGGCCGCCCAAGCCTATTCGCCCGCAACCTATGCCGACGATTTGGCGCGCGTGCTCTTCCGCGAGACCCTCACCGGCGCGAAACTCAGCGCATGGCGCATGTATGTGCAGAAACGCGCGGTGGACAATCTGCTCGAGGCCTACAAGAGCGACACCCACGGCGACGGCCACGCCTATGTGGCCGCCCTGCTGGCGAAACTGCGCACGCGCTTCGACGCGGCCCGCAGCACCGATGCCGGCACGCGCGCACACTACACCGATTTGGCGCGCCGCATTCGCCTGGCGCTCGAAGGCAAATAAAGGCCACTTGCCCATTTCGCCCCTCTTTCCTCCCCTGCATCCGCTCGATGCAGGGGAGTTTTTTGGTGCCCACGCACCCACGTCGTTTCAAAAGTCGCCACGTTTTGCGCGAAAATCGTCCACTTTTGCGCAAAAGCTGTGGACTTTTGCGAGAAAGTAGGCTATTATTTTGGAGAAAGCAAAAAAAGTCGTATCTTTGCATATCCGTTGCAAATTGTACCCCAACGGTATTAGCGTTTAGTTCAAAGGAAATCATGCGTCAACTAAAGATTCAACAAGGCATCACCAACCGCGGCGATGCCGCAATCGACAAGTATCTCACCGAAATCGGCCGTCTCGAACTGCTCTCGATGGACGAAGAGGTGGAATTGGCCCAGCGTATCCGCCACGGCGACGAGGCCGCGCTGAAGCGTTTGGTAGAAGCCAACCTGCGCTTTGTGGTTTCGGTGGCCAAACAATATCAGAACCAAGGCATGTCGCTCAACGACCTGATCGACGAAGGCAACATCGGTCTGATGAAAGCGGCACAAAAATTTGACGAAACGCGCGGTTTCAAATTCATCTCCTACGCCGTGTGGTGGATTCGCCAGAGCATTCTGCAAGCCATCAGCGAGCAAAGCCGCATTGTGCGCATGCCGCTCAACCAAGTCGGACTGCAAGCCAAGATCAGTCGCGCCAGCACGGAATTCGAACAGAAGTTCCAACGCCGCCCCTCGGCCGAAGAACTCGCCGAACTCCTCGACACCGACCTCGATCGCATCAAAGACAGTCTCAACGCCGGCGGCAAGAAAGTGAGCGTAGACGCTCCTTTCCAAGACGACGAGACCAACTCGATGATCGACATCATGACCGACGACTCCGCCCCGGGAACCGACAACTCGATGGAGCGCGAATCGCTGGCCACCGACATCGACACCGCCCTGCAAGTGCTCTCTGAGCGCGAACGCCTGGTGGTGAAAATGCTCTTCGGCATCGGCCGCACCGAAATGACGGCCGAAGAAGTGGCCACCAATCTCGGCCTGACGCGCGAACGTGTGCGCCAAATCAAGGAACGCGCCCTGCGTCGCCTGCGCGAGGAGGCCAATATGAGCATCCTCATCAAATATCTCGGCTAATCGCACCGGCGCGCACCCCACTCGGCGCCGAGCAAAATAAGCCCTCCCCCATTTACCGACAGCGGCACCGCCCTTTCTCCTCGAAAGCGCGGTGCCGCTCCTCGTTTTCTCACCCCAACCGTACTACCGTTCGCGCGCCCCACACCGCTCCGCCGAACAACCATTGCCCTCCCGCCGAGAAGAAAGGAAAAGGAGGCCTTCCTGTCGAAAACGACAAGTAGATTCCCTCGCCCACTGCGCCCAAAATCCGCAGCTCGCCCCGGCTTCACAGCGAAGACCTCAAAAAATTGCACGTCCGAACTTACAAAACGAAAGTTTTATGCGACAATGAGCGACAAAAACCAATTTTTCCACCTTTCATGCAACAAAAAAGCGCTTTTACGCTTTGTGAACCAAGTGATAAACTCTATATTTGCAAAATACCACACCTTTCCCTTCCCTCACGGGCGTGGGCTATGTGTGGCGAGTGGGCTGCAGCGGCACCCCGGTGCCCAATGCTGCGCCGCCCCCGAACAGAACTAAACGCTCCTTCCCCTTCGTCGCCGGCGAAGCGCCACGGCTCGTCCGTGCCTTCACGCGCACTGCACGAAAAGGCCTTCGCCAACGGCTCGACGAATCGAACATTCCCATCACCCCATTTAGAACAAGCACATGAGGTTAGTCCTAATTCCACTATGTACGCTGATTGCCGGCATGAGCATGACCGCTTATGCAGCCCAGGCTTCTGCCCCTGCCCCCACGCTTGTCGCCCAAGACCAAGTAGAAGACGGCAACGTCATCAAAGGTCGTGTGGTCGATGCCACCGGTCAGGGTCTTTCCGGCGTGACCATCAAAGTGAAAGGCCAAAAAGGCGTCTACTATTCAGACGAAAACGGCGAATTTAAGATCGTCACCAAGAACAAACGCGAAGTCATCACGTGCAGTAGCATCGGCTATGTGTCGCAAATCGTGACCGTCTTCCCCGGCAACACGACCACGATTCCGCTCTCGGAAGACAACACGGCGCTGGGCGAAGTGGTGGTGACGGGTTTTGTGAACAAGGCGAAGAGCAGCTTCACCGGTTCGGAAACAACCGTCAAGAAGGAGCAGCTCCTCTCGGTGGGCACGAAGAATGTGCTCGAAAGCCTGCAGAGCTTCGTGCCGGGTCTGGTGATTCCGGAAAACAACCTCGCCGGTTCGAACCCCAACAAGAAGCCCGAACTCAGCATCCGCGGCCGCGCCACGTTCGACGGCTCGGCCAACATGCCGCTCTTTGTGGTCGACGGCTCGGAAGTGAGCGCCGACTACGTCTACGACATGGACATGAACGACATCGAGACGGTGACGGTGCTCAAAGACGCCTCGGCTTCGGCCCTCTACGGTTCGAAGGCTTCGGCGGGTGTGGTGGTGATCACCACCAAGGCCATGAAGGGTGGCCGCCTGCGCCTGAACTATAGCGGCACCTACCGCCTGAGCATGCCCGATTTGAGCGACTATCATCTGCTCAACTCGGCGCAAAAACTGGAATACGAGCGCTTGGCCGGAGTCTACAAGGCCAAAAACAACCTCGAGAACCAGTATTTGCTCGACAAAGAATACGAACGCATCGCTCGCCTCGTGCGCAGCGGGGTGGACACCGACTGGATGGCGAAGCCCCTGCGCAACGGTTTCTCGCAAACCCACAGCTTGAGCATCGACGGTGGCGGTGATGAATACACGCGCTACAACCTCGGCGTGCGCTACGCGACGGACGACGGTGTGATGAAGGGCTCGAAGCGCGACCGCCTCTCGCTCTTCTTCAAACTCTCCTATAATAAGGCGGGTGTGTTCACCATCAATAATAACACCACCCTCACGCTGGTGAACGCCGCGGAGTCGCCCTACGGCAACTTCTCGGACTACACGAGCATGAACCCCTATGAGTCGCCCTACGAAGCCGACGGTTCGCTCCGCCGCAGCCTGACGGGCAACATCAACAACCCCCTCTACGAAGCACAGGCAGGCAACTTCAACGAAAGCGACAACTTCAGTCTGCTCAACACGACGAGCCTGCAGGTGTGGCTGATGAAGGATTTGCGCCTCAACGGTGACTTCTCGTTCACCAAGGAGCTGAACGAAAGCAATGTTTTCGTTTCGCCCCTCTCGTACTCGCAGCTCACCAAGCGCGACTTGGCACAACGCGGCCAACTGACGGAGAACCACAGCAAACTCACGCGCTACTCGGGCAAGTTGATGCTGTCGTACAACCGCAACTTCTTCGAAAAGCTCTACACCACGGTGACGGGCGGTACGACGATTGAGAGCTACAACGGCAACAACACCTCGTATGAGTCGATGGGCTACTACTCGCCCAACCTCTCTCACCCCGCTTTTGCAGCCCAATATCCCTCGGGCAAGCCGAGCGGTCAGGACAATATCTACCACAACGTGGGCTTCTTCGTGAATGCCAACACGATGTGGGACAATAAGTACTTCCTCGACTTGATTTACCGCTACGAAGGTTCGTCGAAGTTCGGTAAGAACACGCGCTTCGCGCCGTTCTGGAGTGCCGGTGCGGGTTGGAACTTGCACAACGAGGACTTTATGAAGGGTCGCGGCGTGTCGCTGCTCAAACTCCGCGCGAGTGTGGGTTATTTGGGTAACATCTCTTTCCAACCCTACCAAGCCATCACGTCCTACAATTACTCTTCGGGTCTGAACTACGGCAAGGGCATCGGCGCAATCCCCAAGACGATCGGTAACCCCGACCTGCGCTGGGAACGCACGCTGAGCAGCAACGTGGGTATTGACCTCACGATGCTCAAAGGCCGCTTCGACCTGAGTTTCGACGCCTATATTAAGAATACGGACGACCTGCTCGTGAACGTAACGAAGGCGCCTTCGGTGGGTATCACGACGGCGCGCGAGAACCTCGGCGCGATCGAGAACAAGGGTATCGAATTGCGCACGCGCTTCGTGCCGATTCAGACGAAAGACCTGCAATGGAGCTGGTCTTTGACCTACGCCTACAACAAAGGCCGCATCAAACGCATCAGTAACGCGCTGCAAGCACAGAACCTCGTGAACCGCGACTCCACAGGCACGAGACCGCTGCCCATCTATGAGGAAGGCGGTTCGCTCACCGACCTGAAAGTAGTGCCCTCAGCGGGTATCGATCCTGCCACCGGTCAGGAAGTCTACATCAAGCGCGACGGCTCGTACACCTTCGTCTACGATGCACGCGACAAAGTGAAGTTCGGCGACCAAACCCCTTGGGCGCAGGGTAGCATCAGCACCTACCTGACGTGGAAGCAGTGGTCGGCCTCGGCCTCCTTTGCCTATTCGTTGGGCGGTGTGACCTACAACCAGACGCTCGTGACGCGTGTGGAAGGCGCCAACCCGAAGTATAACGCCGACCGCCGCGTGTTTGACGACCGCTGGAAGCAAGCCGGCGACTATGTGAAGTATCGCGACATCGCCTTCACGGGCACACCGAACCAAACGAGCCGCTTCGTGGGTGTGAACAACTACCTCACGTTGCAAAGTCTCTCGGTGGCCTACGAATTCAACACTTGGCAGATCCGCAGCCTCGGGCTTTCTCGCCTGCGCCTCGAATTGCTCACGAACGATCTCTTCTACTTGAGCAGCATCAAGCGCGAACGCGGTTTGGATTATCCCTTCTCGCGCAGTGTGGAAATGTCGCTTCGTTTCTCGTTCTAACCCTTTTGCACTCCGAAATATGAACCACAGAATCATTCAAGCCCTTTGCGTGGCTTCGCTCACGCTGGGTGCCACTTCTTGCAACGACTTTCTCGATGTGCAACCGAAGGGTGAACTCACACAAGACGTTCAGTTCCAACGCACGCAGGGTTATTACGATGCCATGTACGGTGTTTACGGCACGATGGCGGCCAAAAAGCTCTACGGCGAGAACCTTTCGTACGGTTTCCTCGACAAAATCGGACAAATGTTCGGCTATCTCAACACAACGAACAACGATACGGAGATTCTGAACTACGATTACACGAACAACACCGTACGTTCGACGATTGACAACATTTGGACTTCGCAATATCAGGCCATTTCGTACGTGAACAACGTGCTGGGCAACCTCGATCAACTCAACTCGAGCGACGAGAGCCTGCGCTTGGTGCGCGGTGAGGCCTATGGTCTGCGCGCCTTCCTGCACTTCGACCTACTCCGCCTCTACTGCCCCGATTACCGTCAGCAACCCGAGGCACAGTATGGTTTGCCCTATTCCGACGCTTTCAACTTGGAGAACAAGACGGTCTACACGCTCAAAGGAACCTACGAGCGCATCCTCGGCGACTTGGACAAAGCGGAAGAATATCTCCACAACGACACGACCATGGCCGCTGTCGAAGGTCGCGAAAGCGAATATGACTTCAATCGTCCGCGCCAGTTCAACCTCTATGCCGTGTATGCGACGAAAGCGCGCGTGTATTGGAGCATGGGCGACTACACCAAGGCAGCCGACTACGCTCGCCGCGTGATCAACGCGAAGCAAAACTTCGCCCTCGCCGCATCTACGCAGTTCAACGACGTGCGCCGCTTCCCCGCCAAGGGCGAAATGATTTTCGGCCTCTATAATAATGGTCTTTCGCAGTCGATCTACAACACGTTCTTCGGCACGGTTCAGGCTTCGGGTAACTTCACTGAGGCCAGACAAGACTTGGACAAGGTGTACGAAACGAGTTCTTTCGCTTCGGACAACACGGATGTGCGCTTTGCCGCCTTCTATCGTCAGAACGGTAGCACGTTCACGTTCCAACGTCTGATCAACAGCGAAGGGGAAATCAAGAATGCACCGGTAGAAGGCGTCACACTGCTCCGTCTGCCCGAGATGTACTACATTCTGGCCGAGTCGATCTACGACACGGACAAGGCAGGTGCCCTGGCCGCCCTGAATGCCGTGCGCACCAGCCGTGGATTGAAGGCACTTGCGGCCGACGACGCGAAACTCTTGAACCGCGAAAGCTTCGAAAAGGAACTGATGGCCGAACGCATGCGCGAAATGCCGGGCGAAGGTCAGGTGTTCTTCTCGCTGAAGCACTTCAACCGCAGCTTTACCGATATCCGCGGCCGAAAAACGATCCAACCGGAAGAACGCATCTTCGTGCTTCCGCGTCCCGAACGCGAATTGGAATTCGGCAATAAGCAACAATAAAGCCTCATCCCCGATATGAAAAAGTTCATCTACACGCTGCTCGTTCCGATTCTCTCCGCTCTGGCGTTGGGATCGTGCGAGAGCATCGTCTACGACGACGAATATAGCAAAGATGGGTTCTACCACGGAAAGAACAACGTCTACTTCTACTACGAGAACCCCAACGACACTTTGCGACAATACTCTTTCGGTGCACAACCCGAGAGCATGACGTCGCAAACGGTGAAAGTCCCTGTCCGCCTGGCGGGTGTGCCGAGCAAAAAAGCGCAGTCGTTCCAGGTTGTTGTCGACACGGCTTCCACAGCCAAGGCCGGTGTGCACTACACTGCCCTGCCTACGGCCTACACCATCCCCGCTGATTCGGTGAACGGCGAAGTGGCTGTGACGTTCCTCCGCTCAGGCATGCCGACAGACCGCGACACCGTGACGCTCATCCTCCACTTGCAGGGCACAAACGACCTCGGTGTGCGCTACCCCACGAACAACACGGTGAAAATCACCTTCAACAACGTGCTCGAAGAGCCGATGATGTGGCGTTACTTCGAATATTATTTCGGACGCTACGAACGTCGGAAGTATTTGGAGATGTTGGCTTACTACGACTCCTCAGAAACGAAGATGTGGAACTCGGTGAACACGGACGGTGTGCGCTTCTTCCTCAACTTTGTCAAGGTATGGGAGAAACTAATGGCCGACCCCGACTACAAATATAAGAACTGGCTCCCCATAAAGGAGAAGCTCTATAATCCGTACAAATAAAATCGCCGCGAAGTCATGAAACAACTTTCGATTCTTCACACACTCTCATTGGGCGTTGCGCTCGTGCCGTGTTTGTCGTCGTGCATTTCCGACGATTCAGAGGGTGCCCACAAACCGCTCTCGATCATTAGCGCCGCTTCTACGGTGAAAGACGTCTACAACGTGGACAACTGGGACACACTGCGCATCGCCGCGCCGGAAGTGACGCAGGAACACACCGCCAAGCCCTTGTCTTACCAATGGGAAGTGAACGGTAAGGTCGTTTCCAACGAGAAAGACCTGGCCTATGTCTGCAAAGACTACGGAACGTTCGTCTGCCGTCTGAAAATCAACAACGAAGACGCGACTTACTACAAGCAGTTCCGCCTCAACGTACAATATTCGTACCGCGCCGGCCTCTATGCCGTGGCTGCTTCGGGCGATAGCACGCAACTGGCCTACATTCCCCTCGACGGTCGCCAACCGGAAAGCGATATCTTCGCCAAAAACAATCCCGGTCAGCACCTTTCGAGCGCTCCACAGGCCATTAGCATCGCCAGTGCCTTGGGTAAGCAACAAATCTTCGTCTCGATCGGTTCGCCCAGCCGCATCTATAAGCTCGACGGCAACACGATGAGCGTGGTCGGCTACAACGATGGTACGAAAACCGCGCCCTTCCTTTGGGCAAAGCGCTCCGGCCGTACCAACAGCCCCAGCATCGGCGGCGTGATCTATGTGCTCGAAGACGGAACCTTCGCTTCGATTTCGAATTCCTCCATCAGCGTACTGCTCACCAACTTCAACAATCAATACATGTCTCAGGTGATTAAGAACTATTCTCTTGCACCTGAAGCCGTAAGTTGGGCACGTCGCGCCGATGAGTACTACAACGGCACGGCATTCTACGACAACAAGCAAGGTCGCTTCATCGCTTATGCGGAAAACGAACGCGACGTCGCCAAGCAATACCGCAGCCTTTTCCCCGAAAGCTTCGCCGGTAAGCGATTGATCGGCATGGGAACGGTGGACAACTACCACGAAATCGCCATGCTCCTCAAAGACACCGCCACTTCCACCTACTACCATGTGTGGATTGATCCGGGTGCTTACGATGCCAACTCCAAGACACGCAACGCCGATCCCGAGTTGAAATACATCGGCGCCGTGCCTGCCACCGCCGGTGTCAAGGACAACTCGAAAGTCGTGGGCATTCCGAGCACGAACCTCATGTATTACTCTTCGGGCAACGCACTCTATGCCTACAGCGTGCTCTCGAAAGGTAATTTCCCCACCACTCCCACGCTGACTTGCGACAGTGGTGAGCAGATTTCGAGCCTCGTTGTCTCCTCCGACGACAAATATCTCTACGTAGCAGCCAACAATCCCACCACGAAAGTCGGTCATGTCTACTGCTTCGACCTCAATCAGCGTACACGCGTTTGGAAAAAATCCAACGTGAGCGGCATGATTCAACAGCTTGCTCTGCGCAATTAAGCGCGCGTCCCCTCCAACAGGTCAATAAGTTTTACGCCCTCCCTCCGTCATGCGTCGTTTCTCTTAAAAATGGGGAACGACGCATCGGAGCAACGGCGTAAGGCTTTTGTGTTTCTACACATCACCACAAAAGATTTATTCACAAACACTTTAAAACCAGACAATGCGGAACACTCTCCTCCAGTTCTTGATCGCTTCGTCCGCACTCGCTGTCGCTCTTCCCGCAACAGCACTCGCAGCCGCGCCCGACGACAAGAAAGTCACCCTCTCCGACAACGTCAAGAAGGACTCGAAAGACAAAATTGCCAAGTTCTTCGAGAAAAAGAAATACGAGACAGTCAAAAGCAAGTTCATTACGCTCTATAAGACCGACGGAAAAGTCTATTTTGAGCTCCCGCTCAAATACTTAGGTCGCGACATGCTCCTCGGTGCCACCATCTCTGCCGTTTCCGACCCCAGCTATCTGAGCGTGGGCATGAAGAATTCGAAGCCCATCCACTTCCGTTTCGAGCGTCAGGACAGCAGCATCGTCGCCAAGACCCCCAACACCGTTGTCTACGATCGCGATCTCAGCGAGCGCGAACGCAACGTCTTGGCCGTCAACTACCGCGATCCGGCCTTTGCCTCGTTCGAAATCAAGGCCTACAACGCCGATAGCACCGCCGTGCTCCTCGATGTCACCTCATTTATGGGTCCCGGCAACTCGCGTGTACACGTCATTCCGCCCAAATCCGGCAACTTCACGCTCAAAGGCAACCGCGACAACGGATTGACCTTCATCAAACAGCTCAAAGCGTTCGACAACAACGTCAGCATCAAGGTCGAGGAAAACTACAAGCTCAGCGCCTCTATCATGAACATCTTCTTCCTGCAGCGCGACGCTCCCACCACTGTCGATGTCACCTACTCCCTTCTCCTCCTTCCCGAAGAGAAAATGACGCCCCGTCTCTCCGACGCGCGCGTCGGCATCTTCAATTCGGTGAAATACGACATCAACAGCGCCGCCGACCGCGCCCGCAACGTCTATATCGCCCACCGCTGGCGCCTCGAGCCCAAGAAGTTGTCAGACTACGCCGCCGGCCGCCTCGTAGAGCCCAAGCAACCCATTGTTTTCTACGTCGATCCCAACTTCCCCACCACGTGGCAACAGCCCATCCGCGAAGGTGTGTTGCGTTGGAACAAGGCTTTCGAAAAGATCGGCTTCAAGAACGCCGTGCAGGTGCGCGACTTCCCCACCGCGAAGGAAGATCCGCAGTTCGATCCCGACAACCTTGCCTACTCTTGCATCCGCTACGTCCCCAACTCCGACGAGAATGCCATGGGTCCCTCGTGGGTAGACCCCACCACCGGCGAGATCATCAACGCATCGGTCATCGTCTACAACAACATCGAAGACCTCCTTTATAAATGGCGCTTCGTGCAGACGGCCAACGTCGATCCCGCCGTGCGTGCCGACTCCTTGCCCACCGCCATCTTCCAACAAGGCCTTGCTTATGCCATCGCTCACGAAGTAGGTCACACGCTCGGTCTCGAACACAACATGGCCGCCTCCGCCGCCTTCGCCACCGACTCGCTCCGCAACGCCGCCTTCACGCGCAAGTACGGCACCACGCCCTCCATCATGGACTACGCTCGTTTCAACTACGTAGCCCAGCCCGGCGACAAGGGCGTGCGCCTCACGCCCCCCGAGCTCGGTGAATACGACTACTTCGCCATCGACTGGAACTACCGCTACTATCCCCAGTATGCCGGCAAGTTCGACGACGAAACGAAGGCCATCGAAGCCATGACCGACAAGGCCGTGAAGAATCCCCACCTCCGCTTCATGCCCGTTCAGTCGCTCATCATCGATCCCACCGTCGTGGCCGAAGATCTCGGCAACGATCCCATCAAGGCCGCCGAATACGGAAAGAAAAACCTCGCCGGCATTCAGCGCAACCTCGCCACGTGGATCAAAAACGACGACGACAGCCGCAAGAAGCAAGAGCTCAACCTCGCCATCGCCAAGCAATACCACCTCTATTTCAAGAACGTCCTCAACCTCGTAGGTGGTATCGTTTGCAACACCGCCAAGGCCAACACCGGCGTTCCTCCCTACAAGGTGTTGCCCAAAGCCCGCCAGCGCGAAGCCTTCCTCTGGACGCTCAAGGAAGTGAAGAACTTCACCGACCACGCCGACCGCAAGGCCGAGCGCAAGGACTACATGGCCGTGAGCTACTACGATCAGCTCCTCGAATTCCTCATCCGCGACCTCTTCAACAGCCGTGCACGCGTCATCATGGCGCAAACCCTCGACCCGAAGAGCTACACCCTGCGCGAATACTTCGACGACCTCTACGGCCAAGTCTTCGCCTCGACGATCGCCGGTCGCACCCCGACCCACATTGAGCAGCTCTTGGAGCAGACTTTCCTCAACCAAGCCGAAGCCGCCGTGAGCGGCGGTGCCTCGAAGGCCGCACCCACCGTGCCCACAGCCCTCGCCGGCAGCGACGCCACCGATCTCTACTTCGATCTCGTCAACCGTTTCGGCACCGTTCCCACAGAGTTGAAAAATCAGCTCTTCACTGAGAACGTCCAATTCGGAAATCCCGCTCAGTCGCCCTACCCCACGTTCAGCATCTCGAGCCACGACAATTCCGATCTCTACTATCAAGCCGCCCTCGTCAAGCTTCGCCCCGTAATGGCCCGTCGCGCTGCCTCCGCCGGCACCCCCGACCTCAAAGCCCACTACTCGATCATGCTCCAAAAGATCGACAAAGCTCTCGACGACAAGAAATAAGCCCCACCGCTCATGAATAAATATCTCCTCGGGACGCTTTTCCTGTCCGCATCGCTCCTTGCCGTGCAACCGGCCGAAGCGGGCATCTTTAGCTTCCTACATAAGAAAAAGACCGAGAAAAAGGCCCCGCAAAAAACGAGCTATGAGAAAATTCTCACCGACAAGCCCGTCACCAGCGCCACCGGCCCGCTGCTCAGCCTCCACAAGACCGACGGCAAACTCTACCTCGAGTTGCCCAAAGCCACCCTCGGCAAGGATTTTCTCCTCGGCGTCACCCTCGCCTCGGTCTCCAATGCCAGCCTCGGCACCGTAGGTTTCCGCAATAGTAACCCCGTTCACTTCCGCTTCGTACGCAAAGACAGCGTGGTAGTCATGGATCTCGTCAACACCGACTTCCTCATTCCCACCCCCAACGCCGCCGTGCAGCGCAGTGCCAAGGACAACTATACCAACCTCTCCTTCACCTCCTTCCCCATCAAGGGGTGGAGCAAGGACAGTGCCTCCGTGCTCATCGATGCCTCCTCCTTCTTCCTCAAAGACAACAAGTTCTTCCCCGTCATCGGCGATGACATGAACGGACTGAGCGTCAACACCACGTTGAATGACGACCTCACGCTCATCAAGACGCTGAAGAGCTTCAAAACCAACGTGAGCGTCCTCGTCGAGCGCAGCTACAGCGCCGACATCATGGGCGAGCGCAGCAAAGTAGCGTCCGACTATCCCGTCACCGTGGGCGTGAACTACACCCTCATGGCCTTGCCCGAACGCCCCATGGTGCCGCGTCTTTCCGATACCCGCATCGGTTTGTTCCTCACCAGCAAATACATTCTCGACGACAATAAGCGCATCGAAAACACCACTTTCGCGCGTCGTTGGCGTGTCGAACCCTCCGACACCGCCGCCTATATGGCCGGCAAATTGGTGAAACCCAAGAAGCCCATCGTCTATTATGTTGATCCCGGCTTCCCCAATTTGTGGAAACAAGCCATCCGCGTCGGCGTGCTCCGCTGGAACAAAGCCTTCGAGCGCATCGGTTTCAAAGACGTAATCGAATGTCGCGACTATCCCACGGCGCAAGAAGATCCGCAGTTCGACCCCGACAACCTCGAATACTCTTGTCTGCGCTACGTGCCCACGGCCGTCGAAAACGCCATGGGTCCTTCGTGGAGCGATCCGCGCACGGGCGAAATCATCAACGGTTCGGTCTACGTCTACCGCGGTGTGGCCTCGGTGCTCAATAGCTGGCGCTTCATCCAGACCTCGCAGATCGACGCCAGCATCCGCAACAAGAAGATGCCCGACGAAGCCATGCGCAAGTCGCTCGAGTACGTCATTGCCCACGAAATCGGCCACACCCTCGGTTTCATGCACAACATGGCGGCCTCCTTCGCCTATCCCGTCGACTCCCTGCGCTCCAAGACCTTCACCGATGTCTACGGCACCACGCCCTCCATCATGGACTATGCGCGCCACAACTACGTCGCACAGCCCGGCGACCCCGTGACCAATCTCGATCCCCCCGCCCTCGGCATCTACGACTACTACATGGTCGACTGGACCTACCGCGCTTTCCCCGAACTCAAGGGCGATTACGTGGCCGAGAACAAGAAGCTCCGCGAACTCATCGAGTCGCACGCCGGCGATCCCCTCTATCGCTACGGACTCCAGCAGTCCACGCCCGTACGCGACCCCTCTGCCATCGAAGAGTCGCTCGGCAACGATCCCGTCAAGGCCAGTGACTACGGAGTGAAGAACTTGAAGTACATCATTGCCCACCTCGACGAGTGGATCAAGGACGATGACGACAACCAAGCCAAGGCCACACTCTATCGTCAGGCACTCAGCCAAGCCTTCCGCTATGCCAACCACGTTCATCTCAACGTAGCCGGCATCTACCTCTACCAAACCAGCGAAAAGTCGGGACTTCCGCGCTACCAAGTCGTGCCCCACGACCAACAGCGCGCCTCTGCGCTCTGGATGCTCCGCTACGCTCGTGAGTTCTCCTCGCTCGGCAACGCCGCCCTCGAGGCCAAACTCCCCGGCGCCGGCAACATGCCCTTCAAGAGCCTCCTGCCCAACATCCAAGGCATGGCGATGAACAACACCGCCCGCTTGGCCTTGAGCTACTATCTCGACTCTACGTCCTACTCTCCCACGGAGTACGCCACCGATGTCTACAACAACGTCTTCGAAAAGACCCTTGCCGGCAACGAAAGCCTCACTCCCGAAGAGATGCAGTTCCAAAATCTCTACGTTCGCTACCTCCTTTCGAACATCAGCAACCTCACCAACTCCAATGCGGCGAAAGTGGGGCTGACGGGCAAGTCGTTCCTTCCCCTTTCGGACACTGAAGTGCAACGCCTGCTCAACGGAGAGACGACCGATCCCCTCCATGCCTCGGCACCCGCCGGCAACGGCATGCTCTGCGGTCACGATCACGGCCAAGACGCCCACCAACTCAACGGCGCTGCCCGCACCGGCCAATATGCCTTCAGCACTTTCGGCAAGTCCTACGGCGAGCCCGGCGACATCTGGGCCAACATGATCAACCGCACCGACCAGACGCTCTACTACTTCGGACTGCAAACGCGCGACCTCCTGCGCACCGCCGCCAAGTCGACCAAGGACGAAGTGCTCCGCGCGCACTACCAAGTGCTGCTCAAGCGCATCACGCCCATTTTCGAAACGAAGTAAACAACCGTGCCGCACTTCCGCTCCGGAAGTGGCGCATCGCCCCTTCACAACGGCAGTCACTCCCCGAGCGACTGCCGTTTTTTCGTATCCCTCGGCAACTCGCGTTCAGCCCTCCACCACAAGCCGATCGCAGTGCCCCACAGGCCACAAAAATCCCCCGTGTTTCGTGAGAAACACGGGGGATTTTGCGCAAAAGTTGTCCGTTTTAGTTTGTCGGTTGGGCACTTTCGCTCAGCCACTCGGCGGCCTCGTAATGGCCGGCGGCAGCCGCACGTTCGATCAGCGCACGACCGGCGACGGGATCGGCGGCCGTGCCGCGACCTTCGCACAAGCACAGCCCATACCAGAAGAGTCCATCGGGAAAGTCCTGCGCCGCCGACGCCCGCAAGTGACGAAGGGCGAGCACCTCATCGAGAGGCAAATGCCGGCCGAAGAGATGGCACCAGCCCACCACACTCTCGGCCAGCGCGTCGTGCGCTGCAGCGGCGCGGTGCAGCAGGCGGAGCGCAAGGGCGAGGGTTTCGGCATCGGGATCGTGCGTGAGCAACACACAACCGGCGTTGGCCAAGAAGCGAGCATCGGGCTGCTCTGCCGTGGGAGCAAGGTAAATCATAAGGGCTATGGGTGATTGTAAGAAAAAGGGAGCACGCCAATGCGGCACTGCGACAGAAAGAAAAAGGCTTTCGGGGCAATCGCCCAAAACGCGCGTATTTCCGGCAAATGGACGACACGCGCAAAAACAAAGGAAAGGGATTATGTTTAACTCAACCGCCGTCTTTTGCCCCCCGCAGCCCCTTATGTGAGCGAAGACGAAAAAAAAACGACCGCAGCGCGTGGGCTGCGGTCGTGTTCGTTTATCGGCCGAGCCAGCGCTCGGGATTGAGTTTTTGCGTCTCGTGACGCAGTTGGAAATGCAGGGTGTAGCGTCCGGAAGCATCGCGGGCAATCGTTCCGATCGATTGGCGGGCTTTGACGTGCTGTCCCGTTTGTACCGACACACTGGCCAGGTTGCAATAGACCGAAATGTACGATCCGTGACGAATGAGCACGTTCTTGAGTCCTCCCACCGAGAAAACGGCGGTGACATGACCTTCGTAGACGGCACGCGCCTGAGCCGGTGAAGCACAAGTGAGGTTCACCCCCTTGTTGTCGAGCGTCACGCCGCGCAGCCCCGACACGTTGTACGAGCCATAGCGGCTCGAAACGGTGTAGGCGCCGCTCACCGGTACGGGCAATCGGCCTTGGTTCGCCGAGAACTTGCCGGCCAGTTTGCGGTCGTCGCCGGCGCTGGGCGAAGCATAGTGCACTTCGGGCTGCGACTTGGCTTTTTCGGCCGTTCGGGTCTTGTTTTCTGCCGTATGTTTCTGATCGTCTGCCCGTTTGGCACGAGCTGCCTCTTCTTTGGCGCGGGCTTCTTCGCGCGCTTGGGCTTCGCGCGCGGCCTTGGCGGCAGCGGCAGCCCGCTCTTGTGCGGCCTTGGCTTCGCCGCGCTTACGAGCTTCTTCGGCTTTGCGGCGCGCCTCTTCGGCCTTGCGTTTGGCTTCTTCGGCACGACGACGGGCTTCCTCAGCTTTGCGCTTGGTTTCCTCGGCTTTGCGACGCGCCTCGGCTTCGGCACGACGGGCAGTCTCGAGGGCTTTGCGCTTTTCTTCGGCCGCACGGCGACGGGATTCCTCGGCACGGCGCCTTTCTTCTTCGGCGCGCTGGCGGCGGGCCTCTTCTTCGCGGCGGCGCTGTTCGGCCTTGCGAATTTCTTCTTGAATGAGGCGATCGATCTGGTTGTTGAGGGCGGCGTGGCGTGCCTGTTGCGCGGCGATAGTGGCCTGCAACTCGCGCTGTTGGCGGCTCAGGTCGTCGACCACACGCTGTTGTTCGCGCTGTTGTCCCTCGAGTTTGGTCTGTTGCTCGCGCCCTCGGGCAAGAAGCGTGTTTTTAGTGTTGCGTTCGCTCGACAGTTGCTCACGTTTGCCGCGAATCACGGCTTCGCGCTCGGCAATGGTCAGTCCCTGCGCACGCTGGTAGCGCGTATATTCTTGGGCATAGCGTATGCGGCGATACATCTCGTGGAAGTTGCGCGCCGAGAAGACGAACATCAACTTGTTTTGTGTGAATCGATTGCGATACATGAAGACGATGCCGCGCGCATAACGGCGACGGCATTCGTTGAGCTCGCGTTCGAGGGTTTGCAACTCCGACTCGTGTCGGCCGATGCTGCGGTTGAGGGTGTCGAGGTCGTGGCGAATGCCGCTGACCACGCGCTGTTGGTCAGAGATTTGGCCGTTGATGGTCTGCAAGTGGGCGAGTCCCGACGAGACGTTCTGCCGCGTGGTCGAGAGTTTGCGCGAGTTCTCGTTCATCTCTCGCTGCAGATCGGCTTTTTCGCTCTGCAACTTGCGGATGCCGGCCGTGTTGGGGGCGGTAGTCTTCGCCTTCTCTTGGCGAGGTTCGGGGCGGCGGCGGTCGTTCGCCGACTTATTGTGCTTCTCGCTGCTCTTTCCGGAGGAGTGTCCGGCATTTTTCGACGACGAGGTGCTTTTCTGCGCGGAAGCAGCGGATTTGGACGTGGTTTTCTCCGTCTTCTTTTTCCGTTCGTCGCCGTTGCGACGAGCCACGTCGGCCTTTTGCCCCGCAGCCACCGCGACAGACGGCACACCGAAGGCAAAAAACAGCAAGAAGACGAGCAACGAAAGGAAGAAATGACGCATGGGGGAAAAAAATTATTTGACCATTTTGATCATACGAGCCAATACGCTCGAATCCATGGGCTTATAGTTGTCGGGAATGCGGGTGTTGGCCGACCAATCATAGCGGAGTTTCACCTGAGAGAGGGCCAGATTGAGGCGCAAATCGCGATCGAGCACCTGCACGAGGAGCTGGGTGAGGCGCGCCACGGGGTATCCGTGCACATTCACGGTGTTGGTGCGGCGCACATTGAGGTTGACGTGCAAGAGATCGGCCACCGTGAGTTCGGTTTCTTCGCGATTTTTGCGCTGATCGTTCCAAAAGAAACTCTGCACCACGGCGAAGGTCAAGGGACGATCGAGCCGGAACGCCTCTTGCAGTTCGGCATAAGTGGCGCGGAGATAGCGCTTGTTGATGCGGTCGAAGACGAAAATGCTGTCGGGCGTGCACACCAATCGAGCGCCTTCGATGCCGAATTTGGTGAGCGAAAGCTGGACAACGGCATCGCGGCGCATGCGCAAGGTGCCGCCGATGCCTTTGTTGGACTCGGACAAGTCGACATCGGCCGAAACCTTGGCTACCACCGACAGCGGTTCGTCGGGGCGATAAGCGTCACCGCCGCGCAAAGAACCGCAGGCGGTGAAGAGCACGAGCAAAGGCAGGGAAAGGAGAAAAAAGAGCTGTTTCATCACAGACAGAATTGAGACAACGGGGGCGAAAAGGGACGGAGAGGCCGAGCGTTTCGCACCGCTGTGTGGAACAAAATGGGGGACTTTCGTCGCGCCAACGGGCAAAAGGCGTCAGCTGCGGCGATGTTTGAGTTTGCGATAGAGGCGTTTGTTGAGCGCGGCGTCGTCGGAAAATTGCAACGCGCGCTTCCAATAGTCGACCGCTTCCTTGCGGCGGCCGAGTGCCGCATAGATGTCGCCGGCACGGTCGTAGTATCCGGCCGTGGTGGCGTCGGGTGCGGTGAGTTTTTCGGAGTTTTCAATCACATTGATCACTTCGTCCATCTGCACCTGCGCGGCTTTGTACTTGCGGTTGCGGTAGAGCGTCCACGCATACGTGTCGATGTAGGAAATTTCGGAAGGGGAAATTTCGACAGCGCGCTGCGCCATGCGCAAAGCCGCGTGCAATCGCTGTCCGGCTACGGCCAAATGATAGGCATAGTTATTGAGACATTCGACATTGTCGCGGTCATAGATCAACGCGGTGTCGTAGGCGGCAAAGGCTTCTCGGAGATGTCCGCGCCCCTGTTGGGCATCGCCGATCGCGGTGTAGATGGTAGACACGAGGGTGCTGTCGCTTTCGGGCGTGACGTGGGGCAACGCGGCGTGGAAGAGGGCAATGGCCTCGGCGGAGTGCCCCATGGTGAGGCGCGCCAAGCCACCGAAATAATAGAACGTGAGGTCTTCGGGGTGCAAACGTCGGCCGGCGGCACTGATGCTATCGGCTTCATCGACACGATTGTTGAGCAAAGCGGAGCGCAACACCTGCCATCGGGCTTCGCGGTTGGTGGAATCGGCTTCAAGGAGGGCGCGTGCCGGCGCGGCGAGGGAGTCTTTCGGCAGTTTGGCGGCATGCACGAAATCAGACACCACTTCCGGCATCGGGTAGGAGCCGCCGGGCAGTGAAATGGCCTCAACGCCGTGGCGATAGAGGAGATATTTGTCGTATTGTCCCGCCTCGACCGCACGCGACATGCTCTCGAAAATGGCCACTTTCTGCCGCGGTAGGACTTCGGTTGAGCGCATCACGGCGGTGAACTGTCGCTCAAATTGCACGCGATCGCGCTTGGTTTCGTAGTAAGCCAAGAGCGAAATGAGCGCGCCCCCGTGACCGGGATGCGCTTCGAGCACGTTTTGAATGATATGGTAGCCTTCGTCGGGCCGACCGGTGCGCACATACAGGTCGGCCATTTCGAGGCGATAGTTCAAATTGTCGGGATGTGCTGCGCAAAAAGCGCGCATGGTCTCATAAGCCTGTTCGTGTTTGCCGAGCGCCATGAGGAATTTCACACGCTGCCCCACAGTAGACTGATCACGTTCAGCCACTTTTTCGTAGCGATCGAGGGTGTAAAGTGCGGCTTCGGGGTCGTTGGCGTAGTCATAAATGGAGACCAACGAAGCGAGATCTTCGGACTTTTCGTTGCGCGCTGTGATCATTTCGAACAAACGCGCGGCACGCACCCACTTTCCGCGGGAGATCCAATGCGCAGCCAGCGTGCGGAGATAAAATTCGTTGGAGGGCTCGAGCTGCGTGGCGCGGACTAATTGCTGCGTGGCGCGTTCTTCGAGCGTACTGTCGGGTTCCATGTCGGAATCGAGTACCAACATCGACTGTTGGTAGAGGGCTTCGGCGTCGTTGGGGTTGATTTCCAACGCGCAGTTGAGCAGATCGAACGCCGCCGCGGTCGAATCCTTGTATTTCAGGCGGAGTGCTTCAAGATAGAGGCTGTCGAACGTACGCCGCTGGCGCACATTCAGCAGATTTCGGGCACGCGTGGTGCCTTCCATGAGCAGTTCGGGCGTAATGTCGGGATAGCGTGAGCCACAGCCGACACAAATGCCGACCACTGCCGACATCGCGCACACTGCACACAGGAAGTATAAGGAGAACGTTCTCCGCAAAAACAAAAAAAGAAAGCGTGTTGTCATTTCGTTCCGGAATGTCCGTAACCGCCGGCGCCGCGTTCTGTGTCATCGAGCGCTTCAACGGGCTGCCAGTCCACCGTTTCGTGTCGCGCCACCACGAGTTGCGCCACGCGCTCGCCGTCTTGCACGACAAAGGGCTCCTGTCCGTGGTTGATGAGCAGCACTTTCAGCTCTCCGCGGTAGTCGGCGTCGATCGTTCCCGGCGAGTTGAGCACCGTTATGCCGTGGCGCAAAGCCAAACCCGAGCGCGGACGCACTTGCCCTTCGTAACCTTCGGGCAAAGCGATCGACAAACCGGTGGGAACCAGCGCGCGTTCGCCCGGTGCCAGCGTGAGTGGCGTCTCCAAATTGGCGCGAAGATCCAAACCGGCGCTCAACGGTGTGGCGGCAACGGGGAGGGGATGATGCGAACGATTGATGATGCGAATTTGCATAACGGGAAAACTAAACGGTTGGTGAGCAAAAATACAGAAAAATACGCAGATAGCGCCGTTGCGTGCTTGGCTTTTTTCTGAAAACCACTACATTTGCATCTATGAATTGGCACAATCTCATCTCTTCGCGCCGTTTGGGCAAGGAAGATCGCGACAAGCATCCTGCAGAACAGCGCACTGAATTCCAACGCGACTACGATCGTCTCATCTTTTCCTCGCCCTTTCGGCGCATGCAAAACAAGACTCAGGTGTTTCCCCTCCCGGGTAGCATTTTTGTCCACAACCGCCTGACGCACTCGCTCGAGGTGTCGAGCGTAGGCCGCTCATTGGGGGCCGATGTGGCGCGCGCTTTGGAAGGACGCCACAACGCGGCCGACACCGCCGCCCTCGAAAGCATCAGCGCCATCGTGTCTGCCGCGTGTTTGGCGCACGATATGGGCAATCCTCCCTTCGGTCACTCCGGCGAAGAGGCCATTTGCTCCTTCTTCTCCGAGGGCGCAGGACAGCAATACCGCGAGTTCCTCCCCGAATCCACGTGGAACGACATCACCCACTTCGACGGTAACGCCAATACCTTCCGTTTGCTCACGCATCGCTTCAATGGTCGGCGAAAAGGCGGCTTCGTCATGACGTATTCCACCCTCGCTTCGGTGGTCAAGTACCCCTTTTCGGCCGCACTGGCGGGCAATAAGCCGAAAATGGGCTTCTTCACGCCCGAACGCGACACCTTTCTCACAATTTTCGACACCCTTGGTATCCCCGCCCTCGAAAATGAGGGCGATCGCATCCGCTATGCGCGCCATCCGCTGGTGTATCTCGTCGAAGCCGCCGACGACATTTGTTACGAGATTATGGATATCGAAGACGCGCACAAGCTGCGTCTGCTCTCCACTGCCGAAACCATCGAACTTTATCTCGGCTTTTTCGACGAAACCGAGCGCGAACAGCTGCGCCGCTCCTATCCTGAGGACACCGACGCGGGCGATCAGATCAAATTCCTCCGTTCGTGCGTGATCAACGCCCTCGAACGTGCCTGCGTGCAAGTATTTGTCGAAAACGAAGCGGCCATTTTGAGCGGCACCTTCACGGGTTCGCTCATTCGCCACCTGCCCGAACGTCTCAAAACGGCCTACGAAAACTGCGCAGCGGTGGCGCACAAACGCATTTATCTCTCGAAAGAAGTCGTAGACATCGAACTTTCGGGTTTCCACATCATCTATACGCTGCTCGAACTCATGTGCGAAGCGGTGATCAGTCCCGAGAAAAAATACTCGCAACTGCTGTTGAAACAAGTTTCGTCGCAATATGAACTCCAATCCGACGACCTTTCCACGCGTTTCATGGCCGTTCTCGACTACCTTTCGGGCATGACCGACGTGTTTGCCCTCGATCTCTATCGGAAAATCAACGGCCAGCAGCTCCCGATGGTCTGATTCGCCGGCAGCTTCCCGCATTTTCTGGGCGCGCCTCCCCACGGTGGCGCGCCCTTTTCTCCTTTTTCCCTATCCACAGCCCAACTTTATGCCCCAACTTCGCCTTCGCCTCCTCTCGCTTCTCTGTTTATGCTGCATTGTCGGTTCGAGTTGGGGAAAAATCACCCACTTACTGCCCCGTCCCCACACTGTGGTGCGCTCCAAAGGCCATTTTTCGCTCGCCCGCCCCGTCTTGCTCGACGA
>JABZKU010000060.1 GCA_015257125.1 Prevotellaceae bacterium | reverse complement strand
GCCGTGTTGAAGTGTTTGACATCGATCGTTTTCAGCCCACGACATCCACCGAAAAGATAAGCCATATCTTTCACGTTTTCAGTATTGAAACTCTTGAGATCCAATTCCGTCAGTGCGCTACATTCACTGAACAGACCGGCCATATTCTCCACTTTCGCCGTGTTGAAGTTTTTGAGGTTAAGTGCGGTCAACGCAGTGCAGTGACTGAACATCTGCTCCATAGTCTCCACTTTTTGCGTATTGAAACTCGTGAGATCAAGTGTTTTCAGTGCGGTGCAGTGCTCAAACATGTAGCTCATGTCATTCACTTGTTCTGTATGGAGGTTTTCCCATCCTTCGAAAGTGGTCAATGCTTGAAGATACCGAAACCATGAGCCGGTGGTAACAGGGCGGTAATCTTTGAATGAGGCATCGAACACCACCTTAGTGATCGTGGTATTGGGAGATTCGTACGTGCCGGTCCATGCCATAAACATCGGGGAAGTATAGTATATGGAATGTTTCTCATTGATGTCCCAAGTGGTGCCGGTGCGCTTAGCGCGCTGTCCGTCGTAGTAGAAAGTAAGTGTCGTCTTTTCCGGATTTTGCAGCACATAAGCCTCCAATTTGCTCCCCGTGAAATATCCCGTTTCGGGGTTGGCCATCGTAACGTCCGTTTTCTCGCCATCGTAAGCCACTGCCCCTTTGAGTTGGGTGCATCCTTTAAACATGTCATTCGACCATTTACATTTCCACACACTATTGGAAACAAGGGTGGTGAGTTGCTCACAGCCTTTGAACATGCGGCCTGTCTCCTCCAACTTATTCGTACTGAAACCACTGAGGTCAAGCTGCTTCAACGCGGTGCAGTGACTGAACATCTCCTCCATGTTTTCCACACGTCTCGTGTCGAAACTCGTCAGATCAAGCGTTTCCAATGCGCTGCATCCGGAAAACATAGACTTCGTATAGCCTACTTTTTCCGTGTTGAAACTCGTAATGTCGAGGGTCTTCAGCGACTTGCATCCCCCGAACATCCCCGACATCGTTTCTACCTTTTCGGTATTGAAGTGCTTGAGGTCGAGCGTCTCCAGAGATTTACATCCGTAGAACATAGAAAACATCGTTTTCACCTTCCCGGTGTTGAAGCTCTCGAGATGAACTGTTTTCAGTGCGCGGCACATATAAAACATTTCGTATACGTCCTCCACATTTTGGGTATTGAAGGTCTTGAGATCAAGCGTTTCCAGCGCTTCGCAAAACGCAAACATGTAGCCCATGTCTTTCACCTTTTCCGTGTTGAGATTTTCCCAACCTTCGAAAGTGGTGAGCGCCTTGCATCCTGAAAACCATCTATTCGTTGTCGTAGGTTGAAAGTTTTTGAATGAGGCGTCAAACACGACTTTTGTAATCGTTGTACCTACCCACGCAGGAAGATATCCATTTTTCTCATCGATCCCCCATGTGTCACCGGTGCGTGCGGCGCGCCGGTCGTCGTAATAGAAGGTGAGCGTGGTCTTTTCCGGATTTCGCTGCACGTAGGCTTCTAAAGTCTGCCCCGACACGCGCGGTGAGGCGAAGAGTGCGCATAGCATTACGATGATGCTCGCAAAGACTTTGCGCGAAGTAAAGCCGATCATTTTCATCTTATATTTTATTTGTGGTTGACAATATTCACTATGAAAAGCCCATCTATCCACTCAAAGCGAGAGCGTGTCCAAATGAATGTTTTGGCACAAGCTCCGGCAGGAAAGAGAGCCGCCAAGAAGTGACACCTCTCTCACCGGTAAAAACAACCAACTCCGCCACCTACTCAGTAGATAGCGGAGTTGGTTTTAATACCTGTTCGGAAAAGCTCCGCCCATGGGCTATTGCCGCTTAGCGCACCATTTTCTTCCCATTGACAATGTAGACTCCTGCGGGGAGATGCCGGAAGGCAGTCTTGACGCGTTTGCCTTGGAGCGTATAGATGCCTTGAGCGTTGCGGCTATTGAACAGCACTTGTCCGAGAGCAGTAGGTTTATTATGGACAAAATATCCCGTTTCGGGGTTGGCCATCTTGACATCTGTTTTCTTGTCATCGTAAGCCACAGCGCCCTTGAGCCGGACGCATCCTTTAAACATGTCTTCCGATTCTTCACACTGCCAGGCCTTTTCCGAAATGATGTCGGTGAGTTCAGCACAATCTTTGAACATACCGGTCATGTCCGTCACTTTCTCTGTATTGAAATTCTTGAGGTCGAGCGTCTTCAGCGCAGCACATCCTTCGAACATTTCATTCATGGCCGTCACGTTTTCGGTGTTGAAGTGCGTGAGATCAATCGCCTCCAGCGCAGCACACCCTTTAAACATTTCATTCATGCCCGCCACGTTTTCGGTGTTGAAGTGCGTGAGATCAATCGCCTCCAGCGCAGCACACCCT
>JABZKU010000017.1 GCA_015257125.1 Prevotellaceae bacterium | reverse complement strand
TCTGCCTTACAAGCAGAGGGTCGGGGGTTCGAATCCCTCAGCGCCCACTACCAAGAAGCAACTCAAAAGGTTGCTTCTTTTTTTGTATCTACAACTCCCATTGCCTTTTTCTTGCGCAGAAGAGCCTGTAGCACAAAGGGAGGGGGAGGGTAGAAGGCCGAATTGGTGAGCACGCGGTGTGGAATGCAGAGATTTCCCGGTGGAGGGGCGACAACCGGTGTGCATCGTTCGGCGAAACGCGTAGAGGGAGTTACATTTCTGCACGACGCACAAAAAAGGCTGCCCCTCATGTGAGGAGCAGCCCGGTATGAGGTGAAAAGAAACAGTCGGCCGATGAGCCGGGTTTTGTGCTTTGCTTGCGCAAAGTGTTCGTCATTTATCTGGATGTGCCGTCGCCGACACATTCTATCGTTCTACCCTCCGACGTTTCTCCGAAGAGAATCGAACGAGCCGCCCTCCAACGTCGGTTTACATGAACTTTCAGCTTCCGAAGTGCACGGCTTGCCGCGTCACCACGGCAACCGGTGGGCTCTTACCCCACCTTCTCACCCTTACCGGCGTGCGGTGCGAAACCTTGCGACGGCGGTTGTTTTCTTCTGCACGCATTCGCCTTCACAGACGACTTCCCATTAAGAAGCGGAATGCCCTATGCTGCCCGGACTTTCCTCACGCATTACAAGAATGCGGGCGACGAACTGTCCGGCTGTTCCTTTTCTGCCTGCAAAAGTAGGAAAAAAAGTGCATACGCGGGTGAGTTTCGCGGAATTTGAGTATTTTCGCAGATAGATTCAAACCATATCTCCTTACACATGAAACGCTTTTTTCTCCTTGTCGCCCTGTTGTGCATGACAGGTGCCCCCTTGAGGGCTGAAAATTATAAGCCCACCCCGGAAAATCTCGAGAGTCGTCGTCGGTTTGCCGAAGATCGATTCGGCATCTTCATACATTGGGGGCTTTATTCCACTTTCGCACAGGGAGAATGGTATTTGCAAAATGGACCTCTCCGTCGTGAGGAGTATGCCAAGGCGGCCAACGCGTTCTATCCGCATGATTTCGACGCCAAGGCATGGGCTAAGGTCTTCAAGAAGGCCGGTGCACGCTACATCACGTTCACAACGCGCCACCACGACGGCTTTTCGATGTGGAACACGCAGCAGAGCGACTACAACATCATGCACACGCCCTACGGCAAGGACATCGTCGCACAGTTGGCCGAGGCGTGTCGAGAGAATAATTTGGCACTCCATCTTTATTATAGCCACATCGACTGGATGCGCGACGATTATCCCATGGGAAGAACGGGACGAGGTGTGGGAAAAGACACGACGAAAGCCGATTGGCCGCATTATTTTGCCTTTATGAATCGACAACTCACCGAGTTGTTGACGAACTACGGGTCGGTGCGCGCCATTTGGTTCGATGGGTGGTGGGATCAAGATCAGACGAAACCCGCTTTCGACTGGCAACTGCCTGAACAGTACGCCCTCATCCACCGTTTGCAGCCGGCTTGCTTGGTGGGCAACAACCATCATCAGCAACCGAACGAAGGAGAGGACTTGCAATTTTTCGAACGTGACGTACCCGGTGAAAACAAAGCGGGACTGAGCGGACAGGCCATCGGGCGTTTGCCGCTCGAGACCTGCGAAACGATGAACGGCATGTGGGGCTACAAGGTGGCCGATCAGAATTATAAATCCGCCGATCAACTGATTCAACTGTTAGTGCGCACCGCTTCGAAAGGCGCTAACTTGTTGCTCAATGTAGGCCCCCAGCCGGATGGCAATTTGCCGGCCGCCGCAGTCGAAAGACTCGAGGCCATGGGCGAATGGCTACAGGTGAACGGAGAATCTATTTATGGTACAGTCGCCGGAAGTCTGGGTGACGGAAAAAATGTGGTGAGCACGCGCCGCGGTACGAAGGTTTATGTTCATATTTTGGATCCCGAAATCAAAATGCTCGATTTGCCGTGCAGTGATCAGGTGAAGAAAGTCTATCGTTTGGGGAAAGGCACGCCGCTTTCCTTCAAATATGGGCGAAAAAGACTCTCGTTTGCCGCTGCAGATGAGCAAGTTCCCGATCGTATCTACGTCGTGGAGCTGAAATAAATGCCTATGGTGAGAATTTCCATACTGATAATTAGTCTATTGACCTTCTTCTTCGTGTCTGCAAGGTCGGCTTCGCATCGTATCTTGCGCGAAGATATCCGCACCCTGCGGACTGATGTCGGAGGGCAGATAGAAACACTCCCAATCGTGCGATTGGGGTCTACAGATGTGGTCGAAATCAGTTTCGATCAGCTTTCACACGACGGAAAGATGTTCTTTTATCGGGTGGAGCACTGGGATCGTGCGTTCGACCAACCCACTTCCGGATTGTTCACGGGAGAGTTTTTGGAGACCAACTACGAGGAAATTCCGATAGAAACCTACCGCGAAAGCAGAAACACCTCAGTGCTCTACACGCACTACGCTTTTCAATTTCCTAACGCCGATGCGCGGCCGTTGGTCTCGGGCAATTACAAATTGAAGATCTATGATCGCGCCAATGCTGACGGGGATCCCGTGGCGGAAGTCTGCCTTTGTGTCGTAGAACCGCTATTGAACGTGAGTGGTCGCGTGTTGACGAACACAGAAGTCGATTGGAACGCGCGAAATCAGCAGGTCGAGTTGCAGGCGCAGGCGCTTTCCAATTTGCCTATGGCTGATTTGCGATTGGCCTTGCAGGCAACGGTGCGACAAAATGGGCGCAGTGACAACCAATGTGAGTTATTGCCGCCCACAGCGGTGTTGCCCGGTAGGATTGCGCGCTGGGAACATACGCAAAAGCTCATTTTCCCGGCAGGAAACGTCTACCGAAGTTTCGAACAAATCAATATGCGAGTCGCGGGTAGTCGAGTGGAAAACCTGAATTGGCACAGTCCGTATTATCACGCCACACTTTTTCCCGATGAAGTGCGACGCAATTTTATATTGCGCGAAGATAGCAACGGTACGGCGGTGATTCGCAACACCGACAACCGCGACAATGCGACCGAAAGCGACTACTTGTTTGTGCATTTTGCGCTCGAGAGTGAAGAAATTCCCAACGCTGAAGTCTATGTCAGCGGACGTTGGACAACAGGCGGCTTGATTTCGGAATATCGCATGACCTATCAGCTCGAACGCCACGCCTATGAGACGGCACTCTTGCTGAAACAAGGCTATTATAACTACCTTTATCTCACTGTTCCCACGAAGCCGACCGCGCAAGTGCCTTTGCATCGAAAAGGCCTTACCGCGCCGACAGAAGGCGACTTTTACGAAACGCGCAACACCTACACGGCATACATTTATGGCACCTTTCCGGCCGATCGCTACGACAGATTGGTAGGAGTGGCCACCATCGGGCGTTGAGTCCCGATCATTCTGTTGGATCCCGACCATTCTTATCTACTTTATGACATTTCCCGAAATTACTTTTGCCAATGTTTTAGACTACATCGGCACTTTGGCCTTTGCCATTTCAGGTATTCGTTTGGCCAGTACGAAGCGTTTCGATTGGTTCGGCGCTTATGTGGTAGGACTGGCCACTGCCATCGGCGGGGGCACGGTGCGCGACTTGTTATTGGACGTGCCTGTCTTTTGGATGCGCAACGGTATCTATTTTCTTATCACGTTGTTGGCGCTTTTGCTCGTCGTTTTGTTTGGAAAGGTCGTGGTTCGGCAGAAATACACCTGGTTTATCTTCGATACCATCGGTTTGGGCATGTTTGCTGTGATCGGTATTGAGAAAACTCTCGGTGTTGGTTATCCTTTCTGGGTGGCTATCGTTATGGGCTCCGTGACGGGGGCCGGCGGTGGTGTAATTCGCGACGTTTTCCTCAATGAAGTGCCCTTGATCTTCCGCGCCGAGATCTATGCCGTGGCTTGTGTCTTGGGCGGATTGGCCTATTGGGCTTGCCATTTGTGTGGTTGGGGCAATGTGTCGTGCGGTCTCGTCTGCGGTTCGGTCGTGATTTTGTCGAGAGTCTTGGCCGTTCGCTATCAAATCAACCTGCCGACGCTCCGCGATAGTGACGAATGCGCGTAACCGCGGTGTCTGCCGGCTGCAAGTTTCCCATTTATTGCTGTTCGGTAAACTTCAAAACGGCAGGAAATCCCGCCCGAAGTCCTAGGGAATCGGACTTCGGGCTTTCTTTTTCAAAAAGAAAGCCCCCAAAATCAAATAATGATGGTCGGATTCGCCGCATGTGGGCAGGACAAGAGCCGAATGGACTTGCCCAAAGCGCGTTGTCCAAAGAAGGCGAGTGCCCCTTTCTTGTGGAAGAAAAACAGGCCTTTGCTCCTCCTTCTTTCCCTACAAACCCAAATCCCAACAAACCCCAAGGGGCGTGTTGCTGTCGTGCAAATGTCTCCCGATTGGGAGGGACAGCGTCTTTGGAGCCTGTTCCGGTAGGAAGGGATAAGGCGAAGTCGCGATGGGTTCAGTAAGTCAAAGAGCGTTTGCGCCGGAGGGTTGGGAAAAGTTCCTCGACTTTGCGCTATATGGACGCCGCAGTGCGGCGGGATGAAAGGAAAGTTGTGTTTTATCAAGCGCAAAAGTAAGGATTTAGTTTCGAATAGTCGAAGGTTTTGTGAGAAAAATGTTTCGATTTTTGAGAATAGGGAGAAGTCGAACAAAAACTTGTGGACTTTCTTACGAAACGCCTCTTCTTTTCTCTTTTTCCTCCCCGCTTTTTTTAGAAAAGACGCCCGTTCCTTCGCCGACCATGACACTCGCCGTTTCCTCATCCGCACCTCCGTACGCGTGAGCGGACACGCCCCTGCGCATCGCGCACTCAGCGAGTTTGTAATTCCTGCCTTCACCCTTCACCTTCACCCGCAATTCATTGATCCAGTGTGTTTTGCGCGTGAAGAAGATGCCCTTTTTTCGCCTTCACCGGTGAAGGAAACAAGGGTGAAGTCTTCACCCGCAAGTCGCTGTATCATAGTTTCTTACAGTCGTATGGTGAAGAGGTGAAGGCAAAAAACGAAAAACAGCGGACGCGCGCTACGCGTGCGCGTTGGGGGCTGAGGTGGGGGATAGGTGCACTTTCGAAAAAGGTCTTTTGGTAGTTGATACATCACTCCAAATGTCGGATGACCCTTCTTTGTATCACAATCAACTGAATAAGAGTCAGATGAATAAGAGAAGAAATGATGGTGGCTTCTATCATTTATATGACCCCAATAATGTCAAAGATAGAAGAGTTTTTGTGTCTAAAGGTGATATTGAGTTAGAAAATGAGTCAGAGAAAAACAGCAGAAGTTGATTCCAAAGGACATATGATTAATAATACTCACTAGAAATATGAACAGCAAAACTAAGCTTCGAGTTAATAAAATAATCGAACTGAAGCATCATATTGAGAATTGGGAAACTCAAACAAGCGAAGAGATCGAAAAGCTTCTTGTTGATTTTGAGAAACAGCCTAGGCAAGAAATGTCTTCTTATTATACGGAGCTTTTTAGAGATGTTCAATTTGCGGGTGTTTTGGTGCAAATAGCAAATAAGTATGCGGAAAACAGTAAAATCAATCGCTGTATAGTATCTGCTCTTGGAATGATGATGTGGAGGTATGAGCTTCCTGAGAGTGAGGAAATATATCGCCTTATGTTAGCGAATATTCAAAGAAAGGGAGTAGCTCTTTTTGTAGCATTTCATCTCCCTAAGATGAAAATATTTGAGGAATTCCCGAATAAATGGGCCTATTTTATGAGTATACCTAAACTTTCTCCTAAAAAGACTTCTGCGGAATACTTTACTAACTTGGTCGAAGAATACATTTACTTTGTACCTATGATGTATAAGTCAGAATTGATTCAATACTTCAGTTTGAAATATAGTGAAACAAAAAGTGAATACCTAAAAGATAGATATAAAAAAATACTAATAACCCTGCGGGATTAGCACTTAATTGAGTGACTTTTGAGGAAAAACATCAACCCGATTGGAGCGAAATGTAGTAATTGAAAGCTTTTCTGTGAGTGAGCACATAGCTGGTATAGTAAATGGTTTTTCAAGCGACTTACTGACACATAGCCCGAGTAAGAGCTTTGTCAATCGCTGTGAAACAAGACAAAGGCTATTGCTCCTGTTTCTCGTGTGCTCCTTGTTCAATTTTGTGTCTTTGAAAGCTCATCAAGGATTGATAGAAGAGACATACGCGGCAGAGTTTGACTACGATGTCGTGGGTACTTTGGCCGCCGCTCGTTACGATGAAATAGAGAAACTCTACAAGCTACCCGATCGTATTGGCAATATCTATCCTAACCGCTTCGGTAAGGAAGCCACTTATGAGCGTGGCGGATGACGCAAGGAGGATAAGGAATGGACTTACCACTTTGATGGGGAGGGATTCCTGACGCAACGCGTCTCTAAGACGGAGAGCATTGAACACTATGACTGGATACGCCGGAAGCTGCGCACAGAGCCACTGACTTGGACTTACGAGTGGGATGGTGCAGGACAGCTGGTGCGTGTCAGGAACAACAAGAAGGTAAATCTTCGCTTGAGTATGATGCCTTAGGTAGACGTGTGGCGAAGATCAACGAGTATGGTAAGGCTGTGGGGCACAAGATAACACGTTTCTTGTGGGATAGCAATGTTCCCTTACACGAGTGGGTGTATCAGCTCAATGATCGTCCAGAGACTATTAGATGATAGTGATGGCAGACGAAGCTACGCCAGCCCATAGCTACAGATCAAACTTTACCTTTATCCGTAAATACTCGTTTCATAGTTTCTTGCTGTCTTATGGTGAAGAGGTGAAGGCAAAAAACGAATAACAGCGGGCGTGCGCTACGCGTGCGCGTTGGGGGCTGAGGTGTATTTTCAAAAGCGATATGCTGATAAACGTAACATTAAGGCAGGAAGAGTTGTTACAGATACAGGTCTTTCTGAGAAAAATAACGAAGTATCTGAGAACTTGATGAAAATGAGTTTGTTAAATAGGTGTATTGAGGACGGGAACTGTCCTTTTACCAATGGAATTCTAACCAGGACTGGAGTGTTCTATCGTTTGATACATAAAAGAACAGAGATCGATCAATCTGTTTTAGTGAAAGAAGATGATGCCTTAGATTGGATTGAGGATGAGTTTGAGACTTCTTTTGATGTAATCGCGATGGTTGAGAATGACTTCTGGATTGCGTATGGTTGTGAAACTAGTTGGGGAAGTGAAGGTGCAGTTTACGTCTTTGATAAACAAAAATCCATATTTGTATGGTTGATGATGCTTGAAAATGGAAACCCTTTTGATAAATTGCATTTCGAGGAAGATACTCTAATAACGACAGATAGTGCAGCACGTTTTGAGGAAGGTTGGATAATTCCGATAAATAAACCTTGGGAAATATCCTATTGGAAGAATACACAACCTTAACTCTACCGAGGGGAGTACCTCGACAGGGAGACGGGGCTGGCTTTCAGCCGCTTCCGCTACTACTCGCCCAAAAAAGGAGCATACATCAGGCAAGACCCATTCGTCTCGAGGCGGGACTAACAAACCTATACGCATATATTGCTGTCCGGTAAAAGTTTAGACGCTGCAAATTTGTCGTTCTGACCTCCACTAAACAGGTTGATTCATCTTACTTCATCTAAAGTTCCCCTCTTTCTATTCTTCGCAAGCGTTTTTTTAGCGGACAGCCGTTGTATACGGTGATCCGATTCACGAAAATCAATAGAATTCGCCATACTCTAAGGCTCTCAGAGGCTTAAAGAACACATTTGGCCACATCTCGTGTCTTCCATTCTCTCGTTTTAGCGGACAGCCAATGAATGATAGTTGGAAAGGGGGGCTTACTTTTCCAAAAAGAAGTCCGCAACGCCTATTGATGGGCATTGCGGATAGGGAAATTGTGGCGTTTTGAAGTTTAGCGGACAGCAATAATTGAGAAAAGGCTGCTCACCTTTCTCCCCCTTATCGTGCGTTGTTGCGATGAAATACGAAACGCCCCTTTTCTTCAACGGAAGAAAAGGGGCGTTTTCGGTCTGTGTCATGTCCTAAGCAGCGGAGGGGGAGAGGAAAATGGGACCTTTAATCCTGGCCTTCTTCGTCGAGAAATCGAAGAGAGAGGATCTTGCCCAAGCGTTCGCGCAAAGGAGCAAGCAGCGAAGCGCGGATTTCGATCGTTAGTGTCGTACCTTCGGCCGAGAAGTCGCGCGCCGTGATTTCACCCCCGCCGTCGCGGATAAAGCGCATTGCCACATCGGCATCCGCGTAGGGCACTTCCACTCGAAATTGCTCCATGATGAGCCGTTCCTCGACAGTGGCTTCGGCAATGGCTGCTGCTGCTGCTTCGCGATAGGCCACCACCAGCCCGCCGGTGCCGAGTTTCACTCCGCCGAAGTAGCGAACTACGACGGCAAGCGTGAAGGTCAGTCCCGCTGAGCGCAGGGCGCCGAGAATCGGTCGCCCCGCTGTGCCGGAAGGCTCCCCGTCGTCGTTCGAACGTGTGCGCTGTCCGTCGAAATCGAGGACATAAGCAAAACAAACGTGGCGGGCATCGTAGAATTGTTTCCGCAATGCCGCCACGCGTGCTTTAGCGCTTTCCTCATCATCCACGTGTTCGGCAAAAGCGTAGAACTTACTGCGCTTTTCGGTGTAGACCGCTTCGCCACTCGCGGAGAGTGTGAGGTAAGTGTCCATTGGTTAGGCTTGATCGAAGTGGTAGAGGAACGTAGCTACACCGTTGAGCGCAGGTTTCTTCTGATCTTTGATCTCAATGTTGAATTTAATTTCGGCTTTGCACACACCGCGCAGGTTCGTGATGGAGGCCAGCGATGCGGTAAGGCGGATTTGTTGGCCGGAAAGCACGGCTTGTCCGAATTTCATCTTGTCCATGCCGTAGTTGACCATCATTTTGATGTTGCGCACCTCGATGATTTGACTCCAAAGGTAAGGAAGGAGCGAAAGGGTCAAGTAACCATGCACGATGGTTTGGCCGAAAGGCCCTTCTTTTGCTTTGTTTTCGTCAACGTGGATCCATTGGTGATCGAGCGTGGCGTCAGCAAACAAGTTGATACGCTCTTGTGGCACTTCAAGCCAGTCAGAGGTGCCTAAAACTTCGCCCAGATGTGAAGCGAACTCTTCGTAGTTGTTGATGATAAGCATGGGATGATTCTTTGCTTAAATAGGATATTCAGATTATCTAAGTCCTTTTTGGGGGGATAGTGCAGAACTGATGACTCAAGAGCGTGAAATTTCTTTCATGGTGAGCGAAGAAATTTTCATTTCCCCGTTGAGGGTCGCGTTCACCGTGTAAGAACCAAAGGTCTTACCTTCGCCCGTACGTTCAATGTGCTGGTCAACAGAGAAAGAAACGGTATAAGTCGTGTTGCCTTGCTCATCGACGGCTTTCTTGATTTGGTAATCGTCGTTGACCACGAAAGAACAATTTTCGATATCGCTGGAATAGGTGCGATTGATGATGTCGCCCACATCGGCCTTCGTGGCGTTCTTTTTGGAAAGGAACTGCGTCATTGTCGGCGTGATGTAGGTAAAGAGCGAAGCGTTGTCGTTTTCGCCGAAAGCCTGGAAGAAGCCGTGGAATGCGCTTGAGATTTGGCTGCGTTCTTCGGGCGTCACAATCGATTTTTCCAGCGTGTTTTGTACTTGGCTGGCATCTTGTGCGTAGCGTCCGTCGGGATGCTTCTCCATATAGTCGGCAAGCGCTTCGGGGGTGTTGAGCTTTTTAGCCGTTTCCCAGTCGAGCGAATCGATTTTCAGTTCGCATTGCTTCACCAATAGGCTTTGCGGGTAGTTTTCGCGGAAGCGTTCGAAGTCAGAAGCGTAACTGCTGTTGGCAATGCGTTGCCAATCTCCATACATCGTGCGCAACTTCTGGAGGCGCTCGCGCACTTCGTCGGCATGATGACTGCTCGGATAGCGATTCAGGTAGTTTTCGTAGTCCTCGATCGTCTCATTATTATTGAGTAACTCATAGGCTTCCTGTTCGCTCACTTGTTGATTGAGATAAAAGTAGAAGCCGCCGGCCACTGCTGCGGGAATGAGGATGCAGAGCGCGATGATCACATAGATCCAAGGATTGCGCTTTTTGCGAACCGGAGGTTGTCCGCCCGGGAAACCGGGGGTAGGAGCGCCGGATGACGGCGTCTGCGTAGCATTAAATTGTTGTTCTTCCATGATGTGATGGATTTGCAGTTGTAAGATGCCGGCGGACTGAAAAGATCATATTACACAGATCCGCCGTTTGCGTGCAAATATACGAACTTTTTTCTTTTTCGCTTGGTTTGTCGTGCCCTTATGACTACTTTTGCAAGCGCTTCAGTTCAAAAACTAACAGTATAACAACTCATATACATACACTTATGAAAGGAATTAAGTTTGCAGCAGTAGCACTCTGTGCTTCTATGATGCTCACGTCTTGCGGCGATTGGAGCAATAAAGCGAAAGGTGGTCTTTTGGGTGGCGGTGCCGGCGCAACCCTCGGCTCGTTGGTGGGTTACCTCGTCAGCAAGGACGGTAAAGGTACGGCCATCGGTGCCGCTATCGGTACGGCTGTCGGCGGTGGTGCCGGTGTGATCATCGGTAACCGTATGGATAAGGCCAAAGCTGAGGCTGAACGTGTGGCTAACGCCAAGGCCGAAGTGCTCCAAGGTGAGAACGGTGTGAAATATGTCCGCGTGACTTTCGACAGCGGTATCCTCTTCGGTACCGGTAACGCTACGCTCTCTGCTTCGGCACAGAACTCGCTCCGCAAGTTTGCCACCGATGTGCTCGTTCCCAACAGCGATATGGACGTATCGATCATGGGTTACACCGACAATCAGGGATGGAGAAACAGCACGACCGAGCAGTCGCGCGAAAAGAACCAAACGCTTTCTTACCAACGCGCACAAAGCGTGAGCAACTACCTCATGCAGAGCGGCGCTCGCCCGGCTCAGATCCGCGAGGTGAAGGGTCTTGGCGAAGAGTTCCCCGTTGCTGACAACAGCACCGCAGCCGGTAAGCAGCAGAACCGTCGTGTAGAAGTTTATCTCTACGCTTCGCAGCAAATGATCAAGAACGCTGAGGCGCAGGCACGCTAAGTTGCCAATGCATTCTGCGTTTGTTCCATAAAAAAGGCACTCCGTCCTATGACGGAGTGCCTTTTCTTTTGTGTGGGTTGAGGGCGCGTGGAGCTAAGTTGAGGAGGCGCCTTTCGACTGTGACCGAGAGGCAAAGAAAGACAGCGGAATAGCTTGAAAAAGTAGAGGTGTTTTGGTGCAAAGTTGAGAAGTTTTCGTCGAAAGTTGAGGCCTTTTTTCGAAAGGGTGGGAGAGTGCAAATGAAAGCCCCGAAGTTTCTGTGGAAGAGAGACTTCGGGGGCTTTGATTTTTCCGGGAGGAAAAACGTAAATGAGTGTGCTTAGTCGTCGTCGGTACGCGACTGTGTGACGATTTCTTTGAAGGTGGCGGCAATACCGCGCGCGGTTTTCTTACCGGCGCTCACCGACAGGCGCGCTGTGTACTGCAATCCAATCCAAAGGCCGACGCCAATGGTTTGAAGCAGACGCCACCAGTCGCGAGGGTTCGTCCATCTGAATCCGAACCGCACACAAAATTGGCGCCATCCCCAAACAATGAGGAGCGGCAGGCCGGCTCCCACGAAAAGGTAAGCGATCCAAAAAGCATCGTCCCGTTGTTCCGTCACAACCGGGTGGCCGCCGACCATTTCCCAAGGCAATCCGTAAGCCAGTACCTTAATCATGCTCACCAATTTGAAGGCCAACAGATGAAAACCGAAGACGTAGATACTATTGTCGCCAATGTAGGCGAGGAAACGGGGCACACCGCGCGGAATGAGGGAGAGATAGTGCGAAAGACCGTACAACCAAACGAAGGCGGCAGGGCCTGCTACGGCTAATGCGGCCACAGCGAGCGGATTGTTCGTGGAGGGGGGCATGGACACCGGGAAGAAGGCGACCAAAAGTCCCAACACCACGCTGCTCCATGTGAGTCCGAGGGCTGGGTTGTTCCAAGCGGCGGCGATGGGAGCGCTGTTGTTGTGGCGGAACAAGAAGCCGATGCTCATGAAGGTGATGCCCATCAGTTCGCGGTAGCCGCCTTGCGCCACGCCGGTGATGCGAAGTCCTTCGAACGACTGCCAAAGCGCGAGCAAGAGGGTGAGGGTGCCGACGGCGGCCACTTGTAAGGTGGGATTTTTCAACCATTTGACGAGCGTGGCGCCTTTGAACAGCAACAAGAAGGCAATGCTGGCGAGCAAGAGGGCACGGAAAAACCAAAAGGCGCCGGCGAGGAAGACGTCGTAGCCCGACATGTTGAACACAATGCTCCACAGATTTTGCATGGCTGTGTGACAGTCATAGGGGTGTGTCACTCCTCCGGCGGCATTGCCATAGGTTTCCGAGAGCAGGCCGAGGGGGAACAACAAATTGTGGAGGAGGAGAAAAAGAAGGCTCCATTTCACGAACGGAAAGTAGAGACGTCGCACTCTCCGCACCACAAAGGTGCTCTTCCGCTCGAGGTAGTCGGGGCGGAAAAAGTAGCCGGCGCAAACAAAGAAGGCCGGTACCGACACCATATAGGCAAAGCGGGACACATAGGTGGGAGCGGCAGCGTGTGCTGTCACTACAAGCAGGATGGCGAGGGCTTTTAGTATGGAGAAGGTGCTGTCGCGCTGTTCGTTCATGAGAAAAAAAGAGATAAGAGGAGGACAAACGTCAAAAAAAAGTGGGACGTTGGTCTGCGGGGTTCAAATCATTGTGCTGAAAGAATCGACGATGCCGAGCAGTTGAGCCTTGTCGTCCACAACAAGTACGGAGTGTATTTTGTATTGCTGCATGAGTTGATCGATTTCTGCCACCTTGGTTTCCGGATGCACCGTTTTGGGATGAGGAGTCATCACTTCTCGCACGGTGTGTCGGAAGAAACTGTCGCCGAAGCGCTCCATCGCGCGACGAATGTCGCCGTCTGTGACGATACCGACGATGTTTTTGTTTTCCACTGCTACGCAAAGTCCCAAACGTCCGGTGGTCATGCACACAAGTGCCTCGCCCATACAAGTATCGGGGGAGGTGGTGGGCAGATTGTCGGTGCGCATCACGTCGCGTGCGCAAGTCAGCAGACGACGTCCCAGGGCGCCGCCCGGATGAAAGCGGGCAAAATCTCCGGCCTTGAAGTCGCGCGCCACAATGAGGGCGCAGGCGAGTGCATCGCCCAGTGCAAGCGTGACGGTGGTGCTCGAGGTCGGTGCCAACCCCATGGGGCAGGCTTCGTGCTTCACGGCGATGTTCAAGTGCACCGTACTATATTGTGCCAAAAGCGAAGTGGGATTGCCGCTCATACCGACAATGGGCACTTTTTTTGCCAAAAGATAAGGAAAAAAACGGAGCAGTTCGTCGGTTTCGCCCGAGTTGGAGATGGCCAAGATGAGGTCATTGTCGGCAATCACGCCCAGATCGCCGTGAAAGGCGTCGAGGGGATTGATAAAGAAGCTGGGAGTCCCGGTAGAGGAGAGGGTGGCAGCGATTTTTGCGCCAATATGTCCGCTTTTTCCCACGCCCGTCACGATAACTTTGCCGGTGCAGGCCATAATGAGGCGGACGGCTTCGTCAAGTTCGTGGCCGATGGTGGGAATCAACGCCAAAAGTGCCTCAGCTTCGTCGCGGAGGCATTGAATGGCGGTGTCGGTGTAAATAGACATGGGAGTTTTTAGGAAGAAGAATTAGCACAATTGGCGAAACAGGGCTTCGAGTTCGTCGAGCGCCAGCATATTGGGGCCGTCGGACAACGCTTTGTCCGGATCGGGGTGCGTTTCGAGAAAATAACCCTGCGCTCCGAAGGCTTTGGCGGCCATGGCCATGGCGGGAACGAACTCGCGATCGCCCGAAGTTGTGCCGTTTCCGCCGCCGGGGCGCTGCACCGAGTGGGTACAGTCCATGATTACGCGGTCGGCCCACTGCTTCATGAGAGGGATGTTGCGAAAATCGACAACCAAATTGTTGTATCCGAAACTATTGCCCCGCTCTGTGAGCCAAACTTCCTTCGCGCCGGACTCGCGACACTTCTCTACGGGGAAACGCATGTCGTCTCCGGAGAGGAATTGTGCCTTTTTGATGTTTACCACGCGACCGGTGCGCGAAGCGGCCACCAATAAATCGGTTTGGCGGCACAAAAAAGCCGGAATTTGCAGCACATCGACCACTTCGCCTGCTGCCGCTGCTTGATAACTCTCGTGAATATCGGTAGTCAAGGGCAAATTGTAGCGCGCACCCACATCGGCGAGTTGCTGCAAGCCACGTTCCAGCCCAGGTCCTCGGAAGGAACGGAGAGAAGTGCGGTTGGCCTTGTCAAATGAGGCCTTGAAATAAACGTCGATGTGAAGGCGTTGGCGAATTTCTACCAACTGTTGTGCCACGCGGTCGAGCAATTCAGTGCTTTCGATCACGCAAGGGCCGGCAATAAAGAGGGGCTTCATGCGAAGGTACACAATGGTTATTCTGCAAAAGTACAAAAAACTTCGCGGAAAGGACTTTGTGCCGCCCGAAAAAGCAATTTGCAGCGAAGATTCTTGGGCAACTCTCATTTTTTTTTGATATTTGCAGGTGTAGAGTTCGCTGGTTTTTCCGCTTACTTGCCGAAGATTTTATAGAAAACCGCTCGCGGATTTTAGAACTCCACGATAACTAAGGTGTAGTTCCTCTTTAATACCAAGGTGTTGTCTCTGTTGCAGACGAGATGCCTTGTGCTACAGTCAGAAGCCGCACCATTGACCGAAAACGAAACCTCATCTCGCTGCCGTCTGCGGCAGTCTTTGCTTTTCCACTCTCTAAATCTGTGCACATCATGCCCACAACTTCTCTAAAATACCTCTTTTTTGATACGGAAACCACCGGTATTCCGCAAAACTACAAAGCGCCCTGCACGGACACGGACAACTGGCCGCGATTAGTGCAGCTCGGGTGGATTCTTACCGACGGAGAAGGGCAGGAACTGGGGCGCGGCAATCGTATTGTGCGCCCCGATGGTTTCGAAATTCCCACAGCGGCATCGGATGTCCACGGCATCACGACCGAACGCGCCTTGGCAGAAGGAGAACCGCTGCACGATGTGATGATGGCCTTCGGGGCTGATCTGAATGCCTCGAATTGGTTGGTCGGACACAACATCGATTACGATTTGCACGTCGTGGGTACGGAGTATTACCGCTTGGGCTACGATCATCGCATCATGTTTGCGCGCCCTTATGTCTGCACGATGCAAGCTACCATCGACTTTTGCAACATTCCCGGCAAGTATGGTCCCAAATGGCCGAAGTTGCAAGAATTGTATGTGCGGCTTTTCGGCCATGAATTTGATGGAGCGCACGATGCAATGGCCGATATCAGCGCTACCAAGGATTGTTTCTTTGAATTGTTGAAGCGTGGAGTTATAAGGGGTTGATATTTCTTGTTTTATCTGCTTTGTGTTGATTTGAAATGTAGAGTGTGTTTTGTCGAATAAGCCCACCAGATTTTGAAATCAGTCATCGGTGGAAATAAACTTCACAACGCTTTTATTTTTTCTGTGGAGTGAGTGAGAAAACTCCTCTGATCCCGGAACAAAAACAACCGCCTTATGGAAAATTTTGTGGCCATCGACTTCGAAACAGCCAACGGCAACCGCAGTAGTGTGTGCAGTGTCGGTATTGTGGTGGTGCGCGACGGAGAAATCGTCGACAAGTATTACAGTTTGATCCAACCAACTCCCAATTTCTACACTCGTTTTACCACGGCGGTTCATGGATTGACGAAAGAAGATACGGGCGATGCCCGTCAATTTCCCCAAGTATGGGCAGAAGTGAGCGCACATTTGCCCGAAGATTTCCCTTTAGTAGCGCACAACAGTCCATTTGACGAATCTTGTCTTCGGGCGGTGTTCGAAGCCTACGAGATGGACTATCCCGAATATCCCTTCTATTGCACCTGCCGTGCCTCTCGTCGCACGTTCGGTGACCTGTTACCCAATCATCAACTCCACACGGTGGCCGAACGCTGCGGTTTTCACCTCGAAGACCACCACCACGCGCTGGCCGATGCCGAGGCTTGTGCATGGATTGCCCGAGAGATTCTCTAACCCCTCCCATATATATTGAGAAGTCCTCTGCTCCAAATAAAGGATACCGACCCTTTTACTGCGAATGCCTCTTCTTTCCAGTAGGCGAATACGCCTTTGAGGAGGTGCTTGCTTGGAGTTTTCGAATTAACAGCTCTGTTGAGCCGAAACAGCTCCTTCTCCGCTTAATTTCCCTTCCATTTTTCCCCATCGAACGCTGATGAAGAAACTTAAAATCCCTGTGTTGTTGTGCCTTTTCGTGGCGGCTGTGGCTGCCCATGGGCAGAAAACGAAGCAAACGGCACGCCAAGACAGCGCGCAAGCGCTACTTCGTTTAGATACCGGTCTGCATTTCAATCCTGAACGCTTAAAGCGCGGTTATGTGGAGAACCCTTTGGAAAATCTCTCCGGGCGTTTGCCCGGTGTGAGCGTAACTTCCGGTGCAGGTGACCGAATGGCCGCCTTGACGGGAGTGAGAGTACGCGGCACCACCTCTATTACCGGTGGAAATGATCCGTTGGTACTCATCGACGGCGTGCCTTCCGATCTGGAAACCCTCAGCACAGTCTATCCCGGAGACATCGAACAATTTGAAGTGCTCAAGAACGCTGCGGAAACCGCGCAGTACGGATCGCGGGGAGCCTCCGGTGTGATTGTGGTCACCACCAAAAAGGGAAAAAGCGGGCAGTTTCGTATCAGTTATGACGGCAATGTCGGTTTACAGTTGGTGAGTAAGCGACTCGAAATGCTTTCGGCGGAGGAATACAAGGCGACTGCCCGGCAGCTGAACGTGCCGTTCATAGACGGAGGGGCGAACGAAGATTATTTGCGCTACCTCGAGCGCACCGGTTTGCTCCACAGTCATCACATTGCGCTCAACGGCGGTACTGCGACCTCCAACTATCGTGCCTCGGTAGCCTACCGTGAGCGCGAAATGGTGGTGAAAAACAACAGCAGCAACAATTTTGTGGCGAAAATTGACTTGACTCAGCTTGCGCTTCAGGACAAATTGCGCATAGACTTCGGACTTTTCACTTCAGCTCAACAGCGTTCCGAACTTTTCGACGAACAAAAAGTTTTTTATGGTGCAGCGGCACAAAATCCCACTTACCCTTTGTCTGAGAAAAAGGGTGGCGGTTGGTACACCAACCCTACCGCTTCACAAATAGCAGCCCCCCAAGCCATGCTGAAGGCCGACAATGACATCGAAAATCAGCATCTCAATGCGCATGTGCAGTTGAAATACAAATTGACGGACGATTTGAATGTCAGCGCATTGGGAACTTATACCAATAGTACGAATCAAGAATTACAATTCTATCCCACTTGGATTTGGGCGCAGGGACAAGCCGTGCGCAATCAGCACCATCGCAAAGAGTGGTTGGCCAATTTGGCGCTCGATTTCGACCGCTTTTGGGGCGCACACCGCTTGACAGCGCGTGCACTCGGGGAGTGGCAACAGAGTCGACAGACAGAATTTGGCACCCTTGTGAAAGGTTTCTCGAACAATGGCCTCGGCTATCACAATCTCGCCGCCGGTTCGTTGCGTCCCTACGGTGGTACGCGCAGTGACCAGCAGAAGGCCACCTTGGCCTCGGCATTGCTGTCTGCACGCTACGGCCTTTTCAATCGCTATGCCCTCTCTGTCAGCGTACGCGCCGACGGTAGTTCATTAGTCGGAGAGAACCACACCTGGGGACTCTTCCCCTCGGTGTCGGGAGAGTGGGATGTGAAAAACGAATCCTTCATGCGTCATATTGAGGCCGTGAATCGTTTGAAAGTGCGCATCGGTTATGGTGAATCCGGCAATTTGGGCGGTATTTCTGCCTACAATGCGCTGCGACGCTTGGTGCCCGTCAACGTGGTGCCCGTCAACGGCGCGCCGGTTGTGACAATGAACGAAGCGCGCAACTACAATCCCGATCTGCGTTGGGAAACTCGCGGCACGTTCAACGTCGGAGCCGAAGCGGCGCTGTGGGACAACCGTTTGGTTTTGACCGCCGAATACTATCATGCTGTGACGCGCGATATGCTTTACGAGTACGAAGTGCCCGTACCTCCCTTTGTTTACGACAAACTGCTTGCCAACAACGGAAGTTTGGTCAACGATGGTTGGGAATTGGGGCTCGGTGCCTCGTTAGTGCGGACGCGCGATTGGGAACTCGACCTCAACGCCAACCTCACCGTGCAGCGCAGTCGTTTGCGCTCGTTGGGTGGCGACTATCTCGGCATGCAACTCACCGCTCCCCGCATCACCCCGCTCGGAGGCTTGGGACTCGGCGCCGGTTTCCACGGAGGAAACAACAATGTGGTCTACCAAATTGTGGGACAGCCGTTGGGTGTTTTTTATTTACCCAAAAATACCGGTTTGCAACAGCAGGCCGACGGCAGTCGTCGCTATGGCATTGCCGATCTTGATGGGAATGGTCACGTCAATGTTGAGGACGGCGGCGACCGATATGTGGCCGGACAGGCCACACCGAAGGTGATGCTGGGTTCGAACATCGCGCTGCGCTACAAAAACTTCGATTTCGCGGTGCAAATCAACGGGGCTTTCGGCCACAAGATCTTCAACGCGACCGCGTTGGCCTATATGAACATGACGAGCTTCCCCGACTATAACGTGATGCGCGAGGCGCCTGCGCTGCACATCAAAGACCAAAACATCACCGACTACTGGTTGGAGAAAGGTGACTACGTGAATGTCGATTATATCACCTTGGGCTGGAACGTCCCCCTGCGCTTGCGCGCCGTTCGTGGCTTGCGCCTTTCGTGCAGTGTCAACAATCCGTTCACTTTCACCGCCTATTCGGGTTTGACGCCCATGATCAACAGCCACGCCGTGAACGCCTCGATCGGACTGGACGACAAGCGTTCGTATCCCGTGTATCGTACCTTCTCGATGGGGGTAAATCTTCAGTTCTAAAGCCACCATGATGAACAAAACGCTCTTCCTCTTTTTCTTTTCGCTCCTCGCTTTGACGGCTTGCCTGCATGACGAACCGCGCAGCAGCCTGAATGAACAGCAAACTTATGACAATGCGGCGAATCTCTACGTCAACACCGTGGCCACCCTTTATGCGCACATCGGCGGCAGCAACGATGGCGAAGGATTGCAGGGCACTTACAAAGGCGTGTACGATTACAACACCTTCTGCACGGACGAAGCCGTCATCCCCATTCGCGGGGGCGACTGGTACGACGGCGGTTTTTGGGAGAATCTCTACTTGCACCGCTGGACACCCAATGACCCCGAGTTGCAAACGCTCTGGAATTACCTCTATCGGGTGGTGATGCTCAGCAATCGTTCGCTCGATCGGCTCGAACAGCACCGCGCGTTGCTCAGCGAGGCGGACTATGCCCAACATCGCGCCGAGGTACGGGCGGTGCGCGCGCTCTATTATTCTGAGTTGCTCGACCTCTTCGGCGGAGTACCCGTAGTGACGAAATCCGACGCCCGAGTGGAAGAGGTACGTCCCTCCACTCGCTCGGAAGTCTACGCTTTTGTCAACAAAGAGCTGCGCGAAGTCTTGCCTCTCCTGCCCAATGTGAGAAGTAACGTGCCGGGTACGTATTATGGTCGCATCACACGCCCGGTAGTATTCTTCTTGTTGGCGCGTTTGGCGCTCAATGCCGAGGTGTATGCCGACGACGATGTCACCGACGGCCGACGGCCGGACGGAAGAACCCTGCTGTTTGACGTGAACGGCCGACAACTCAACGCATGGCAGGCCACTGTGGCCTATTGCGACTCACTTATGGCGGCCGGCTACACGTTGGAAACCAACTATGCCGACAACTTCAAGGTGAACAATGAGCAGTCGCGCGAGAACATCTTCACCATCGTGACGGATAAGACGCTTTATCCCTCGCTCTTTAAGAATCTTTTCCGTTCGCGCCACTATGTGCACGGTGGAGCGCAGCACGGCGTCGGAGAAAACGGCAGTTGTGCGACCCCGTCCACACTCGATGCGTACGGCTATGGCACAATTGCAGAAGATCATCGCTTCGCCTTGAACTTCTATGCCGACACGGTGCGAGAAAACGGCGCAAAGGTGATGCTCGATGCCCAAACACCGCTCGTTTATCGTCCGCGTGAGGTGAAACTCAACTTGACCGGTTCGCCCTATGAGAAGACGGCCGGCGCGCGTATGCACAAATACGCGCCCGACCTCACAGCTTACAGCGACGGCCAGTTGGCCGACAACGATATTGTGCTCTTCCGTTATGCCGATGCCTTGCTCATGCGCGCTGAAGCCAAGGTGCGAGCCGGCGAGTCGGGCGATGAGGATTTGAACCTCGTGCGCGCTCGCGTCGGCATGGCTCCTCGCACCGCCACGCTGGAAAACGTGCTTGAAGAGCGCCTTTTGGAGTTGATGTGGGAGGGGACGCGCCGCGCCGATCTCGTGCGCTTCGACCGCTTCCACCGCTCCTATACGTTGCGCACCGCTTTGCCCGCAGAAGCTGACCGCCACACCACGGTGTTTCCCATTCCGGCGCGGGTGTTGCAGTTGAATCGTCAATTAAAACAGAACCCCGGCTATTGACGTGCGACGTATCGCACAGATGCGCTGAGCAGTTTTGCGTTTTGGCTACATTTACTACCAAAAGTCCCCCGTTTTCGCGCGAAAATGGGGGACTTTCTTTGAAAAGTGGGGGACTTTTGCAAAAAACTTGTGCGAGAATTTGGAAGATAAGGGAAGAATGCCTACCTTTGCACCCGTAATCGAAACAAGGTGCGTTAGTTCAGTTGGTTAGAATACATGCCTGTCACGCATGGGGTCACGGGTTCGAGTCCCGTACGCACCGCAAATTTCAAATTACTTCAATGCTTCATCCGAAAGGGTGGAGCCTTTTTTGTTTCACCCCTCTTCTGTTTTCGTTGTCGCATGTAACTTCGCTGACTCGGCGGAGGAGGGGATTGAGTTTTGACGCGGTTGCCTGAAAAGTGGGTAGCTATATTTTGAGGAGCGCGCAAAGAAGGGAGCGTACGGCGTTTTTTTTGTAAGAAATGCTTTGTGGATAATTTTTTTATCCGTATGTTTGCGCTGTAACATGATATTCTTAATGATATTCTTATTGTCTTATGAAACAGGCTTCATTTCTTAATTCTCGTTTTCGCCTCTCTACGGGTGCTTTTTTGTTTGCCGCATTACTTGCTTTTGCCGGGAGTTCGGCGAGTGCAAAGGGTGTTGCTACCGTGGCTATGGAGAAAGCCCCGGTAGTCGAGAAAAAGTCGGCTTCGGCAGCTGCCGATGAGGCCGTTTTGCGGAAGTTTTACACCGAGGTGGTGTTGAAAGTCGGTAAGCAGGACAACAAACAAGTGGAGCGCGTCTGCACGCCCGCCCTGCTCCGTGAGTTGCGCAAGGTTTATGCCGAGGAGTATGACGGCACGGGCTATGGCATTTGGATCTTTCGCACGTGTATCAACGGTGGCGATGACACAGCCGGCGTGTTGGACATTCGTCTTCGCAGTGGACGCGATTATGTGGTGACGTATAACGACGGTGGCGTGAAGGGCGAGACGATGGTCCGCATGGTGACGCACAACGGTCGCCCGATGATCGATAAAATCGTGCGCCGCGACAAAGGTTGCCGCTGATTTTTACTCCTGCTTGCTGCCTTTTGTGCCGTCGACCTGAGTTTTCACAAGCAAAACAAAAGAAGAGCCCGCAAAGCCATGTGCTTTGCGGGCTCTTTTGTGCGAATGCGTTTTGCCGCTGTGGGCAGTGCGCTTATTTGGCGTTCTTTTTCTGCAAACCGTAGCCTTTCTTCTTGTCCATGTAGAGGAGGGCAAGGGCGAGGAGAACGGAGATCGCGCCGAAGCAGGTGAAGATGGTCATCGAAGTCTTGTAGGTGGGATCGACACCGTTCATCTTACCGATCCACATGGGCACGAGGGTGAGGCCGATGTTCTGAATGTAGAAGATGATGGCGAAGGCCGATCCGAGCAACTTCATGGGAATGATCTTGGGCACGCTGGGCCACATGGCAGAGGGCACAAGGGCAAAGGCCACACCGAGAACGAGCATGAGAATGATGGCAAACCAGCCGTAGGGGAGGACGTGGAGCATGAAGGTGAAGTGCACGGCGGTGAGCATCACCGAGCCGATGAGCATGAGGGTGGCACCTTTACCCACCTTGTCATAGACAATGCCGAAAAGGGGCGTAAGGATGATCGTACCGAAGGGGAGCAGACCGGGAATCAAGCCGGCATATTCTTCGGCTACGCCATAGTTGGAGATCATCAACTTGGTGGCGAACTTCAAGAAGGGGAATACGCCACTATAGAAGAGGAGGCAGAGGAGGGCGATGAGCCAGAAACCGGGATTGGAGAAGATTTTTCCGAGATCGGAGAACTTGAAGCTCTCGTCTTCGGCTTCTTCCGTGGCGGACTTGCCGGCTACGGCTGCGATCGAGGCGTCCAAACGGCGATCCATCACGTTGTAGACCAAGAAACCGAGGAGACCGGCGATGAGGAGGGCGGCTCCGACGAGGACGGGGAGCTGAAGGCCGAGATCGGTGGCTTTGGCCAAAGGAAGGTTCAGACCCAATGCGGCAGCAGTACCCAAACGTGCGAGCGCTACCTGCACACCCATGGCCAAAGCCAGCTCGTGGCCGGTGAACCACTTGGTGATGGTCTTGGAAATGGTGATACCCGTGATCTCACTGCCCACACCGAAGATGGCGAAGCCCAAGCAAGCGACAGCAGCCGACATGGGAAGGTGGAAAGAGCCGATGCTGAAGACGGCGCCGTGGAAGTCGGTGGAGACGGCCACGTATTTGATGAGTACACCGACCACCATCAGCGAGGTGCTGAGCACGCCGGTGAAGCGGATGCCGAGTTTGTCGAGGATGATACCGCCGAAGAAGAGCATCAAGAGGAAAACATTGATGAGGCCGTAGCTGCCGGAGAAGAAACCGTAGTCGTCGGCCGTCCAACCGAGGCCGCCTTGTGCGACGGGGGTGGTGAGAATGCTCTCAAGCGGCGAGAGAAGATCGGTGACATAGTAGCCCATCATCATGGTGAAGGCCACAATGAAGAGGGCTGCCCAACGAGCCGATGCGGAATCGTTGAGCTTTTGTGCGATGGGTTGTGTTACGTTCATTGTCGTGAGCGTGGGGAAATGATTGATGATAAGGAAAATGTTTTTACTTGAGGTACTTGTCGAGCCAACGGAAGAAGGTACGTTGCCAGAGAATACCGTTTTGCGGACGGAGCACCCAGTGGTTCTCGTCGGGGAAGAGGAGAAGTTGGGCGGGAATGCCACGCAGACGGGCTGCGGTGAAGGCACTTTCGGCTTGGGTGTACTCAATACGGAAATCACGTTGGCCGTGAATGCAGAGAATGGGCGTGTCCCAGTGGTCGACATAGAGGTGGGGCGAAGTGCGGAAGGCTTTTTGTTGCTGGCCTTCGGCATTCTTGTGCCAAGGAGCGGCGCCCATGTCCCAGTTGGCGAACCAAAGTTCTTCGGTTTCGGTATATTGTTGCTGGGTGTTGTAGATGCCGTCGTGCGCAATGAAGGCTTTGAAGCGCTTGTTGTGGTTGCCGGCCAACCAGTAGACACTGAAACCGCCGAACGAGGCGCCGACTGCACCGAGGCGCTCGTGATCCACATAAGGCTCGGTGGCGATGTCGTCAATGGCGGAGAGATAGTCCTGCATGCAGAGGCCGGTGTAGTCACCGCTGATCTCTTCGAGCCATTCTTTGCCGAAACCGGGCAGACCGCGGCGGTTGGGGGCAATGATGATGTAGCCTTGTGCGGCCATGATTTGGAAGTTCCAACGATAGCTCCAGAATTGGCTGACGGGACTTTGGGGACCGCCTTCGCAGAACAGGAGGGTGGGGTACTTCTTTGCGGGATCGAAATGCGGAGGATAGATGACCCAGCTGAGCATATCTTTGCCGTCTACGGTCTTAGTCCAGCGCTCTTTGACGTCGCCCCACGCGAGGTGGTCGTAGAACCACTTGTTTTCCTCGGTGAGTTGGACTACGCGACCATTTTTCACGTCGACGGTGTAGATTTCATCGGGACGGGAGAGAGAATGGCGCTTGACGAGCAACTGTTTCTCGCCGGGAAGAAGCGAAACAAGGGAGTAATCGGCCGGGTCGTCGGTGATTTGGCGCAATTTGCCTTTGAGGTCGGCCACGTGGAGGTTGACTTTTCCGTGCCACACGCCGGCAAAATACAAACGCTTGCTGTCGGGCGACCAAAGGAAGGCATCTACGCCGCTGTCGAAGCCTTCTGTGACGTAGGTCTTCTTGCCGGTGCGCAATTCGTAGACGCAGAGGCGCGCACGGTCGCTTTCATAGCCGTCGCGCTCCATGCTACTCCACGCAATGTACTTGCCGTCGGGTGAGAACAGGGGATTCTGATCGTAGCCGACGTTGGCATCTTGGCCGTTCTTCGCGTTGATGGGTTGATTCTGCAGGCTGCGGGTGTAATCTGTCTGGCTCGGTGCTGTCCAACCTTCGGGTTTACAGAGATTGCGCGTGGTTTTCGACGCGATGTTGTAGAGGAAGATGTCGCTGTCGGTGGAGGTGGCGTAGTCGCGGCCTACTTTTTTACGACAGGTGTAAGCGATTTGTCGACTGTCGGGACTCCACGCCAGTTGCTCGTTGCCGCCGAAGGGCATCATGGGCGATTCGAAGGGTTCGCCCTCGAGAATATCAACAGACACGGTGACTTTCGTGCCGTCGAAGTCGGCCAAGAAAGGATGGGGTGCGGAAGTGACGTATTGATCCCAGTGCTTGTACATCAAATCGTTGATGACCATGCCGGTGGCTTTGGGAAGGTCTTCTTCTTTCGGGGCAATGGCGGTGTGCTGGGCGACTTCTTTGACGAGGATTACGCGCTTGCTGTCGGGCGAGAAGAGGAAATCTTGCACATCGTCGGCTTCGTGGCTGATTTGGCGGCGGTGACTGCCGTCGGACTTCATGACCCAAAGTTGGTTGCTGCCACTTTCGGCCGAAAGATAGGCGATTTGCTCTTCGTTGCCGACTTTTATCCACACTGCACCGCTCTCGCTGTGGGTGGAAGTGGTGAGACGTTGCGACTGTTTGGTCTTGAGATCCAAGAGATAAAGCACGCTGTGCGACTTGTTCTCCGCAACGCTATAATAAGTGACGGCATAGACGGCTTGCGTGCCGGCTGCATTGGCTTGAATACTGCCGATGCGTCCCATAGCCCAGAGGGCTTCCGGAGTCATGAGGTCGGACTTCAAGGTGGGAGTTTGCCGACCGATGAACGTTTGTGCGCTACTTTCGGAAGTAACTGCCCCGGTGAGTGTGGCAAGACTGAGTGCGGTGCCGATCATAAGGGATTGGATTGACATGGTATGGCTCTATTTATAGGTGTGAGACGCGCTCCGTGGGGCGCGTCTCACAGACTTGAGTTGAGAAGTGATCAGTTGTTTTGCCCATTGCGGCGGCGTTGTTCCTCGAGCATCTTCTGTTGTTGTTCATTCAGTGCTTGGAGTCGAGCTGCCAATCCCGATGTTTTCTTTTGCGGGTTGTTCTTGTTCTTCTCGTAGTAGGCCTCGAGTTTGGCAAGAAGCTTTGCATCGTCGGTCGTACGACGGAGATACCACATCGTAGCGGCGGAGCTGAACAAAGAAATGAAGTAGTAGAAGTTGAGTCCCGCGCTGTATTTGTTGAACATGAAGAAGAACATCACGGGCATCAGGAACATGGAGTACTGAAGTACTTTCATATTCGCTGCTTGGTCGGGCGAAGCGGCCATGGAGTCGCGTTGTTGGCGCATAGACATGTAGCTATACAGCAAATTGGCGAGGCAGAAGAGCACGCAGAAGAGCGAAAGGTGGTTGCCCAGTCCCCAGATATTGGTACCCCACGAGATCAAATCGTCGTAAGCCGAGAGGTCATCAGCCCAAAGGAAGCTTTGTTGACGCAATTCAATGGCGTTCGGCACGAAATTGAACATCGCAATCCAGATCGGCATCTGAATCAACATGGGCAAACAGCCGCCGAGCGGACTGGAACCATATTGAGAATAGAGTGCCATCGTCTCTTGTTGTCGCTTCAAAGCGTCCTCTTTGTTCGGATACTTCGCGTTGATGGCTTCTACCTTCGGGCGAAGTACACGCGTTTTTGCGGAGCTGAGGAAGCTTTTCTTCGTGGGAACGTAAACAATCGCGCGGAGAATCAGTGTGATGATGACCAACACCAACCACATTGGTAGGTTGAGTGAGGTGAGGAAATCGAACACATAGATTGTAAAGAAGCGGTTGATCCAGCGCACCACGGGCCATCCGAGGTAAACGAGCTTTTGCAAATCAAGATCGTGGTCGGGTGTCAACGCGTGCTTTTCCATGGATTGGAGCAAACGGAAGTTGTTCGGTCCGAAATACCACTGGAATTGTGCAGGAGTCTTGCCCGAAGGATCGAAAGGTGCCTCTAAATCAGCGGAAAATCCCTTCAAGTAGCCGGAATGTTCCGCCAGTTGGCGACTATTGAAGTCTGCTGCGGTGAAAGCTTCCTTGGCAATAAGTACAGCGCTGAAGTATTGGTTTTTGAACGCCACCCATTCGACGGGACGCTCCACCTTTTCTTGCTTATCGCCCTGTTCTTTGAGATGATCGCTGTCGCCGTCGCTGTCTTTGTACGTCAACGTCGAATACATGTTCTCAAAATAGTAGCCTTTTTCGTACTGTCGTACGTTATCTTGCCACTTTACGCCGAAAGTCTTCGTGTTGCGCGAGAATTGCTGCTGAAGTCCAGCTGTGCGTACGCTCATGTTGAGCATATAGTCGTCGGTAAGCGAATAGTCGATGGCAATTTTTTCGCCATTCTTGCCATTCACGACCATAGACACGGCGCGAGAAGACGCTTTCTCGGGAGTGAAATAAAGATCTGACGTAGAGATGCTTTCAGCCTTCGTATCAAAGTTGAGATTGAGCGAAGCATCGTCGGAACTGTAGAGCACAAGTGCCTGATCCTTTCCGGCTTTGTAGTCGGCATAGCTCTTGAAATCTTTCAAGACCACGCGACTTACCTGTCCACCTTTGGGACTGATGGTCACTTCCAGCTTATCGTTTTTCAACACGATAGGGGAGGCTACACTATCCGATGCGGAAAGTGCCGCTGCAAAAAGTGCATTTGTGTCAGCCGGAAGGGCTGTTTGTTTCGCCACCGTCGCGGTTTGCGAAGATTGTGCTGTGGTTTCGGTCGCCGTCTGTTGGGTTTTCTTATTGTTGTGCGAACTCCAATAAGAAAAGCCGAAGACGACCAAAATCATCAGCACGATGGCTGTGATATTATTCTTGTTCATTGAAGGAAATATGCGCGCCGCGGGACGAAAGTCGTCCACTATGCGGACGCGGAGATGAATCTATTTATTCGCCTTGTGTAGAAATCGCGGTTTTTACGAAGTCCAAGAAGAGCGGATGGGGGTGGAGCACCGTAGAAGAGTACTCGGGGTGGAATTGCGTACCGATGAACCACTTCTTTCCGGGGATCTCAACGATCTCAATGAGTCCGCTTTCAGGGTTGGTACCGACGCATTGCATACCGGCCTTTTCGTATTCTTTGATATAATCGCTGTTGAATTCGTAGCGATGGCGGTGGCGTTCGCGGATTGTGCTTGTGCCGTAGATGGAATGTGTGTGAGAACCGTTGCGAACGTCGCATTCGTAGCCACCCAGGCGCATGGTTCCACCCATATTGGTGATGTTCTTCTGCTCCTCCATGATGTCGATGACGTTGTGCGTCGTCTTGCTGTTCAACTCGGTGGAGTTCGCATCGGTATAGCCGAGGACGTTGCGTGCAAACTCGATGACCATCATTTGCATACCCAAGCAGATGCCGAAGGTGGGCAAGTCGTTTTCGCGGCAATACTGCGTGGCAATGAGTTTGCCTTCGGTACCGCGTTGTCCGAAACCGGGACAAATCACATAACCGGCCATGCCTTCGAGCATTTCGCCCACGTTTTCGCGCGTGATGTTCTCCGCGTTGATAAAGTGGCAGCGTACTTTTCGGTCATTGTAGACACCGGCTTGTTGGAGTGCCTCGATGATCGACTTGTAAGCGTCTTGCAAATCGTATTTTCCCACGAGACCGATGTGTAACTCTTCTGTAGCGTTGGCGCGACGGTCGAGGAACGCACGCCAAGGGCCGAGACTGGGCGTTTCGCCCACGGGCAATCCCAGTTTCTCGAGGATCACGCGGTCGATACCTTGGTCTTGCATGCAAACCGGTACCTGGTAAATCGAGGGCATGTCGGGGCTTTGGAACACAGCGTCGGGGCTAACGTTGCAGAAGTTGGCCACTTTCTTGCAAAGACCGGCCGAAAGCGGGTGTTCGGTGCGAAGAACGAGGATATCGGGCTGGATTCCTTCGCTTTGCAGTTCCTTTACAGAGTGCTGGGTGGGCTTTGTTTTCAATTCGCCCGCAGCAGCCAAATAGGGAACGTAGGTCAAGTGGATGCAAACCGCGTTGCGGCCGAGTTCCCACTTGAGTTGGCGAATGGCTTCTACGAACGGGAGACTTTCAATGTCACCGATTGTACCGCCAATCTCTGTAATCACAAAATCATATCCGCCCTTTTTGCCCAAATAGAGCATATCGCGCTTGATTTCATCCGTGATGTGCGGAATCACCTGAATCGTTTTGCCCAAATAGTCGCCACGACGTTCCTTTTCGATCACGCTTTGGTAGATGCGTCCGGTTGTAAAGTTGTTATAGCGAGTGGTTTTGATGCCGGTGAAGCGTTCGTAGTGGCCGAGATCGAGGTCGGTTTCCTGACCGTCGTCCGTTACGTAGCATTCTCCGTGCTCATAGGGATTGAGCGTGCCGGGGTCGATGTTGATGTAGGGATCAAACTTTTGAATCGTGATGTTGTAGCCGCGAGCTTGCAGCAACTTCGCGATAGAACTTGCGATAATGCCTTTGCCCAGCGACGAGGCTACGCCGCCGGTGACGAAGATATATTTTGTATCAGCCATGAGGTGAAATGAGTTTTACTGAAGAACGCCGCTTTGGCGGAATGATTCGATGAGCTTGTCCACATCCGTGGCCATTTGTTCGCGGGTGGCACCTTCGTAGTGGGCTTGCAGGTAGTCAATCACGTCGGCAACCTCGAAATCGCGGTCGGCGAAATGAGTGTAGATGTCGGCCGCGGTCTCATTGAGGTTGATCAAGTGCCCGAAGTCAACGTGTTCGGCACCGGTGGCGATAAGTACCGTTTCGCCGCAGATGTTTCGGAGGTCAAACGAAGTCTTAAATCTCATTGTATAGGGTGGAATTGAAATGTGCCGGTGGAGGGTTAAGCCGGGAAAAGGCGGAGCCAACGGCGATAAAGAGCGAGCAATATGCGCCGCATCGGTAAAAGCGCTACCCAAGTGCGGGAGTAATAGCGCCAAGTGCGGCTATTGGTGTAGAGCGGTTCGGCTTTCCCCTTGCGATAGAAGGCAATGGCTTTGGCGATGATGTCAGTGCGTGTGCAATGTTCGACGCCACACGCATTGCCGTCCCCTTGTAGGGTGTAATGGTCACCGTCGATTTGCATGATGCGGTGGAGAACGTAGTGTCCTTTGCCCACTTCTGCCAGCACAACGTCGTAACGTTGGGGTATCTCCTCGCCATAACCGCCCAAAAGCACTTCGTCACGTGCATGTTCGATCATGGGGCGCATGCTCCAGCCCATGGCGCGAAATCGCACGGTGCGCCCTTCTTCGATGAGGTTGCGCACATGGGGGATGAAAGCCGCGTTAGTGACTTCTATAATATGGTGTTGCATAACCAAACTTAGCGAGCAGCGGTCATGGTGTCGTGACTTAATTCGGCTGCTTCGCGGTTGGGCAGGCATTCTAAGTCATAAGAGGGTGTGCAAGCCACGATGTTATTGATCGTATCGCAGATGGCCGTGTAGAGCGGTTGGTCCCAAATCATCGAAGAGCACGACGAAATGATCGAACCGAAGGCGGCTACCGGACTTTGCCGGACAATGCGATTGTGCGGGGCTTGGTGCAAGCGGAGGAAACCGCCCACCTCACAGCGCAGATTGCGGTAGCAAGGTGTCTTCCCGCTCCAAGGTGTACCATATACATAGGCCTTGCTCGTTTTGGCATCGTAGCGAACGGCCGGATTGTCGTCGTTGAGCAAGTGAGCCTCCCAATAGGTCGACAACCAAAGGCGGCTATGGGTACTCTTGCCCGTGCCACTTTTGCCTTGGAAGATATAGCCCTTGTTGCCAATCATCGGCACGGAAGCGTGCATCAGTAGCACTCCTTGATGCGCACCGGCAAAGGCAAAGGCGAGCATCAGTGCATTTTCGATGCTGTTTGTGTGGTGGATCGAAGGACAATCCAAGTAGAGATGGCAATCGGTGAAGCGAGCATCGCTAATGAGCGTGCCAAGTTGCAAATCGTTTTCACCGATGAGCGTGATGCGATAGCCCCCCTCAGCATCTGTTTCTACGCGGTGAGCGATGTCAGCCCCCTCGTACAAGCCGATTTCGCTCCAGCGATGGGGATCCGATTCTGCGGCACCGCGATGCACAGCAACCGAAAAAAGAACCGGATGAGTGGGCGCGTTGCAGGCAAAAGGAGCCATGTTGGGGAGAATCATCAGCACATTGGCTGTGCTACCGACGAGTTCGATGCTGAACGTCTGTTCGGCTACGCAAAAGTAAGCTTTCATAGGGTGTAGGACGAGATGGAGTGAGGCCGAATCTGGGGATTATTGACCGATGGGTTTGAACACAAATTGGTCTTTATACACGTCTTTGACCGTAAGGGTGCCCAGTACAGCTTTGCTACCGGCCAGTTGTTTACGTAATTTCTCACGACGCTTCTCGGCCGCCTCGATACGGGTATCGAAGAAGACGGCCGTGGTTTGATGTGGAGAGGCAAAACGCTTCTGAACGTAGTCCTTAAATTGGTCGGCATACTGGTCGCGTTGCAGGAAATAGCCTTTTTCGAGCAGATGCGAGCCGGTGATGACTGTAATGTCGCTGACGTACGCAATGGTATCGTTCAAGTTTTGCGACACACCATAAATATAGAGGGTTTGCACGCCGTCGGCAGTGGTTTTCCGGTCGGGGGCGGCGGCAAAAGCCCGCACATTACAAGCGAGGAAAACGACGAGTGCCAAAAGCGAGAGAAGTTTGGTCGTACGCATAAGTATAGATGTTTCGAAACTGCCGCAAAGTTAGAAAAAAACACGCGTTCGGCAAAGGCGGTGCTGTACTTTCGACATTTTGTGCACAGGAAGGTTCTCTTTTTGCCCGAAATGGGCTTAGAATTGAGCGAGATTCCGTCTCATAAAGGAAAAGTCCTGCGGAAGCTTTGCGGCGAATAAAGAGTTTTTCGGGTATAATACACGCTTTTTGCTTTTGTAATGTTTCCTTTGGTTGCCAATTTCTCGAGCGACGCGGGCTTTTCTACCATTTTGTCGCTATTGTGTTTGTCTTATCGGCAAAAAGGTAGCAAATTCGCGGCAGATTCTTTGTTCTGATAAAAGATAAACGCTTATGTTGACTATCAAGGCCGGCGAGATTGCAGGACGTATTTGGAATGCACTCGACGAAAAAGGCACACTGACCGGCAAAGAGCTGAAGAAAGTGTGCGGAAGACTCACGGACAAAGAGCTTTACCTCGGTTTGGGGTGGCTGCTCCGTGAAGAAAAGATTGAAACCGCTGAGGTTGAAAAAGACATTACGGCGCGTTTGAAGTAAGTCTTCGCGCCAAATTTGCATGTTGATTGTAGCCTGCGACGCCCATTGGGGCATCGCAGGCTTTTTTCGTGTCGTACTGTCTCGTGGGGGCGGTGGATGTGGGGAGCTGTCGGCTCAAGGTCAACACAGGTGGGAAGAAAGTGGAGAAGGTGTTTTGAAAAGTCGGGGAGTTTCGGCAGAAAGTCGTGGGCTTTTGCGAAAAAGTCCACGACTTTTTGAGCAAGTCGGAGGAGGGAAATAAGCCGATTGAGGAATGTTCATGCCGTATTCGAGGATCTATGAATTACTTCGCTTGACATTCTTCTTTTTGTTGTAAATCAGAGGGTTGTGTAATAAGTTGTTTGTGATAGTCTTCCTTTGTATTTATTGCAACTATCATATAATCAGATGGTTGTGTCTCTTTCTTGATGTGGTTTGTCTGTAGTCTTAGTCTATATGATGGGTTTTATTTCGCTGATTTATAATTGATTGTTTTGTTTCTTTTTTGAACTCGTTGGCTTTACCTTCGGGAAGTAAACGGGTATGTCGAATTACGGTGAAGTTTGAGCGCAAAAAAAAGTGGGCCGGCTTCCGTTTTCGGAAACCGACCCGGCAGGTGTGTGGGCGTTATCGGCCGTAAATCACAGCCGCTAACTGTTGTTTTAGAATTCGCTGGTGAAGTGGAAGCGAATGTGCTTGAAGTCTTGTTGAGCCATCTGCAACACATAGCCCGAGTCGGCCAAGAAGACATCGCGGCCTTCGCGGTCTTTGGCCATGTATTGGTATTTTCTCTTTTTGAATTGCTCGAGTTCGGCGGGATCGTCGCTTTCGATCCAGCAGGCTTTGAAGAGATGGATCGGTTCCCAACGGCATTTGGCGCCATATTCGTTCTCCAAACGATATTGGATGACCTCAAATTGCAGTTGGCCTACTGTACCGATGATCTTGCGTCCGTTGAATTCGTTGACAAAGAGCTGTGCCACCCCTTCGTCCATGAGCTGATCGATGCCCTTTTGTAGCTGTTTGGTCTTCATCGGATCGGCGTTTTCGATGTATTTGAACATCTCGGGCGAGAAAGAAGGAAGGCCTTTGAAGTGTAATTGCTCGCCTTCGGTGAGCGTATCGCCGATTTTGAAAATCCCGTTGTCGGGCAAGCCTACGATGTCGCCGGGATAGGCTTCGTCGATGGTCTCTTTGCGCTGCGCCATGAACTGCGTGGGGCTGGAGAAACGGACGGTTTTGCCATTGCGTACGTGGAGATAAGGAGCATTGCGTACAAACTTGCCGGAGCACACTTTGCAGAAGGCGATGCACGAGCGGTGGTTGGGGTCGATGTTGGCGGTGATCTTGAAAATGAAGCCGCTGAATTTGGGTTCCTCGGGATCGACCACGCGTTCTTCGGCCGTGACGGGGCGGGGAGCCGGTGCAATCTTGACGAAGCAATCGAGCAATTCTTTGACACCAAAGTTGTTGAGTGCAGAACCAAAGAACACGGGCGCGACTTCGGCAGAAAGATAGGTGTCAATGTCGAAAGCGGGGTAGACACCGTCGACGAGTTCGAGATCTTCGCGGAGTTTGGCCGCATCGCTATCGCCGACATTGGCTTCGAGTTCGCCCTCTGCGTGGATGTCTACGGCCATCTTTTCGGTCACTTTTTGTTTGTCGGCCGTGAAGAGATTGAGTTGTTGCTCGAAGATGTTGTAGACGCCTTTGAAACGCTGGCCTTGGTTGATGGGCCATGAGAGGGGACGGACACTGATTTGGAGCTCTTCTTCCAACTCGTCGAGCAGATCGAAGGGATCGCGGCCTTCGCGGTCCATCTTGTTGACGTAGACAATGACGGGCGTCTTGCGCATGCGGCACACTTCCATGAGTTTGCGCGTTTGCGTTTCGACACCTTTGGCGCTGTCAACCACGATGATGGCCGAATCTACTGCTGTCAGGGTGCGGAACGTATCCTCGGCGAAATCTTGGTGACCGGGTGTGTCGAGAATGTTCACTTTGTAGCCTTCGTAGTCGAACTCCATGACCGAAGTAGTGACCGAGATACCGCGCTGCTTCTCGATTTCCATCCAGTCGGAGGTGGCGGTTTTCTTAATCTTGTTGTTTTTGACGGCGCCGGCCACCTGAATTTGTCCACCGAAGAGGAGGAGCTTCTCGGTGAGGGTGGTTTTACCGGCATCCGGGTGCGAAATGATGGCGAAGGTACGCCGACGTTCGATTTCGGGATTCATCATATTGGTGTGTTGCTTATTTTGTCGAATTAGAAACAGGGGCGAACGTGCGCGTGGCTTTGCGCTTGCGGCGCATAAAATCGAAGAACGATTCGAAATCGTGCTTGAATTGGATGCCCAATCCCTGTGTGGTGAGTGCGGTGCGGGAGAAATAGCGTGTATTCGTTTCGCTATAGGCTTTCAGACTCCAGGTTCCGCGCGGGGTGAGGAGATATTGTACATCGAAGTCGCCCACAAAGTTGGTGGTGGCGGCTTCTCGTTCGTGGTAGCCCACTTTGCCGTTGAACAAGAGGCGGTTGTCGAGCAGGCGGCCGGATAGTTGTCCGTCGACTTCCATGTTGTTCCAACCTTGTTGTCCTGTGCTGACGTTGGCGCCGAAGCTCCAATTGGAATTGCCCACGGCGTTGGCGATGATACTATTGAGTTGCGAGGAGAGCGTGCCTGCAAGTAGGGATTGCATCATCATGGCCGACTGACTTTGGTTGGCGGCGGCTACGGTGCTATTGTAATTGTAGGTGAAGAAACGCCCCATACTTAGCAAGTAGAGCACTTGGGTGGTGCGTTCCTCGTCGGAGGCAATGAGATTGCGCACCATCATTTTTTCGTCGTCGCTGACATTGGGTAAATCGAAGTCGAGCGCGAGATTCATGTTGCTCATTTTTCCGGTGAACTTGATCAGGCAGTTGACCGGAATGCTGTTGTTGCTGAAATTACCCCCGATGTTCAAATCCGCCAGCGAGGCAGAAGTGACGAGATAGTTGGCCAGTACGTTGACATCGGCGTTGAGCGGATTGCCGGAGAAGACCACCGTACCGCCTTGGTGGAGGGTAAATGTCTTTTTGATGAGGTTTTGTATGCTCAAATCGTAGGTGCCGCGCTGTACGGTGTAGGTGCCGAACATTTGGAAGTCACCTTTATTATAATAGGTGGCTTGGATGGGGCCTGCGCCGTGCACTGTGATGAGGTCGCCGCTCTTTTTGTCGGTGATCATGCGGAGTGTTCCGCTGGGATCGACCTCTACTTGCATGTTTAGGCGAATATCGGTGCTACTCGTGTTGTCGGTTTCGGGCGCTGTGTCCAGACTATCGCTTGAGGTGGCTTGTTTTTTCGAAGCGTCGCGGAAAGTGAGGAGACGGGTGTCGCTGTTGTCCGGGCGATCCAGCACATAGGTGAGCACACTGCCCGGTTCGGTGCGCATTTTGAGGTTTACGTCCAGTCGGCCGGGATAACCTTTGAGCAAGACGTCGCCGGTGCCGTAGGCTGTGGCGTAGAAGGGCAGGTCTTCCTCTTGTGGGCGATCGTAGAGCAGGATGTTTTGCCCTGTCATGGCAAAGTCATAGCGCATATCACGGAGGTGGCGGTGATTGAGGACCCCTTGTATGCGTCCGTTGCCGTGAATGCTGTCGGTGAGTGAGGCGTTGAGGAGTCGGAAACTACCCGGTGTGATTTGTATATCGGCATCGTTGAGGTGATAGGTCACGCCGTTGATAGGTAATAAGGCTGATGCGCTCGCGCGTTGGGTGCCTTCGAAGTCAATACTCTTGAACCCACCGAAAATACGGCACGAACCGGTGGCACGACCTCGAATGTTGTGGAAGATGTCGCTGATGTAGTGATTGAGAAAGCCGAGGGGGGTGTTTTCTCCCTCAACGCGGAGGTCGAGATCTTTGTGTCCGAGACTCACATAGCCGGTGACGTTGGTCTGTCCGATGGTGCCTTCCGTCATATTGGCCTGTAGGCGAATGGTTTGGGCATCGGTTTCGAAGCCACCGCGTATGCGAGCGTGGCCGAGATAGGTGTCGTTGAAGCGGAAACCGGGAATGTCGAGGAAGGCAGACAAGCGAGGTTTATTGCGTTCGTCGGGCTTTACGATGGCACGTCCGCTGGCGCTACCGGCAAAGCGAACGACCTCGAGTCCGGTAAGTGCGAGTAGAGAACCTACATCCACCTTTTGCAGGTCGATGGCAATGCCTTCTCCGCCTCTTGTATAGGTGCCGTGCACGGTGAGGTGCTGGTCGGCGTGGCGCAGGGCCACGTGGCGAATGGCGAACTCCCGATCGGTGAGGACGATGTTGCCGGGCTCGATGTCCCATGTGTTGCCATTGATATGGAAGTGGGTGGGTTGTACGTCGAAGTCGAATTTTATGCGCCGACCGGAGCCGAGTGCGGGGATGTGGAGTTGGCCGGTGGTTAAAATATTGCCGTAGAAACCGTGATTGCGGCGTTCGTCCCACTGCAAGTTGTTGCTCCATTGGCCATTGTCGGCAGTGGTGTGGAGTTCCAGTTGGAGGACTGCATCACGAAGCGGCTTGCATGCTTTGGCCAACAGCGAGAGGTGGTTGCCGTCACTGCGTGCAGAGAGCGAAAGTGCCTCGAAGCGGTTGTCATTGATGGTGAGTTCGGGGATGTCTGCCGAAATGCGCATGAAGGAACCGTCGGTGGCCAGCGATCCGTTGACAACTGCGGGACGGGGGAGGTGGGCGTCGAGATTCAAGAAGTGGCGAAGGACGTCAGTGCGCTTAAGTGTGAGCGCAAAGGAGTTGCCTGTGTTGGCGGAGGCGACAGCTGTTGTTGTATTGGTGGGGGCGGCTACTGTTTGCAGCCACTGATTGAGGCTTTTTTGAAGGAGGGCCGGATCTATTTTACCCGTAAAAGCAGCATCGGCAAAGTCACTTTGCAGCCGGAGGTGCGAGCCTTTGGGATGATTTTGCGCTGTCAGATGCAGGCGGTCGAGGTGGTAGGCCGGAGCGCTGTTGCGTTCCGGAATGATGTTGAGATTTGTGAGGGCTACTTCGCCGAGAGGACGTTTGAAGTCGAGTGACGACAGCGAAACTTTGAGTTGGGCGCCCATCGTTCCGGTGAGTCCATTGAGGTTCAACCCAAAGAGGGTGGGAGAAAAATGGCGCACATCTAATTGTAAGTCGGCAGAGGTGGGGCGCCCTTCAGAGGTAAGTCGGCTCGATACTTGTCCGGTGAAATCGGCACCGGCATTATGGCTGTCGACTTTGAGGTCGGCCAATCCGTTCTTGTGGGTCAGATCCACCTTGATGTCACGGAACTGGTGATTTTCAATAGTCGCATCGCGCACGGCGAGTTGCACTTGTCCCTCGGGAAGGCGGCCGGCGATGAAACGAACTTGTCCACGTGCGTCAAAACGCAAGAGTCCGGGCACATATTTGTGCTCGGATAAAAGGGAAGGTCGTAAGTCGTAGGAAGAAAGTGTTCCGCTGAGTTCGTTATGAGCATAACGAAGATCAGCTTTCAATTCACCGGGAGCAGATTGCAATTGCCCTGTAAAAGTGGAGTTGTGGTCAGGGAAGTGATAACTTCCGCGGCCGATGAGCGATAGATCCCCTAATTTACCGATGATCGGGGGGACATCTTTGAGGGCAAAGGCTAAAACGGGTTGAAGAAAGCTTTGCGGTAGTCTGAGTTTGTGGATTTGTGCGGTAACCTGTTCGGGTTTACCGGCTTTGAATTGCAGTATTGCATCGGTGTCCAAGTGGAAGCGATGCTGACTGCCGACTATTGTCAGTTTTTGCGCTTTGATGCGGCGTGGGGTGTAAGCAATTTGTCCGTCGAGACGGAAGTTTTCGCGAAAAGTGAGGGGACGCGGTGTGATGGGCGCAAAATCTGTCGTGGATATGCGCCAGTTATGGGCTTTCCACTGGGCTGAAAGTGTGGAAAGCAGTGAGCCGGAAGCGTCTAAATCGTAGTGGGCTTGCAGTTCTTCTTGATTGATCGAAGAATGCGGGGTGGTTAGTTCGAAATCACGTAAGGTGCAGTGCCGGCGGTTGCCTTCAAATCGCACACTGAGGTGACGAAGATCCCAGCCGCAGGCTTCGCGCGCTGCCAACTGCCGAATACGAAAGTTAAGACTGTCGCGAGTGAAATGTTTGAGCGTGAGGTTGGCGTCAATATCAGACAACCGAAGATGGTGCGGTGAGAAACGACCGGCAAGCGGACGAGGATGGTACCACTCGTCATAGGTGAGTTTTCCGCGTCGCACGATGAGCGCGTTGATGCGAAGGTCGGTATTTTGAGGGCCGGTGTCGTCTTTACTGCTGAAGGCGTCAATAATAAATTGAAGGTTGGTGGGTTGGTCCGGGTGTGCCTTATATATATGGACATCGGTGTCCAACAATGCGATATTGCGCAGGTAGATTTTCCCACGAAGGAGTGAACGAACTTGTATCTTCGCGTAGAGTAAGTTGCTGTTGAGTAGGGTTTTCCCACTTTGATCCTTGAGTGTTACATCATGTAAGGAAACACTGTTGAGTAAGCCCACTTCTACACGTCCGACTTTGACTTCGGTGTGTAGGATTTGTTGCAGTTCGTGTTCGACAAGGTGTCCCAGTTCGTTTTGCACACGCGTATTGTTGAGCGCGAAAACGAGCAGGGTGTATAGCACAATACATGTGCCTACGGTCCATTGTGCGAAAGAACGAAGCGTGGGAGTTCGCATACTAAGCGAGAAGAGCGTTTAGTTTTTGCTTTTGGGAATGTTAATGAGATAGGTTACCTTAGCCATGATCGCGCCATTGGCTGATCGTGAGAAAGGATCCTTCTTGGCGTTGCCGAAAAGATCGGACAGACCATAATAATAGCGTGCGTCCACAATAAAATGCCCGATGCCTGTGGTCAACTCTATGCCAAGGCCTGCGGTGATGCCGTAGTCTATTTTGTGATCGAGGGCTTTTCCGTATTGCGCATACACGTTGTTTGAGCGATCGGGTGTCTCTTGTCCGTTGGTGGTTGTGGTGGTCCAAGTCGAAGAGCGCTCTTCGTGATCAGCTATTGCGTAGCTAATTTGCGGACCGGCCAACAGGAAACCTTTGAGTCCCTTGTATTCGTTGCCTAATCCCAAGTTAGCCAAGATGGGCAGTTGTATATAATTTATTTTGCGCGTATAACTGTCGGGCAACTTTTTGCCTTGTGAAGAATAGATGTCTTCTTTCCATCCGGCTTGCCAGTAATTCGCCTCAATTTGCAGGGCGCAGATCAAACCATAGTAGCGCTCGCTGGTGTAACGAGCGGTAAATCCCCATACGCCTCCAGGGCAATAAGTTTGTCGCACACCGGGATTGAAGGAAACTTGGTTCAAACTAAGCCCAGTGTTTGCGCCTATGGCCCAATCGTTGCGCTGCGCCCCTAATTGGGCGGCAGTAGGCAGAGCGGTGGAGAGAAAAATCGCGCTAAAAAGCAGAGCGCTTCGCTGGCATAGGGTGAGGTGCATTGTGGAGTTGAGATTTATGCCGCGAAGTTACGCAAAAAAGCTCGACGAATCCCATGGTATTCTCTAATTTGTTGTGTCGCAGTGTTTCAGATCGAACGAATTGAAGATGGGAATTGAAAAAGTGGGGGAGTTTTCGCGCTGCTAATCTTTTTTCCCTAAAAATAAATGAGTAATTTCGCATCGCATTATAGCCGTTTTATTGATAATGAACGGCCAAGCAGTGGAATTCCTAAGATCGTACAAAGGATTTTGCACGTGAAGGCGGACTGCTTTGCATCTTAGCAAACGTATTTCCTATGAATATATCTTACAAGTGGCTGAAAGAGTATGTCGATTTTGACATGACAGCCCAAGAAGTGGCAGAAGCATTGACTTCTATCGGTCTCGAAGTGGGTAGCGTCGATGAAGTACAGACGATTCGCGGCGGCCTCAAGGGACTCGTTGTCGGAGAAGTGCTGACTTGCGAAGCGCACCCCGACTCTGATCACATGCACGTGACGACGGTTGACTTAGGCGACGGCAACGAACCCACGCAAGTGGTGTGCGGTGCCCATAATGTGGCTGCCGGTCAGAAAGTAATTGTCGCTACACTTGGCACGAAACTCTACGATGGTGATAGCGAATTCGTCATTAAGAAGTCGAAGTTGCGTGGTGTGGAGAGCTACGGTATGATTTGCGCCGAAGATGAGATTGGTGTTGGCACGGGACACGATGGGATTATGGTCTTGCCCGCCGACACACCGGTAGGAACGCCCGCTGCAACTTATTTTGGTCTCGAAAGTGATTTCTTGATTGAAGTAGATATCACGCCCAACCGTGCAGATGCTTGCTCACACTGGGGAGTTGCGCGTGATCTTTATGCCTATCTTGTGCGCAATGGTCAACCCACGACCTTGCATCGCCCCGATGATGCTCAATTCGCCGTAGATCATAATGATTTACCCATTGCGGTAGAAGTAGAACGCCCCGATGCCTGCCTGCGCTATTGTGCTGTTACACTCAAAGGCTGCGAAATCAAAGAGAGTCCCAAGTGGTTGCAAGACAAACTGAACACCATCGGTTTGCGCCCCATCAATAATATTGTCGACATCACGAACTATGTGATGATGGCCTACGGACAACCCTTGCATTGCTTCGATGCAGACATGATCGCCGGCGGCAAGATCGTGGTGAAAACACTTCCTGAAGGCACGCCTTTTGTCACGCTCGATGGCGAAGAACGCAAACTTTCTGAGCGCGACTTGGCCATTTGCAATGCCGAAGAGCCGATGTGTATCGCCGGAGTTCTCGGTGGAAAGGGTAGCGGAACGTACGACACGACGCGCGATATCCTGTTCGAAAGTGCTTATTTCCACCCGACTTGGGTACGAAAGAGCGCACGCCGTCATGGACTCAACACCGATGCTTCGTTCCGTTTCGAGCGTGGTATCGATCCCGATGGACAACTTTATGCCTTGAAGCAGGCTGCTTTGTTGGCAAAAGAACTCGCCGGCGGTGAAATTGCCATGGAGATTGTTGATGTACAATCGCCCGAGCTCAAGAAACACTTCGAAGTTGAGCTGGAATACAAGTATGTTCATGAATTGATCGGCAAGGAAATTCCCCATGATTTGATCCGTACCATTCTGACCGCCTTGGATATGGAGATTGTTGCGGAAAATGATGTGCAGCTCACGCTCCGTGTACCGGCCTATCGTGTGGATGTACAGCGCCCCTGTGATGTTGTCGAAGACATCTTGCGCATCTACGGCTACAATAACGTAGAGATCCCGACCAGCTTGAAGTCTTCGCTTACAACCAAGAACGCTTGTGATGTAAGTCAACGCTTGCAGAATCTTGTAAGTGAACAACTTATTGGTGAAGGGTTCAACGAAATTCTCAACAACTCTCTTACTCGCGAAGCCTACTACAGCGCTTTGAAAACGCATGCGCCCGAGCATTTGGTGCATCTCCTCAATCCGCTTTCGAGCGACCTCAATGTGATGCGACAAACGCTCTTGTTTGGCGGCTTGGAAAGCATTGCGCACAACGTAAACCGCAAGGAAGGCAATCTTCGCTTCTTCGAATTTGGTAATTGCTACGTCTACGATGCCGAAAAGCGCAACGCCGAGAAAGTACTTGCCCCTTATAGCGAAGAACTCCACCTCGGACTGTGGTTGACCGGTAAGCGCGTCATGGATTCGTGGGCACATGCCAACGAAGGCAGCAGTATTTATGAGTTGAAGGGCTACGCGATGAACGTATTGTCCCGCCTGGGAGTACCTCTCGGCGGATTGCTGATAAAGGAAGGTACGAACGACATCTTCTCCAAGAGCCTTTCTGTCGAAGACCGCAACGGAAAAGTTTGTCTCGAGCTCGGTTTGGTTAGCAAAGCCCTGCTGGTAGCTTGCGATGTGGAGCAAGAAGTGTACTATGCCGACTTCAATTGGAGCGTGCTCATGAAGAAACTTCCCAAGAAAGAGGTTTCTTACACCGAATTGTCCAAGTTCCCCGCTGTTCGTCGCGACCTCGCGCTGTTGCTCGACGTGTCTGTTCCGTTTGCCGAAGTGGAACGCGTGGCTCGTGCCTGTGAGAAAAAATTGCTCCGCAAAGTCGAACTATTTGATGTCTACGAAGGAGATCGCCTCCCCGAAGGTAAGAAGAGCTATGCGGTGGCTTTCACGTTGTCTGACGAAACAAAGACGATGAACGACAAGCAGACCGAAGCCATCATGAGCAAGATTATCAAACAACTGCAACAACAATTGGGCGCAGAACTCCGTTAAGCCCAAACCGCTGTGTACCTTCTCTTATTCTACATCCTACCTCCTAAGTGTAGTCGCGTGGAATAAGAGAAAGTACACGCAATACAAGAACATTTCTATCAATCATTCCTATGGGAAGAGCATTTGAATACCGCAAAGCCGCCAAAATGAAGCGGTGGGGTCACATGGCCCGTACATTTACCAAGATCGGCAAGCAAATCGCTGTGGCAGTTAAAGCCGGCGGTCCTGAGCCCGAAACGAATCCCACGCTCCGTGCGATCATCGCAACGGCAAAGCGTGAGAACATGCCCAAAGATAATATTGAGCGTGCCATCAAGAATGCGATGGGTAAAGACCAGAGCGAGTACAAGACCATGACCTATGAAGGCTACGGCCCCCATGGTGTCGCCATATTCGTCGATACCCTCACCGACAACCCCACGCGTACTGTCGGTGATGTGCGTTCCGTCTTCAACAAGTTCAACGGTAACCTCGGTACGATGGGGTCGTTGGCTTTCCTTTTCGACCACAAATGCGTGTTCGCCTTTAAGAAGAAGGACGGACTCGATATGGAAGAACTCATCCTCGATCTCATCGATTACGGTGTGGAAGACGAGTATGACGAGGACGAAGAAGAAGATAGCATCACCATTTACGGCGATCCCAAATCGTTCAGTGAGATTCAGAAGCACCTCGAGGCCGATGGTTTCGAAATCGTCAGCGCTGAATTCACCTACATCCCCAACGATCTGAAAGAAGTTTCGGACGAGCAGCGCGAAACGATCGACAAGATGGTGGAACGCCTCGAAGATTTCGACGATGTCCAAAACGTTTACACCAATATGAAGCCGGAAGAAGCGTAACTTCTCCCCAATTCTGCTTCTTATCAAAGGCTTAAGCCGATTCTCCCTCACCGGAGAATCGGCTTTTTTGTTTAGATTGTAAAACAGCGTGGCAAAAACTCCCTTGTTTTCGCGCGCAATTAACACTTCTGTTCGTATCTTTGCCGAAAGGCTTACACTTTTTCATCACAAAGCCCCTTCTTCCTATCATTCTTCAAATCTACATGAAGCAACTTTTATCCTCTTTACTTTTTGCGGCTGTGCTTTCCGGTACCGGAGGTGCCTACGCACAGACCGTCTACGACATCTATCCCATCCCACAACGCCAAGTTGCCGGAAAAGGATTAGTGAGTTTCTCCAAATCTGTCACCGTGGTGTGCGATGCTGCAATCGACGCAGCCACGCGCCGACGTGCAGAGCAAGTGTTGAAGGACGCCCAACTCGAATGCACGTTTGCCACCGAAGCCCCGGCAACCGGCGCGGTGCTTTACCTCGGTGTGAACGGAAGTGGTGAAGTGGCCGACCTGCGTGCCACAGCCCTCAACCTCGATCGCTCTGTTCTCTCGAAGACCGGAAAGTATGACCGCCACATTCTTTCGTTGTCAGACCGAAACGGCAGCGCGGAAGTCGTGATCATCGGCGAAAACACCGATGCCACTTTCTTCGGATTGGCCTCCTTGGAGCAAATGCTCGAAAAAGGCACAAGCAACATTCCCGAAGTGACGCTCTATGATTACGCAGATCAGCAGAGTCGAGGCCTGGTAGAGGGATATTATGGCTACCCCTACAGCGTGGCCGTGAAGAAAGACCTCATGCGTTTCATGATGCGCATGAAGATGAACACCTATATGTATGGTGCCAAGTCGGATGTCTACCATTCGCAGAAGTGGGAAGCCGCTTATCCCGCGACGTTGACGGCACAACAGGTGAAAAACGGCTTGCTCACGCAAAATATGATTCGCGAAATCGCAGCGACGTCGCAAGACACGAAGGTGAATTTCATTTGGGCAATCCACCCGGGCAATAGTTTTGTGGAAGATGCCAATGTGGTGAATCGCATCATGAACAAGTACTCGCGCATGTACGATCTCGGTGTGCGCCAGTTCGCCGTCTTTGTGGACGATGTCGGTGTGCCCAAGTCGGAAGCCGATTGCAAAACCAACGCCGATCACCTCACCGCCCTGCAAGCGGCCATCGATAAGAAGTGGAACATCCAGACGGCAAAGCCCGAAGATCGCGTGCGTCCTTTGCACTTTGTGCCGCAGGTGTACACCCTCAGTTGGGTGGGCGAGGCCGATCGCAAGCGTTTCTACAATGCGTTGGCCAAGACTCCCGACAAAATCACGATCTATATTACCGGTTGGGGCGTGTGGTCCGTGCCCAATAGCAGCGATCTCGACGTGGTGCGCAAAGAATTGCAGCGTCCGGCCGCTTGGTGGTGGAACTATCCTTGCAATGACAATGCGGATGGACAGGTCTATCCGTCGGATATGTACTATAATTTCTTCGAGATGCCGGCAGTGTCCAACAATGCCAAGATGCCCAAGCAGTTGGAGCATGGGTTGGGCATTGTGTCAAACCCCATGCAAGAGGGCGAAATCTCGAAGACGGCGCTCTTCTCTGTGGCCGACTACGCGTGGAACAATGCCGCGTTCGACAATATGAAGTCGTGGAACGCCAGCTTTAGTCGCATCCTCAGCACCCCCGAACAGCAACACGCCTATAAGACGCTCATTCCTTACCTCCGATGGAACGATGCTGAAGACATGCAACAGGCCATTGCTCGCTTCAAGGCTGGGCATCCCGACAAACTGAAACAACTTGTGGAGCATTTGTTGCCGGCGGCCGAAACTTTGGTGCGTTTGAAGGACTCTGCGGTCGAGAATGAGCGTTTGCTCTATGCCGACCTCGCCCCGTGGTTGTTGAAACTGCGCACGATGCTCCTCGTGGCCGGACAAATGGTGGAAGTTGCCGAAAGTTCGCAGCCCGAAGCGCGTTGGGAGGAATATGTGAAGCAGTTGGATCGCATTGCCGATCTCGATGTTAACACCGATTTCACCGCCTATGCGCTCGAAGGGCTGGGCAGTGGCATCAGTGTGAGCCAGCGTCAGAGCCAGCCTTCGCAGAAGTATTTTTATCCCTTCATGAATTACCTCCGCGAGAATGGATTTGGCCGTCAAGCTTTTGGCAAAAGCGCGGAACCGGTGCAGGTGGTGAGCAGCGTGTCAGGCATTTCGCCCCGTGTGGTGCAGCAAAACGGCGAAAACTATTTCAACGGAGCAAAAGTTACGCTGCCGGCCGGCGCATTCGTGGGACTTTCCTTTGCCGAACCTTTCACGCCGGCTGAAGTGCGCATCGATGCGGCTCTTTTGAGCGGATTTGCTGTGCAATGGAGCGAAGACGGTAAGCACTGGAACCGCATGCACAGCACGACTTGGCCGGAAGGTAAGAAAATGAAGTACGTCGTACTGATCAACGACCAAACAGAGGCTAAATCACTCACGCTTACGCGCAGTAACTTCTGCTTTGTGCTTCCACAGTTGCCCACGCTTACCGCAATCGACGTGCCTACAGACGAAGTGGGCGAAGCGACCAACAACCAGTTGGGCAAGCGTGCCTTGATCGACGGCGATCCCTCGACCTTCTTTGCCGGCAAGCGCAATCAGATGAAGGACGATCGCTATGTGGTGCACTTGCAAAAGCCCACCGACGTGAAGGATGTGCGCATCTATTTCGGTACGAAAAACGGCGACCAGCTGCAAGCCGGTACAGTCGAGGCCAGTGTCGATGGCAAAGTGTGGAAACAACTCCATGTGGCCGGCAGTGTGGCGCGCGCAGGCGGCCTATCGCAAAGCAAACCCTACGCCGATCAAGTGCGCTATATCGACTTTGAAGGCAATGTGCCCGAGGCCAAACAAGTGCGCCTGACCGTGAGTTCGCCCATTGGCAATAAGTGGTTGCGACTCTACGATATGCAGGTCAATGTATTGCACCGCGCGGCGCAGTTTGCTCCCGGTGTGACGGACGGTAAGGGCAAGGCTCACCCCGAAGTCACGGACGGGAAGGGATACAATGTCCTCGCGCAAGCCGGCGGTGGTGAATTGCGCTACGAAATCCGTACGCTCGCCGAGTTGCAGGCCATAGATATCTATTGGAATCCCGCAGCATGGACAGCCGAAGCAAAGCCCGAATTGGAATGGACGGCTGATGGTGCAACGTGGCAGACGCTCGGACAACTGGGAACGGCCTTGACACGCGTCGCGGCTGCACAAATGCCAGAGGCCACCGCACTCCGGGTGCGTTGGACGGGACAACAAGTGCCCGCCATTTACCAAATGGTGTCTGTCACTTCGCCGGCAATGCGAGAGATTGCGCCGACGGCTGTGAAAGCGGTGCGCACCGATCTCGCGAATAAGGCTGCATTGGACATCTATGACTTGAACGGCAAACTCGTAGGCCGCAACGGCAATACAGAGGGCTTGCCCTCTGGTGTCTATGTGGTGGGCGGTCGCAAAATCACGCTCTACTAACAGCCGCATCTTCTCCCTGTCAAACTAAAAACTCCCCTCGTGATCCGAAGAATCATGAGGGGAGTTTTTTGGGCCTCAGCGAACTAAGCGAGGCAAGTCCTTGGCTTATGGAATTCACTGGGGAAGGGAGTGGGGAAAAGTCGGGGACTTTTGCCGAAAAGTGCTCTACTTTTGTCGGAAAACGGACAACTTTCTGCCGCTTATGGACAACTTGCGCCGAATTGGCGTAACGTCGGTTTACCAAGAAGAGCAAGTGCAGGTGAACCCGTGGATGTTAGCCTAAACTGCGTGTCGCAAAAATATGCTTCTCTCCTAAATCAGCACGCCATGCTACGATTCTGCAAACGCAATGGGGAGCTTATGGCCAATCGTGCAGAAGGAGGAAAGCCGGTATGCACAAAAAAGGCGTTCGAGCGGACTCGAACGCCTTGTAAAATATTGCTGTCCGCTAAACTTCAAAACGACACGATTTCCCTATCCGCAACGCC